>JAIYAZ010000015.1 GCA_027488755.1 Verrucomicrobiaceae bacterium | reverse complement strand
TGGGCGATCTGGACGAGGTTGTCGATTTTCGCGCCGGTTTGGATCCAGGTGCGGCCGAAGCGGGCGCGGTCGATGGCGGTGTTGGCGCCGATTTCGACGTCGTCGTCGATCTGGACGATGCCGGTCTGGGGGATTTTGACGTGGCGGCCGTTCTGGAGTTCGTAGCCGAAGCCGTCGGAGCCGATGACGGCACCGTTTTGGAGGATGACGCGGTCGCCGAGGCGGCAGCGTTCGCGGACGGTGGCGCCGGCGTGGAGGACGCAATCCGCGCCGATGGTGGCGTGGTGGCCGACAAAGGCGCGGGCGGCGAGCACGGTGCGGGCGCCGATGGTGGCGCCGGCTTCGACGATGACGCCGGCGCCGAGGTGCGCGGTGGGGTCGATGGTCGCGGTGGGGTCGATGATGGCGGAGGGGTGGATGCCGGCCGGGTAGGTGATGGGGGCGGGGGCGAAGCGGGCGAGGACGGCGGCGAAGGCGGCACCGGGGTCGGGGACGACGATGGTGGCGGGACGGATGGATTCGGTGAGCTGCGGCGGGACAAGGACGGCGCTGGCCTGGGTGGCGCGGAGGGCGGGCAGGTATTTCGCGTTGCCGAAGAAGGCGATGTCCCCGGGGCCGGCCTCGACGAGGGAGGCGGGGCCGGTGATGGCGAGGTCGGCGTGGGTGGGATCAATGTGGCCGGAGACGAACTCGGCGATTTCGCGCAGGGTCATAATGGGATTTGAAGGGGGATTGGGAGGCGGGCGGAAGCTTATTTCGCGGGGGCGGGTTCGGAGAAGAGGCGGAAGCTGTCGAGGGTGAGGCGGCGGGTTTTTTCGGAGAGGCGGACGCGGATGTTCAGACGATCCGCGCCGGGGGGGATGGTGACGAAGAAGAAGTCCTCGCTGGAGGCGGGGAAGAAGTAGGGTTTGAAGGTTAGGAATTCGAGCCGGGTGTCGCCGCGGGAGAAGGTGACGGCGGCGCGCACGGGTTCCGTGGTGTTGGCGGAGTAGCGGAGGGCGAGGAAGAGGGTGCGGCCGGCGAGGTGCGGCGGGATGGCGACGGCGGGCAGGTCGAGGGGCTCGCGGGGAGGGGTGGCAAAGGTCCAGGTGTGCGGGACGGGGAGGCCGGGCACGAGGAGGTCGCGGAGGAGGGGGCCGTCCGGAGCGTGTTCCTCGAGCGGGCGGGAGTCGGCGCGGTGGTGGAGGAAAACGAAGTCGGGCACGTCGCCCTTGGCCACGGCGAGGCGGGCGCTCCAGCCGGCGAGGGGCGGGCGCAGCCAGGGGGCGATGTCGCCGATGGCGTCGAGCCGGCTGTATTCGCTCTGCTTGCGGGAGCTGGTCCAGATCCACTTGCGGTTGAACCAGATTTCATCGGTGCCTTCGGCGAGGGCGAGGGTTTCGGGCGAGGGGTCGAGGAGGTCCTTGCGGAGGGTCCAGTTCACGCGGGCGGCGGCGGCGGGATTGGCGAGGTGGGCGATGTGGCGCATGGCGTCATGCGACAGCACGCGGCTGCCGCCGGGCACGGAGCCGAGGTAGACGGAGAGGGCGTCGAGGTAGTTCTCGCCACGGAAGGGGCGTTTGCTGAGGAGCGTGAGGGCGAGGAGGAGAATGAGGACGGCGGCGGCGAACTCGGCGTGGTGCGGGCGGCGGGTGGTGGCGCGGGCGCGGAGCCAGGTGGCGCCGGTCGCGAGGGCGTAGGCGCAGAGGATGGAAAGCGGGAAGGCGAGGCTGCCGAGGAAGCGCTCGCCGTCGCGCACGAGGGGACGCGGGGGCGAGATGCCCTGGAGCGCGCAGCTGTAGGTGAGGATGTAACCGACGGCGTAGAGCACGAGGGCGCGGCCGGCGAGGCCGAGGCGGGTCCAGGCGAGGACCATGCCGATGAGGGCGGCCGAGTTAAACCCGATGTCGATGGGGCGGCGGAAGAGGGTGGGCAGAAAGCGGAACGGCAGCTCCCAGAGCGGGATGGCTTCGGTGCCCTTGCGGCCGCGGGCGCCGAGGTTCGCGTGCAGGTTGTGGAGCCAGTCGCCGGTGAGGGAGTGGTAGATGGCGGCCTCGATGCCCACGAAACCAAGCGCGAAGCCGCCGCCGAGGGCGAGCCAGGGGAGTTGGCGGGGATAGAGGGCGAGGGTGGCGACGAGGAGCACGGGGATGGCGAAGACGCCGGTGATGCGGTTGGCCTGACCGACCGCGAGCGCGAGGCCGACCACGGCGGCGAAGGCGACTTTGCGGCCAGCCCGGGGGCAGCGGACCATTTTCAGCCAGGCGAGAAAGGCGACGGCGACCCAGAAGCCCTCGGAGAGGTCGGGCATGGGACGGTCGATGACCGTGTCGAGCTGGGGGTGGAAGAGGAAGAGGATGCCGGCGACGAGGGCGGTGCGGTCCGAGACGCCGATCTCGCGGGCGAGGGTCCAGACGACGACGGCTCCCGCGCCGAGGTAGATCATGGGCTGCGCGTAGTAGGAGAGGGCGCTGAAGCCGAGCGGGATTTGGAGCAGCCAGCAGAGGCCCCAGACGGGCCAGCGCAGGTCGTGGAAGGACTTGGCGTTCCACGCGCCCTCGGCGTCGTGGTGGAGGTCGAAGGCGAGGCCCCAGTAATTCAAATCGTCCCCGAGCGCCGGCGGCGTCTGGTAGATCCAACTCACCGCGAAGCCGCCCAGAAACAGGAGGAGCGGCGTGAGGAGGAGCGGGAGCGAGGGCGGGCGGTTCATCGGAGGCGGGCGCGGAGGCGGGCAACCAGGAGCCAGAGGCTATCGAGCAGGGCGAGGGCGTAAAGAATCCAGAACGGCTCGAAGAGAATGCGGAAGCGGGCTCGGACGTTGGCGGTGACGAGGATGAGCACGAAGAAGCCGAGGAGGAAGGCGCCCCAGAGCTGGTGGAAGCCGAGGGGGCGTTCGCGGAGGGCGAGGGCGACAAGGCCGGCGAGGGCGGCGGCGTAGAGCCAGGGCAGGCCGGGGAGGGGCACACCGGCGACGGTGCTGCCGGGTAGGGCGAGGGGGAGGAGGGGGCGCGTGGTGAGCCATTGCCAGCCGGCGAGGAATCGGGTGAGCGCGTCGCCGGGCAGGGGCCGGTAGGCGGTAAGAAGGAAGCTGTGCGCAGCGGAGGCATCGGGCAGGGGTTGTCCCCAGAGGAGCGGCGCGAAGGGGAGGGCGTCGCCGTCGGTGAGGGCGTCGAGCTGGCCGTCGAGGGCGTAGGCGTTGAAGGTGCCGCCGGGGAGTTCGCGGTGGGCGACGACGAATTTGCGCAGCGCGAGGCCCGGGAGGGCGAGGGGTTCGCGGAGGAGGATTTCGAGGCCGGCGCGCTGCCCGGCGGCGTTGGGATCGAGTCCGGCTTCGGCGAGGGTGCGCTGGAGGGATTTGCGAAGCGGGACGAGGCGGGGCGGGTTGGGGTCGGTCATTCCCTCCTGCGCGAGGGGCACGAGGGGGCGGACGAGTTCGGCCACACCCGGGGAGGCCGTGAGGTGGGGCGGGGTGAGGTGGAGGACGGAGGTGAAGAGCAGCAGGCCGGCCTGGCCGGTGCGGGTGAGGGCGAAGACGAGGAGGACCCAGGCGGTGGTGAGGGCGGCGGCGGCGCGCAGGGGCGGGCGGCCCCACCAGGCGCGGAGGACGAGTGCGAGGACGAAGAATCCGAACAGGCGTCCCTCGGGCCGGGCGCCGGCGAGGAGCAGGTAGGCGAAGAGGAGGAGGGCGAGGGAGTAGCGGTTGGGCTGGTGCCAGAAGAGGGTCGCGGTGGCGGCGACGGCGACGAGGGCGAAGATGGCGAGGGATTCCGCGAGCGCGGCGTGCTCATACCAGAGGAGGGCGGGATTGAGCGCGAGGGCGAGGGTGACGGGGACGATGAAGGCGCGCCAGTGCCGGAGCCAGCCGAAGGTGAGGAGTCCGCCGAGGAAGATGGTGACGAGGCCGAGGAGGTGCTGGGTGACCGCGAAGAAGGGCAGCACGGGCAGGTGGAACAGGGCGGGGACGCAGGCGAGGGCCGGGGCGAGGAAGGTTTTTTTGGGGTCGAGGGAGAAGGTGCCGTGGTCGAGCAGGCGCTGGGCGGTTTCGACGATGGCGGCGGTGTCGTTGTGGACGAAGGCGGCCGGCATGTGGGCGAGCAGCCAGGCGCGGAGGACGAGGCCGAGCAGCGCGGCGGGGAGGCAGAGGCGCAGGGCGAGCCGGAAGTCGGGCCGGCGGGCACCGGCGAGGAAGGCGCGGAGGCGCGGCGCGTCTGGGACCGGGAGCGGCATGCGGGTGGGGCGCCGGAACGGACGCGGCGGGGCGGTCAGAGGCCGCGGAGGCCGCGCAGGAGGAGCTCGGCGTTGAGGCGGCTGTGCTGGAGATTTTTTTGGAGGACCTCCATGGCCTCGACGGCGGGGATTTCGGCGAGCTGGCGGCGCAGGGTGACGGTGCGCTCGTATTCGTCGGGGTGGAGGAGGAGTTCCTCGCGGCGGGTGCCCGACTTGGTGATGTGGATGGCGGGGAAGATGCGCTGCTCGGCGATGGTGCGATCGAGGTGGATCTCCATGTTGCCGGTGCCCTTGTATTCCTCGAAAATGAGGTCGTCCATGCGGCTGTGGGTTTCCACGAGGGCGGTGGCGAGGATGGTGAGGCTGCCGCCCTCCTCGAGGTTGCGGGCGGCGCCGAAGAATTTTTTCGGGCGGGCGAGGGCCTTGGCGTCGACGCCGCCGCTCATGGTGCGGCTGCCTTTGCCGGGCTGGAGGTTGTTGTAGCCGCGGGAGAGGCGGGTGATGGAGTCGAGGAGGATGACGACGTCGCGGCCGAGTTCGACGAGGCGTTTGGCGCGTTCGGAGACGAGTTCGGCGACGGCCACGTGGCGGGAGGGCGGCTCGTCGAAGGTGCTGCTGAAGATGTCGCAGTCGAGGGTGCGGAGGAAGTCGGTGACTTCCTCGGGGCGCTCGTCGACGAGGAGGAGGATGAGGTGGACGTCGGGATGGTTGCGGCGGATGGCCTGGGCAATCTGCGCGAGGAGGACGGTCTTGCCGCCGCGGGGCGGGGCGACGATGAGGCCGCGCTGGCCCATGCCGAGGGGGGCGACGAGGTCGATGGCGCGGGGGCCGAGGTCGTCGTGGCCGGGGGTTTCCAGAAAAATGCGGCGGTTCGGGAAGAGCGGGGTGAGCTTTTCGAAGTCGGCGGGGGTTTGCCATTCCGCGAGCGGGCGGCCTTCGACGAAGTCGATCGCGTCGAGGATGAGGCCCTGTTCGCGGGCCTGGGGCAGACGGACGCGGCCGGTGACCTTGATGCCGGGGCGGAGGTTGGCCTGACGGATGAGGGCGGGCGGGATGGTGACGTCCTCCGGGCCGCCGCGGAAGCTGAAGCGTTCCCAGCGGAGGAGGCCGCGGCCGTTATCGAGGTCGAAGATGCCCCCGGCGGTGATGAAGTCGCCGCGCTGGAGGTGGAAGCGGACCTGATCGAGGACGAGGTGGTGGATGCTGCCGTCGGGGCGGAGGCGGATGCCGAATTCCGCGGCGCGCTCGGCGAGCTCGGTGCGGCGGAGGGTTTGCAGCGCGTTGAGCGAGACGGTTACGGGCTCGCGCGGCGGGGCGGCGGGGGGAAGATCGGGGGAGGGGGCGGGCGCGCCGGAGGCTCCGGGCGGGGTGACATCAGTCATGGGTGAGGCGAAAGTGGGCGGCGAGCAAGGCGGCTTGCGATTCGAGCGGGCCGGGACCGGAGTCGTTCCAGACGACGTGGGTGGCTTTCTGCATCTTAAGCGAGAGACTCCACTGGGAGGCGAGGATTTTCCGCGCGATGTCCGCGGGGAGGTGGCGGTGGCGGGTGATGCGGTCGATCTGGGTTTCGGCGGTCGCGGCGACGACGATGATGACGTCGAAGAGGCTTTCCGCGCGAGTTTCGAAGAGGAGGGGAATGTCGACGACGAAGAGACGGCCGCGGGGGGCGGGGGCCTGGGCCCGCGTGGTCCAGCGTTCCCGGATGGCGGGGTGGAGGATGCCTTCGAGGGTCTTTTTTTTCGCGAGGTCGTTGTAGATGATTTCGCGGATGAGGGCGCGGTTGGGGGTGCCGTCGGCGGCGTAGGCGGCGGGGGAGATGGATTCGAGGACCTGCTCGCGGATGGTTTCGTTGGAGTCGAGAAGTTCGCGGGCGCATGCATCGGCGTCGAAGAAATCGGCGTCGATTTGGTCGAGGAGGAGGCGGCGGAAGGTGGTCTTGCCGGTGGCGATTCCGCCGGTGATGCCTAGGGTGGGCATGGGCGGGGGAGGTCGGGACAACAAAACGGCGGGAAAGCATGCTTTCCCGCCGGGTTGGGTTTCGTTTGGAAGGGTTCGGTCACTTCGTAGGCGAGCCCTTCATCTGGAGGACCGGCGGAGTGATTTCGTCGGGCAGGCCGAGGGGTTCGACGACTTCCTCCTGCTCGGCGTCGGAGCGGACGGGTTTGCCCTCCGCGTCGATCATGCGGGCGGTCACGAAGATGATGAGGTTCTTCTTGATCTTCTGGTCGACGTCGGAGCGGAAGAGGCGGCCGAGGAGGGGCACGTCGCCGAGGAGCGGGACCTTGTCCTGAACCTTCTGGACGTCTTCGCGGATGAGGCCGCCGAGCGAGACGGTCATGCCGTCCCAGATCGTGACGCTGGTCGCGACCTTGCGGGTGTTGAAGACCGGTTGGTTGATGACGTTTTCGGAGAGCTGCACGGAAGTCGGGCGACGCAGGATGCCAAGGGTGGAGTTGGCCTGGATTCCCAGGATCGGCGTGCCGTAGTTGATGAAGCCGTCGAAATCGACGACTTCGGGCGTGAGTTCAAGGTCGATGGTGTAGCCATCGGCGCCGACGGTCGGCGTGACGTCGAGGGTGACGCCGAGGTTGCGGACCTCGAAGGACGAGGGGGTGGTGGGCGTGATGATGCCGTTGGTGACGATACCGTTGATGGTGGCGTCGGACGTGCCGCCACCGCCGCCGCCGCCGGTGGTCTGCGGGATCTGCGGCGGATCGAATTCGGTGGGATAGCGGAATTCGCGGATGACGTTCACGACGGCCTTGTTGCCGCTCTTGGTGGTGACGGTGGGGGCGGACATGAGGTCGATGCCCTTTTTCTGGTTGAGCGCGCGGATCACGAACTGGAACTGCGGGTTCGTGTAGATGCCGGCGAGGCCGAAGATGCCGGGGCCGGCGCCCTGGGTGAGGGCAGCAGCGCCGCCGAGGAGGGCGTCGATGCTGTTGACGGAGATTGCGTTGTTGACGCCGGTGCCGCGGCCGGAACGAAGGGCGCCGGTGACCGCGTCGGAGCCGATCACGCTGCCGCCGGGTTCCGAGAACGGGTAGGCGGCGGAATTGATGGAGGGATCGCCGCCGGCCGCGTAGACGCCGTCGCCGATCTGGAGCGGGCCGAGCAGCCAGTCGAAGCCGAGTTCCTTGAGGTTGTTCTGGTTGATCTCGACGAATTTGGATTCGATCTGCACCTGGGTCGGGGCGGAGCCGAGGACGGCGTCGACGACGGTGTCGATGAAGTCGATGTTGTCCTGCGTGTTGCGGATGACGAGTTTGCTGCCGATCGGGATATACTGGGCGCTGGCGCCCTCGGGGAACTGGACGCCGAGGGAGGCGAGGTAGGTTTGGGCGCTCTGGGTGCGGCCGATGCGGTTCTGGGTTTTGTCGCCGGTGTCGGTGACGGCGGCGCCGAAGCCGCCGGAGGCATCCGGGGCGGGGGCGGCGGCCTTCGGGATGAAGTTCGGCGGAACCTTGTATTCCTTGGTGATGAGTTCGTTGCCCACGTCGGTGAGCGGAACGATGGAGACGGCGACCGGATCGATCTTGATTTTGAGGCCGGCCTGGGCGGCGAGGTAACGCAGGGCTTCGTAGAGAGGAACGTTATCGAGCTGGAGGGTAATGCGGGTGTCCTCGGTGGCGCCGGCGGGCTCGGGGGCGGCGCCTTCCGTGCCGGGGGCGGCGGGGAGGGCGTTGGCATCGGGGGGCGGGAGGATGTCGGATCCACCGGCGGTGGCTCCGCCGGGGGCGGCGGGCAGCTTGAGGAAGATGTTGACGCCCTTTTTCTGGGGGTCGGGTTCGAGGGTGTCGAGGCGGCGGCTGAGCTGGCGGAGGCGTTCGACGGCTTCGCGGATGGTTTCGTCCTGGATGTTGATGGACGGAACGATGATGCGGTTGAGCTTGGCGGTGATGGCGTCGGTGCGGGAGACGTCGGTGCGGGTCTGGGAGCTCTGGGTGTCTTTGCCGCCGGTGAATTTGCGGATGGGGAGTTCCCAGCCCTTGGTGACCTGCCAGAGCATGCGGCTGCGCGTCTCGTTGTAAGCGGCGCGGTCGTAGGACATCTTCGCGTTGGCGATCTTCTCGATGCCCTTCTGCGCGGCGATGTTGTATTTATCGACGTTGAGAACCTGCTCGTAGCGCTTCTGGGCGAGGTCGTAGCTGCCGCGGGAATAGTAACCCTCGGCCTCGACGAGGAGTTGGGAGACTTCCTCGCGGTTGCGGGCGAAGTCGGGGGTGACGGTTTTGTTGTAGTAGTCCGGCTGCTCGAGGCGGGAGAGCAGGGCGATGGCCGGGCGGTAGGTGGGGTTGTATTGGGGGAGGAGAACGGTTTTGGCGACCTTTTCCGCTTCGCCGTAGCGGCCCTGGTCGATGAGGTATTCGGCGTAGGCGACGGCGGTGGAGCTGAATTTGCCGAGGGCGCGGTTGCGCTCGCCGGAGACGGCGGAGCCGGAGCCGATGGCGTCGACGGCGTCCATGTAGGCCGTGTAGGCGGCTTCGTAGTCCTTGCGGGCGAGGGCGCGGTCGCCGGCCTCGATGAGGCGGTCGGCGTTGAGGGCATCCTGCTGCCGACGGACGATTTCCCGTTGGGCCTGGGAGTCAAGCGAGCCGGAGCCGGAGCCGTAGTTACCGGCGAAGGCGGCGGGCAGGCAGAGGGCGGCGATGGCCAGACTGAATCCGAGCGGTCGAATTCGGGAGTCGAGGGGTTTGGTCATGGAGTGGGCTTTCGGCAGAAATTAGTTGGCGGGGAGGGGGACGTCGGAGGTGCTGGCGTCTCCGGGGATGGCTTCGGCTCCGAGGGCCGGGGCGTCGGGAACGGCGAGTTCCGTGCCTTCCTCGACGTCCTTGATGAGGGGCTGACCGGCCGGATCGAGGAGGTTGGCCGTGACGAACATGATGAGGTTGCGTTTGATGCGCTGATCGACCGAGGAGCGGAAGAGGCGGCCGACGAGGGGGATGTCGCCGATGATCGGGGTCTTGTCCTCGACCTTCTGGACGTCCTCGCGCATGAGGCCGCCGAGCACGACGGTCTGGCCGTCGTAGACGGTGACCTGAGTGGTGACTTGGCGGACGCTGAAGACCGGCTGGTTGATGACGTTTTCGGAGATCAGCACGAGGGCGGAGGGGCCGTTTTGCTGAACACCGATGAGGGTTGCGGCGGCACCGGTGACGATGCCACTGGGCTGGGTTTCGTAGGCGGTCGCGTAGATCGGGCTGCCGTAGTTGATGAAGCCGTCGAACTCAGTGACGCGGGGCGAGAGGTTGAGGTCGATGGTGTAGCCGTCGGGGCCGATGGTGGGCTCGACTTCGAGTTCCACGCCGATGTTGCGGGTCTCGAAGCTGGTCGGTGTGGTGGGGGGCACGGGCTGGAAGGTGCCGCCGCTGCTGGATTGCGGAACCTGCGGCGGGTCAAATTCGGTCGGGTATTTGAATTCGCGGACGAGCTGAATGGTGGCGCGCTGGCCGCTCTTGGCGGTGACGCGGGGGGCGGACATGAGGTCGATGCCCTTCTGCTGGTCGAGGGCGCGGAGGACGACCTGGAATTGCGGGTTGGTGAAGACGCCGGCGAGGGCGAGCACGCCCGGGGCGGCGCCGACGGGCGAGCCGAAGAGGAGGCCGTCGAGGGCGTTGACGCTGACGGCGGTGCCGCCGCTGCGGTTGCCGCCGGTGATCGGGCCGACGGAGGTGGTGGTGGCCCCGATTGGCACGCCGTTGGAGCCGGGCGCCTGGAAGGGGTAGGCGTTGTTCGAGGTCGTGACGCGGTTGGCGGCACCGGTCGTGGTGGTGGTTCCGTTGATGTTGCCCCCGAAGCCGGAGGTGCCACCGCCGCCGTAGACGCCGGAGCCGAAGGGCATCTGGAACTGGCCGAGGAGCCAGTCGAAGCCGAGTTCCTTGAGGTTGTTTTGAGAGACCTCGACAAACTTGGACTCGATCTGGACCTGGGTTGGGGCGCTGGTGTTGTCGATGTCGACGAGCTGGTCGATGAGGTCGAGGTTGGCCTGGGTGTTTTTGACGACGAGTTTGCTGCTGCTGGCGAGGTAGTTCGCGGAGGAGCCCTGCGGGAAGGTGACACCCTGGGCTTCGAGGAATTCCTTGGCGCCGGATTTGCCGGCGGTGGCGCTGGCGTCGGCGGCGGGGGCGCCGAAGCCACCGGCGGCGGGGGCGGGCGCGGCGGCGGCACCGCCGGCCGGGAGGCTGGAGATGAAGCCGGGGGAGACCTTGTATTCCTTGGTGATGAGGATGTCGGTCTGTTCGTTGAGCGGGACGATGGCGACGGCGTAGGGTTCCACCTTGACCTTGAGGCTGGCGGCGGTCGCGACGTAGCGGAGGGCTTCGCCAAGCGGGACGTCGGTGAGGGCGAGGGTGATACGCTGAGCGGAGTCAGCGGCCTGCGAGGCGGGGTCGAGCTTGAGGACGATGTTGATGCCGCGCTTGTTTTCGTCGGGTTCGGTCACGTCGAGCGCCTTGGAGCGCTGCTTGATGAAGTCGAGGGCTTCGCGGACGGTGGCCTCGCGGAAGTTAAGGGAGGGGATGCGGATTTCCTCGAGTTTGCGGTTGATCGAGGCGGTGCCGCGGGTGTCGATGACGGGCTGTTCGATGACCTGCGACTGGCCGGCGCTGTATTTGGTGACGGGGAGAGCCCAGGCGGCGTCGACCTTTTCGAGGAGCTGCGCGCGGGTGCTGTTGTAGGCGGCCTCGGCGTAGTTCTGCCGGGCGCCGTTGATTTTCTCCATCAGCCGGCGGGCGGCGATGTTGTATTTGTCGATGTTGAGGACCTGCTCGCAGCGCTTGAAGGCGAGGTCGTTGCGGCCGGTCATGTAGAAGCCGTCGGCTTCGCGGAGGAGCTGTTTGACCTGCTCGACGCTGGCGACGAAGCCGGGGGTGACGGTTTTGTTGAAGGTGTCGGGGGCCTGGATCTTGGCGAGGAGATTGAGGGCGGGGCCGTAGTTCGGGTCGTATTGGTCCTCGAGGATGACCTTGACGGTGGTCTCGGCGTCCTGGAAGCGGCCTTCGGAGATGCGCTGTTCGGCGAGGCTGATGACGGCCTGGCCGAAGCCGCTGAGGGCCTCGGAGCGGAGGTCGGCGGTGGCTTCGCCGCCGGAGGGGAGGGCGTCGACGGCGCTCTTGAAGTAGGCGTAGGCGGATTCGTAGTCCTTGTCGCCCATGGCCTGCTGGCCTTTGGCGATGGCGTCCTGGGCAAATTGCGTGACGTGCTCACGGCGGGCGATTTCACGCTCGGCCGCGCTCTGGACGCCGGCTTGTTGGGCGAGCAGAGGGCTGAAGGTGAGGGCGGCCAGCGTGGAGATTCCGAGGAGCAGGGCGGGTTTGCTTGGCATGGTTAAGGCAGGTCGGGCAGTGGGGAGAATGGAAATACGAAAATGCGGGGCTTCAGTAATCGGGCGGCGGGCGGAAAGAACGTTCGGTGGCCCGTTAGGAGTCCCCCTTCGGAACGGTTATTTTGTCCCCTTGGGGGCTTTCGATTACCGCCTGGGTCTCTGAGATGTCAATGAGTTTATACCGAGTGGTGGCGTCGGGTTTCACGGAGAAGCTGTCGTTCTTCTTCACGCGGAAGCTGGAGCCGTCCCAGAGGTATTTGAAGTCGGCGTAGACGGTGGGGTCGTTGACGGGTTTGTCGTAGACGAGGGTGATCTTTTGGGCGGTGTTTTTGTTTTCGACGACGAGCTCGGAGACGTCGACCTGCATGCCGTCCTTGTCCTCGGACTTCGGGTTGTAGGCGATGATCTTGTAGGGGGTGCGGGGGATGGTGTCGCCGATCTTGAGGAAGCTGGTGGGCTGCTTTAGGTCGAGGGTGTTGATGGAGAAGGTCTGGCCTTCGTCGGGGGAGCCGCTGAATTTGAGGCGGAAGGGGGTTTGGACGAACTTGGCGAGGCGGAGCTTGGTGACGTAGGGGGGGCGGGACTCGGCGGAGGTGGGGTCCGTCTTGCCGTTGAATTCCTCGAGGTTGGTGAATTTGTCGCCGTCGGGATCCGCGTTGAGCAGGCCGGGGTCGGCGTAGTCGAGGTTGTATTTGACGAGCCAGTCGTTCGGGATGGGCGGGTGGAGGGGTTCGTTGCCCTTGGCGAGGGGGTTGACGGGTTCGCCGCCGTCCTTGATGAGGTAGGGTTCGGAGACGAAAAGGGAGCCTTGATGGGCGCCCCATTCGGCGGGTTTTTCGAGGAGGACGATGCGCTCCTTGAGGAATTCGGTGGGCGGGGGCGGGACGTTGTTGTCGGGCTTGAGGGCGCTGTTGCGGGAGGTGAAGTTTTCCGCGAAGGAGGTGACCTGGAGGAGGATGATCACCGCGCAGGCGAGGGCGATCACGCCGAAGAGGGCGAGGAGGGCGCGGTCGAAGTTTTTCTTGAGCCAGTCCATGGAAGGGAAGAGGGGGGCGGCCTAGCGGGAGGCGGCGGTGGGCGGGATGAAGTTCAGGATTTCGATGCGGGCTCCGACGGTAAGGAGCTCGCGACCAACGAGGAGACGCATGGAGGAGGCGGCGGCAGCGGGGGAGGCCCCGTCGGTCGCGCCGGCGGCGGGAGCGGCGAG
The DNA here is from genome assembly GCA_027488755.1 of Verrucomicrobiaceae bacterium. Taxonomy (GTDB): domain Bacteria; phylum Verrucomicrobiota; class Verrucomicrobiia; order Chthoniobacterales; family JAATET01; genus JAATET01. The sequence goes on along the minus strand of JAIYAZ010000015.1, from coordinate 93,062 downwards.
GAGGGCGGCGAGCGGGTCACCCGAGGCGGCGGGGGCGGAGCCGGCGGCGGGCGCTTCGCCGGGGGTTTCCGGGTTCTGCGAGGGGCCTTCGAGTTTTTCGTTTTGGACGTTGAGGGAGCGGATGACGAAGAACTGCGGGGCGCTGACGATGGTGTTGAGGGCCTGGCGGAAGCGGCCCTGGTCGGCGATGAAGATGATATTGAAGGCGCTGGTGCTGATGAGGCTGGCGGGGGTGGGGGCGGGTTTCGGCGCGGCGGGTGCGCCGGGGCGCGGGGCGGGGGTGGCGGCCGGGCGGGCACCTTCCTCGGTGAGGAGGTCGCGTTTGATGCCCTTGATTTCGCGGACCTTGCTGGTGATGAGGGAGTCGACGACGAAGCGGATGGCGTCGAGTTCGCGGGCGAGGGCGGGGGCGGCCTCGGAGGTGGGGAGGGCGTTGCGATACTGGTCGAAGCCGAGGTAGAAGTCCTCGTTGAGGGCGACGCCGTTTTGTTTGGCGGCGGCGTTGACGGCGGAGACGTAGTCGCGGAGGCGGTCCTGGAAGGTCTGGGGGGTGATGGCCTCGAGCGGGCGCTGCATGCGGGAGAAGGCCTGCACGAGCTGGTCATACTCGGCGCGATACTCGGCGGAGAGGGCGCGCATTTTGGCGTTGTTCTCGTCGCTGGGGAAGGGTCGGCGGTTCTGCAGTTTCTGCAGGCGCTGGACCTGGGTGTCGTAGGTCTCGGAGACTTCGGCGTAGTGCGTGGAGGCGGAGTAGGCGAGGTAGCCGAAGAGGCCGACGCCGACGACGGTCAACGCGAGGTAGCCGGTGAGGAAGGGATTTCGCCAGTTCATGGGAGGGCGATGGAGGTTTTGAGCGGGAGGACGATGGTGTAGGTGTAGGCCCAGGTTTCGTCGTTGGTGCTGGTGCGGCGGGTGACGACCTTGGCCTTGTCGGAGGGGGCGATGTTAAAGAGCGGGGAGGCCTGGAGGCGGTCGACGAAGTCGTCGATGACCTTGGCACCGGCGGGGTTCTTGAAGTAGAGGCCCTGGATTTCGATGGCGTCGATGGCGCGCACGGTCGGGGCGGCGGGGGCACCGGGCTTCGCGCCGGGGGCACCGGGTTTGCCGGCGGTGGGCGGCGGCGGCGGCGTGGCGGCGGGCGCGCCGACGGGGGCGGCGCCGCTGCCGAGGAGGTCGACGGGGCGGCCGTTGGAGAGCGGCGTGAGCTTGGTGATCCAGATGAAGCGGTCGGGGAGCTGGGCGCCGAGTTCGTCGATGATCCGGGCCCAGACCTCGCGTTCGGCGGCGGCGGTGACGAGGGGGGCGGCGACGGCTTCGAACTGCTCCTGCTCCTTGCGGAGCTTGTCGTATTCGGCGGCCTTTTGTTCGAGGGACTGGATGTCGCGGTCGACGCCTTCGAGGACGCCGCTCTTGGCTGCGGCGGCCTTCGAGAAGAAGACCCACCATTGCGCCAGGGCGAGGAAGAGCACGAGGCTGGCGGCGATGAGGAAGGGTTTGCGTTTGGCGAGGGACTGGGCCTGCACGACCGAGGGGGGGCGCAGGTTGGTTTCGATGGGGCAGTTGCCGAGTTCGCGCAGGGCGAGGCCGACGACCTCGCCGGCCGCGTGGGCCTTGGTGGCGAGGAGCTGGGTGTCGACGGTGGAGGCGATGCTGACGTTGCGGAAGGGATTGAAGAACTCGATCGGCATCTGCAGCTTTTCGCTGAAGAATTCGACGATGTAGGGCATGCCGGCGGCGCCGCCGGCGAGGTAGACGCGCAGGGGTTGGGTGCCGCCCTGGTTGGCGCGGTAGAAGCTGATGGAGCGGGCGATCTCGGCGTGGAGGCGGGTGAGGGTGGTGCGGGCGAGCTTCGAGATGCGGGCGACGAGTTCGTCGTCGGGTTCGGCGTAGGCGCCGCCGAGGCTGACGAAGCCTTTTTCGACCTTGGCGAGTTCGGCGGCCTCGATGGACTGGCCGAATTCCTTGGCGATGGCGGCGGTGATGGCGTTGCCGCCGACGGGGATGCTGCGGGTGTAGGCCTTGTCGCCTTCGCTGAAGATGAGGTTGGTGGTGCGGGAGCCGATGTCGATCAGCAGGGTGCAGCCGGGGAGGTCGCTGTAGTTGTAGCGGAGGGCGTTGAGGAGGGCGAGCGGGGCGACGTCGATGGTCTTCGGCTCGAGGCCGTTGCTTTCGACGGCCTGGTTGACGGCCTCGAGGAGGTCGGTCTTGATGGCGAGGAGGACGACGTTGACCTTGCCGTCGACGGGCTGGCCGAGGGCCTGGTAGTCCCAGACGACCTCGTCGATGGGGAAGGGGATGTTCTGCTGGGCTTCGAAGGCGATGATCTGGTTGAGATCCTCGGGGGTGGAGCCGGGCAGGCCGAGGTAGCGGGCGAAGACGGACTGGGAGGGGAGGGCGTAGTTGACGGGGCCGGCGGCGAGTTTGAGCTCGGTTTTGAGCTGGCCGATGGCGGCTTCGAGCTGGCCGGGGCGGGAGGCGTCGGCGCCGGGGTCGGCGAGGAGCTCGGTGAAGCGGAGTTGGTCGAGGGTGAGGGCGCCGTTGGGGGAGGCGTGGAACTCGGCGAGGGCCACGGTCTGCATGCCCAGGTCAAGGACGCGGATTCGGTTCGGGGCGGACATTCGGAGCGGTCGGGTTGGGGCCGGGGAAGTGGGGAGGTGCTTGGCGGGAGGGGTTAGTTCCCGGCGGGGGTGGCCGGCTTGATGGCCTCAAAGTAATCGTAGAAGAGGGGGGCGAATGGCGTCTGGTCCTTGCTGAGGACGAGGCCGGAGGGGCCCTGCTGGAAGCGGGTCCACCATTGCGGCTGGCCCTTGCCTTTGCCGACGCTGGATTCGGCGACGATCTGGCCCTGGAAGCTGGCGGTGACGCCGATGGCCTGGGTGGCGGTCTGCATGTTCGCCGGGGGCTTGCCTCCGAAGAAGCGTTTGAGGACCTGGGGACTGACGAGCATGACGGAGCGGCGGACGTCGGTGCCGGGGAGGATGCCGGTGTGCGTCACGGAGCCGACGAGGAGGGTGCCGGTGCGGTTTTGCGGCGAGGCGTCGTTGAGGAGGATGTAGTAGGTGAGCTTGAGGTCGTCGAGGGGCGGGGCGTTGCGAGCCGGGGGGTCGTAGACGAAGGAGACCTCGACCCAGAGCCAGAGCTGGCTGGGGGCTTTTTTCTGCGGGCCGACGCCGATGCTGAACTCCGGCGTGAAGGCGCGCGGGTCGATGGAGATGTCGGTGATCTTGAGGGGCGAGTTGGCGGGGACCTGGGCGGGGGCGGTGGAGAGAAGCGCGGCGAACAAACCGACTGCGGCGGCGATTTTGCGAATCATGTGTCCAGGGGCGGGAAAGATGTTTTGGGGATGACGGAGGCTAGTGAGCGGAGGGGGTGCAAGGCAAACAGCTTTGTTGGAGAATTTTGATCGCCATGCAGGAAGCGTTTTCGCCCTGAGCGGGACCGATTTATTCACAATGAATCCGGCAGGCGAGGGAAAAATGCGGAAAGGCGGGCGTGGCGCAAAATTACTTGGCGCCGAGGCCGAGGAGGACGACGGGGATGGTGCGCAGGAGGATCCAGAAATCGAGCGCGAGGGACCAGTGGTCGATGTATTCGAGGTCCATGCGGACCCAGTCCTCAAAATTGGTGACGGAGTTGCGTCCGCGGATCTGCCAGAGGCAGGTGAGGCCGGGGCGCATGCTGAGGCGGCGGCGGTGGGCGGCGCTGGTGAATTGCTCGACCTCGTAGACGGGAAGCGGACGGGGGCCGACGAGGCTCATGTCGCCGCGGAGGACGTTGAGGAGCTGGGGGAGTTCGTCGAGGCTGGTGCGGCGGATGAAGCGGCCGAAGGCGGTGACGCGCGGGTCGGCGTCGACCTTGAAGACGGGGCCGCTCATGACGTTGTAGGCGATGAGTTCGGCGCGGCGCATTTCGGCGTTGGTGTCCATCGACCGGAATTTGAACATCGTGAACGGGCGGCCGTGGCGGCCGGCGCGGGTTTGCGTGAAGAGGGCGGGGCCGGGGGAGGTGAGTTTGATGATGGCCGCGATGAGCAGCATGAGCGGGAGGAGGAGGAGGAGGCCTAGGGCGGCGAGCGTGCGGTCGAGGGCGGCCTTTACGAGCAGGGCCCAGGAGATGTCGGGCGTGGTGCGGAAGACGAGCATGGGGCGGTTCGCGAGGAGCTCGTAGGTGGGGCGGGCGATGGAGGTGCGGACGAAGTCGGCGCAGAGCCAGGCTTCGACGCCCTCGAGTTCGCAGGCTTCGATGGCTTTTTGGACGACGCTGAGTTCGATCTGGTCGAAGGCGAGGAGGACGCGGCCGACGGAGTGCTGGTGGATGGCTTCGACGAGGGGCTGCATGTCCTCCTGCGCGAGGATGACGCGTTCGACGACGGTGATTTCCAGGCGCTGGCTGGCGGTGAAGCTGCGCTCGAGTTCGGCGATCTTCGCGGCTTCGCCGGCGAGGAGGATGCGTTCGCCGGTGGCGCCGTGGCGGAGGCGGCGTTTGTAGAGCCAGATGACGAGGCTTTCCTTGGCGAGGAGGGCGGCGGGTGCGGCGACGATGAAGAAGAGGATGACGGAGCGCGAAGGGATGGGCAGCTTGAGGAGGAAGGAGCTGGCGGCGACGAGGGCGAGGAGCCAAAAGCCGGCGCGGGCGATCTGGGAGAGGGATTTCCAGAGGGTTTTTTCGAGCGGGTATTGGTAGAACTTTTGGAGTTCAAGGAGGAAGGGGCCGAAGGGGACGATGACGGCGAGGACCCAGACGAAGTATTCGAAGTCTGGGATCTCCGGGGAATTGTCGAGCGAGAGGATGCCGGTCCAGCGGAGCCAGTGGCAGGCCCAGAACGTGAGGCCCAGGATCGCGGCGTCGGCGAGTTCGTTGAGCTGAAGGTTGATTTCCTGCTTGCGGGCTAACATAGGACACGGCCGAGCGTTGCCAGGCGGACGCGGGGCTAGGTAAGTTGAGGCTCCATGACGCGTCAAAGAAAAAGCCCGGCCGCCCGACTCCGATTCGATTGCGTGAACGTGGTGGGGATCGCGGAGACGCCGGCGGCGGTGCGGCTGGCGCGGGCGCTGCCGCTGGATGTCGTGGAGGTGCGGCTGGACGCGATGGAGAGTTTCCCCGAGCTGGCGGGGCTGGCCGTGCCGGTGCTGGCGACGGTGCGGGCGCCGCGCGAGGGCGGGCGGAACGCGTTGAACGCGCGGGAGCGGGCTTCGCGGTTTCTCGCGGCGCTGCCGCGGGTGGCGGCGATTGACGTGGAGTTCTCCTCGGTGCGGGAGCTGGCGGGCGTGCTGGCGGCGTCGCGGGAGGCGGGGGTGCCGGTGGTGCTGTCGTTCCATGATTTCGCGGGGATGCCGGCGGTGGCGCGGCTGCGGGCGCTGCAGGCGCGGGCGGCGGCGCTGGGCGCGGCGGCGTGCAAGTTTGCGGTGACGCCGGCGGGGGCGCGGGATTTTGGGGCGTTGCTCGGGTTGCTGGAGGGCGCGCCTTTGCCGACGGCGGTGATGGGGATGGGGCCGCTGGGGCGGGTGTCGCGGCTGGCAGCGGCGCGGTGCGGGTCCGTGCTGAACTACGGGTGGATCGAGCGGGCGAACGTGCCGGGCCAGTGGTCGGCGCGGGAGCTGCGGGCGCGCCTGGACGAGCTGGGCCGGTGAGCGATTCCGCGTTGCTTGCGCTGCCGGCGTTGTCGGCGGTGGGTTACGTGGTGGCGATGCTGCTGCTAAAGCGGGCGTTGTCGGCGGGGGTGTCGCAGGCGCAGGTGAACCTGGCGGCGAACCTCGCGCCGGGCTTGTTGTTCCAGGTGTTCTGGCTGGGGGCGGGTCCGGTGGACTGGGCGCGGCTGTGGATGCCGGCGACGACGGCGGCGACGTTTTTGCTCGGGCAGATTTTCACGTTTCGCGCCTTGCGGGCGGGCGAGGTGTCGGTGGCCACGCCGTTGCTGGGAACGAAGGTGCTGCTGACGGCGGTGTTCAGCGCGGGGTTGTTTGCGCAGGCGCTGCCGCTGCGGTGGTGGGCGGGGGCGGTGGCGAGCACGCTGGGGGTGATCCTGGTGACGGGGGCGACGTGGCGGACGCTGGGCGCGCGGCTGGGGCGGCCGGATGCGCGGTATTCGCTGGCGGCGGCGGCGACGTTTGCGTTGACGGATGTGCTGGTGGGGCGGTGGGCGAAGGCGTTTGATCCGGCGGCGTTTGTGCCGTTGATGTTCGGGCTGGTGGCGGTGGCGTCGTTCGTGGTGTTCCCGCCGGCGCGGGGCACGCTGGCGCTGCCGGCGGGCGGGCGGCTCGCGCTGGCTGGCGGGTCGGTGGTGCTGGGAGTGCAGGCGCTGGGGATGTTTTACGCGCTGGCGCTGCACGAGAGCGCGACGGCGGTGAACGTGGTCTACAGCTCGCGGGCGATGTGGAGCGTGGTGCTGGCGTGGCTGCTGGCGCGGGCGCTGGGTGGGGCGGAGCGGCACGATGCGCCGGAGGTGATGCGGCGGCGGCTGCTGGGGTCGGCGCTGATTTTTGCGGCGGTCGTGGTCGTGCTCGGGTGAGGCGATTTTGGATTTTGGATTTTGGATTTTGGATTTTTAATGCGGGGCATCATGGACACGTTGATTGAGCAGTTGCGGGCGGGCGGGGATTTGGGCGACGCGGAGGTGGCGGCGGCCTGCGCGGCGTTGCTGGATGAGACGGCGGGGATCGAGCCGCGGGCGGAGTTCCTGCGGGCGCTGGCGGCGAAGGGGGAGACGCCGGTGGAGATCGCGGCGTTTGTGCGGGAGTTGCTGGCGCGGGCGGAGCCGGTGGCGGTGGAGGGTCCGGTGATCGACGTGTGCGGGACGGGCGGGGACCGGCTCGGGTTGTTCAACGTCTCGACGGCGGTGATGTTTGTGGTGGCGGCGTGCGGGGTGCGCGTGGTGAAGCACGGGAACCGCGGGGTGACGTCGAAGAGCGGCGGGGCGGATGTGCTGGAGGCGCTGGGGGTGCGGATCGAGGTGCCGCCGGCGCGCGTGGCGGAGGTGCTCGGGGCGGCGGGCTGCGTGTTTTTGTTCGCGCCGGGTTACCATCCGGCGTTCAAGGCGGTGGGGCCGGTGCGGCGCTGGCTGGCGGAGCGCGGGGAGACCTCGGTGTTTAACAAGCTCGGGCCGTTGTTGAATCCGGCGCGGCCGGCGTGGCAACTCGCGGGGGTGTTTGATCCGGCGATGACGGAGGTTTACGCGGCGGTGTTTGCCGAGCTGGGGCGCGAGCGCGCGTGGGCGGTGCACGGCGAGACGCCGGAGGGCGGGCTGGACGAGATGTCCACGCTGGGGCCGACGCGGGTGCGCGGGGCGGAGGGGGCGTTCACGGTGGATGCCCTTGATTACGGGATCGCGCGGGCGGAGCTGGCGGCGCTGCGCGGTGGGGACGCGGCGCACAACGCGGGGATGCTGACGGCGTTGCTGGCGGGGCCGGGCGAGGGGCCGCTGGCGGACATCGTGGCCTGGAATGCGGCGGGGGCGCTGGTGGTGGCGGGCCGGGCGGGGGATTTGCGCGAGGGGCTCGCGCAGGCGCGGGAGGCGATCGCGTCCGGGGCGGCGGCGGCGCGGTTGGAGGCGCTGCGGGAGGCGACGGGGTAGCGGGGGGGCGCTACGATACGAGGAATGCGGCGGTTATAGACCGCCGCTACAGCGGCGGCGGCGGCGGGCGAGGATGGCGGCGGCGAGGAGGAGGCCAAAAGCGATGCCGGGGGCGGTCTCGGGCACGGCGGTGTAGGTGAGGAGGAGGTTGCTGCCGGAGACGGAGAGCGAGAAGGAGCCGGGGGCGGTGTTGAGGAAGTCGGTGCGGCCGATGGTGAAGCGGTCGGGGGAGAAGCCGGTGATGCTGCCGGTGGCGGTGAGGATGGTCCAGCTGGTGGTGAGGGCGGGGTTGAAGTTGGCGGCGAGGCCGGGCGCGCCCGTGAGGTCGAGGGTGCGGAGGTCGAGGACGAAGCGGTTGAGATTGGTGGCGGCGATGGTGAGGCCGCCGGCGAGGGAAAGGCGGTCCCAGCCGGGGGAGGCACCGGCGGTGCCGGTGGCGTTGTTGAGGTCCCAAACGTAACGGCCGCCGCCGTTCCAGGTCTGCGCGCCGGTTTGGAGGGTGCCGACGGTGGCGCCGGGGGAGATGCGGCCGTTGACGGTGACGGAGCCGGTGACGCGGCCGGCGCCGGTGAGGGTGCCGAGGGTGCCGATGGTGAGGGCGCTGGTGCCGGTGGCGCTGCCGGTGAGGTTGCTGAGGGTGAGGGTGGTGTTGATGGTGGTGGCACCGGAGTAGGTGTTCGCGCCGGTGATTTCGAAGGTGCCGTTGCCGGCGGGGAGGCTGAGGCCGCCGGTGCCGGAGAGGAGGCCGGTGAGGCGGACGGGGGCCTGGGGGGCGGTGAGGACGTTGGTGCCGGCGAGGGTGGTGTTCCCGGCGAAGGTGAGGGCGTTGGGGCCGGCGATGGTGAGGCCGGCGTTGGAGGCGAAGATCACGACGTTCGGGAGGGTGCGGGGGCCGCCGACGGCGACGAGGGTGGTGCCGTTAGTGATGCTGAGCGTGCCGGAGCCGAGGGTGGCGTTCCCGCCGAGGCCGAGAGTGCCGGCGGAGAGGCTGGTGTTGCCGGAGTAGGTGTTGGTGCCGGTGAGGTCGAGGCGGCCGGCGCCGGCCTTGGTGAGGCCGCCGGTGCCGGAGATGGCGGCGTCGACGGTGAGCTCGGTGGTGGCGGAGGTGGAGTCCGCGATGGTGAAGGTGCGGGTGGCGGTGCCGAGGGAGAGAAGGCCGCTGAGGCTGGAGCCGAGGGGGTTGCCGGTGGCGACGACGTTGACGTTGCCGCCGAGGGTGAGGGTGCCGGTGCCGGTGGTGACCTGGGCAAACGAGGTGGGGGTGCCGCCGGTGCCGCCGATGGTGAGGGAGAGGAGGGCCTGGTCGAAGCCGTCGAGGTGGTAGAAGACGCCGTCGCTGGCGAGGGCGTTGAGGGTGAGGTTGACGAGGGCGAGGCTGCCGAAGGTGTTCGTGGCACCGGCGCGGAGGGTGCCGCGGTTCACGGTGACGCCGGTGCCGCTGCTGAGGGTGCCGGCGGCGGCGGTGAGGAGGACGGTGCCGGTGCCGTTGAGGGTGAAGCCTCGGCTGGCGGCGGTGTTGCTGAGGGAGCCGAGGCAGAGGGTGCCGGTGGCGTTGCCGTTGTTGGCGACGGCGAAGGTGGCGGGGCTGCCGGCGAGGGTGACGTTGCCGAAGGTGAGTCCGTAGGGGGTGTTGGCGGTGAGTTGCGCGCCGGGGGCGACGGTGAGGGTGGAGGTGGCGGTGGTGAGGGTGCCGAGGGAGTGGGTGAGGCCGGGGTTCGCGCTGAGGGTGTCGACGCGGATGGTGACGTTGCCGGCGAGGGTGGTGTTGCGGCCGAAGGCGAGCGGGGTGTTGTTGGCGAGCTCGAGGGTGCCGGCGGTGAGCGTGAGGGGTCCGGCCCCGAGGGCGGCGGCGCTGGTGGTGGCGCGGAGGGTGCCGGCGGAGAGGGTGGTGAGGCCGGCGTAGGTGTTGTTGCCGGAGAGCGTGAGGGTGCCGGCGCCCGTTTTCGTGAGGGCGCTGGCGGTGGAGTTGCCGTTGCTGATGACGCCGGAGATGGCGGCGGCGGTGGTGACGTTTAGGGTGAGGGTGCGGTTCGTGGTGGTGTTCGAGAGGGCGAAGTTGCCGAGGGTGGTGAGGGCGGAGTTGGCGATCGTGAGGGCGGGGTTGCCGGCGAAGGTGTTGGTGACGTTGCCGGTGAGGGTGAGGCTTTGGTTGCCGCCGAGGGCGAGGGTGCCGCCGGTGAGGGAGACGGGGTTTGCGACGGTGAGCGGGGAGCCCGCAACGGCGGAGAGGGTGCCCGCGCTGAAGAGGAGGGTGCCGGTGCCGAGGGCCTGGTTGTGGCCGAGGGCGAGGGTGCCGGCGGAGAGGGTGGTGTTGCCGGCGTAGGTGTTGCTGCCGGAGAGGAGGAGGGTGCCGGCGCCGGTTTTCGTGAGGCCGGAGGCGGTGCTGCTGCCGCCGTTGGAGATCACGCCGGTGACGGCGGCGGTGGTGGTGACGCTGAGGGTGAGGGTGCGGCTGGTGGCGGAGTTGGAGAGGGCGAGGTCGCCGAGGGTGGTGGCGGCGGAGTTCGAGACGGTGAGGGTGGGATTGCCGGCGAGGATGTTCGTGGTGTTGCCGGTGAAGGTGAGGCTTTGGTTGCCGGCGAGGGTGAGGGTGGAGCCGTTGAGGGCGACGGCGTTGGTGAGCGTGAGGGGGATGGTGTCGGCGGTGAGCGTGCCGCCGCTGAGCACGAGGAGGCTGGAGCCGAGGGCTTGGTTGTGGCCGAGGCTGAGGGTGCCGGCGGCGAGGGTGGTGTTGCCGGAGTGGGTGTTGGCGGCCGTGAGGCGCCAGGTGCCGGTGCCGCTTTTGGTGATGGCGGTGCGGTTGGCGGGGGAATTGTCGGCGATGATGCCGGAGAGGGTGTTGGCGGCGGTGTTGTTCCCGGTGAGGGTGAGGGTTTTCGTGCCGGCCCCGGGGGCGGTGATGTTGCCCGAGAGGACGAGGGCGCCGGTGCCGGAGGCGTTGAGGCTGATGGCTCCGGTGGTGCCCACGAGGGCAATGCCGCGGTCGGAGGTGGAGCCGGCGCCGGTGTAGAGGAGGTTGACGGCCGTGGTGCCGCTGCCGAGGAGGATTTGCCCGGCGGAGAGGGTGGTGGGGGCGCCGAGGGCGCTGGCGCCGCCGCCAATGGACTGGATGGTGTCGAAGGAAAGCGTGCCGGCGGTGACGGCGGTGGGGCCGGTGTAGGTGCCGAGGCCGCCGAGGGCGAGGGTGCCGATGCCGGCCTTGGTGAAGGCCTGGGAGCCGCCGGTTTCCCCGAGGCCGCCGGAGAGGGTGGTGAGGGCGGTGTTGGAGACGGTGAGGGTGCGGTTACCGTTGAGGGTGACGGGGCCGCTGAGCGTGAGGGCGGCGGCTCCGCCGAGGGTGGAGTTCGCGGAGAGGAGGGCGGCGTTGGTGAGGGTGCGAGTGGCGTTGGCGCTGAGGGTGCCGCCGTTGAGCCAGAGGGTGCCGGTGCCGAGGGCGGAGTCGTGGGCGGCGGTGAGGGTGCCGGCGGTGAGGGTGGTGTTGCCGGAGAAGGTGTTTGCGCCCGCGAGGATCCAGGTGCGGCTGCCGGTTTTGACGAGGGAGCCGGCGCCGGAGATCACGCCGTTGATGCGGCCGGTGCCCGTGCCGGTGCCGGTGAGGGTGAGCGTGCGGCCGGCGGTGTCGAGGGTGCCCCCGACGGTGAGGTTGCCGGTGCCGGAGACGGTGAATGTGCTGTTTGCGCCGAGGCGCAGGGGGAGGGTGAGGGTCTGAAGGTTGCTGGAGGCGTTGGTGATGCCGGTGGCCCCGAGGCTGAGCGTGCCGTTGCCGCCAAAGGTGAACGCCCCGGCTCCCGAGGCAAAGGTGAGGCCGGTGAGGCTGCGGTTCGCGCTGAGGCTGGGCTGAAAGGTGGGGCTCGCGGTGGCGAAGGAGGCGACGTCGGTCGTCAGCGAATCCGCCGGGGCCACCCCGCCGGTCCAGGAGCTGCCCAGGCTGAAATCTGTGTTGGTGTTCGCCCAGGAGATGGTGGCCGCTTTTCCGTCCACGGACAGAGAGCCGAGCAGCGCGGTGAGCGCGGCTCGGAGGCGTTTAGGCCGAAAATTGACGGAAATCAAAACCATGTGGCGCGCATGGATAAAACGGAACAATCGTAATCATGCAAGTGTCTTTATGTAAAATCACAGTCTGCGCGCCTCGAGAGTTACGGCTGCGGAGGGCGTTCGGGCTCGAACTTTCCCCGGACCGGGTGCGAAAAGACGAGGGCTGGCGGGCGGTGCGCCCCCGGGTGCGGAGGGGAGAAGGGGGATTAAGCCCCGAGGTAGGCTTCGCGGATGCGGGGATCGGCGAGGAGGTCGGCGCTGGGGCCGGTGATTCGGATGGTGCCGGTTTCCAGGACCGCGGCGCGGTGGGCGAGGCGGAGGGCGAGGTTCGCGTTCTGTTCGACGAGCAGAACGGTGACGCCGGTTTGGTTGATCTCGCGGATGACCTGGTAGATTTCGTGCACCAGTTTGGGGGCGAGACCCATGGAGGGCTCGTCGAGGAGCAGGGTCGTCGGCCGGCTCATGAGCGCGCGGGCGACGGCGAGCATCTGCTGTTCTCCGCCGGAGAGGGTGCCGGCGGTCTGAGCGAGGCGCTCGCGGAGGCGGGGCAGGGCGGTGAGGAGGCGGTCGAGGTCGGCGGCGATGGCGGCCTTGCCGTCGCGGCGGGTCCAGGCGCCGAGGGTGAGGTTTTCCTGCACGGTGAGGTTGCCAAAGATGCCGCGGCCCTCGGGGACGTGGGCCATGCCAAGGGCGACGATGCGTTCGGCGGCGAGGCCGCGCAGGTCGCGTCCGTCCAGGCGCACGGTGCCGCCGGGCCGGAGGAGGCCGGAGATGGCGCGGAGGGTGGAGGTTTTGCCGGCGCCGTTTGCGCCGATGAGGGTGAAGATTTCCCCGGCCTGGACTTCGAAGGAAATGCCCTTCACGGCGTGAATGTCGCCGTAGGAGACGGTGAGGTTTTCAACGAGGAGCATGGCAAATCGGAGGGAAGGGCCCGCGAAGGTGCGAAGGCGCGATGGGAAAAAAGGAGGATTTCTTCGCGGCTTCGCGGCTTTGCGGGAGAACGTTCATTCTTCGGTGCCGCCGAGGTAGGCTTCGATGACGCGGGGATTGGCGCGGACTTCGGCGGGGGTGCCGTCGGCGATGGTCTGGCCGAAGTCGAGCACGGTGAGGTGGTCGCAGAGGTTCATCACGAGGTGCATGTGGTGCTCGATGAGAACGAGGGTGACTTGGAAGTGGTCACGCACCCAGCGGAGAAACTCGGTGAGGGCGGCGGTCTCGCCGGTGTTGAGGCCGGCGGCGGGCTCGTCGAGCAGGAGGAGGGAGGGTTTGAGCGCGAGGGCGCGGGCGATTTCGAGTTTGCGCTGGTGGCCGTAGGGGAGGTCGCCGGCGAGGTCCCCGGAGTGTTCGAGCAGGCCGAAGGGTTCGAGCAGGGCGCGGCTTTCGTCGATGGAGCGTTGTTCGTCGCGGCCGGAGCGGGGCAGGCGGAAGAGGGCTTCGACGGGGTTGTAGTGGAGCTGGGAGTCGAAGGCGATGCGCACGTTGTCGAGCACGGTGAGGCTGCGGCAGAGGCGGATGTTTTGGAAGGTGCGGCCGATGCCCTGGAGCGCGATGCGGCCGGGGCGGTGGCCGGCGATGGAGGCGCCGCGGAACCGGATGTCGCCCTCGGTGGGTTTGTAGATCCCGGTGATGAGGTTGAAGAGCGTGGTTTTGCCGGCGCCGTTCGGGCCGATGATGCCGTGGGTGCGGCCGGCTTCGACGGTGAGGCTGCAGGCCGAGATCGCGCAGAGGCCGCCGAAGCGCTGGGTGACGTTGCGAATTTCGAGGAGGGCGCTCATTTTTTCTTCAGCTCGCGCCGGGGCAGGAACCAGGGGAGTTCGCGCAGGCCCATAATGCCGCGGGGGCGGAAGAGCATGAGCAGGACGAGGATGAGCGGGAGGATGACCATGCGCCAGGTCCCGAGGGGCTGCAGCGCCTGGGAGAGCAGCGTGAAGATGACGGCGCCGAGAATGGAGCCGCCGAGCGAGGCGATGCCGCCAAGGTAGACCATGACGAGGATCTCGGTGGATTTGACGATGTCGAACGACGCGGGGTTGATGAACTGGAGCTGGTGGGCGAAGAGCGCGCCGGCGACGCCGCCGAAGAAGGATGAGACGACGAAGGCGAGAATCTTCGCCTCGCGGACGCGAACGCCCATGGCGTGGGCGGCGATTTCATCCTCGCGGATGGCGAAGATGGCGCGGCCGAACTTCGAGTAAACGAGGTTGCGTAGCACCCAGATCGTGACGACGACCCAGAAGAACGTCCACGGGAGGGTGGTGAGCGGGTCGATGCCGAGCACGCCGCGGGGGCCGCCGACGTAGGGGATGTTTTCCCACGCGGACTTCACGATCATGAGGAACGCGAGGGTGATGATCGCGAGGTAGTCGCCGCGGGTTTTGAAGGAAAGCAGTGCGAGGAGGAAGCCGATGGCGGCGGCGATGGCGCCGCCGAAGAGCACGGCGAGAAAGAACGTCGCGGGGGTGGCGGGCAGCCATTTCGTGGTGCAGATGGCGGCGGCGTAAGCCCCGAGGCTCATGAATCCGGCGTGGCCGACGGAGAACTCGCCCATGTAGCCGTTCACGAGGTTGAGGCTCGCGCAGAGGATGATGTTGATGCCCACGGTGATGAGCACGAACTGGGTGTAGCCGTTGATGAGGCCGGGCACGAACTGCGCGGCGAGGCAGAAGGCGAAGCCGGCCGCGACGAGGGCGGGCAGGGGCCAGCGCTGGCGGGCGAGCGTGGCGAGGAGGGCGCTCATACCTTCTGGTTCGGGGCGCGGCCGAGGAGGCCGTAGGGTTTGAAGATGAGGATGACGAGCAGGAGCGAGTAGCTGATGAGGTCGCGGAAGGTGGAGGGCAGGAAGGCGACGGTCATGACCTCGACCGTGCCGAGGATGAAGCCGCCGAGCACGGCGCCGCGCACGCTGCCGATGCCGCCGATGACGGCCGCGATGAAGGCCTTCCAGCCGACGAGGACACCCATGGACGGGGCGATGACGGGGTAGGCGAGGCCGTAAAGCACGCCGGCGGCTCCGCCCAGGCCGGCCCCGACGAGGAAGGTGAGCGAGATGACGAGGTCGGGGGAGATTCCCATGAGCGGGACGGTGCGGGAGTCGAAGGAGATGGCGCGCATCGCGATGCCGTAGCGCGTGCGGCGGATGAGGAAATCGAGGCCGAGCATGAGCGCGATCGAGACGCCGATGATGAGGAGCTGGAGCGAGGAGATCGTGAGGCCGAGGAATTCGTAGGTCGTGCTCGTGAAGAGCGTCGGCATGCGCTGGGCGTAGGGGAACTGGACGAGCGTGAGGTTGGAGATCACGAGGCCGCATCCGAGGGCGGTGATGATGGCGGAGACCCGCGGGGCGTGGCGCAACGGGCGGTAGGCGAGGCGTTCGATGAGCGCGCCGAGCAGGCCGATGAGGGCCATGACGAGCAGGAGCACGACCACGAAGGGGAGGGGCACGGGGAGCAGGAGCGCGAGGACCATGCAGGCGAAGGCGCCGAGCATGAAGAGGTCGCCGTGCGCGAAATTAATCATCGTCAGCACGCCGTAGACCATGCTGTAGCCGAGCGCGATGAGGGCGTAGATCGACCCGAGCTGGAGGGCGTTGATCGACTGCTGGGCGAGGTATTCGAGCATCTATCGGTCGAGGGTAACCATGGAGGGCATGGAGACCATGGAGGCGGGATTTCGGCGGAGGTTCTCCCTGCGCTCCCGGTTCATTCCTTACGGCTGCGCGTTGGCGACCCAGACGAATTTGCCGTCCTTGATCTGGAGGACGACGGCGCTCTTGATCGGATCGCCGCTGGGCGGTTGGAACTGCATGGTGCCGGTGATGCCGTCGTATTTTTCGATCTTCGAGAGGGCGTCGCGAATGGCCGTGCGGTCAAGCTTGCCGCCGGCCTTGATGGCCTCGACGAGGAGGCCAAGCGCGTCGTAGGTGAGGGCGGCGACGTCGTCGGGCGGTTGGCCGTATTTGGTCTGGTAGTCCGCGACGAATTTTTGCGCGACGGGCGTGGCGATTTGCGTCGAGTAGTGGTTGCAGAAGTAGGAGCCGTCGATGTCCGCGCCGCCGAGCTTGATGATCTCCGGCGAGCTCCACGCGTCGCTGCCAACGAAGGGCGCGGTGATGCCGAGACGGCGAGCCTGCTGGGCGATGAGCGGCACATCGTTGTAGTAGGCGGGCAGGAAGATGACATCGGGGTTGGTGGCCTTGATTTTCGTGAGTTGGGCGGAAAAATCGCGGTCGCCGGTGGTGTAGGTCTCGAAGCTGACGATCGTGCCGCCGTTGGCCTCGAAGGTTTCCTTGAAGAGGGTGGCCTGGCCGTTGGGGGCCTCGCTGGCGACGTCGTAGAGCACGGCGGCGGTTTTGGCCTCGAGGTTGTTCAGCACGAACTTCGCGAGCACGCCGGCCTGGAAGGTGTCGGTGAAGCAGGCGCGGAAGACGTAGGCCTTGGGTTTGCCGGTGGTGGAGTCGAGCGTGGTCTTCGGGTTGGTGGACCAAGGGGAGATCATCGGGCACTTCAGGTTTTCGGCGATCTCGGAGGCGGGGATGGCGCAGGCGCTGGCGTCGGGGCCGATCATGGCGAGCACGCCATCCTGCGAGATGAGGCGCTGGGCGATGGCGGCGGCCTGGTCGGCCTTTGCGCCGTTGTCGCCGATGACGAGTTTGAGCGGGAGTTTCTGGCCGCCGACGTCGATGCCGCCGGCGGCGTTGATCTGGCTGGTGAAGAGTTCGGCGGCGTTTTTGGAGGAGGCGCCGACGGCGGGCATTTCCCCGGTGAGTTCGGTGTTGAGGCCGATCTTGACGGAGGGGCTGCCGCCCCCGTCGCACCCGGTCCATGCCACGATGCCCAAAGCGGCCACTGCGAGAGGGAGAATCTTCATGCGTCCCGCATGGAATGGAGCATCGCGGGCCGGGTGACAAGCCGGATTCTTTCGCAAAGCCGCGAAGGCCGGGGGGAAGGCGGGGAGGGCCTGCGCCGGGGTCGCGGGACGCGGTGGGGGTAAGGGGGGCGGGGCGGAATTGCGCCGAACACCGGGTGCCTTGGCGGGAGGGTCAGACGCGGAAGATGGCGCCGAGTTTTTTGCCGAGGATGAGGCTGGCGCCGAGGATGGTGACGGCGAGGAACACCATGGCCCAGACGCCGAGCGCGCTGGCGATGAAGCGGCCGTCGCCGAGGAGCTGGTAGAGTTCGTAAATCGCCTTGGTGATGGGGAAGTCCTGCTGCTTTTGCGCGAGGATGAGGCTGTCGCTGACTTCGAGCATGGCGAAGGAGAAGGCGAGGAGCGCGCCGGCGGTGAGGTTCGCGGCGATGAGGGGGATGGTGATTTTGCGGAGGGTGCGCAGGGGCGGGCAGCCGAGGTTGTGGGCGGCTTCCTCGAGGGTGACGCTGGTTTGCTGGAAGCCGGCGGCGGCGCTGCGGACGACGTAGGGCAGGCGGCGGACGCTGTAGGCGATGACGAGGATGAGCAGGGGGTCGACGGCGGGGTTCATGAAGCCGAACCATTTGCCGGGCTGGGTCATGGCGAGGTAGCCGAAGGCGAGGACGAGGCCGGGCACGGCGAGGGGGAGCATGGCCATGGCGTCGAGGATCTGGCGGCCGGGGAGTTTCGTGCGGGTGACGACGTAGGCGATGGCGACGCCGAGCACGAGGTCCACGAGGGTGGCGAGGGAGGCGTATTTGAGGCTGTTTTGAATGGAGGGGAGGGTGAGGTCGTGGCCGAGGGCGGCGCTGAAGTGGTCGAGCGTCCAGCCGGAGGGCAGGATCGTGCCATACCAGTCGCGGGAGAAGGCAACGAGGACGACGCCGATGTGGGGGAGGACGGCGACGAAGGTGAGGAGGGCGAAGAAGCCGGTGACGAGCCAACCGGCGAGGGGGCTGAGGGCGCGGGGGCCGCCCTGGCTGGTGGCCTTGGCCATCATGGCATGGCTGGCGCGGCCGAAGGCGAGTTTGCTGGCGGCGTAGAGCAGGACGGTGGAGACGAGCATGACGGCGACGAGGGCGAAGGGGAACGGGTTCCCGCCGATGTCCTTGATGCCGCTGAAAATCTGGACCGAGGTGACGCGCTGGAAGTCGAACATGAGGGGCACGCCGAGTTCGGTGAAGGCCCAGATGAAGACGATGGTGCCGCCGGCGAAGAGGCCGGGCATGATGAGGGGGAGGGTGATCTTGCGGAATTTGCGCAGGCCGGTGCAGCCGAGGTTTTCGGCGGCTTCCTCCATGGCGGGGTCGACGTTGGCGAGGGCGGCGACGAGGTTGAGGTAGAGAATGGGGTAGAGGTGGAGGGCGTTCATCACCACGACGCCGGTGAGGCGGCTCTGGCCGAGCCAGTCGATGGGGGTGGCCGGGTCGAGGAGGCCGAGGCTGGCGAGCAGGGCGTTGAGGGCGCCTTCCTGGCCGAGGATTTGTTTCACGCCGATGGCGCCGACGAAGGGCGGGAGGATCATCGGAATGAGGATGAGGGCGGAGAAGAGGCCCTTCCCCGGGAAGAGGTAGCGGTCGGTGAGGAATGCGAGGGGGAGGGCGATGGCGAGCGTGAGGGCGGTGCTGAAGACGGCCATCAGCACGGAGTTCCACAGGCCCTCAAGATAGATGGGGTTGCGGAAGACCTCGATGATGTAGACGAAGGTGATCGAGCCATCGGGGGCGCGGAAGGCGCCGCCTAGGGTCTCCCAGATCGGGAGGAGGAAAAAGAGCGCGAAGAAGACCGCCGTGAAGGCGTAGACGGCGATGGATCCGAGGGGGAGGCGTTCGCGGGACTTCATTTGCCCTCCTTCGCGAGTTGGGTGGCTTTGCGGTATTGCTGGCGGAAGTGTTCGCCGAGGTTGCGGGCGAGTTCCACCTCGGCGAGCGGGGTGGAGCCGCGGAGCGCGGGGCGGATGACGTTTTTGGCGGTGGCGTAGTCGATGGCCGAGACGTCGAGGAAGGTGGCGGTGGCCTGCGGCGGGAAGCCGGCGGCGATGAGGGCCTTCCAGGCGGTGGATTGCTCCTCGTGGGGGTCGAGGCAGCTGACGCGGATGATGAAGCGGAGGGCGGAGAAGAGCGGGCCGGTCCATTCCTCGTGGTAGGTGAAGGCCTTGGCTTCCTCGTAGGGGAAGACGTCGGGGTCGGAGCGGTCGGCGGCGTATTGGGGGGCGTAGAGGTCCTTGCGGATGGGGAGGCGGCGGAGGGCGTAGCGGACGGGGCCGCCGGGGGCGCCGACCTTGAAGTTCCAGAGCTTCTGGCCCTCGAGCGAGAGGACGAAGGCGATGAAGGCGCGGGCGACTTCGGGGTTGGGCGCGCCGCGGAGCAAACCGATGGGGTCCACGCCGACGGAGGAGCCGCCGACGGGGGTGAAATACTGGAGGCGCGAGGGTTGGTCGCCGATGCGGACGGACTCGCTCTGGTAGCGGCCGTAGAAGTCGATGCACATGCCGATGGCGGCGTCGCCGAGGGAGACGTCGAGCGGGACCTTCGGCGCGGCGTCGGCGAAGTAGCGGGCGTTGGCGGAGGCTTTGAGGATGAGCTGGAGGCCGCGCTGCCAGCCTTCGGCGAGGGCGGTGTCGGTCGCGTTGCCGGCGCCGACGACTTCCTGCATCTGCTGCTGGATGATCATCTCGAAGGCTTTGGCGATGGAGCCGCTTTTGCTGGGGTCGGCGAGGGCGACCTGCTTGACGAAGCGGGGGTTGGTGAGGTCGTTCCAGCCGGCGGGGAGGGTGGTGACGCCGAGGCGGCGAAGGCTGTCGGAGTTGTAGCAGATGCCGAAGGAGGAGAGGCAGGTGCCGATCCAGCGGCCCTCGGGGTCGTAGAAGGGTTCGCCGGAGACGGAGCGCGGGATGATGGCGTCGGTGAACCAGTCGGGGTGCGCGGTGAGGATGCCGCTGTCGACGAGGGTGCCGGCGCGGGCCTGCATGAGAAAGTCGTAGGCGCCGCCGCCGAAGAAGAGGTCGATGCCGATACCGACGTTCGAGGCGAGGAAGGCTTCGCGGGCGGCGGGGTCGGTGGGTTTCGGGCTGGCGAAGCTGGAGGCGACGGCGGCGGTCCACGGGCGTCCGGAGGCGGTCCATTCGCGCTGGAAGGCGTTGAAGAATTCGCCCTGGAGGTAGCGGGCGATTTCGCTGGTGCCGCCGACGTTGCGCCAGTCGATGCGGACGGTGCGGCCGGTTTGGGCGTGGTAGTGTTCGCCGAAGGCGCGGGCGAACTCGGAGCGGATGGCCTCGTTGTGGGGGGAGATGATGACGAGGGTGTCGTCCGCGGCGGCGAGCAGGCTGGCCTTGGGCTTGAGGGCGAAGGGCAGGCCGACGATCGCGGCGAGGGCGACCGCGATGAGGACGAGACGGAGCGTCATTGGCGCAGGATCACGACGTCGTCGGGGGCGGCGGTCGCGTGGAGCTCGCGATCCAGCGGGCGGCGGGCGAGGTCGGGGTTGAGCTCGAAGATTTTGAGCGCGGGGGCGGCGGAGGCGGCGGGGAGGAATTGATACTGGGCGACCTCGCCGAGGTAGATGCTTTCGCCGATGCGGCCGGCGGCGGCGTTTTCGGGCGGGCGGGATTCCTGGATGCGCCAGGCTTCGGGGCGGATCGAGAGGGTGGCGGTTTCGCCGGCGCGCGGGGTCCAGTCGGGATCGGCGACGACGCCGCGGAAGACGCCGAGCGGGGTTTCGACGGTGGTGGCGTCTAGGATGGTGCCTTCGATGAAGTTGGTTTCGCCGATGAAGTCGGCGACGACCCGGGAGCGCGGGCGGCGGTAGACGGTCTGCGGGTCGCCGATTTGTGCGATGTGCCCGCCTTCGAGGATGGCCATGCGGTCGGAGATGGAGAGGGCCTCTTTTTGGTCGTGGGTGACGTAGATGGCGGTGAGGCCGAATTCCTTGCAGACGCGGCGGATTTCGGTGCGCATTTCGAGCCGGAGTTTGGCGTCGAGGTTGGAGAGGGGTTCGTCGAGGAGGAGGGCGCGGGGCCGGATGACGAGGGCGCGGGCGAGGGCGACGCGCTGCTGCTGGCCGCCGGAAAGTTGGGCGATCTTGCGGCTGGCGTAGGCGGCCATGCGGACGGATTCGAGCGCGGCGGTGACGCGTTGCTGGATCTCGGCGCGGGGGACGCGGCGTTCGACGAGGCCGAAGGCGACGTTTTCCGCGACGGTGAGGTGAGGCCAGAGGGCGTAGCTCTGGAACATCATGCCGGTGTTGCGTTTGTGGGGCGGAAGGGTGGTGACGTCCTCGTCGCCGAAGAGGATGCGGCCGGCCTCGGGGATGTAGAATCCGGCGATGTTGCGGAGGAGGGTGGTCTTGCCGCAGCCGCTGGGGCCGAGGAGGAAAAAAATCTCTCCGGGCTCGATGCGGAAGCTCACGCCGTTGAGCGCGACGTTGTCGCCGAACTTTTTGACCAGGTTTTCAATGGTGATCGAGATCATCGCGCGCTCGTTTGCGTAGGGATTTCGCGGGCCGGGTGCAATCCCAAGTCGCGGGCGGGTCGGGAACGGTCCGGGGAGGCCATGGGGGGAAGTCAGAAGCAGGCGGCGTTCCAGCCCACTTGCGTTGGCGGGGGGATTTGCCTAATGAGGTGCCGGGGTGAGACGCAAAGCGGCACAGTTGATGAAGCGCGCCCGGCCACCTGGGTTGCCGGCGTTTCCGGTGCGACCGGTGCGCGACGGGGTGGTGGCGGCGGCGCTGGTGTTTTTTTCGTCGGCGTTCTGCATTCTGCTGATCGACCATTTTTCGCGGGACTCGATGCTCACGCTGGTGCGGAGTGATTTGCTGCGGTTTGCGAATGCCGGCGCGTCGCTGGTGGACGGGGACCGGCACCGGGCGCTGACGGAGGCCGCGCAGACGGACTCGCCGGAGTATCGGGCCCTGATCGAGCCGCTGGTGAAGCTGCACAGCCGGATTCCGGATGTGGCCTACATGTATTCGTTCGTGGAGCGGGACGGGAAATTGTTCTTTGTGCTGGATACGGCCACGCAGGCGGCGCGGCTGGGGTTCAACCGGCCAATGGAGCCATCGGGGGTGATGGATCCGTATGCGAGCGACTCGCCGGGGGAGGATGTCCGGGAGGCGGGCGCGGTGCGGGAGGGGTTTTCGTATGTTTCCGACGAGCCGACGCGGGATGAGTTTGGGACGTTTCTCACGGCGCTGGCGCCCATCTTTGATGCACGGGGGCGGCCGGCGGGTGCGCTCGGCGTGGACCTGGATGCGAGTTACCTGGCGCAGCGGCTGCAGCAGAGCCGGGTGACGGCGTATTCGGGGCTGGGGTTTGCGGCGGTGGGCGCGGCGTTGCTGGGGCTGGTGGTGTGGAATGTGCGGCGGCGCTCGCTGCAGGTCGAGCGGGCGCGGTTGGGCGCGCAGGCGGCCTGGCAGGCGGCGGAGACGCGGCAGGCGCTGCTCATTGAGGCGCTGGGTGAGGTGGTTTACCACCATGATCTGCGGGCGGACCGCATTGAATACAGCGGCGGGACGGAGGAGTTGCTCGGCTTTCCTCCCGGGGAGATGGATGCGAACGAAAGCGCGTGGATCGAGACGATGCATCCGGATGATCGGGCGCGGGTGGGCGCGGTGTTTGTCTCGGCGAAGGCGAACCGCCACATTTTTTCCGCGGAGTATCGCGTCCGCCACCGGGCGGGGGGTTACGTGTGGGTGTCGGATCGCGGCGTGCTGACGTTTGGTCGGGATGGGATGCCGGACGCGATGGACGGCGTGATGCTGGACATCACGCAGCGGCGGCTGAGCGACGAGCGCTTCCGGGTGATTTTCGAGGGCACCACGGAGCCGCATTTGCTGATCGACGGGGAGACGGTGTTGGACTGCAACGCGGCCGCGCTGACGCTGATCGGCGGCGACGAAAAGGAGCGGGTGGTGGGGAGTTCCGTGCGGGCGTTCTGGCCGGAGTTCACCGAGCCGGCGGCGGGGTTTTCCCCCGACGGGGTGCCGCCCACGGAGCGGCAGGATTTGCGCCGGCTGGACGGGGCGGGCGGCCTGGTGCCGGTGGAGGTCGGCAAGACGCATGTTTCCATCGGTGGACGACCGGTGCTGCTCGTGGTGTTTCACGATCTGCGCGAAATCCGGCGCGCGCAGGATGACCTCATGCTCAGCGAGGCGAAGTATCGCGATCTCGTGGAATCGCTCGACCTGATTGTGTTTCAGACGGACCGGGAGGATCGCTTTGTGTTCCTGAACTCCGCGTGGGAGCGGATCACCGGGCAGCCGGTGGCGGAGAGCCTTGGCTGCGCGGGTCTGGATTTTGTGGCGCCCGAGGATCAGGCGCGGCGGCGGCAGCTCCATGAGTCGCAGATCGCGGGCGGCGGGAGCGAGGAGTTGACGATGCGGGTGGTTCACGCGGACGGGCGCATCCTTTGGCTGGCGGGGGTGTGCCGGGCGCGTCGGGATGCCGCGGGCCGCATCGTGGGCACGCAGGGCACGCTGGCGGACATCACGCAGCGGCGGCAGGCGGAGCTGGAGTTGATTGCGGCGAGGGATGCGGCGGAGGCGGCCAACCGCGCGAAGAGCGATTTCCTGGCGGTGATGAGTCACGAAATCCGCACGCCGCTCAACGGCGTGCTGGGATTTTCGAATCTGCTGCTGCACACGAAACTGGATCAGACCCAGCTCGACTATCTGCGGACGATTGCGCATTGCGGCGATTCGTTGCTGACGATCATCGACGATATTCTGGACTTCTCGCGGATGGAGTCCGGCCGGCTGGACCTGGAGGCGCGGGCCTTTGATCTGCGGAACTGCGTCGAGGGTGTGCTGGACGTGCACGCGACCCGGGCGTTCGCGAAGCGGGTGGAGTTGATCGCGGAGTTTGGCGAGGGGTTGCCGCGGCAGGTGATCGGGGATCCGGGCCGGCTGCGGCAGGTGGTGTCCAACCTGGTTGGCAACGCGGTGAAGTTCACCGAGGTGGGCGAGGTGGTGGTGACGTGCCGGCTGGGCTGGGTGGATCAGGATGGCATCGGGCTGGATTTCACGGTGAGCGACTCGGGCATCGGCATTGCGCCGGAGAAGCTGGAGCGGTTGTTTGAGCCGTTTGTGCAGGCGGACAGTTCGATGTCGCGCCGATACGGCGGCTCCGGTCTCGGGCTGGCGATTTGCCGCCGGTTGGTGGGCGCGATGGGGGGGCAGATCAGCGTCACGAGCCGGCCCGGGAATGGCACCACGTTCACGTTTTCGGTGCGGCTGCGCCGGCGCCGGGAGGAGGCCGTGGTTTCGCCGCCTTGGCCGGTGGCTCCGGGGCAGACGGTGCTTTTGGCGGTGGCGAATCCCACGCTGGCGCGGAAGCTCAGCGGGGAGCTGGATGCGGGGGGATTGCGGGCGATGGTCGCGCCGGGGGTTGCCGAGGTGCGGACGGCGCTGGCGGGGGATGTGCGCCTGGGTTTGGTCGTGCTCGATCTCGGGCAGCCGGCGCTCGAGGCGGAGGTGCAATCGCTGGCCGCCGAATGCAATTTGCCGCTGCTGTGCCTGCAGCCGCTGGGAGCGCCGCAGGCGGAGGCGCCGCGCCTGCTCGCCTCGGAGTGGGGACGGATTGCCAAGCCGGTGCATTCCGAGGATTTTCGCGCGGCGGTCATTCGTTGCCTCGGGGGTGCCGGGATGCCGGTCCCCGGTGACGTCGGACCGAAGCCCGCGGCGGACGGGGATGCCCTGCTGCCGGCGGTGCTGCGGCCGGCGCGAGTGCTGGTCGTGGAGGACAATGCGGTGAACCAGAAGCTCATCGTGCGCATGCTGGCCAATCTGGGTTATTCCGCCGAGGTGGCCAGCGGCGGCCAGGAGTGCCTCAAGGCCAACGCGGAGACGCCCTACGACCTGATCTTCATGGACATCCAGATGCCGGGAATGGATGGCTACGAAACTGCCGAACGCCTGCGGGCGCGGGGCGAGGGGGCGTGGATCGTGGCGCTGACGGCGCACGTGATGGCGGAGGACCGGGATCGCTGCCAGGCGGTCGGCATGAATGATTTTCTGGCCAAGCCGATCCGGCGCGATGCGCTCGCCGAGGTGCTGCAGCGCTTTGCGCAGGAGCACCCGCCCCGTCGGGCGACGGCCTGAGCGGCGCGCGGTTTTTGCCTCGCCAAATTCCGCGTCGGTTCCGCATCCTGACGCGCTATGTCCGTTCTCGTTGTTGGATCCATCGCGCTCGACACCATCAAGACCCCCCTGGAGGAACACGCCGACCTGCTCGGGGGATCGGCCTCCTACGCTGCGGTGGCCGCCAGTTTTTTCGCCCCGGTGAATCTTGTGGGCGTGGTGGGCGACGATTTTCCCCGCGCGCACGTGGAGCTGTTTGAGCGCCGGGGGATTGACCTTGCGGGCCTGCAGACCGCGGCGGGCAAGACCTTCCGCTGGTCGGGGGAATACATGTGGGACCTGAACACCCGGGAGACGCGTTCGGTGGAGTTGAACGTCTTCGAAACCTTCACGCCGACGCTGCCCGAGACGTATCGCGCGACGCCGATTGTGCTGCTCGCGAACATTGCGCCCGGGCTGCAGCATCACGTGCTGGACCAGATTCGCGCCCCGAAGTTCATCATCGCGGACACGATGGATTTATGGATCAACATCGCGAAGGACGAGCTGATTTCCCTGCTCGCCCGGGTGGACATGCTGATCCTCAACGACGGCGAGGCGCGGCAGTTGACCGGCGACACGAGCCTGATCCGGGCCGGCAAGGCGATCCAGGCCATGGGTCCGAAGTTCGTCGCGATCAAGAAAGGCGAGCACGGCTGCCTTCTTTTCGGGGAAGGGGAATTCTTCAGCTGCCCGGCGTTTCCGCTCGAGGACATTCACGATCCGACGGGGGCCGGCGACACGTTTGCGGGCGGGCTGGCGGGCTGCCTCAGCCGGTTCGCCGGGGGCGGGATCACGTTTGAAGACCTGCGCCGCGCGGTCGTCTACGGCAGTGTGCTGGCGAGCTACAACGTCGAGAAGTTCAGCCTGGAGCGCCTGCGGACGGTGACCGAGGACGACATTGCCGAGCGTTACCGGCTCTTCCAGCGGATGAGCGCCTTCGAGGCGATCTAAACAAAAAAGCGCGGCCCCGGGGGAACCGGAGCCGCGCGAAGGGTGAAGCGGGGGACGTCGCGGATTTAGTCGCGTCCGCCGGCTTTGACGATCTCCGCAAAGCTGCGGGGATCGAGGCTCGCGCCGCCGACGAGGGCGCCGTCGATGTCGGGTTGGGCGAGGAGTTCCGCGGCGTTGTTCGGCTTCACGCTGCCGCCGTATTGGATGCGCACCTTGTCGGCCGTGGCGGCGTCGGTGAGTTCCGCGAGGACGGCGCGCACGTGGGCGTGGGCATCCTGCGCCTGGGCGGTCGAGGCGGTGACGCCGGTGCCGATGGCCCAGACGGGCTCGTAGGCGATGACGACCTCGAGAAGTTGCTCGGCGGAGATTCCGGCGAGGCTGCCTCGGAGCTGGGTGGCGATGATTTCCTTTTCCCGGCCGGCCTCACGTTCGGCGAGGGTTTCGCCGATGCAGAGGATGGGCTTGAGCTCGGACTCGAGGGCCGCGTGGACCTTTTTGTTGATGAGGGCGTCGGTCTCGCCGAAGAGCGAGCGGCGCTCGCTGTGGCCGAGGATGACGTATTTCACGTAGAGCTCGCGGAGCATCGTCGCGCTGATCTCGCCGGTGAATGCGCCGGACTTCTCGTAGTAGAAGTTCTGCGCGGCCGTGCGGATTTTCTGCGAACCGCCGAGGAGCTCGGAGAGCTTGGCGAGGGCGGTGAAGGGCGGGGCGATGATGATGTCCACGCCGGAGACGTCCTCCACCTCGAGGCGGAAGTCGTTCAGGAAGGATTCGGTTTCGGCGATGGTCTGGTTCATCTTCCAGTTCGCCGCGATGATTTTTCGACGGGTGCCCATGGGAATTATTGTTCGTTGAGGTTGGCGACGCCGGGGAGAGTTTTGCCCTCGAGGAGTTCGAGGGAGGCTCCGCCGCCGGTGGAGGCGTGGGTGACTTTGTCGATCACGCCAAATTTCTTCGCGGCGGTGGCGGTGTCGCCTCCGCCCACGACGGTGGTCGCGCCGGCCTGGGTGGCGGCGGCGATGGCGGCGGCCATGGATTTCGTGCCCTCGGCGAAGGCGTCGAATTCAAACACGCCCGCGGGGCCGTTCCAGACGATGGTTTTGGCGCGGCCGATCACTTCGGCGAAGAGCGCGCGGCTCTTCGGGCCCACGTCGAGACCTTCCCAGCCGGCGGGGATGCCGCTTTCGACGGTGGCGGTGCCGGTGTTCGCATCGGGGGCAAACTTGTCGGCGGTGATGAAGTCCACGGGGAGGTGGATCTGCACGCCCTTTTCGCCGGCCTTGGCGATGAGGTCGGGGATGATCTCGGCACCGGCGGCGTCGTAGAGGCTGTTGCCGATTTCCATGCCGTTGAGAACCTTAAGGAAGGTGTAGGCCATGCCGCCGCCGATGATGATTTCGTCGGCCTTGTCGAGGAGGTTGCGGATGAGCGGGATTTTGTCGGCGATCTTCGCGCCGCCGAGGATCGCGAGGAGCGGGCGCTGCGGGTGGTCGAGAACGGCACCGAAGGCGGCGAGTTCCTTCTCCACGAGGAGGCCGGCGACCTTGTCCGGAACGTCAATGCCGACGACGGAGGAATGGGCGCGGTGGGAGGTGCCGAAGGCGTCGTTCACGTAGACGTCGGCGAGTTTCGTGAGGCTGGCGCGGAAGGCGGCGACCTTGGCGGGATCGGCCTTCACGGAGTTACCGTCGGCGTCCTTGGCCTTGCCCTCCTCCTCGATGTGGAAGCGGACGTTTTCGAGCAGGGCGACTTCGCCGGGCTGGAGGGCGGCGACGGCGGCTTCGACTTCGGGTCCGACGCAGTCGTCGAGGAATTTCACCGGCTGGCCGAGGAGTTCCTCGAGCTTGGCGGCGACGGGTTTGAGGGAGTATTTCGGGGTTTTCTGGCCGTTCGGGCGGCCGAGGTGCGAGGCGAGCACGACCGAGGCGCCCTGGGCGAGCGCGTGCTGGATCGTGGGCAGCGCGGCGACGATGCGCTGGGTGTTGGTGATTTCGCCGGTTTGCTTGTCCTGCGGGACGTTGAAGTCCACGCGGATGAAGACGCGTTTGCCGGCGAGGTCGAGGTCTTTGATGGTTTTTTTAGCCATGGTGAGAGTGGAAAAAGGAAAAGGGGAAAGGGAGTTGATGGCTCCTTTTCCCCTTTTCTGCGTTGATTTTTAAGCGACGGGATTAACCGACGATCTGCTTGAGGAGGTCGACGGTGCGGTTGCTGTAGCCCCACTCGTTGTCATACCAGCTCACGAGCTTGAAGAAGTTCGGATTGAGCTCGATGCCGCTGCCGGCGTCGAAGATCGAGGAGTGGGTGTCGTGGATGAAGTCGCTGGAGACGACTTCGTCGTCGGTGTAGGCGAGCACGCCCTTAAGGTAGGTCTCGCTGGCCTTCTTCATGGCGGCGCAGATTTCCTTGTAGCTCGTGGCCTTGGTGGTCTTGACCGTGAGGTCCACGACGGAAACCGTCGGGGTCGGGACGCGGAAGGACATGCCGGTGAGCTTGCCCTTCACTTCGGGGCAGACCAGGGCGACGGCCTTGGCGGCTCCGGTGGTGGAGGGGATGATGTTGATGGCGGCGCTGCGGCCACCCTTCCAATCCTTCTTGCTCGGGCCGTCCACGGTCTTCTGGGTCGCCGTGTAGCTGTGGATGGTCGTCATGAGGCCTTCCTCAATGCCGAAGCCTTCCTTGAGGAGGACGTGAACGACGGGGGCGAGGCAGTTCGTAGTGCAGCTCGCGTTCGAGACGATGTGGTGCTTGGTGGCGTCGTATTGGTCGTTGTTCACGCCGATGACGACGGTGATGTCCTCGCCTTTGGCCGGGGCGGAAATGATGACCTTCTTCGCGCCGGCGTCGAGGTGGCCCTTGGCCTTGGCGGCGTCGGTGAAGAGGCCGGTGCACTCGATCACGATGTCCACGCCGAGTTCCTTCCAGGGGAGGGCGGCGGGGCCTTCCTTGACGGCGAGGCATTTGATCTTCTGGCCGTTGACGACGAGCGTGTCGTCTTCCTCGAGCGACGGGTCGCTCTTTTCGCTGGTGACGGTGCCGGCGAACTTGCCCTGCGTGGAGTCGTATTTGACGAGGTAGGCGAGGTTGTCGGCCGGCACGAGGTCGTTCACGGCGACCACTTCGATTTCCTTGCCGAGGAGGCCCTGTTCCGCGATCGCGCGAAACACGAGACGTCCGATTCTTCCAAAGCCGTTAATGCCGATTTTTGCCATGTTGATTGATTGAGTTTCGCTGGTGCGGAGGCGGCAGAATGCTGACCCGCGAACCCCTTTGGTTCCGCGGTTCCGCCCCGACAGCGCCCCGAGTAAATCGCGACCTCCGGGGAGCGTCAACTGCCAAAGCCGGGCGCGGTCTTGACGGCCGACAAATCGGGCGGCTCTTCGGCGGTTTCGGCGCGGGATGCGGGGAAATTTTCCACGGCGGCGACCACGGCGGCCGCCGTCTCGTCGTGCGAACGGCCGGTGGAGTCGATCCGGGCGTGGGCGGCGGCGGCGTAGATTTCGCGCCGCGCGGCGAGCAGGGCGTCGAAGGTCGCCCGCGGGTCGTCGGTGTGCAGCAGGGGGCGCTTGCGGTTGCGGGCCACGCGCTCGAAGAGGGCGTCCGCGTCCGCGTCGAGCCAGATCACCGGTCCGATGCGGCGGAGGGCGGCGCGGTTTTCCTCGCGTAGAACGATGCCCCCGCCCGTGGCCAGCACGATGCCG
This sequence comes from Verrucomicrobiaceae bacterium, assembly GCA_027488755.1. Classification (GTDB taxonomy): domain Bacteria; phylum Verrucomicrobiota; class Verrucomicrobiia; order Chthoniobacterales; family JAATET01; genus JAATET01. The sequence continues at coordinate 63,788 of JAIYAZ010000015.1, read as the reverse complement.
GTGGCGGTGGCCAGTTCCCGAAGCACGGAGGCCTCCCATTCGCGAAAGCCGGCCTCCCCTTCGTCGGCAAAAATCTGCGTGATCGGGCGTCCGGCCTTGCTCACGACCAGCTCGTCGGTATCGACGAAACGGTGGCCGGTGAGGGCGGCGACGCGGCGGCCCACGGACGACTTGCCGCTGCCCATGAAGCCGACCAGGACGATGTTGGGAACCACCCGGCTACATTCGCAGGACGTTCCGGGCGCGGGAACCTTTTTCGTCCTGGTAGAGTTCGTATTCGACCTCCTCGCCCTCCTTGAGCGTTTTGAAGCCGTTGGTCTGGATGGCCGAGAAATGCACGAAGATATCCCCGTCCACCGCCGGATCGACCAGAAAGCCAAAGCCCTTCTTATCGTTGAACCACTTTACCGTTCCGCGAGCCATAAATCCTGATTACACATTTCGCCCGAGGTCCTTGCGCACTCTGCGGACTGGGTTTGCCCTAAACGGCGCGACCTCCGGTCGTCCATCGGTTATTCGCTACAAAATTCACAACAATCCGCATATACACAGGGGATGGAGAAGAAACCGCTCGTCGGCGTCGTGATGGGAAGCAGTTCGGATTGGGACACGATGCAGGAAGCGACAAAGTTGCTGGAAGCATTAGACGTGCCACACGAGCGCCGGGTGGTTTCGGCGCATCGCACCCCGGATTTGCTGGCCAGCTACGCGAAGTCGGCGTCGCGCCGCGGCCTGCGGGCGATCATCGCCGGAGCCGGCGGGGCCGCGCACCTTCCGGGCATGCTGGCCGCCCACACCACGGTGCCCGTGCTCGGCGTGCCGGTGGAAAGCCGCGCGCTCAAGGGCATGGACTCCCTGCTCTCCATCGTGCAAATGCCGGCCGGGGTGCCCGTCGCGACCTTTGCCATCGGCGTCGCCGGGGCCAAAAACGCCGCCATCTTTGCCGCCGAGCTGCTCGCGCCGGAGCATGCGCCGATTCGTGCGGCGCTCGCGGCCTTCCGCCGCGCTCAGACCGCCGCCGCATTGAAGAGCAAGCTGGCCTAGGCAACCGCCCGTGACGACCGAGACGTTTGCCTCCACGCCCGCCGCGATCGCCCGCGCCGCCGCCGCCCTCACGGCGGGGGAGGTGGTGGCGCTGCCGACCGAGACGGTCTACGGCCTCGCGGCCAACGCGCTCGATCCCGTGGCCTGCGCCCGCATCTTCGAGGCGAAGGAGCGGCCGCTCAGCGATCCGCTCATTGTTCACCTGCCCGCGCCGGAGTGGCTTGACCGTCTCGCCCGACCGAACGCTTTGGCCCGCCGGCTCGCGGCGGCGTTCTGGCCCGGCCCGCTCACCCTCGTGCTGCCGCGTCAGGCCATCGTGCCCGACCTCGTTACTGCCGGGCAGGAAACCGTGGCCCTGCGGATGAGCGCCCATCCGGTGTTTGCGGCGGTCGCGCAGGCGGCGGCGCTTCCGCTCGCCGCGCCGAGCGCGAATCGATTCGGCCGCATCAGCCCGACCAGCGCAGAGCACGTTCACGCAGAGCTGGGCGGGCGCATCGGACTGGTGATCGACGGCGGGACCTGCCGGCACGGCATCGAATCGACCATCGTCCTGGTCGAGGACGGGGCGCTGCGGATTCTGCGCGCAGGGCCGGTCACCGCGGAGGATTTGGGGGCTTTCGCCCCGGTTCATTCGGGGCCCCGCGCCGACGTCGCCGCGCCGGGAAACCTCAAGAGCCACTACGCGCCGGCGACGCCGCTGGACCTCGATCCGGTCCCGCGGCCGGCGGGGTATGCCGGCCTGCTGCTGTGGCGACCCGGACCGGAGGGCGAGGGGTTTGCGCGCGTGGAGGTGCTTTCCCCCACGGGCGACCGGCGCGAGGTCGCGGCGAACCTTTACGCCGCCATGCGCCGGCTTGACGCCGCCGGGCTCTCGCGCATTGTGGCCCTGCCGCTGCCCGAGGATGGGCTGGGTGCCGCCATCATGGATCGTCTTCGCAAAGCCGCCGCGCGTGGGTAGTCACAAGCTCAATACCCGGGCCTCGGGCGTCATCGCCCTCGCCGTAATGTGCTCCCGCGTGCTCGGCCTCGCGCGCGAAGTCCTCTTCAGCGCGCTTTTCGGCTCGCAGCTCCTCGGCATTTTTCTCGTCGCATTCCGGGCGCCGAACCTCCTCCGCGATCTCTTCGCCGAGGGCGCGCTTTCCACCGCGTTCATCACCGTCTTCTCGAAAAAAATCGAGGCCGACGGTCCCGCGGGAGCGTGGAAACTCGCGGGGAAAATGATGACGCTCGCGACCGTCTTCATGAGCCTCGTCACGATCCTGGGCGTCGTCTTCGCGGAGCAACTCGTCGGCGTGCTTGCGTGGGGATTCTCGCCTGAGTTCCGTGCGCAGACCGTGCTGCTCACGCAGATCATGTTCCCGTTCATCCTGCTCGTGTCGCTCGCTGCGCTGGTGATGGGCATGCTGAACTCGCGCGACGTCTTCGGCGTGCCCGCCATGGCGTCGAGTTTCTTTAACATCGGTTCCATCGTCGGCGGCCTCGCGCTCGGCTGGTGGCTCGATCCGAAGTTCGGAGAACGTGCGCTCGTCGGCCTCGCGGTCGGCACGCTTATCGGCGGCCTGCTTCAGCTCGCGGTGCAGCTCCCCAGCCTGCGGCGGGTCGGGTTTTCGTTTCGACCGGACTTCCGCTGGCGCGACCCGGGGGTGCGCCAGGTCCTCGTGCTGATGGTGCCCTCCGTCATCGCCGCGAGCGCCGTTCAGGTGAACGTGCTCATCAACACCAGCTTCGCTTCCACGCTTGGCCCCGAGGCCGTCACGTGGCTCAACAACGCCTTCCGCCTCATGCAGCTGCCGCTCGGGATTTTCGGCGTGGCGGTGGCGACGATCACGCTGCCCGTGGTTGCCCGCATCGCCGCCAACGTCGACCGCAGCGCATTTGGCCCCACGCTCGGCAAGGCCCTGCGGCTCGCTGCGTTTCTCACGCTGCCCTCGGCGGTCGGTCTTTTTTTCCTCGCGCATCCGATCATCAGCCTCATCTACCAGCACCACAACTTTGTCGCCTGGGACGCGATCAACTGCGCCGGCGCGCTCCAGTTCTACGCGCTCGGGCTCGTCGCCTACTCCGGCATCAAGGTGCTGTCGCCCGCATTCTACGCCATCGACCGCAAGTGGACCCCGATGCTCGTGAGCTTTGGCTCCATCGCGCTGAACCTTGGGCTCAACTACTGGTTCATCTTCCACCTTGGGCTCGGCCACCGCGGGCTCGCCCTGGCGACGGCCATTGCCGCCTCGCTGAATTTTCTCGTCCTCTACGTCCTCATGCACCGCATTGCGGGCAACCTCGAGTCCCGCCGCCTGGCCGCCACGCTCGTGCGTTGCTCGCTCAGCGCGGCGCTGCTCGGCGGAGTCGCGTGGCTTGGGCTTACGGAGTTGCGGCCCTGGCTGTTTGACGCGGTTTTACCGGTTCGGCTCGCGGTGCTGGTCGGCGTGGTCGCCGTGGCTGCCGGGGTTTATCTCCTCGGCTGCCTGCTGCTGCGCGTGGAGGCTACGAATGACGCCCTGGCTGCCGTGAGGCGGCGTCTCCGCCGCTAGCCCGCGGGCTCGACCAGCACGGTGCCCGGCAGGAGCGGGCGGCCCCCGGCGAGCGCGAGGATGTTTTCGACGGTCGTGGTGGCGATTTCCAAAAGCGCCTCGCGCGTGAGAAAGGCCTGGTGCGAGGTCACGAGCACATTCGGGAAGGTGAGCAGCAGCGCGAGGGTTTCGTCGTCGAGAATCTGACCCGAGTGATCGGAGTAGAAAACTTCGTCCTCCTCCTCGTAGACGTCCAGGCAGACGCCGCCCACCTGCCCGCTGCGGAGCGCGGTGATGAGGTCGTCGGTTTTGACGAGTTTGCCGCGGCTGGTGTTGATGATGATGACGCCGCGTTTCATCGCCGCGAGGGTCTCCGCGCGGATCAGGTATTCGGTCTCGGGGAAGAGCGGGACGTGGAGCGTGAGGATGTCGCACTCGCGCCAGAGGGTGGGGAGATCAACGAGTTCGACGCCGTGCTGCGTCGCCCAGGCCGGGTCGGCGGCGGGGTCGTGCGCAAGGACGCGGGCCTCGAAGCCGCGGAAGATCTGCGCGGCCTTCTGGCCGATTTTGCCGCAGCCGATGACGCCGACCGTTTTGCCCGCGATGTCGAAGCCGACGAGGCCGGCGAGGGAGAAGTTGTGGTCGCGAATGCGGTTGTAGGCGCGGTGGGTGTTGCGCACGAGGGTGAGCAGCATGGCGACGGCGTGTTCGGCCACGGCGTTCGGCGAGTAGGCCGGCACGCGGGTGACCACGATGCCGAGTTCGCGAGCGGCCTCGAGGTCCACGCCGTTGAATCCCGCGCAGCGCATCGCCACCAGGCGGACGCCGTGGGACTTGAGCGCCTCCAGGCAGGCCCGGTCGACGCGGTCGTGCACGAAGCAGCAGACGGCGAAGGCGTCGGCCACCACGCCGGCGATCTCCGTATCGAGGGCAAAGCGGTGGTAGTTGAAGTCGAGCCAGTCGCGGCCCACGCGGTCGAAGTATTCCCGGTCGTAGGATTTGGCGTCAAAAAAGGCGACTCGCGGTTTCATGGCACCCCATTCATGGCATTGCGAACGGGGCGCGGCAAGGATGCGTCTTTTCCGTTTTGGCGCGGAATGTGCTTGCCGCAGCAGGAAGGATGCCTGATTACCGTCCGTGATGGCCGGTTTTGAGCAGTCCCTCGGTTTATCGCTTCAGCAGACGCTGTCTCCGCAGATGCAGCAAAGTCTGCAGGTGTTGCAGGCTCCGGTGCTCGAGCTGCGCAACATGGTGGAGCAGGAGCTGCAGGCGAATCCGGTGCTCGAGGAGGAGGTGCCCGAGCGGGACGAGGACCTTTCGGACGACGGCGACGAGTGGGAGGACGACGTGCGCGAGGTGAGCCGCCTCGACGAGGAGTGGCGCGATTACATGTCGCAGAGCGGGGCCTACGACGGGCGCTCGGCCGAGGCGCAGGAGCGCCGGGAGTTTTTGTTCAACTCGATCCGCACGCCGGTGAGCCTGCAGCAGCATTTGCTCGACCAGCTGGCGCTCTGCGAGCTCGACGCCGAGGAGCGGGAGGTGGCGGACACCATCGTCGGCAACCTCAACGAGGCGGGGTTGCTGGAGATCGCCGTGCCGGAAATCGCCGGACTCACGAACACGCGGCCGGAGAAGGTCGAGCGGGTGCTGGCCGAGGTGCAGGCGCTTGATCCGGTCGGCGTCGCGGCGCGCGATCTCCGGGAATGTCTCCTCATCCAGCTCGACCGCATGGGCAAGCGCGAGAGCCTGGAGCGCCGCATCGTCAACGGCCACCTCGACGACCTGCTCAAGCGGCGGTTTCCGGAGGTCGCGCGTCGCCTCGGCGTCGGCGTGCACGACGTGCAGGAGGCGGCGGATTTTATTTCCACGCTCGAGCCGCGTCCGGCCCGGCAGTTTTCCAGCAGCATGGACCAGGTCATCCAGCCGGATGTCGTGGTGGAGGAAAACGAACTCGGGGAGTTCCTCGTTTCGCTGAACAACGACCACGTGCCGATGCTCCGCATCAGCAATTACTACAAGGATCTGCTGTCCGAGCCCGAGTCGCGGGGACAGGTGCGCGACTACATCCGCGACAAGATAAAGGGCGGCCGCTTTTTCATCAAATGCATCCAGCAGCGGCAGCAGACCATCCTGAACATCTCGCGGGAAATCGTGCGCCGGCAGGAGGAGTTTCTGCGCGCCGGGCCGAGCGCGCTGCGGCCGATGACCATGAACCAGGTCGCCCAGGCCGTCGGCGTGCATGAGACGACCGTGAGCCGCGCCACCAACGGCAAATACATGCTCACCCCGCAGGGCGTGTTTGAGATGAAGTATTTTTTCACGCCGGGCTACCAGACCGACGGCGGCTCCGACATCAGCAACGAAAGCGTGCGCAAGGCCATCGCCGAGGTCGTTGACAAGGAGGACAAGCGCCGGCCGTTGAGCGATCAGGCGATTCTGGAAATCCTCAAGGAGCGGGGCATTCCCATCGCGCGGCGCACGGTCGCCAAATACCGCGAGCAGCTCGGAATCCTGCCGAGCCATCTGCGGAAGACGTTCTGAATTTGGCGTTCCGCGCAAACGCGGGGAATCCTGTCCTTCGTTTTCGACGTTCCGTGGAGTAGAAAGTCGCCCCATGATTTCCCAGGACCAGATTCTTGCCGCGCTGAAGGAAGTGAAATACCCCGGCTTCAACCGGGACATCGTTTCCTTCGGCCTCGTCAAGGACGCCCACGCGCACGGCGTGGATATCCACGTGCGCCTGGCGGTGACGACAAGCGACCGCACGATTCCCGTCGCCCTCCAGGAAACGGCGACCGCCCGGCTGCGGGCCATTCCCGGAGCGGGTCGGGTGAAGGTGGAGGTCGAGGTCCAGGCGGCGCCCGGCGCGGCGGCGAGCGTGACGGGTCCGCAGGAAATCGAGGGCGTGCGCAACGTCATCGCCGTGGCCAGCGGCAAGGGCGGGGTTGGCAAATCCACCGTGGCGGCCAATCTGGCCATCGCCCTGCGGCGGGCCGGTTCCCGCGTGGGCTTGTGTGACTGCGACCTTTACGGCCCGAGCATTGCGCTGATGTTCGGCGCGAACGAGCGGCCGACCGCCGACGACGAGAATCGCATTATTCCCATTGAGCGGTATGGCGTGCGCCTCATGTCGATGGGATTTCTGCTCGAGGACGATTCTCCGGCGGTGCTGCGCGGGCCGATGGTTACGCGCTACACCCAGCAATTTCTCCGGCAGGTGGCGTGGGGCAGCCTGGACTATCTCATCCTCGACCTGCCGCCCGGCACCGGCGACATCCAGCTCACGATCGTGCAGACCGTCGCGCTGCGCGGGGCGGTCATTGTGACGACGCCGCAGGAAGTCGCCCTCATCGACGCCCGCAAGGCCGCCCGCATGTTCGCGAAAACCAACGTGCCCGTGCTCGGCCTCGTGGAAAACATGAGCTATTTCCAATGCCCCAGCGACGGCGTGCGCTACGATCTGTTCGGCTCGGGCGGGGGCGCGCGGGAGGCCCGCCGCCTCGGCGTGCCACTGCTCGGGGAAATCCCCATCGAGCCGCCGCTCCGCGAAGGGGCCGATCTCGGGCGGCCCGTGGCGGAGTTTGCCCCCGAGTCCACCGCCGGCATGGCATTTGCTGCCTTGGCGGGTGCTCTGAAGAAGCAGTGCGATTAGGGCGTAAATTCCTGATGCGGAGCCGGATAAGTGGTGGCGAATTGACTTTCATCCAAACTTCGGCAGTATCCTGACCCGAGAATTCTATGAGTTTCCCCAAAAACGAGGCCCCCTTTGACCTCGTCAAAAATTCTTCGCTCTACCGCGAATATCTGGCCGAGCGGGAGGAGATCCTCCGGCACAAGTGGATCGAGAGCGAAAAGGCCGGCCGCGACATCGGCTTTGAGCGCGCGCTGCTCGACTGGATCATCAAATACCGCTCCGGTTGGCGCGAGCTTCGCTCCCGCCCCGGCGCGGAGAAACCGGAGGCCCGCTCCTCGTAGGCCGACCGCCGCCCAACCTCCTTTAATGCGGTCCCGCGAGGCCGCGAAGGAATCCGCAATGACACCACCCAAACCCGAACCGGCCACCCACGTGGTCATGGACGCGGACGCGATCCGCAAGGCGATCCGGCGCATCGCGCACGAGATCATCGAGCAAAACCCCGACTTCTCCCGGCTCGTGCTCGCCGGAATTCCCACCCGCGGCGTCGAGGTCGCCCGCCGGCTAGCCGACCACATCGAGACCGTCGAGGGCGTCCGGCCTGAGCTCGGGGTCGTCGACGTCTCCATGCACCGGGATGACCTGGCCACGCGCCGCCCGACGGCGGTTGCCGCCACCCAGCTGCCTCTCGACCTCGAAAGCCGCACGCTGGTGCTCGTGGACGACGTGCTCTTCACGGGCCGCAGTTGCCGCGCCGCGATGGATGCGGTCACCTCCTTCGGCCGCCCCGCCCGCATCCAGCTCGCCGTGCTGGTCGACCGCGGCCACCGCGAGCTTCCGATCCGCCCCGATTACGTCGGACGCAACGTGCCCACCGAGCGGGACGAAAAGATCCGCGTCCGCTTCGAAAACCCCGACGGAGTGCCCGACAGTGTCGCGGTGGTGCAGCCATGACAAACGCCCCCGCCGCCTGGACCCGCAAGGACCTCATCGCGCTCGACGCGCTGAACGCCGCGGAAATCACCCTGCTGCTCGATACCGCGAAGGCCTTCAAGGGCGTCGGCGAACGCTCGCTGAAAAAGGTCCCCGCGCTCCGCGGAAAAACGCTGGTCAATTTCTTCGTCGAGCCCAGCACGCGGACGCGCACGTCCTTCGAGCTGGCCGCCATGCGGTTGAGCGCGGATGTCGTGAACATCGCCGCCACGGCGTCGAGCCTGCAAAAGGGCGAGACGCTCAAGGACACCGCGCGCAACCTTGAGGCCCTCCTCGCCGACATCATCGTCCTGCGGCACAGCTCCGCGGGCGCGGCGCAATTCCTGGCCGAGCGCCTCGGCGCGAGTGTCATCAACGCCGGCGACGGCTCGCACGAGCACCCCACGCAGGGATTGCTGGACGTCTTCACCATGCGCGAGCGCTTCGGGCGGATCGCCGGCCTCAAGGTCGCCATCGTCGGCGACATCCTCTTCAGCCGCGTGGCGCGTTCCAACGTCCACGCCCTCGTGAAGCTCGGGGCGGACGTCACGCTCGTCGGCCCGACCACGCTCGTGCCACGCTCGCTCGAAGCGCTCGGGGTGCGCGTGACCCACCGCATCGACGACGTTCTCGAGACCACCGACGTGATCAACCTGCTCCGCATCCAGCATGAGCGCCAGCGCAAGGAATACTTCCCGAGCCTCGGCGAATACACCGCTCTCTTCGGCCTGACCAAGGCCCGCGCCGCCCGGCTGCAACCGACGTGCCTCGTCATGCATCCCGGGCCGATCAACCGCGGCGTCGAGATCGACAGCGACATTGCCGACGGGCCGCACAGCGTCATTCTCGAGCAGGTCACCAACGGCCTGGCCGTGCGCATGGCCGTGCTTTACCTCTGCGCGGGGGGAGGAGCGGCATGATCACGAAAATCACCGGCGGCCGCATCATTGATCCCGCCAACGGCCGCGACGAAATCGGCGACCTTTGGATCGAGGACGGCGTCATCGTCGATTCCTCGCAGATCCAGAATCCAAAATCCGAAATCGACGAGATCGACGCGCAGGGCCTCGTGGTGGCTCCGGGTCTCATCGACCTGCACGTCCACTTCCGCGAACCCGGCCAGTCCCACAAGGAGACGATCGGCACCGGCAGCGAGGCGGCGGCGCGGGGCGGTTTCACCAGCGTGGTGTGCATGCCCAACACGAACCCGCCGGCGGACAACCCGGCTACCATTCGCTGGATTCACGAGCGCGCGGCCCAGATCGCGAAGGTGAACGTGTTCTGCACGGGTGGGATCACCAAGGGGCTCAAGGGCGAGGAACTCGCGCCCATCGGCTCGATGAAAAACGCCGGCATCGTCGCGATCACGGACGACGGCCATTGCGTGCAGAACAATGAGGTGATGCGCCGCGCGCTGGAATACGCCCGCATGTTCGACCTGCCGCTGCTCGACCATTGTCAGGACTACGGCCTCGTGGGGAACGGCATCATGCACGAGGGCGAGTGGAGTGTGCGCCTCGGCCTGCCGGGCTGGCCGCGGACCGGCGAGGAAATGATCGTCGCGCGAAACATCCTGCTCTCCGAACTTTGCGACGCGCCGATTCACTGCCAGCACATGAGCTCGGGCGGCAGCGTGCGCCTGCTGCGCGAGGCCCGGGCGCGCGGGGTGAAAATCTCCGCCGAAGTCTGCCCGCACCACATCGCGCTCACCGACGAAGCGCTCAAGGGCTACGACGCCAATTTCAAGATGAACCCCCCGCTGCGCACCGCGGCGGACATCAACCTGCTGATCGAGGGCATCGCCGACGGCACCATCGACATCCTCGCGAGCGACCACGCGCCCCACGCGGCCTACGAGAAGGAGGTCGAGCTTGATCAGGCTCCCTTCGGCATCCTCGGGCTGGAAACCGAGTTTGCCATTTTCTGCGACGTGCTCGTCCACCAGCGCGCGGCCATCGATCTGCCGCGACTCATCGCGCTGCTCACGATCAATCCCGCGCGGCTGCTCCGCCTCGACCGGGGCACGCTTTCGACGGGCGCGCCGGCCGACGTGACGCTGCTCGATCCCGCGCGGGAATGGACCTACGACGTGACGCAAACGCCGTCACCCTCGCGGAACTCGCCCTTCCACGGTGCGACCTTCCGCGGGCGCGCGGTGCGGACCATCGTGGCCGGCAAAACCGTCTGGAGCCTGTGAGCGCCTTTGAGCTCCAGGCCGCCGTGGGCAAGGCCCGGGCGGGACGCCTCGTGACGCGCCGGGGCGTGGTGGAGACTCCGGTGTTCATGCCCGTCGGGACGCAGGCAACGGTGAAGGCGATGACGCCCGTGGAGCTCCGCGAGGTGCATGCGCAGATCATCCTCGGCAACACCTACCACCTGCACGTGCGCCCCGGGGAAACCCTCATCCGCGACCTCGGCGGCCTGCACCGATTCATGGGCTGGGACGGCCCGATCCTCACCGACAGTGGTGGCTTCCAGGTCTTCTCGCTGGCCAAGCTGCGCCGCATCACCGAGGAGGGCGTGCATTTTCAAAATCATCACGACGGCACGCCCACGTTCATCGGCCCGGAGCGCTCGATGGAAATTCAGCGGGACCTTGGGTCGGACATCGTGATGCTCTTTGACGAATGTCCGCCGCATCCCTGCTCGCACGAGGATGCCGCCAAAAGCCTGGAGCTTACGCTGCGCTGGGCCCGGCGGTGTCGCGCGTGGTGGGATGCCCAGCCGGCGCAGGGCCGTCCGCTGGTCTTTGGCATCGTGCAGGGCTCGGGTTATCCCGATCTGCGCCAGCGCGCGGCGGAAGCCCTCGTGGAAATCGGCTTTGACGGTTACGCCATCGGCGGCGTGAGCGTCGGAGAGCCCGAGCCGGAGATGTTTGCGGCGGTCGAGGCCGCGGAGCCGCATTTGCCGGTGGATCACGCCCGCTACGCGATGGGGCTCGGCACGCCCAAGCAGATGGTCGAGCTCATTGCCCGCGGGGTGGACATGATGGATTGCGTGCTGCCCACGCGGTTGGCGCGCAACGGCACCGCCTTCACCGGGGAGGGGACGCTCAACCTTAAGAATGCGCCGTTCGCTCGCGACGAACGCCCGATCGAGCCGGGCTGCACGTGTTATGCTTGCACAAACTTCGCGCGGGCCTACATCCGGCATCTCGTGAAGGCGGAGGAAATTCTCGGCCTGCGCCTAGTCTCCATCCACAACCTGCATTTTTACGTCGGCCTCGCCCGCCGGGCCCGCGCGGCGATTCTGGATGGAACCTTCGACGAGTTCCGGCGCGAGGTGGTGACGCGGCTCGGGGAAACGCCCAGCGACTTCGGCCTGTAATCCGCCGGACAACAAAAACGGCGGAGGTTGCCCTCCGCCGTTTTAAGAAAAACAAACCTGCCCGCGTTTAGAGCGAGGGATCGCGCGGGTAGTCGCGGACGTAGTTGTAGCGGCTCTCGAAGCCGAGCTCCGGCGGGAACTCGCTGTAACCGCAATGGATCCAGGGAATGTCGCTCTTGTAGGCGGGGCGGTAGGTGCCCTTCGCGGTGGGGAAGGGGAAGAGGGCCGTCTCGTAGATGCCGTAGCCGAGGCGGGCGAGGGTGCGGCCGACGCCGCGGACGAGGCCGTAGCTCCAGGCGGCGGAGTTGCCCTCGGAGTAATTCACCTCGGTGAAGGAGGTCAAAAGTTCGGTCGAGCCGAAGGCGATGTTGCTGATGCCGCGACCGAGTTTACGGGTGGGGCCAAATTCCGAGGCGGGCGGGGCCTGGATGTCAGCGAAGGCAATCGAGGCGCCGGTGAGAAGCGCGACAGCGAGGAGGGCGGGAAACTTCATGACTTTATTGCTTTTAGGGCGTTGACAGCCGGGGAAGCAAGGAATTTTGCTGCGTGGGTGCATGCCTGCCTGCGGTGGTTCTCGGGTCTCTATTTCTGCCTCATGATTTTTCCGTCCAACGCGGCCCCGGAGCCGGTCGTCCGTAAGCTGGCCGGGGACTTTCGTTTCGTGGAGGGGCCGGTGGTTTTGCGGGATGGGAGCGTGGTGTTCAGCGACATTCCGGCGGACCGACTTTATCGCTGGACGGCCGCGGGCGGGGCCGTTGTTTTCCGCGAGCCGAGCGGGCAGGCGAACGGCAACACGCTTGATGCCGACGGGCGGATTCTGACCTGCGAGCACGCGAACCGCCGGGTGATCCGGGCGGAGGCCGATGGCTCGACGACCGTGCTGGCGGAGCGGTTCGAGGGGCGGCCGTTCAACTCGCCGAATGATGCGGTGGTGAAATCGGACGGTTCGGTCTGGTTCACGGATCCGAGCTATGGCGCGGCCGGGCGCACGGACGGCCAGCCGGTGCGCGGGGTCTACCGCTGCGATCCCGCGACGGCCGCGGTGACGCGGGTGGCAGCCGACTTTGACCAGCCCAACGGGCTGTGTTTTTCGCCGGACGAGTCGAAGCTTTACGTGGCCGACTCGGGGAAGCCGCGGGTGGTGCGGGTGTTTGCGGTCCAATCCGACGGGACGCTGCGTGGGGGCGAGGTTTTTGCCCGCATCGGGCACGGGGTTCCGGACGGCATGCGGACGGCGAAGAACGGCGACCTTTACGTGACGGAGGGGCGGGGGATCAGCGTCTTCGCGCCGGATGGCCGCTTTTTGCGGCTCTATGCCGTGCCGGAAGCGCCGACCAATCTATGCTTCGGCTCCGACGAAAAGACGATCTACGTGACGGCGCGGAGCGGGCTTTACGCGGTCGAGCGCTAGGGGCGCGGCCGGGTTAATCCGGATACGCCTTCGGGTCCGCGGCCTGCATGACGTCGACCCAGATGGGAAGCGCGAGGTCGGCGCCGTAGCCGCCGCGCAGGATGGTGCGGGGCTGGTCGAAGCCGACCCAGACGCCGCAGGTGAGGGAGCGGAGGTAGCCGATGAACCAGGCGTCGCGGGAGGCGTCGGTGGTCCCGGTTTTGCCGGCGGCGCGTTTGCGCAGGCCGAGATTGCGGGCGTTGGCGGCGGTGCCGCGGGTGACGACCTCGGTGAGGACTTCGCCGGTGGCGCGGGCGGATTTCTCGTCGAGGAAGCGGATGCGGCCGTGGGTGGACTGGAAGAGCACGGTGCCGTCGGCGTCGGTGACTTTTTCGATGAGGTGGGGCTGGAGGCGGACGCCGTCGTTCGCAAAGGCGGTGTAGGCGGCGGTGAGGTCCTTGAGCGTGGTCTCGAAGGCGCCGAGGCAGATCGAGGGGAAGGGGGCGATCTGCGGCGCGAGGCCGGCGCGTTCGAGCGTGGCGGCCACGGCGGGCAGGCCGGCGCGGAGCCCGACGCGGACGGAGGCGGTGTTGCGGGAATGGACGAGGGCGTCCTCCACGCGGATGTCGCCGCCGTATCTGCGGTCGGAGTTTTCCGGCTGGTAGCGGCCGAGGGAGGCGGGGAGTTCGTGGGCGCCGAGCCGCGCGTCGGAAACGCGGTCGCCGGGGCGGAGGCCGTGGGCGAAGGCGGCGGCGTAGACGAAGGGTTTCGCGGTGGAGCCGGCGGGGCGGCGGGCGTCGAACGCGCGGTGGTAGCGGCTGTTCCGGAAGTTGCGACCTCCGACGACGGCGCGGATGCCGCCGGTGCGGTTGTCGATGGCGATGAGCGCGCCCTGGAGCGGTTGCGCGCCGGCGGCGGGTGGCTGGTAGCCGGGGCGGCGCTCGATTTCGGCCAGCCGGCGGGAGAGCGCGCGCTCGGCGGTTTCCTGGAGGCGGGCGTCGAGGGTGGTGCTGATGCGGAGGCCGCCGCCGGCCAGGCGATCCTCGGGAAGGACGAGGGAGAGTTCGCGCCGGATGGTTTCCATCGCCCAGTTTTCCTCGGGGGCGGCGTCGGGCCGCGGGGCGAGGCGGATGGGCTCGGCGAGGGCGGCGGTGAGTTGGGCGTCGTCGATGAGATTGATTTCGCGCATGCGTTTGAGCACGACATCGCGGTTGCGGCGGGAGGCCTCGAGGTTGTTGAAGGGGGAGAGCCGCGTCGGGCTGCGGATGAGGCCGGCGAGCAGGGCGGCCTCGCCGAGCGAGAGGTCCGCGGCGGGGTGCCCGAAGTAGGCGCGGCTCGCGGTGTCGACGCCGTAGAAGCCGGAGCCGAAGTAGATGCGGTTCATGTAGGCGGCGAGGATTTCCTCCTTGGTGAGTTCCGTCTCGATGCGGAAGGCGAGGGCGGCCTCGATGAGCTTGCGGTGGAGGGTTTTGCCGCCGAGGGGGAAGCTGTTGCGGGCGAGCTGCTGGGTGAGGGTGGACGCCCCCTCACGGGCGCCGCCGAGCAGGAGGTTGCGGACGATGGCGCGGGCGATGCCGATGGGGTCCACGCCGCGGTGGCTGTAGAAGCGGGTGTCCTCGCGGGTGATGAGGGCCTCGACGAAGAAGGGGGAGATTTTGTCGAACGGGGCGACGATGCGGTTTTCGCCGGCGAGGCGGCTGTAGACCTGGCCGTTGCGGTCCAGCACGACGGAGCGCTGCGGCATGTCGCGAATGGTGGCGAGGTCGAAGGTGAGCGCCCAGCCGTAGTAAGCGAGCGCGACGAGTGACCAGAGCAGGAGGGCGGCGAAGCCGAGCTTGAGGGCGGCGACGAGGAACGGGTGGCGCCGGCGGGCGACCCGCTGGCGGGCCCGACCGCGGCGGGCGGTGCGCAACCAAAGGCGCCGGAGCGTGGCTTTCTTCCGCACGAGCACTTGCGCACCTTATCGCGGGCCCTCATAAATGCGAGGGTTTGCGGTTCGCGACCGCCTTTTTTTGTGAATATCGACATCCTGACCTTGTTTCCCGGCATCTGCGAGGGGGCCCTCGGCGAGAGTATGCTCAAGCGGGCGCGGGAGCGGGACCTGGCCACGATCACGGCGCGCGACCTGCGGCAATGGGCGACGGGCCGGCACCGGGTGACCGACGACATGCCCTATGGCGGCGGGCCGGGCATGGTGATGAAGGTGGAGCCGATCTTCGCCGCACTCGCCGAGCTGCGCACGCCGCGCTCGCGGGTGGTGCTCATGACGCCGCAGGGCCGCCGGTTCGACCAGCGGGTGGCACGGGAGTATGCGCGCGAGGAGCACCTCATCCTGCTTTGCGGCCACTACGAGGGCGTGGATCAGCGCGTGGCGGATCACCTTGTTGATGACGAGATTTCCATCGGTGATTACGTGCTGACGAACGGGGCGCTCGCCGCGCTGGTGGTGACGGACGCGGTTGTGCGGCTCGTGCCCGGTGTGCTGGGCGACGCGGGGTCCGCGGCGCAGGATTCGTTTGGCGAGGGGGAGGGGAGAATCCTGGATCACCCGCACTACACGCGGCCGGAGGTTTTTGGCGACTGGCGGGTGCCGGACGTGCTGCTTTCGGGCAACCACGCCGCGATCGCGCGCTGGCGGCGCGAGCAGGCGGAGGCCCTCACGCGCGCCCGTCGTCCGGATCTGCTTGAGGGCTAGATGAAGATGCCGGCGATGCAGGCGGTGAGGTAGCTCGCGAGGAGACCGCCAACCATGGCGCGCAGGCCGAGCTGGGCGAGTTCGCCGCGCCGCTCGGGCACCAGCGCGCCGATGCCGCCGATCTGGATGGCGATGCTCGAAAAATTCGCGAAGCCGCAGAGGGCGTAGGTCGCGAGAATGAAGCTGCGCTCGGAGATCTGCCCGCGCAGGGCGGTGAGGTCGAGGAAGCCTACGAATTCATTGAGCACGATGCGCGTGCCGAGAATCTGGCCGACCTTTTCGCAATCGGCGACCGGCACCCCGAGGAGCCAGGCGAAGGGCCAGTTGATCCAGCCCATGATCTGTTGGAGCGTGATGGGATGCTCCCGTCCGAGCAGGCCCTGCGGCCAGGCGAGCAGCGCGTTCGCGAGGGCGACGACGGCGACAAACGCGATGAGCATGGCGAGGACGTTAATCGCGAGCGCCATGCCCTCGGAGGCGCCGCGGCACAGGGCGTCGATGCCGTTGACGCTCGCGCGCGGCACGGCGGCGGTGTGGCTGGCCGAGGTTTCGCTGGCCTGGGTTTCGGGCAGCATGATCTTGGCGATGAGCAGCGCGGCGGGGGCGCTCATCACCGAGGCGGCGAGCAGGTGCCCGGCGTCGATGCCGATCTGGGCGTAAACGGCGAAAACCGACGTGGCGATGGTGGCCATGCCGGTGACCATGAGGGCGTTCAATTCGCTCGCGGTCATGTGCGGAAGGTAGGGCCGGATGAGCAGGGCGGCTTCGGTCTGGCCGAGGAAGATGTTGCCGGCCGCCGCGAGGCTTTCGCTGCCGGTGGTGCCCATCACGCGGCGCATGACGGTGGCCACCGCGTGCACGACGCGTTGGAGAATGCCGTAATGGTAGAGCAGCGAGGAGAGGGCGGAAACGACGATGATGATGGCCGAGATCGTGATCGCAAAGACGACCCCGCCACCGCCCAGGGCGCGGTCGAGGGTTTTGGCGTCCGCGAGCGGTCCGAAGACCATGGCGGCGCCCTGCTGGGCGAAGGTGCCGATCTGGTTCATGACGGCGCGGACGGCACCGAAGAGGGGTTCGCCGAACGGCGTCTTGAGGATGAACAGCGCGAAGACGATCTGGAGGGCGAGGCCGCTCAGGACGGCGCGCCAGGGGAACCGGTCGCGGTGGCGCGAGAGGCCCCAGGCCACCAGCAGCAGAATGCATGCGCCAAACGCGCTGAGAAGGGAGAGTCCCATGGGTTGGAACCTTGCGGAGAAAGCGATTCCCGTGCCGTGCGGCGAAGAATTCCATTGCGCTCCCGGGGGAATTCACGCACGTTCGCCTCTTTGCGGGCTGTGGCTCAGCTTGGTAGAGCGCCTCGTTCGGGACGAGGAGGTCGCAGGTTCGAATCCTGTCAGCCCGATTTTTTCCCCGACCCCGGTGGCGGGGTCATTTTTTCTCCCGGCGGGCGGATTCCGGCGGGCGGACATTTCCCTTCGGCTTTGGCCGGGCTTCCGCTTATATCCGCGGCATGATTCGTTCCGAGAACCGCGCCGCCCATGAACTCCGCACCGTCAGCTTTGAAATCGGGGTGGCTCCGCATGCGGCGGGTTCGGTGCTGGTGGCCTTCGGCAACACCCGCGTCATCTGCGCCGCGATGGTCGAGGATTCCGTGCCGCGCTGGATGAAGGAACAGGGCGTGACCGGGGGCTGGATCACGGCAGAGTATTCGATGCTGCCGTATTCCACGCTGAGCCGGAAGCCCCGGGACATTACCAAGGGCCGGCCCGATGGGCGGGGCACCGAGATTCAGCGGTTGATCGGGCGTTCGCTGCGGGCGGCGGTCGACCTGGAGGCGCTCGGCTCGCGCACGCTGTGGGTCGATTGCGACGTGCTCCAGGCCGACGGGGGCACCCGCACGGCGGCGATCACGGGGGCCACGGTGGCCATGCACGTTGCGTGTCAGCGTCTGCTCGTGGAGGGCAAGGTCAAGCGGTTGCCGATGCGGCAGCGGGTTGCGGCGGTGAGCGTCGGGATTGTGGCGGGCGAGGTGCTGGTGGATCTCGATTACGCGGAGGACAAGGAGGCCAGCGTGGACCTGAATCTGGTGCTCACGGAGGCGGGGGAATTTGTGGAGGTCCAGGGCTCCGGCGAGGAGGCCACGTTCAGCGCGGATCAGCTCGCCGCCATGCTCGACGCGGGGCGCGCGGGCGTGGCCGAATTGCTCGATCTGCAGGCGGCCGCGCTGGGCATCTGAAGCGGCTCCCCACTTTTCCCTGATAAAACACTTGACCCGACCGGGTCGGAAAAGGATTCTGCCACCCTTCAACTTTACCCGATTTTATGGCTAGACAGTGTCAACTCACCGGAGCCCGCCCGACGCGCGGCTCGAAAATCCACCGCCGCGGCTTGGCCAAGAAGAAGGGCGGCATCGGCATGCACGTCACGAAGGTCGTTCCGCGCGAGTTCGTTCCGAACCTCCGCAAGAAGCGCATCTGGGTGCCCGAACTCAAAAAGTTCGTCACCATCAAGGCGACCGCCCGCGCGATCAAAACGCTCACGAAGAACGGGGCCTACGCCACGCTCAAGAAAGCGGAGTTGATCTAGAAGCGTTTTTCCGTAGCATCACCCAAGAATCCTAGGATTCCCCCCAACCCAACCCCAACCCAAATCACACGAACATGTCCTTCAGCGTTAACAGCAAAAAATCGGGCAAAACCTACTTCCTCCATCATCGCCTCCAGAAACTGCGCGGCGGTCAGGAAGTGACGCTTTATTACTTCGCGGGTGCCATCAGCGAAGGTGCGCTCGACGCCCTCCCGGCGGGCTACGAAGTTTCCGAAAACGAGAAGACGGGTCTCCCGCTCCTCAAGAAGAAGCGCTAAGGCGGTTCCTTTTTTCACTTTGCGGCCGGATTTTCGAATCCGGCCGCTTTTTTTTGCCCGCGAGCGGCGCGGGGAGGGGGCTTCGCGGGGGCGGAGCGTGGGGTTCAGGCCCGGGGGTGTGCCTGATCGTAGGCGCGCTTGAGGCGCTCCGTGGAAACGTGGGTGTAAACCTGCGTGGTGGAGAGGTTGGCGTGGCCGAGCAGGGTTTGCAGGCTGCGGAGGTCGGCGCCGTTGTCGAGCAGGTGCGTGGCGAAGCTGTGGCGGAGCTTGTGGGGGCTGGTGCTGGCCGGGAGGCCGGCCACGGGGAGGTATTTTTTCATGCGGCACCAAATCGAACGGGCGGTCAGCCGGCGGCGCGACTTGTTGAGAAAGAGGGGGCCGGTCTGCACACGGGCGGCCTGGCGGTAGGCGGAGAGGGCGCGGAGGGCGGGCCCGCCGATCGGGCAGACGCGTTCCTTGGAGCCTTTACCGACGACGCGCAGGGTTTCCGAGTAGGGGTCGACGTCCTTCACGTTAAGGGCGGCGAGTTCCGCGAGACGAAGGCCGGCGGAATACAGGAGCTCCAGCATGGCGGCGTCGCGCAGGGGAACCCAGGCGGGGGCCTGCTTCTCGAGGGGCAGGGTGAGGGGGGCGGCGAGCAGGCTTTCGACCTGCGCGAGGGTCAGAAAGACCGGTAACGGCTTTTCCGCCTTTGGCAGAAGAACATCATTTAAAGGATTTATGGTGATATTGTTACGTTCCAGCAAAAACCGGTAAAAGCTGCGCAGGCCGGCAAAGGTCAGGCGGACGGAGGCCCGGGCCCGCGAGCGCTTCATGAGGTCGAACAGAAAGGCGCGGAAGTCGTCGGCCGTGGCGGCCCGCCACGAGGTTTCCGGGCGGAACGCGCGGAATTGGGCGAGGGCGTGGCGGTAGTTGATGAGGGTGCGGGGGGAGCAATTTCGCTCGCCTTCGAGGTAGGTGAAAAAGGCCTCGGCGAGGGGGTCCCGGGGGGGAGGCTTGGCGGCCATGGCGGGGGTTGGGTCCGGCCCCGGGGCGCGGTGGATGCGGGCCAGGACGCGCTCCCGGGCAGGCGCGGGTTCGTGATTTAACCGACCGGCCCCATGGGCGTGCCCAGCGGAGGCTGGGGGGTGTCGGTGACGAAGCCGACCTTGGTCGTGTCGCGATGGAAGCGCAGGGTGGCGGAGCGGGTTTCCACGCCGTCGGGCGAGGCGGCGACGACGGGGATCTCGTAGTCGGCGTTCGGGAAAACGAAGTGGTAGCGGAAGCTGCCGTCGGGCTGGAGGGTGATGGGCTGGCCGGCGACGGTGACGCGGGCGCGGGGGTCGGTGCCGCCGTAGAAGATGACCTCGGCATTGACGTGGAGGAAGAAATCACGCGCGGCGCCGGTCTGGGCGGAGGAGAGGGTTTCCGAGGCGCCGGACCAGCTCGTCACGGCCGAGGCGGAGAACCAGCTGGAGAATTCCGGGGAATTCCAGCTTGAGAGGGCGGCTTCGGCCCAGCTGGATTGGAGGTTTTGCAGCCAGCTGGAGGAGGCGGCCTGCGCCCAGCTGGTGAGTTCGAAGGCCTGGCCGCTGGACTGGGCGGCCGTGAGCCAGCTGCTGAGCCCGGCGGACATCCAGCTGGCGAGGCTGCTGGCGGCGGGGGAGGCGCTCCCCCAGCTGGCCGGGGCGGAGGCGCTCCAGCTCGTTTCGGCGCTGGAGCCGACGCCGGTGCTCCAACTGGTGGCGACGCCGAGGCTGGAGAGTTCCAGGCCGGCCGATGTCCAGCTGAGGATGGCATGGGTCATCCAGCTGGACAGGGCCCCGATTTCCCACGAGGAGCCGCCGCCAAAGCTGGAGAGGGCGCCGCTGCGGACGAGGGCGGCGGTGGTGGCGTGGAAGGAGCTGAGCGCCTCGCTGGAGCCGCCGGAGGAGAGCATTTCCTCGAGGTAGGCGCGGATGCGGCTTTCGAGGCCGGCGGAGGAGAGGTCGCCGCTGCCGAGTTCCTCGAGCAGGCCGGGGCCGAGGAGGGCGCGCAGGAGGCTTTGCTGCTCGGCGGAGAGGAGATCCCCGAGGTTGCCGGCTCCGAAGGCGCCAAAGTCGCCCTTTTGTTGCATGCGGGAGACGGCGTCGAGGAGGTTTTCGCCGGAGTTTTGGGCGGTCTGGAGGTGGTCGAGCAGCCGCTGAAAGCTGAGGTGGAAGGGGATGGTGGCGTAGTCAAACGCCTCGGAGGGGGCGAGCCCCTCGGGCGGGGTGGTGACCTGGCCGGAGCGGGCGATCAGATTCCAGGTTTCGCCGCGGTAGTAGCCGATTTCGACGTAAAAGTCGGTGCCGGACTGCTCGACGGGGAGATACCAGTTGCGGGTCTCGAAGGGGACCTCGGTCTCGCTGGCGAGGGTGCCGTCCGCGTAGTGGGCGCGAAGGTAGGCGGCGCCGCCCGGGTGGCGGTTGATGTCGATGTCCCAGTAGGTGAAGAGCCACTTGGGTTCCTGGGCGATCAGGAAAATCGTGTCCATGCCGTAGCCGTGGGGGAGTTCCCCGAGGTGCTCGAAGGGTTCCCGGCCGACCGGGGCGTTCGCCGCGTTTTCCGCGGGCGTATTTTCGTCCGGAATGGGGCGGAGCGTGAAACCCTTTCCACGCGCCTTGGTCGGTTTCGGTTTTTGCGGCATCGACTTGACGTTATGAGATTTAGGCAAGAGCCCTTGACGGGCAGAATGAAGCCCGGTTCCCCGCGAACAAGGCATTTTTTGTGCCAGCGATGACTTTTCGCCGGTGTCCCCTTGAAATGCCGCGTGGCCTCGCTAGGTTGCGCGCCATGAAATGCTCGCATCTCCTGGGAATTTGCGCGCTGGTCGTGATGGCCCCCCTGCCGGCGCAGAACACCGCCCCGTCCGCTTCGGCGGACCTGGCCCGCAGCCTCAGCCGGGCCTTTGCGGACGTCTATGAGAAGGTTTCCCCCGCGGTGGTCGTCATCGAGGCGGAACCGGCGGCGGACGACGACTATGCCGCGGGCTCGCCGCTGTCGCAGTTTTTCGGCCGCCCGGCGCCGCGTTCGGACGGGGAGGAAAGCAATCAGGGCTCGGGGTTCATCCTCACGGCGGACGGTTACATTCTGACCAACAACCACGTGCTCGAGGGCGCGGCTCGCGACGGGGTCACGGTCACCCTCAAGGACGGACGCACCCTTCCGGCGCAAATCATTGGCGTGGACCCGATTTCCGACCTTGCCGTCCTCAAGGTCGAGGCGGCGGGCCTGCCCGTGCTGGAGTTGGCCGACAGCGACAAAACGCGCGTCGGGGAGTTTGCCTTCGCCATCGGCTCGCCGTTTGACCTCCGCAACACCTTCACCTCCGGCATCGTCAGTGCGAAGGGTCGCACCGACATCACGGGCAACGAAAACTACGAGGAGTTCATCCAGACCGACGCCTCCATCAATCCCGGGAACAGCGGCGGCCCCCTCGTTGACATCGACGGGCGAGTCATCGGCATCAACACGCTCATCCGCGACTTCAACCGCGGCCTCGGGTTTGCCATCCCCATCAACATCGCCAAAAAGGTCGCCACCCAGCTCATCGCTGACGGCCGCGCGATCCGCCCGTGGCTGGGAATCTGGATTCGCAGCGTGGAGGACATGCCGCAGCTGACCGAGCGGTTCCCCGACCTGCCGGCCGGCATTCTCGTGCTCGACATCAAGCCCGGCACCCCCGCCGCGAACAGCGACCTCCGCCGCAACGACATCATCACCAAGGTCGACGGAGCCCCGGTGAAAAATTCCCGCGAACTCCAGAAGCTTATCTTTGAGAAGCAGGTCGGCCAGGAGGTGCGGCTGGAAATCTGGCGCAACCGCCGCACGCTCGAGGTCAAACTCCGCACCGCGGAACAAACCAACGGCCTCATGCCCATCGTGAATCAGCGGACCGTTCCCGCGCCGGCCGCGCCGGTGGCTCCCGCTCCTGCTCCCGCTGCTCCGCAGCCCAAACCCGTCGCGCCCGCGCCGAATGCCGGCCTCACCGTCCGAACGCTCACCGCCGACATGGCCGTCGCGATGAAACTCCAGGCCGAGGAGGGCGCGCTCGTCACCAGCGTGCAACCCGGCAGCCCGGCCGCCCGCGCCGGCGTGCAGGTCGGCGACGTCATCACCGCCGCCGGCAACGAGCCCATCCGCAGCCGGGACGACCTTGTCCGCGCCCTCGGCGAGAACGACGGCGAGGCCGTCATGCTCAACCTCAATCGCGGCAGCGAGAAGACCTACGGGATTTTGCGGCGATGATCCGCCGGCGCCGGGCGTAAAGGGATTGGCACACGCGCCATGTGGATCGTCCAATACGCCCTTCGCTACAAATACACGGTCGCCGTCCTCGCGATCGCCATCGCGCTCTTCGGCCTGCTCTCGGCGCGACACATGTCCAGCGACATCCTGCCGCGGGTCGATAGCCCGGAGATCCTCATCGTCTGGACCTACGCCGGTCTGAACGCCCGGGAAATGGCGGCCAAGGTCACCTCCTTCTCCGAAATCGCCACGCTCAACAACGTCGACGACCTCGTCGAGGTGCGCTCCGAGACTTCGAACGGCGTCGGCCTCGTCAAGCTGCGCTTCCAGCCCACCGTCTCGATCGAAAGGGCCCTAGCGCAGGTCACCGCCATCTCGCAGACGATCACGCGCCGCATGCCGCCCGGCACCACGCCGCCGCTCATCATCCCGACGAGCCCGTCGAGCGTGCCGATCCTCCAGCTCGTCATCTCCTCGGATCAACTCTCCGACGGCGCCCTCTTCGACTGGGCCCGCCTTGGCCTGCGGGCGCAGGTCCAGAGCATCCCCGGCATCCGCCTCTCGCTTCCCTACGGCGGGGCCTCCCGCCAGATCATGGTGGACATCGACCCCGGCGCGCTCAACGCCCAGGGCCTCTCCGCCGCGGATGTCAGCCGCGCCATCGCCGCGCAAAACCTCACCCTGCCCGCCGGCAGCCTACGCGAGGGCGACCGCGAGCTGCCCATCGTGATGAACGCCAGCCCGGAGACCGTCGAGGCGTTCCTCGACCTGCCGCTGCGTTCCGTCGAGGGCCGCGTGGTGCGCGTGCGCGACGTCGCCAGCGTGCGCGACGGCGAGGCGGTGTCCACCAACATCGCGCGCCTCAACGGCCAGAACGCCGTGCTCGTCTCCGTCCTCAAACTCGGCAACGCCTCCACGCTTGAAATCATCGGCGAAATCCTCGCCCGCCTCCCCGCCATCCGCGCCGGAGCCCCGCCCGGCCTGCGCATCGAGCCGATCTTCAACCAGGGCGTTTTTGTCCAAGCCGCCATCGCCACGATCGAGAAGGAAATCCTCCTCGTCGGCGCGCTGGTCGCCCTCATGGTGCTCCTCTTCCTCGGCTCGCTGCGGTCGACGTTCATCGTCCTCACCTCGATTCCGCTCGCCCTGCTCGCCTCGATCATCGGGCTCAACCTCGCTGGCGCCACCTTCAACCTCATGTCCCTCGGCGGCCTCGCGCTGGCCATCGGCATCCTCGTCGACAATGCCCTCGTCGAAATCGAAAACATCAACCGCCAGATCGCCTCGGGCAAATCCGTCCGCACCGCCATCCTCGACGGTGCCCGCCAGGTGGCCTTCCCCGAGTTTGTCTCCACGACCGGCATCTGCATCGTCTTCACGCCGATCTTCCTGCTCAGCGGCACCGCGGCCGATGTTTTCCGCCCGCTCGCCCTCGCGGTGATCTTCGCCATGGTGGCCAGCTACCTGCTCTCGCGCACGCTCGTGCCGACGCTCGCCGCCATGCTGCTGCCCGGGGAACTCGCCGCCCGCGCCCACCCGGCTGCGCGGCCTTCGCCGCTCGCCCGGATCCATCACGGCGTCGAGGCCCTGCTCGACCGCGCCGCCCGCCGGCAGCGCGGTTTGCTGGAGGGGCTGATCGCCCGCCGCTGGCTCGCCCCCCTCGCGGTCCTGGCGGTGGCCGGGGCCGGCGGCCTTGCCTGGCATTCCCTCGGGCGGGAGTTTTTCCCCGCGACCGATGCCGGTCTCATGCGCATCTTCCTCCGCGTGCCCAGCGGCGTCCGCGTCGAGGAGACCGCCCGCCGCTTCGCCGAAATTCAGCGCGAAATCCGCATGCTCATTCCCGCCGAGGAACTGCTCTTCATCGCCGAAAACATCGGCACCCCGTCACCGGTCAATCTCGCCTGGATCGAAAGCACGGCCGTCGGCTCCTACGACGGCGAGATTCTCATCCAGCTCGCGCCCGGCCACGCCCCCACGGCCGGTTACATGGCCGCCGTTCGCGAACGTCTCGCCACAAAGTTTCCGGACGTGCAGGCCTTCTTCCGCCCCGCGGACGCCACCAGCCAGACGCTTTCCGCCGGAGCCCCCACGACCTTCGAAGTCCGCTTCATCGGCCGGGACGTTCCCGGCAACGTGGCCCTCGCCCGCGACCTCGTGAAGCGGCTCAAGGCGGTGCCCGGCGCCGTGGACGTGACCCTCCGCGAGGTGCTCGACCTTCCGCAATACCGGCTCGATGTTGACCGCGTGCGCGCCGCACAGCTTGGCCTCTCGCAGCAGGATGCCGTGAACGCCCTGCTCACCGCCCTCGGCTCCGGCGGCACGGTCTCGCCGACGTTTTGGGCCGATCCCGCCGTGGGCGCGTCCTACGAGGTGAGCGTGGGCGTGCCTCCCGCCGGCCTGCCCGACACCGCCACGCTGCTGAATCTTCCCGTCCGCCCGGCCGGCGGCGGGCCGCCCGTCGTGCTCGGGGCCATCGCCTCGCTCCGCGAGGAACGCACGCCCGCCAGCGTGTCCCGCACCACGCTCCTGCCCACGATCACCGTCCTCGCCAACGTCCAGGGCACCGACGTCGGCTCGGTGTCGCGGGCGCTCGCCCCGCTGCTGGCGGAGCTCCGCGAGCGGCAGAAACCCGGCAACCGCATCGAGGTCGCCGGCCAGGCCGCGCTCATGGAATCCGCCTACGCCGAGTTGTTCGGCGGCCTCGCGCTCGCCGCCGCCCTCATCTTCCTCGTCATGGTCGTGAACTTCCAGTCCTGGGCCCTGCCGTTTGCCGCCATCAGCGGCCTGCCGGTCGCGGTCTCGGGCGCGTTCCTCGGTCTGTGGATCACCGGCACCCCGCTCAGCGTGCCCGCGCTCATGGGCCTCATCATGGTCGTGGGTGTCTCGACGGCCAACAGCGTGCTCGTCGTCAGCTTTGCGCGGGACCTTTGGGCGGCGGGTCAAAGCGGGGTGCATGCCGCCGTCGAGGCCGCCACCACGCGCCTGCGCCCCGTCTGCATGACGGCGCTCACGATGATTCTCGGCGTGCTGCCCATGGCCCTCGGCTTTGGCGAGGGCGGGGAACAGAACGCCCCCCTCGGCCGGGCCGTCATCGGCGGGCTCGCGCTTGGCACCGTGGCCTCCCTGCTGCTCGTGCCCCTGGTTTTTGCGGCCATGAAGCGCCGCCCCGCCCCCGCGCCCGAAGAAACCGCCGACCTCACGCCCGACCTTGCCCCCGCGCCATGAAGATTCCCGCCGCCGCTCTCGTCCTCTCCGCCCTGCTGGTCCCCCTCGTTCCGCTCGCCGCGCAATCCGCCCCGGCGACGGAAGCCCCGCGCATCATTCAGCCGGAGCGCGTGGCCGCCGCCGAAACGCTCCGGCTGCCCGCGCGCACGCAACCGATTGAGGAGGCGGAAATCTTCTCCCGCGCGACCGGAATCGTCGGCGAACGCAAGGTCGACATCGGCGACCGCGTGAAGGCCGGCGAGGTCCTGGCGGTCATCAACGCCCCCGAAATCCAGCGCCGCGTCGAGCGCGCGCAGGCCGCCGTGGCGCAGGCGGAGGCCCGCGCCGCCCTCGCGCGCAGTGCGCTCGTTCGCGCCCGCTCGCTGGCCCGCGACCGCGTCGTTGCCGCCGAGACGCTGGATGAACGCGAGGCCGCGGCCAAGACCGCCGAGGCCGATCTCCAGGCTGCCCAGGCGGAGCTCCACGGCGAGGAGGAGCAGCAGAACTTCCTGACCATCCGGGCACCCTTCGACGGCATCGTCGCCGCGCGGCGCGTGGACCGGGGCGATCACCTGCGCGGCGATCAATCCGAGCCCGGCCGCGGTCTTTTCCAGCTCGTGCGCCTTGAGGAACTGCGCGTCGAGGTCGACGCGCCGCCCGCCGCCGCGCTTCGCCTCCGCCCGGGCCAGGTTGCCCGCGTCGAGTTCCGGGAGCTGCCCGGTCAGTCCTTCGCGGCCCGCGTGACGCGCGCCTCCGGCGTGATCGACCGCGCCTCAGGCACGATGCGCTTCGAACTCTCGCTGCCGAACGTCGACCTCGCCATCCCCGCCGGCCTCACCGGGCTGGCCACGATCGAGATTCCGCCTGCGCCCGGCCTGGTGCAGGTGCCGACCAACGCCGTCTTCGTGCGCGACGGCCGCAGCCATGTCGCCAAGGTGCAGGACGGCCACGTGGCCTTCGCCCCGGTCGAAACCGGACGCAACCTCGGCGCGAAGATCGAGATTCTCTCCGGCGTAAGTCCCGACGACCGCCTCATCCTCAGCCCGAACGCGCTCCTGCAGGACGGCCAGAAGCTGCCGGATGCCGCCAAGACCGGGGCGGGCTCGTAGCCGCCGGGACTGGGCCGGGCTTGCGACGCGGTTGGCGGCCGGATAAACGAGGGGAGTCGTCTTTTCCCCGGTGAACCGTCTGCTCAAGGAAATCGGCCGCACGCCCCGGCTCGAAATCGTCCACGAACTCAAGCGTTCGAACGGTCTGCCCGTGCGGGAACTCGCCCGCCGCCTCGACATGAGCTACATGGGCGTGAAGCAGCATTGCATCGAGCTCCATCGCGACGGCTACCTCGACACCTGGCGCAATCCCAAGCCCGTCGGCCGCCCGGAGCTCCTCTACCGCCTCACGCAAAAGGCGCACGAGCTCTTTCCGACGCAATCCCACGAACTCCTGCTCGGCGTGCTCGAGAGCGCGCGGCAGCTCTACGGTCCCACGGCTCCCGGCAAACTTCTTTTCCTGCACGTCCGCGCGCTCACTGAGGACTACGCGGCCCGCGTGCGCGGCGAGACGCCCGGGGAGCGGGCCCGCTGGCTGGCCCGACTCCGCGAGCGCGATGGTTGCATGGCCACGTTCGAGCCTGGTCCGCCGGCGCGCATCCTCGAACGGCACAGCCCGATTGCGGCGCTGTTCGAGCGGTTTCCCGAGCTTGAGAACATGGAGCGCGAGATGTTCGAGCGGGTGATCGGCGCGCGCGTGCGGCGCTCGGTCACCAGCGCGGGGGCACTTTACGAGGTCGCGTTTGAGATTACGGAACCCTAGTTGATGAATCCCCAGTGGTCGGTGAACGGCCAGAAGGCGACGAATGCCTTGCCGGTGACGTTCTTCTCGGGCACGGCCCCAAAGAAGCGGCTGTCGGAGGAATTGAAGCTGTTGTCGCCCATCGCGAAGTAGTGGCGCGGCGGCACGGTGAACGTCTCGCCCGGGGCGGTGAGGTAGAGCGCGGCGTAGGGCGGGTTCGAGTAACCGCGGTAGCCGTTTTTGAGGCTCATGACGCGGGCAATGCCGGGCTCGGTCGGGCGCTGGCCGTTAATCGTGAGGTAGGGCTGGTCGATCTGGAGCGTGTCGCCGGGCAGGCCGACGAGGCGCTTGATGTAATGCTGCGAGCCGAGGTCGGGCGGGATGTCTTTCTCGATGGCCTGGATGCCGGTCGTGCGCCAGACAAAGACGTCACCGCGCGCGGGCAGCACGAAGTTGTAGGCCATCTTGTTTACGAGCACGAAGTCGCCGTTGTCCACGTGGCCGCGCACGAGCGGCTGGCCGGCGAGGATTTCGCGGCCAGGCACGAGGCCGAAGGTGCCGGCCACCACGGCGGCGGGGGCGAAGATGGTGTAGCGGGACTGCTGGCCTTCGACGACCGTGTAGGTGAAGTAGTTCAGCTTCGTGAACTCCTGGAGGTTCACGACGACATCATCCTGCGTCGCGGTCACGTCGAGGTAGGTGCGGCCCTTCACGACGAAGTCGAAGGCGCGCACGAGGAAGTTCGGCGGCGGGGTGTCGGTGGGCGTGCCGATCACGCCGTTGAGCGTGGGCTGCATCGAGCCCGTGGGGATCTTGAACGGCTCGATGAGGTAGGCGCGCACGCCTGCGGCGATGACCACCGCGACGAGGATCACCTCGATGTTCTCGCGCCAGCCGGCGTGCGACGGCGGCGGGGCGTAACGGCCGACGGTGCGCTCGAGCTTGGCGATGCCGGCCTTCACGGCCTCGCGGTTGCGGCCGCGGGCGGCGCGTTCGAGGTCATTGGCGCGCTCCTCGATCTCGACGATCTGTTCGCGTGGGAGCAGGTCGAGCCGGTAGCGGAGGACGCGGCGCGCGGCCTCGACGTATTGCCGGGCCTCCTTGACATAGCGGGGCGTGAAGAACATGGAGAAACAGTCTTTAAACCAACGCGCGAAAACGGAAATGCCGAAAACACAAAATCCACCCGAATCCGAACTGCTGGCCATGGCCGAGGAGGTGGTCGCGCAGACGCTCGATGAGCTGCCGGCGGCCATCGCCGAGGAGGTGGAGCAGGTTTCGGTTTTTGTGGAGACGGAGCCCGACGACGACGATCTCGAGGCCGGGGTGGGGGACGATTGGCTGGGGATCTTCGAGGGTGCTAGTCATCCGCAGGGCGACCTGCCGGACCCGCCGCGCATCCGCATCTGGGTCAACAATCTCTGGACGTTTGCGAGCGGGCGCGAGGCGGCGTTCCGCCGCGAGGTGCGGGTGACCCTCCTGCACGAAATCGGGCATTACCTCGGCCTCGACGAGGAGGGCGTGGCGCGGCTGGGGTTGGAGTGATCCCGCCCGCCGTTACGCGGGCAGCGGGAAGCGGCCGGTGAGGGCACCGACGCGCTGACGCACGGCGGCGAGCCCCTCGGGCGAGTGGCGGGCTTCCAGGGCGGCGTGGATGAGGTCGGCGATTTCCATCATTTCCTCCTCCTTCATGCCGCGGGTGGTCATGGCCGGCGTGCCGATGCGGATGCCGCCGGTCTTGCTGATCGGCTCGGTGTCAAACGGGATGGCGTTTTTGTTCACCGTGATGGCGGCGTGGTCGAGGGCGGTCTGGGCCTCGACGCCGGTGAGCCCGCGCGGGCGCAGGTCGACGAGCATCACGTGGTTGTCCGTGCCGCCGGAGGTGATCGTGTAGCCGAGGCGGGTGAGGCTGGCGGCGAGGGCCTTCGCGTTGCTCACGATCTGCTGCGCGTAGGCGCGGAACTCCGGCTGGAGGCATTCGTGGAGGCAGATCGCCTTGGCGGCGATGATGTGCATGAGCGGGCCACCCTGCACGCCCGGGAAGACGAGGGAATCGATCTTCTTCGCGAATTGTTCCCGGCAGAGGATGAGACCGGAGCGCGGACCGCGCAGGCTCTTGTGCGTGGTGGTGGTCACGAAGTCCGCGTAGGGCACCGGGCTCGGGTGCGCGCCGCCCGCGACGAGGCCGGCGATGTGCGCCATGTCGACAAAGAGGTAGGCGCCGACGGCATCGGCGATCGCGCGCATGCGCGGGAAGTCGATGGTGCGCGGGTAGGCGGAGGCGCCCGCGGTGATCATTTTCGGGCGGACGGTTTCGGCCTGCGCGGCGAGGGCGTCGTAGTCGATGACGCCCGTCTCCGGGCTCACGCCGTAGTGGTGAACATCGTAGAGTTTGCCGGAGAAGTTCGCCTTGTGTCCGTGGGTGAGGTGGCCGCCGTGGGCGAGGTCCATGGTGAGGATTTTGTCGCCGGGCGTGAGGACGCTGAAATAAACCGCCGTGTTCGCCTGCGAGCCGCTGTGGGGCTGGACGTTGGCGTGGTCGGCGCCGAAGAGGCGCTTAGCGCGCTCGATGGCCAGCGTTTCGACGACATCGACGTGCTCGCAGCCGCCATACCAGCGTTTGCCCGGGTAGCCTTCGGCGTATTTGTTGGTGAGGCAGGAGCCCTGGGCCTCCATCACCGCGCGGCTGGTGTAATTTTCCGAGGCGATGAGCTCGATGTGCTCGGCCTGCCGGCGGGATTCGGCGTGGATGGCGTCGGCGATCTCGGGATCGACGGCTTCGATGTGCGGGATGGTTTCGCTGGATTCGATGATCATGGGAGAGTGGGTGTCGAGATAGTCCAAGAGGCCGGTGAGGGCGCGTTTGATGGTGTCTTTGCAACGGGCGTAAACCTCGCGGCCCTGGCCGATGGGGTCGGGCACGTCGGGCGGGGCGCCGCGTTCAAATTCGCGCAGGAGGCGCACCTTGCCGTTCGCCGCGGGGAAGAGCATCTCGAGCATGCGGCGGTGGTCGCGCGTCATGGTGAGAATCACGTCCGAGCGCTCGATCAGGTCCTCGGTGACAGGCTGGCTGCGCTGGGCGGAAATGTCGATGCCCTCCTCGTCGCGGAGCACGCGCACGGCGTCGTGGCTCGGGGCCTGGCCGCGCGCGGCGCTGGTGCCGGCGGAGGCCACCTCAAAGGCGCGGCGCTCCCGCACGAGGGCACGGAAAAGTCCCTCCGCCATCGGGCTGCGGCAAATGTTTCCGGTGCAGACAAAGAGAACGCGGCGTTTCATGGAAAGCGGGGGCCGGGCAACCCGGCGACCGTTGACCCGACGAACCTAAAACCTGCGGCGATCAAGTCAATGGATTCGATGCCGGGCTGGGGTGGGTTTCGCACTTGTCCGCTCCTTGCGCGGTGGCCTAACGTGGCCTGCCATGTCCGACCGTGATCCCTGGGAGCAATCGCTGCTTCGCTTTGCGAGGATTCTTGTCGGCGAGGAGGCGCCGGCCCGGCAGCTCACCCTTGAGGTGCTGGAAGCCGCGACCACCCGGCCTCCCGCCCATGCGGACGCGGGGGAAATCGGCAAGTTTCTCTACCGCGAGCTGCGCCGTCGGGCCCTGGAACGGCGACCGGCCACCCCGGCCACCCCGGCCACCCCGGCCACCCCGGCCACCCCGGTCAACGGGTCGGTGGACCTCGCCCCCGATGCGGCCGCGGCGGTGCATCCCCTCGAAACTGACCGCATCGAGGCCGCCTTCCGGGATCTCCCCGAGCCCGGC
The DNA here is from genome assembly GCA_027488755.1 of Verrucomicrobiaceae bacterium. Classification (GTDB taxonomy): domain Bacteria; phylum Verrucomicrobiota; class Verrucomicrobiia; order Chthoniobacterales; family JAATET01; genus JAATET01. The sequence continues at coordinate 32,343 of JAIYAZ010000015.1, read as the reverse complement.
CGCAGCGCGCTGGCGCTCCTTTTGCTCGATGGGCTGGATGCGGACACGATCGCCCGCGTGCTGGGCCTGAATGATGCGGACCTTGCCGCCGCCCTGCACGGGGCCCGCGTGGCCCTGCATGCCGCGCTGGTCCCCGTGGCTCCGGAGGTGCAGCCATGATGACGCTGAAAACCGCGCGCCAGGTGCTGCGGGCCTACCGCCCGAGCGGCGAGGATGACGAGGAGCGGGACGTGCGCGCCGCCCTCAAGGTCGCCGGCCGCCACCCCGTGCTGGAGGCCGAGTTCCAGAACCAGCTCGCGTTTGACCGCGCCATCGCCGCGAAGCTGGAGGCCAATCCCGTAGCGCCCGAAACCGCCGCCGACCTGGCCGAGGCCGCCCAGCGCCTGGAGGCCCGCCGTCGCCGCCGGCTCAGTTTTCGCGATCCCGCGATGCTCGCCGTCGGGCTCGCCTTTCTTTTTCTCATCGGGGTGGTGGGCTGGGTCTTCGTCGGCCAGGGCAGCTCTTTTGCCGGCATGCAGGAGGTCGCCGAAATGGTCGAACAGGGCGGTCGCGTCGGGCCCGACCGTTTCACCGAATTGGAAACCCCCGCCGGAACGCTCGCGGATTGGTTCGTCATGCAGAATTTCGACGGCTTCGCCGTGCCGCCCGGCTTCGAGGCCGCGCCGGTCGTGGGCGTGCGGCAGTTCAAGTTCGAGGAGATTCCCGTCGCCGTCGCCGCCGTGGCGCGACCCCGGGCGATGTTTTACGTCTTCGAGGCCCAGCCGCTCGGGCTCACGATCCCCGCGGACCGCTGGCGTTTCGGCGCCTACGGTCCGAAGGGGCGCAACGCCTTTGCCGTGCGCCAGCTCGGGCCGATGGCCTTCGTGGTCGCGCTGCGCGACGGGGACGAGGCCGAGTTGAAAACCTACCTCGCGCGCTGGCCCGACGCGCCGCGGTGACGCCGATGGCGTTTGCGCCGCGCGTCCATTTCGGCTAACGCCAGAGCCAGCCATGATTTCTCCCAGCCGCTTTCAGTGGAAAACGTGGTGGGCCGCGCTCACCGTCCTCGCGCTCGGCATCATCATCTCCGCCATCTTCACCGCGGGCGGCTATGTCCTGCGGGGCATCGGGTTTCTCCAGCCGGTCGTGTTGCCGCTGGCCATTGCCGGCATCATCGCCTACCTGCTCGACCCCGTGGTGACCTTTCTCACGCGCCGTGGATTTCGCCGCATCTGGGCGGTGGTCACCGTCTTCGTCGCGATTCTCCTGCTCTGTGCCTCCATCATCGTGTGGGTGGTCCCGACCATCCAGCGCCAGAGCGATAACTTCCGCCAGAACCTGCCCAAATACAGCGAACGCGCGCAGACGCTGCTGAAGTCCACCGTCGAAAACGTCAAGGGCCTCGCGCTTCGCTTCCAGACTCCCACGCAGGGCGAGGCGCCGCTCGATCCGTTCAACAACGCGATCCACAAAAGCATCTCCGAGGGCATCGCCACCGTGCAGAGCAAGGCGGGGGAAATCCTGAGCAATGCGGGCGGCATCGTGCAAAAGGGCGTCGGCGGCGCGCTTGGGGCGCTCGGCTTTTTGCTCAGCCTCGTGCTGGTGCCGATCTTCCTCTTTTTCTTTCTCAACGACGGCCCGCAAATCGCGGCCAACTGGAGCAATTACCTGCCGCTGCGCGCCTCGCCGCTGAAGAGCGAGATCGTCTCCCTGCTCAGCGAAATCAACGGCTACCTTATCAGTTTTTTCCGCGGCCAGCTCCTCGTGAGTCTGACCGACGGCGCGCTCATCGCGATCTGCCTACTGGTCATGGGGCTCGATTTTGCCGTGCTCATCGGCCTGCTCGTGGGCGTGCTCGGGCTCATTCCCTACGCCGGCACGCTCATCTGCTGGATTCCCGCCGTGCTCATCGCGACCTTCCAGTTCGGCGACTGGGCGCACCCGCTAGCGGTGACGATCATCTTTATCGCCGTGAACCAGATCGACGGACTCTTCCTCGCGCCGAAGATCGTCGGGGAATCCGTCGGCCTCCACCCGCTCACGGTCATTGTCTCCGTGCTCGCCTGGAGCCTTGTGCTCGGCGGCCTGCTCGGCGCGCTGCTGGCCGTCCCGCTCACGGCCACGCTCAAGGTCGTGCTGAAGCGGTATTTCTGGGACCGCGATCCCGTGCCCACGCGGTAGCGCGTCGGGACCGCGGCCTCAGCCGTCGTTCCGCAGGGCGTAGCTGACGCGGCGGCTTTGGAGCCAGCGCACGCCGAACATGTCGGTCGTGGCGCGGAGGGCGCGGTTGCCGAGGCCGTATTTGCTCACGCCGAACTGGCGCGGGCGGTGGTTCACGGGAATCTCGGCGACGCGGAAGCCGGCGTTTTTCACCAGCGCGGGGATGAAGCGGTGGACGCCCTTGAAGGGGACGAGGGCGGCGGCGCATTCGCGGCGCATGGCCTTGAGCGTGCAGCCGGTGTCGCGGACGCCGTCGCCGACGAAGCGGCTGCGGACGAAGTTGGCGACGCGGCTGGTGATTTTTTTGGAGAGCTTGTCGGCGCGGCGGGCGCGGTAGCCGCAGACGAGGTCGGCGCCGGGGGCGGCGTCGAGGGTGGCGACGAGGCGGGGGATGTCCGCGGGGTCGTTCTGGAGGTCGCCGTCGAGCATCACGATCACGGACCCGCGGGCGGCGGTGATGCCGGCGAGCATGGCGGCGCTCTGGCCCTCGTTTTTCACGAATTCGAGCAGCCGGACGCGGTCGCCGTGGCGGACGCGGGATTTGGTGGCGTCGGTGGAGCCGTCGTCGACGAAGACGAGCTCGTAGTCGTGGCCGGCGAGGGCGGCTTCGATCTCGGATTGGAGGATGGGAACGTTTTCCTCTTCGTTAAAGAGGGGGACGACGACGGACAGTTGCGGCATGGAGACAAACGGGCGCGCGGACGGCGCTCAGAGGGGCATGGTTTGATAATTCTCGCAAAGATACACGCGCAATTTGCCGCCGGTGGCGGGGGTGAGCGTGCTTTGCAGGGTCACGCGGCCGAAGGCGGCGGTGATGGTTTGCGGGAGTTCGGCGGGTTCCTCGGGGCCGAGGTAGAGGGCGTTGCGGCCGAGGTTGGGGTTCTGCGCGTTGCCTTCGAGCTGGAAGAATTCGTCGGCGGGACGGTCGGTTTTGACGAAGTCGTCGTAGCGGGGCCAGAGGCCGAATTGGTTCGAGAGGTCCTGGGATTCGCGGAGGTAGACTTCGCTGCCGGTGCCGGCGAGGTGGTAATTGAGCGCGGCGGTGGCGTCGGGGGTGGGCGCAATGAGGAAGGGCGGGCGGTCGCCGGCGGGGGCCTGGGCGAGGGTGCGGCGGAGTTCGGTGGCGATCTGCGCCCAGGGTGGCTCCGGCGTGGTCGGCGGGAAGGGGCCGAGGGCGAGGTTGAGTCCGGTGAGAAAGAGGAGAAGGGCGCCGGTGCCGCGGAGGAGGGAGGGCGCGGCCGCGAACATCGCGGCGGTAACGGGCAGGAGGATCGTGGCGGCAAAGAGGAGGGGGGCGGGATTGGTCCAGCCCTGGATGAGGCCTTGCGCGGCGAGCGCGAGGAAGGGGGCGGCAAACAGGAGGGCGTGGCGGGGATGGGCGTGGACGCGGGCTTCGCGGAGGGCGAGGGCGAGCCCGAGGAGTCCGGCGAGGAGGGCCGGGGCCGAAAGTTGGGCCACCGCGAAGCCGAGGGAGCCGGGCAGGGCGGCCCAGTCGGGCGTGAGTTCGCTGCGCCAGGTGCCGAGGGCGGTCATAGGCCAGCGGTGGAGTTGATTCCAGACGATGGCCGGCAGGAGGCCGAGCAGGGCGAGGGCGGCGGCCAGCCACGGGGCCGGTCGGTGGAGCTGGCGACGGTGGCGGGCGGAGAGGAGACAGAGCAGGCCGGCAGCCACGGGAAGGAGCGCGGCGAGGTAGGAAAATTGCACGGCGAGGGCGGCGGCGAGCCCGGCGGCGATCCAGTCCGTTGCCCGCCGGGAATCGAGCGCCAGCGCCAGAAACGCCAGGGACGCGAGGCTAAGCGCGAGGGCGGGTTGGGTGGACGTGGCCTGCCAGGCGGCTTGGTGAAAAGCGGGCAGAACGTTGAGGGCGAGGACGGCCCCGGTTGCCGCGGGCGCCCCGAACCAGCGGCGGGCGACGGCGAACAGCGCGAGGCTGGCGAGGGCGGCGAACAGCGGGGCGAACCACCGGAGGCCGAGCGGGCCGGGGCCGAACCAGCGGGTGCCAAGGTCGACGAGGGCGGCGGTGCCGGCGGGTTGATCGAAGTAGGCCCAGTCGAGCCGCTGGGACTGCATCCAGGCGAAGGCTTCCGGCGCGGTCACGGGGGCGGTGGCGGTGGTCCAGAACCGCGCCGCGGTGATGACCACAAGCAGGGCCAGCAGGAGGGATTTCATGCGGGCAGGAGGCCGGGATGCGCCGCGGCGAGGCGCGGGACGAGGCGGGGGGCGAACCGGCGCCAGAGCGCCTCGGCGGCGGCGACGACCAGCAGGGCGAGGCCCGAGCCGAGGAACGCGGAAACGAGCACGTCGGAGGGGTAATGCGAGCCTGTGTAGACGCGGGAGAGCGCGACGAGGGTGGCGGGAAGGAAATAGAGCCAGCCCCAGCGGCGGTAGAAAAGGGCCAGCACGGTGGCGAGGGTGAAGTTATTGGCGGAGTGGCCGGAGGGGAAGGAGTTGCCGCGCACGGGTTGGATCGAGGGGCGGGAGTATTCGAGCTTGAGCGGCTGTTCGAGGGTGAGGGCAAGCAGGCGCGGCTTGGCCTTCTGGAGGTCGAGGATGCGCACGCCTTCGAGCACCTGATAGGGGCGTGGACGACCGGTGAGGTCCTTGAGGCCGTCGACGACGATGCCGTCGGTGAGCCCGATGGCGAGGCCGATGCAGACGAGCGCGGCGCGGCCGCGGAAGCCGCCGAAGATGAGCAGCAGGAGGCCGAGCAGGGCGGCGATCGGCCACCAGAAGTCCCAGCTCGAGATCGCCGCCATGGGCAGGTCGAGCGCGGGGTGGGTCCAGTCGCGGTTGAAGAGAAAAAAGAGACGTTGATCCATCGAGCCGGGAGCCGGATAGTCGGCACTCTCCGATGATTCCTCGTGTCACTCAAGCCCGGACCCTGTTTTGCGCGGGGTTGTTGGTGTTCGGAATGTCCGTTGCGTGGGGCGAGTCTCCGCCGGCCGAGCAGATTCTGCGGACGGCCCGCGAGGCGTCACTGCAAACCGAGGCGGCCTACCGTGCCGAGCTGGAAGACGAGGAGGGCGAAAGCGTGCCGCTCACGATTTCGGCCCGGGACGGGGTGGTGAGTTACGCGTTCACGGACCCGGCGCAGACGATCCAGCTCGTGCTGGGGCCCGAGAGTTCGGAGCTGCGCGAGGTGCGGGACGGGCGGACGGTGACGATCCGGGCCGCGCGTTACGCCGAGGTGCTGCGGGGGACGAACGTGACGTTTGAGGATCTCTCGCTGCGCCTGCTTTACTGGCCGCGCGCCCGGGTGCTGGGCGAGGAGACGGTTCGCACGCGGCGCACGTGGAAGTTGGAAATGCCGGCGCCCCGGGGGGATTCGCAATACGGCGCGGCGCGCGTGTGGATCGACCAGAAAAGCGGCGCGGTGATGCAGATCGAGGCCTATGACCCCGCGGGCCGGCTGGTGAAGCGCTTCGAAGTGATCAGCGCGCAGCAGCGGAGTGGGCGCTGGATGCTGCGGACGATGCGCGTGGAAAGTTTGGACCCGGCCACCGGCAAACCGACGCGGCGGACGTATCTCCGCGTGCGCGACGAGGTCAAGGCGGGCTAGGAATCCAGGAGCCGGCGGCGGGGAGCACGAAAACCCTCCGGAGCCTACGGGGCTCGAACCCGCAACCTCCGCCGTGACAGGGCGGCGCTCTAACCGATTGAGCTAAGGCTCCTTGAGGAGCCGCGAAATATGGGGCTTTCGATGGGGGGGCGCAATTCCTTTTTTGCGGAATGTGAAACCCTCGTTTGCCAGCGCCGCGTAGGGATAATATCCACAACGTTATGAATTTCCCACCCGCGCTGAACCGCTGATATGGCCCACGCATCCTACCGAGCCTTTGTGGAAGAGCTGGAACGCGCGGGCGAGCTGCGTCGCATCTCCGAGCCGGTCGCGACCGAGCTGGAGATCACCGCGATTGCCGACCGGGAGATGAAGAAGCCGGGGGGCGGCCAGGCGCTGCTGTTTGAGAAACCGACGGTGAACGGGGTGGTCTCGCCGTTTCCGGTCGCGATCAACACGATGGGCTCGTGGAAGCGCATGGCGATGAGCATGGGCGCGGAGACGGTGGATGCCGTGGCGGATGAGCTTGGCACGCTGATGAAGGCCAAGCCGCCGACGAGCTTCGGGGAGGCGATCAAGCTGCTCGGCACGGCCATCGAGCTGCGGCACGCGCGGCCCAAGCGCGTGAAGAGCGGGCCGTGCAAGGACGTGATCCACCGGTTTGATCCCGCGGACCCCTCGAACGTGTGGCCGCCCGCGCCGGACGTGAAGGATCCGGCGACGTTTGACCGCCAGCCGCCCACGCTCCTGAATCTCCCCATCCTGCGGTGCTGGCCGCTGGACGGCGGGCGCTTTGTGACGCTGCCGTGCGTGGTGACGCAGGACCCGGACACGGGTGAGCGGAATCTCGGCATGTATCGGGTGCAGGTTTACGACGACCGCACGACGGGCATGCACTGGCAGTTGCAGAAGGTCGCGGCGCGGCACGGGCGGCGTTACTACGAGACGGGGCAGCGGATGCCGGTGACGATTTTTCTGGGCGGCGATCCGGTGTATCCCTTCGCGGCCACGGCGCCGCTGCCGGACGGGCTGGATGAGTTTTTGCTCGCGGGTTACCTGCGGCGGAAGTCGATCGAGCTGGTGAAGTGCGAGACAAATGACCTCGAGGTGCCGGCGAACGCGGACATTGTGATCGAGGGTTACATCGACCCGACGGAGCCGCTGCGGATGGAGGGGCCGTTTGGCGACCACACGGGTTACTACACGCTGCCGGAGCCGTATCCGGTGTTTCACGTGACGGCGATCACGCACCGGAAGGATGCGGTGTATCCGGCGACGATCGTGGGGATCCCGCCGATGGAGGATTTTTACATCGGCGCGGCGTCGGTGAAGCTGTTCCTGCCGATCTTCAAGATGAACTTCCCGGAGATCGTGGACATTGCGCTGCCGGCGGAGGGCACGTTTCACAACGCGGTGATTGTGAGCATTCGCAAGACCTACCCGATGCAGGCCTACAAGGTGATGCACGGCCTGTGGGGCATGGGGCAGATGATGTTCACGAAATACATCGTGGTCGTGGATGCCGACGTGGACGTGCACAACACGAGCGAGGTGCTGTTTCATCTCTGCGCGAACACCGATCCGCAGCGGGACAGCGTGTTCACGCGGGGGCCGGCGGATGTGCTGGATCACGCGACGAGCGAGATCGCGATTGGCACGAAGCTGGGGATCGACGCGACGCGGAAGCTGGCGGGCGAGGGGTTCAAGCGGGAGTGGCCGCCGATCATTCGGATGGATCCCGAGGTTGCGGCGCGGGTCGCGCGGCTGGGCTGAGGCGGGCGCTCACCAGCCGAGGGCGGTGCGGGCGGCGAGGAGGAGTTTTTCCACGCGGGTGAGGCGGTAGCGTTTTTCGAGGACGCGGTAGCCGTCGGCCCGCATCTGTGCGAGCAGGCGGTGGTAGAGGCGGTGCATGATCGCGGCGGGGCGCAGGGGCACGCGGTCGGCGACTGGCGGGACGGCGGCGCGAAAGAGTTCCTCGGCGCGTTCGCCCTGGAAGGCCATGAGCCCGGCGAAGTCGCCGGTGGGGCGGCCGGCGAGGAGGGCGTCGGGATCGACGTTGAAGCGGGCGAGTTCGTCCTGGGGCAGGTAGATGCGGCCGTTGGCGGCATCCTCGCCGACGTCGCGGAGGATGTTGGTCCATTGCAGGGCGAGGCCGAGGGCCTCGGCGTAGGCGGGGCTTTCGGGCGCGCGGCAGCCGAAGATGCGGATGCTCACAAGGCCGACGGCCGAGGCCACGTGCCAGCAGTAGATGCGCGCCTCGGCAAAGGTCGCGTAGCGGTGGGTGGTGAGGTCGGAGCGCACGCCGGTGAGGATGGCGCGGAGGTGCGCGCGGTCGATCGCGTAACGGGTGACGAGGGCGTCCATCTCGGGCGGAAGCGTGCCGGCCAGCGCGGATTCCCAGGCATCGAGGGCGCGCTCCCGCTCCGTCGTTGTCAGGGCGGGGGAGTCGGCGATGTCGTCGAGGATGCGGCAGAAGCGGTAGAACGTGAGGGCGTCGCGGCGGCGTTCGGCCGGCAGTGCGGTGAGGGTGAACGCGAGGTTTGAGGCCTTGCGCCCGGCGTCGATCTCCGCGGCAATGGCTGGAGGGAGGAGTTCGGGCGTCATGTCGCGGCGGCGGTGAGAACCCCGCCGGTATCGAGCCGGGTGAGGGTGTCGGCCTGGTCGCACCAGGCGCCGGGCACGCCGCCCCAAAGCACGGTGATGCCGCTGTCGTCGACGAGCCGGCGCACCGGGGCGAGCAGCGGGGCGGGACGAGCGGGTTCCACGAGGAAGAGCACGCGCGGGCGGTGGACGAGGGCGCGGGCGAGGGCGACGAGGAACTGGCCGTCGAGGTCGAGGCTGGTGGCGGGGGCGTTGGCGTGCGCGCCGAGGTCGAGGAGGTCGAGGAGTTCGCAGACGCGGCGGTGCGCGATGAGTTCGTCGGCGGAGGAGATGCGGAAGAGCGGCATGGCGACGTTTTCCGCGACGGAGAAGGCGGGAAGCAGGCAGGGGTTCGCGAAGACGAAGCCGAAGGAGGCGTTGCGGATTTCGCGGCGGATTTCGTCGGGCGCGGGCGAGACGGTTTCGCCGAACAGCTCGATGCGACCGAAGTCCGGCTCATCGAGCAGGCCGAGCAGGTGGAGGAGGAGGGTTTTGCCGCTGCGCGGGGGGCCGGCGATGGCGTGCAGTCGCGCCTCGGCGAAGTCCGCGGTGATTTCGTGCACGCAGGCGGGGCCGCCGTTCCAGTCGGGGCGGGTGCAGCGGATTCGGGAGCAGCGGAGGGCGGTCAAAACAGAACTTCTTTACGTCCGGCGGGGAGTCCCTTGTAAAGGCAAACCCACGCGGCGATGAGCCAGCCGGTGAGCCCGCCCTCGACGACGGCGAGTGCGAGCTGGGCGCCGAAGCCGGCCCAGGACTCCGCGCCCCAGGCTGCGCGGGCGGCGTCGCGGCCGTAGGCGAGGGCGAACATGGCGGTCGCGGTGAGGAGCACGAAGGCCGCGAACGGGAGCGCGTGTCGGCGGAGAAGGCGGGCGGCGTCGCGCAGGGCGGCGCGGAGGGATTCGTTGTGGAAGGCGAGAATGGCCGGGAGGGGCAGGCAGACAATGGCGACGGCGAGAACGATCGGGCGTCCGACGAAGCGCGAGAAATCCTCGGCCTGCGCGAAGAGGGGGGCGTCCGCGCCCACGAGCAGCGCGGCGTAAATGGGCAGCACGACGAACGTGACGGTGAGGGCGACGAGGACGAGCGACCACTTGAGGACAAACCCCGTGCGGCGCACGGTGAGGCGGCGGAGTTCCGCCGGATGGAAGCTGAGGCCGCGCAGCCACACGTGGGTGAGGAGCATGAGGTGGGTGAGCATGGCGACCCCGAGGACGAGTTCGAAGGCGGCGGCGAACACGCCGAGCAGCACGGGGACGACCCACGGCAGGTGCGGGGCGACTTCGGGTAGCGCGAGCTGGAGGGGAGGTTTGAGCAGCGCGGCGATGGCGCCGACCGCGAGGCCGGCGAGGAGGGTGAGGCCGCGCCAGCCGGGGAAGCGTTTGCGGAGGGCGCGGTGAAGTTCGCCGAGGAGACCGCCGCGGTTTAGCAGGAGCAGGAGGGCGAACCAGGCGGCGAGGGGCATGGTGGCGACGAAGACGTTAAAGACCGAGGCCACGCCCTCGAGCGCGGGCAGCACGGCGGCGAAAGCGTTGGGGGTTGGATCGGGAAAATTAGCGAGGGGGAGGGGATCGCCGGTGCGCGCGTGGAGCAGGAGATCGCCCGCGATGCGGAAGGCCGCGTAGGCCACGGTGAACGCGACGGGGAGGCGCCAGAGGTCGGCGTGGCGGGTGACGGCGCGCGAGCCATTGATGAGGGCGCGGCGCACGGCGGGCACGAGGATGGCGGGAAGCAGGCCCAGCGCGAACGCGAGGAGAAGGGCGGCGGTCAGCGAGGGCATGGCGCGGTGCGGCCGTTATGGCGGAGGCGTGGGCGGAGGGCGAGCATCGCGTCGAGGATTTTCCGAAAGCGTCGACGCCTGGGGTCGACAAGCCCGCGCATTGCGGGCGGGGCGGGGGGGAGCTACGATTCCTGGAGATGACCCTTGCGACGCAAATCACGGTGCTGCGGATTTTGCTGATTCCGGTGTTCGTGCTGTTTGCGGTGTATTACGGCGCGGGCGTGGCGGCGGGGGAGCCGCAGGAATGGCAGCGCTGGGCGGCGGTGGGGACGTTTGTGCTCGCGGCGGTGACGGATGCGTTTGACGGCATGGTGGCCCGGCGGTTTGGCCAGGAGAGCCGGCTGGGCGCGCTGCTCGACCCGATCGCGGACAAGGGCCTGCTGCTCACGGCGGTGATCACGCTGAGCGTGAGCGATTGGAACCGCACGCTGCCGCTGTGGTTTCCCGTGTTGGTGATCGCGCGGGATGCGGTGATCGTGCTCGGCTGCGTGGTGATGCGGTTTGCCCACGATCACCTTGAGGTGCGGCCGACCTTTGCGGGCAAGGCGGCCACGGCGTTGCAGATGGTCGCCATCGCGTGGACGATGCTCCAATTGCCAGGGCTGGAGTATCCGGTGTGGGCGGCGGGGGCGTTCACGCTGGTGAGCGGGGCGGAATACGTCGTGCGCGGCGTGGCCCAGCTGACGCATCAGGAAACGAAGCGGTCGTCGTGACGGCGGCGCGGCGGAAAATGGGCGTTCCCTCCGCGGCGGGCTGGGGTATGCTGTGCGGTTTCCCGGCATGAAGACCATCGCCATTGTCGGCCGACCCAATGTCGGCAAATCCGCCCTGTTCAACCGTCTCGCGGGGCGGATGATTTCCATCGTGCACGACCAGCCGGGCGTGACGCGGGACCACATTCACGCCCTCTGCAAGCAGGGGCCGGCGCCGTTTGAGATCATCGACACGGGCGGTATCGGCGCGGAGCCGGACAAGGACTTTGCGGAGGACACGCGCTTTGCGGCGGACGTGGCGATCGAGGCCGCGGATTTGCTGCTGCTGATCATGGACGGTCCGGCGGGGCTCACGCCCGTGGACTCCGAGCTGGCGCGGCTCACGCGGGAGTCGGGCAAACCGGTGATCGCGGTGATCAACAAGCTCGACAACGACAAGCAGGAGAATTTGCTTTCGGATTTTGCGCGGCTGGGGTTTGAGGAGCCGATGGCGGTGAGCGCGGCGCATGGGCGCGGCATTGGCGACCTGGTTGCGCGGATTGCCCGCACGATTGATCTCGGGGCGGACGAGGCGGAGTTGGTCGATCCCGGCATTGTGCCGCGGCTCGCGATTGTCGGCCGGCCGAACGTCGGCAAGTCCTCGCTGGTGAACGCGATTCTGAACGACCGGCGCACGATCGTGAGCGACATCTCGGGCACGACGCGTGACGCGGTGGACATCCCCTACGAATACCGCGGCGACAAGTTTGTGCTGGTGGACACGGCGGGCATCCGCCACCGCTCGAAGCACGACACGTCGGTCGAGGTGTTCAGCGTGATGCGGTCGGAGCAGGCCATTGAGCGTTCCGACCTGTGCGTGCTCGTGATCGACGCGACGCAGGGCGTGACCTCGCAGGACAAGAAGATCGGCGGACTCATCCAGCAGGCGAAAAAGGCGGCGGTGATCGTGCTGAACAAGTGGGACCTGGTGGCCGAGGGCGAGAGCAAGGAGACGCTGGAAGCCAAGATCGAGGAGCTGCGCGGGGATTTGTTTTTCCTGAGCTACGCCCCGCTCATCGTGCTGTCGGCCAAGCAGGGCACGAACCTGCCCCGGCTTTTCAACATGATCCGCAAGATGCGGGAGCACGCGGGCCGCAAGATCGGCACGGGCGAGTTGAACCGGCTCTTCAAGGCGGCCGTGGAGCGGCAGGCGCCGCCGATGCACGGGGCGCGGCGCTTCAAGATTTACTACGCAACCCAGCTCAACGCGCCGGAGAAGCGGCCGTTTGGGCGGATTGAGTTTCTGCTGTTTGTGAATGATCCCCGCAAGCTTTCGGACAGCTACACGGCCTACCTGAGCGCGCGCGTGCGCGATCACCACGAGTATCCGGGCCTGCCGCTGAGCTTTAAGCTGCGCGGGAAGAAGAAGGCTGACGAGTAGCGCCGGGGCGAGGCCTTATTTCGGGGCCTGGGCGTTGTCGCGCGTGGCGCAGACGCAGGCGCCGGCGATGAGGATCATGCCGACAAGGTAGATCCAGAAGAGGAGGAGCATGAGGCCGCCGATGGGGCCGTAGACGGCGTTGTAGTTGATGAACTGGGGCAGGTAGTTCACCAGGGCGATCTGGGAGAACTGCACCGCGAGGGTGACGCCGAGGGCGGGGAGCCAGATGTGGCGGAGCGGGGGGCGTCGCCGGGGGGCGAACGAGTAGAGCATAATGACGCTGTAGAACAGGACGACGCCGCCGACGAGGTAGCGGCCGAGGCCGAGGGCGAAGTAGACGGGGGCGAAGTGGATGCCAGGGATGTGCGCGGCGATGAAGTGTTCAAACTCGGTGATGAGCCGGGTGATGCCCTGGAGGATGGCAGGGATTAGGATGCCGAGCACGAAGCCGCTGCCGAGGATGGCGACCATGCCGAGGTTTTTGAGCGGCATTTGCCACCAGGGGAGTTCCTCGGTGTGCCAGGCGCGGTTTACGGCGCGCACGAGGGCCTGGAAGAACTTGAGCGAGGACCAGCCGAGGATGGCGATGGAGAGGAGGCTGACGCCGCCGCGGAAGCGCTGGAGGTCGACGACCATCTCCCAGAGCCATTCCTGGCCGGGGGCCTCGGGCGGGATGAATTCCGCCGCGGCGTGGCGCACGTCGTGCGGGTCGAAAAAGAGCGAGCTGAGGGTCAGCAGCAGCGCGAGGAGGGGGATGAGCGAGAAGGTCGCGTAGTAGGCGAAGGAGGCGGCGCGGGCCTCGGCGTCGATTTCGTTGAAGCGGTGGATGGCGGCCAGGGGGCGCCGCATCGGGCGGCTGGCGGCGAGGCGTTCCCAGCCGGCCGCGAGACGACTCCAGAGGCGGTCGTCGGGGTTGGAGGGATTCATGGGAAGCCATCATCCGGCGCGGCGGCGTGGCTTCAAGCGCAAAGAAAAACGCGGCGGGCCTCCAGGGAAGCGCCGCCGCGGGGAACCGTCACCCGAAGGTGCGGATGAGGACTTAGAAGTTGATGACGTGCGCGTAGTTGGTCTTCGCGTCGTCCTTCTTCTTGCCGTCCTTCTTGCCGCCGCAGGAACCACCGCCGCAGCTTCCGTCGGAAGCGAAGGCGTTGCTGGTGAAGAGGCTGACAACGGCCACGAGGCTGAGGGTAAGGATTTTCATACGCGGTTAAGGTGCGCTGGTTTTGCGGTCTGTCAAGGGGGGGAGATGCGTTCGAGGAGGGCGGGGATTTCGGCGAGGCCGAGGATGGTGTGGTCGGGCTGGACTTCGGCGGGTTCCTCGGAGCCGGCGACCTTGATCCAGATGCTGGGGATGCCGGCATTGCGGGCACCGAGGATGTCGCGCTCGAGGCTGTTGCCGACCATGACGGCGCTGGCGGAGTCCGCGCCGAGCTCGGCGAGGAGGCGGTGGAAGATGGCGGGGTCGGGTTTGCCGATGTCGTGTTCGCCGGAGACGGCGACGGCGTTGAAGAGGGGCTCGAGGCCGGAGTTGAGGAGTTTTTCGCGCTGGAGGTCGGGCGCTCCGTTCGTGAGGAGGCCGAGGCGGTGGGTTTTGGCGAGGCGGGTGAGAACCTCGCGGGCGTCGGGCATGAGGCGCTGGAGGCGGCGGCGCTGGGTGGAGAAGGTTTCGGCGAGCTCGTCGGCGTGTTCGTCGGCTTCGAGTTCCTGGCTGCGGAGGGCGGCGGCGAAGACCTCGACTCGGTAGGCGTGGGCCCATTCGCGGAGCGCGGTGAGGTCGGCGGTGTCGCCGAGGAATTTGCCCCAGAGGCATTCGAACGCGCTGATCCCGATGCGGCGGCAGTAGGGATAAACGGGGGAGGCGGCGTGGAGGCGTTTGGCGTGGGCGCGGGCGTCGCGGATGAAGCGTTCGCGGTCCGCGCCGAGGGTGGTGAAGGCGTGTTTCGCCGTGGCGTCGAAGGCCGCCGCGGAGACGGCTTCGTCCACTATGAGGGTGTCGTCGAGATCGAAGAGGAGGGCCTGGGTCGGCATTGCGGTTCCAGAAAGCAAAGCCGGGCGGGGATTTCGAGGGAAAAAGCGTTTCCCGATTGCGCCCGGGGTGCGGCTGGCGCAGGCTTCCGGGCATGAGCGTTCTCGCCGTCCTCATTGGTTTGGTGGTCGTGGTGGCCGTCTTCGGGCTTTTCCTCATCGGGCAATACAACGGGCTCGTGACGCTGCGGAACCGCTTCAAGAACGCCTTCGCGCAAATCGACGTTCAGCTCAAGCGGCGCTACGACCTCATCCCGAATCTGGTGGAAACCGCCAAGGGTTACCTCTCGCACGAGCGCGAGACGCTGGAGGCGGTGACCGCGGCGCGCAACGGCGCGCAGGCCGCCGGCGCGCGGGCGGCGGCCGATCCCGCCGACGCCGACGCGATCCGCCAGTTGGCCGCGGCGGACGCGGGTCTCACCGGCGCGTTGGGTCGCCTGAACTTCGTGGCGGAGGCCTATCCCGACCTCAAGGCGAACCAGAACATGCTCGCGCTTCAGGAGGAGCTCGCCTCCACGGAAAACAAGGTCGCCTTTGCGCGGCAGGCCTACAACGACGCGGTGATGGCCTACAACACAAAGCGCGAGGTGTTTCCGACGAATCTCATTGCCGGGGCGTTCAACTTTGCCGCAGCCCAACTCTTCGAGGTGGAGAATGCCGCGGAGCGCGCGGCGCCGAAGGTGCAGTTCTAGCCGGACCGGGAGGCGGCGTGAGGCGCGGCTTGCGCCCGGCGGGGTGGGTCTGGTTTGCTTGCGGGCTTCACGCCATGCGACCACCGGTCACTCCCTCGCCCGACGAATTTGTTCAACTTGCCACCGATCACAACGTGGTGGCGGTGTGGTGCGAGCTGGTCGCCGACGTGGAGACCCCGATTGCGGCCTTTCGCAAGCTGGGCGGGGAGGCGCCGAGCTTCCTGCTGGAGTCGGCCGAGCACAGTGACCACGTGGGGCGGTATTCGTTCCTGGGCGCGGGGGCGCGGTGGACGCTGACGGCGCGGGGCCGCGAGGTGACGTTCGCCGACGCGACGGGCTCGCGGACCTTCACGCCGGAGGACGATCCGTTCCGCGAACTGGAGCGGGTGATGGCGCGGTATCGCGTGGCGCCGCAGACCGGCTTGCCGCAGTTTCGGGGCGGGGCGGTGGGTTATCTCGCGTATGACGCGGTGCGCTGGTTCGAACCGGTGATCGGCGCGCCGCCGAAGGATGAGCTGGGCGTGCCGGACCTGTTTTTTCTGCTGAGCGATCTGGTTGTGGCGTTCGACCACCGGCGTCGTCGTTTCCAGGTGATCGCGAACGCGGTGCTGGAGCCGGGCGAGGATCCGCGGGCGGCCTACGCGGCGGCGGTGGCGCGCGTGGAGGCGGCGGTGGCGCGACTCGGGCAGGCGGTCGCGTTTCCGGCGCTGCCGAGCGAGACGGCGGCCCCGACGCTTGAAATGGCGAGCAACACGACGCAGGAGGAGTTTCACGCGATGGTGGAGAAGGCGCAGGAATACATCCGTGCGGGGGACATTTTCCAGATGGTGCCGTCGCAACGGTTCGAGACGCCGTTCGCGGGCGACGCGCTGGACCTTTACCGCTCGCTGCGTTTCGTGAATCCCTCGCCCTACATGTTCTGCCTGCGGGTGACGCCGGACTTCGCGCTGGTGGGAAGCTCGCCCGAGGTGCACGTGCGGGTGACCGATGGACGGGTGGAGATCCGCCCGATCGCGGGCACGCGCCGGCGTGGAGCCACGGAGGAGGAGGATTTCGCGCTGGAGGCCGACCTGCTGGGCGACCCGAAGGAGCGCGCGGAGCACCTCATGCTCGTGGACCTGGCGCGCAACGACGTGGGGCGCATCGCGGAGTTCGCCTCGGTGGAGGTGACGGATTTCATGACCGTCGAGCGTTACAGCCACGTGATGCACATCGTCTCGCACGTGGCGGGGCGGCTGCGGCCGGGGAGTTCGCCGTTCGACGTGATGCGGGCGACCTTTCCCGCGGGCACGGTCTCCGGCTCGCCGAAGGTGCGTGCGATGCAGATCATCAACGAGCTCGAGCGGAGCAAACGCTGCGTCTACGCGGGTGCGGTCGGCTACTTCGGCTTCGACGGCAACCTCGACTCGTGCATCGCGCTGCGCACCGTGGTGCTGAAGGACGGCACGGCCTACGTGCAGGCCGGCGGCGGCGTAGTGGCGGACTCGACGCCGGAGGGCGAGTATCAGGAAAGCGTCAACAAGGCGATGGCGGCATTTCGCGCGATCGCGAAAGCCCGGCAAGGCTGAGGCACGACCCACGTAACCCAGGATTTCCCCATGCTTCTCGTCATCGATAACTACGACTCCTTCACCTACAACCTCGTCCAATACTTCGGCGAGTTGGGGGCGGATCCGGTGGTGCGCCGGAACGATGAAATCACCCTCGCGGAGATTGCGAAGCTTGCACCGGAGCGGATCGTCATTTCGCCCGGGCCCTGCACGCCGAAGGAGGCGGGCATTAGCTGCGACGTGCTGCGGGAGTTTGGTGGGAAGGTGCCGATCTTTGGCGTTTGCCTCGGTCACCAGTGCATGGGCGATGTTTACGGGGGCGAGGTGGTGCGCGCCGGGCGGTTGATGCACGGCAAGACTTCGCCGATTCTGCACACCGGCAAAAACGTGTTTGCCGGGCTCCCGATTCCGTTCGAGGCGACGCGTTACCATTCGCTGCTGGTGCGGCGGGAGTCGCTGCCGGATTGCCTGGAGATCACCGCGTGGACGGAGGAGGGGGAGATCATGGGCCTCGCGCACCGGGAGTTGCCGGTCTACGGCGTGCAGTTTCATCCGGAGTCGATCCTGACTTCCGAGGGCAAGCGGCTGCTGGGGAATTTCCTGCGGCTTTAGGCGCGGGATTTCGAACGAAACAGGATTAACAGGATTTTTGGGATTAACGGGATCAAGCGAGGCTCATCCCGGGTTTGTTAATCCGGTTTCGTTTGAAGTGTTGGGAGTCGTTCGCGGAAGACGAGGCTGAGCTGGTCGGCGACGTGTTCGACGGTCACGGGGCGGCCGCATTCGCGTTCGAGGGAGGTCATGGTGACTCCGCCGATGCCGCAGGGAATGATGCTGGCAAAGCCTTCCAACGGTCCGTCGACGTTGAGGCCGAAGCCGTGCATGCTTACCCAGTGGCGCACGCCGACGCCGATGGAGGCGATTTTGCGGTCCCCGACCCAGACGCCGGTGAGGCCATCGCGGCGGGTGCCGGTGACCTCCCAGTGGGCGAGGGTTTCGATGAGGATGTCCTCCAGAAAGCGGAGGTAGCGGTGGAGGTCGCCGCCGTGCAGGTGGAGGTCGAGGATGGCGTAGCCGACGAGCTGGCCGGGGCCGTGCCAGGTGGCCTGGCCGCCGCGGTTGATCTCGTGGAGCGGGGCGGGCAGGGCGTCGCGGCGCAGCAGGCTGGATTGGTCGCGGGTGCGGCCGATGGTGAAGACGGGCTCGTGTTCGAGGAGGAAGAGCCGGCCGGGCGAGGTGCCGGCGCGCACGGCGGCGACCTCGGCTTCCTGGCGGGCGAGGGCGGGCTCGAAGCCGATGCGGCCGAGCCATTCGATGGGCACGGAGGGGTTAGAGGGAGCCATGCGGGGGCGGACGGCGGACGGGGGAGCGGGCCGTCTGGAGGTGGGTGAGGCCGATGGCCAGGGCGTCGGCGGCGTCGGGTGAGGGGGTTTCGGTGAGTTGGAGGAGGGCGCGCACCATGAAGGCGACCTGGCTTTTCTGCGCGGCTCCGTTGCCGACGACGGCCTGCTTCACGCGGCGGGGCGGGTATTCGTGGAGCGGAAGGCCGCGTTGGGCGGCGGCGAGGATGGCGGCTCCGCGGGCGGCCCCGAGGGTGATGGCCGTCTGGTGGCTCTGGACAAAGATGATGCTTTCGAGGGCGACCTGGCCGGGCTGCCACTGCACGAGGAGTTCAGTCACGCGGGCGTGGATGGCGACGAGGCAGGCGGAAGGGGCGACTTTCGGGGCGTTGCGGATGATACCGTAGTCGAGGGCGCGGGGCTTGCCGCGGGCATCAACCTCGAGCACGGCGTAGCCGGTGCAGCGCAGCGAGGGGTCGATGGCGAGGAGGCGGGAGTCAGACATCTTCGGCGAGAAGCTCATCGGCGAAGGCGCGCCCGGAATCCAGCGTAATGTCAGCGAGGTCGCCGCCGGGGGCGCGGAGCACGCGGACGCCGGGGTTGGCGGGGGCCCAGATTTCCGGGTCGGTCGGGCCGAAAAGCAGGCCGCAGCGGGTGCCGGCGGCGGCGGCGAGGTGGGAGATGCCGCTGTCGTGGCCGAGGAACAGGCGGCAGCCGCCGAGGATGGCGCCGAGGGTGGGAAGGGGGAGGTGTTCGGCCCAGCGCACGGGGCCGGCGGGAAGGTCGGCGCGAAGGCGGTCCAGGCGGGAGGTGTCACTTTCGCCGCCAACGATGAGGAGGTTTTCGCCGCGGGCGAGGAGTTCGCGGATCAGGGTGGTCCAGCGGTCGAGCGGCCAGTTTTTGCGTTCGCCGCCGCTGCCGGGGTGCAGGGCGATGGGCGGGCGGGAGCCGTGGAGCCAGGGGGCGGCGGCGGCGCTGTCGGCGGCTTTGGGGTAAAAGCGGGCGGCGGGGTCTTCGAGGAAGAGGGCGAGTTGCTCGAGGGGGGCGGCGAGCTGGCGGGCGGCCGGGGCGTGATCGGCGATTTTGGGCGAGCCGGTGAGGAGGTTGCGGACGCCGGCGCGGCGGAGGTTGCCGGCGAAAAACTCGTCGGGATCAAAGAGGTAGCTGATGACCTGGTGGAAACCGGCGAAGTAGGCGGTGAGGGCGGGGTCGAGATCGGCCTTCGGGTTGAAGAAGCCGGCGAGGGCGGCGGATTCGATCTCGCGGGCGCCGGTGGCGTAGTGGCGGTCGACGGCGAGTTGGACGATGTGGCGGTAGCCGAGGATCTCGATTTCCGCGGCGGGGAAGGCTTCGCGGAGAAGGCCGATGGCGGGGAGGGTGAGGATGAAGTCCCCAATGGCTCCGCCGCGAATCACGAGAATGCGTCCCGCCATAACGAAAAAAGCGGCACCGGGAAGGGTGCCGCGGGTCGCGCGCCTAGCGGGGGCTCATGGCCGAGCCGTAAACGCCAGGGCCCTCCCAGCTTTGGGGGCGGTTCCAGGGGATGCTGGATTCGCGCGGGCGGTCGTTTTCGGTGACCGGGTCACTGGAGGCGCACCCGCCGAGGGCGAGGGCGCCGAGAGAGAGCAGCGCGAGGGCAACGAGCCGCAGCATGGGGTCCGGGGAAGTGGCGCGGAAATTAGTTTTCCGAGGCCTGGAAGATGACGCTGTCGCCGGGCTGGACGGCCACGCCGGAGGGCAGGCTGTTGGCGACGATGTCGGCGATGGAGGTGGAGGGCTCGACGGAGGTCACGCGGACCTTGCCGAGATACTGACCGCCGCGCTTGATGAGGAGTTCGGCGTTGTTCACGACGCCCTGCTTGTCGCCGATGCTGAGGACGACGAAGTTCCAGGCGGGGTTCACCGCGAGCACGCGGCCTTCGAGGCCCTGCTGCATCTGCTTGGTGCGGCGGGCATCCTCGCGCTTGCGGAGTTCGACGAGCTGGCTCTCGTTGGCCTTGATCTTGTCGTTGAGACTGGCGACGAGGGCTTCGAGTTCCTTCACGCGGGGATCTTCCACCGAGGCGGTCTCCGTGGTGGTCGTGCCGGCGGTCGCGTCGGCGAGGGCCTTCTTCGTGGTCTCGAGGTCGGTGGTGAGCGTCTGGATCTGGGTTTCCTTCTCGGTGAGCGAGGTGTTGGCGGCGGTGAGTTGGGACTTCGAGGTGTCGAGTTCGCTCTTGGTCGAGGAGAGTTCGGCCGCGACCTTGTCTTTCTCAAGCGTGGTGGCGTCGAGGGTCTTTTTGGTCGTGTCGAGATCGGCCTTCGCCGTGTCGAGGGTCTTCTTCGTGGTGGCGAGGGTGGACTGGGTATCGGCGAGCTCCTGCTTGGTCTGCGTAACGATACCGTGGTTGTAGAACCCGATGCCCGCCGTGATGAAGGAGACGACGACAGCAACGATCAACAGAGTTTTGGCCATGGAAGGGAAGTAAGTGAGGGACGAATTGAATGTCTGGGGTGCGAGTATGGAAATCGGGTGGGAAAAGCAAGCCGCAAAAGTCTTTTGCGTCGGCTTCGCCCGCGCGATTTCCGCATCGGATGTTCGCGTGATTATCCGGTGCGGGCGTTCGCTGCAAGCGTTGGTTTCAGCGGTTTTGCGGAAAGGAAATTTTTCGGCGTTGCGTGCGGGGATGGGTGGGATATCGTTTCGCTCGCCAGGGGCTATGGACTGTGGACGGGTGAACCCCGCCAGGGCAGGAATGCAGCAACGGTAACTTTCTCCGCTTTGCCGTAGTTCTCTGGCACTTTTTTCCTTCTCTTGACTGGCCCGGGCCAGCCCATAGGCTTCCGCCGAGTGGAGACTCCGATCCGAGAAGCCGTTTATGAATACCTCGCCGAGCAGGGGCTGCGGCGCACGATTCAGCGTGAGGCGATCATCCAGACCGTGCTCGGGACGAAGGAGCATTTTCACGCCGAGGAGCTGCTGGAGATGGCGAAGAAAATCGAGCCGTCGGTTTCCCGGGCCACCGTTTACCGCACGCTGCCGCTGCTGGTGAAGGGGGGGCTCCTGCGCGAGCTCGATCTCGGCAAGGACGTGACCTACTACGATCCGAACTTTGTGGATCACCCCACGCACAATCACCTGATCTGCGTGGACTGCGACAAGATCATCGAATTTGAGGATCCCAACATGGAGCTGCTGGAGAACTGCATCACGCGGCGCCTGGGGTTTTCGCCGGCGAACAAGATCGTTCGCATTGAGGGGCACTGCGACGAGTTGAAACTCCGCGGGCAGTGCCGCAACCAGCGCGCGGAGCGCGAAAAATAGGGTTTTTGACAATGTGGAAAGGACGTTTCGCGGAGGAGCAATCGGACCTCCTCAAGCGGTTTAGCGAGTCGGTGTCGTTCGACGCCCGGCTTTACCGGCACGACATTCAGGGCAGCATCGCCTACGCGGCCGCGCTGGAGCGGGCGGGGATTCTGACGGCCGACGAACGCGCGGCGATCGCCGCGGGGCTGCGGGAGATCGAGGCGGAAATCACGGCCGGCTCGTTTGCGTTCCGCACGGACCTTGAGGACGTGCACATGAACATCGAGGCCGAGCTGACCCGCCGCATCGGCAAGCCCGGCGCGAAGCTGCACACCGGCCGCAGCCGCAACGACCAGGTGGCGGTGGACATCCGGCTTTACCTGCGCGATGCCGTGACCGGCCTGCGCGGGCGGTTGCGCGACCTGCAGGCTGCGCTGATTGATCTCGCTGGCCGCCACGAGGACGTCGTCATTCCCGGCTACACGCACCTCCAGCGGGCGCAGCCGGTTTATTTCGCGCACCATCTGCTGGCCTACGTGGAAATGTTCGCCCGCGACGATGCGCGCCTGGCCGATGCGGCCCGCCGCATGAACGTGCTGCCGCTGGGCTCGGGGGCCATTGCCGGATCGACGATCCCGATTGACCGCGAGTTTCTTGCCCGCGAGCTGGGTTTCGACGGCGTCACGCAGAACAGCATGGACGCCGTGTCCGACCGCGACTTCGCCTGCGAGATTCTTGCGGCGCTGGCAATCTGCGGCATGCACCTTTCGCGCCTGAGCGAGGACGTGATCCTTTGGGCGTCGGCGGAGTTTGGTTTCATCGAGCTGAGCGACCGCCACACCACCGGCAGTTCGCTCATGCCGCAGAAGAAAAACCCCGACATCGCCGAGCTTACGCGCGGCAAGACCGGGCGGCTCTACGGCAACCTCGTGGCGCTGCTGACGGTGCTCAAGGGGCTGCCGATGACCTACAACCGCGACATGCAGGAGGACAAGGAACCGGTCTTTGATTCGCTCGACACGATCGACCTCACGCTCGCGCTCTATGCGGAGATGATGGCCGCGGCCCGGGTGAATCCCGTCCGCGCCGCCGAGGCCGTGCGGGACCCGCTGCTGCTCGCGACGGATCTTGCCGATTACCTCGTGCGGGCCGGCGTGCCCTTCCGCGAAGCGCACGAAGTCGTGGGCAAGCTGGTGGGGGAAGCCGCGCGCACCGGCGTGCCGCTTAATGAGCTGCCGCTGGCGAGCTACCGGGCGGCCTCGCCGGCGTTTGGGAACGACGTCGTGGCGCAGGTCTTTGATATTCCCACCGCGCTGGCCGCGCGCAAGGCGGTTGGCGCCCCCTCGGCCGTAAACGTCCGGGCCCGCCTCGACCATTGGCGGCAGGCGCTGGCATGAGCGGCTGGCGCGAGATTCGGCGCGAGGTCCTCGTGGACTCGCCGTGGCTGCACGTGTCGCGCGAGATTGTCGCGACGCCGACGCGCCCGGAGGGGGTGGATTGGATGGTCACCCGGCGCAAACCCGCCGCGGTGGTCGCACCGCGCACACCGGACGGGCGTTACCTGCTCGTGCGGCAGGAGCGCGTGCCCGTGCGCCGCGAGCTGTGGGAGTTTCCCGCGGGTCAGGTGGACGGCGAGCCGACGCCCGAGAACATTGTGGCGACGGCGCACCGCGAACTGGCGGAGGAGGCGGGGTTCCGCGTCACGGGGGAGCTGATTGCGCTGGGGACGTTTTACTCCTCGGCGGGTTTCACCGACGAGCGGTCACATTTGTTTCTCGCCACGGATGTCGTGCCCGGGGCGGGTGACCACCGGCCGGATGAGGCGGAGGCCATCGTGGAATGCCGGGCCTTCACGCTGGACGAGCTGCGCGACTGGATCGCGCGGGGCGAGATTTGCGACGCGAACACGCTGGCGTTGTTTGCGCGGCTGGCGGCCGGAGGGCATATTCCGTAGGACACCCCATGTCGTTTCGTGACCGCCTGTTCCGCTTCCGCGTTTTTCGCGACGAGCCCAAGCCGTTCCTCGATCACCTCGAGGAGCTGCGCGTCACGATCATCAAGATGGCGGTCGCGCTCATCGGGGCGATGGTGGTGGCGTTTGCGGCGCGCACGTGGCTGTTCGCGATTGTGCAGCAGCCGCTCAAGCAGATTAACCCCGAGCATCTGAGCAGCCTGCAATCGTTGGGGGTGGTGGATTCGTTTTCGATCTCGCTGGAGCTGGCGTTTTACGCGGGGCTGATTCTGTCCTTCCCGTTTCTGCTCTACTTTCTGGCGGAGTTCGTGCTGCCGGCGCTGACGGACCACGAGCGGCGGCACATCTGGCCGGCGGCGCTCACGGGCTTCGGCCTGTTTCTCACGGGCGTGTCGTTCGCGTATTTCGTCGTGCTGCCGCAGGCGCTGGAGTTTTTCTACCGCGACGCGGAGTCGCTGGGCTGGAAACCGACGTGGACGGTGCGGGATTATTATTCGTTCACGACGCAGTTTGTCATCGCCTTCGGACTCGCCTTTGAGCTGCCGGTGGTCGTGCTGCTGCTCGTGAAAATGGGGGTGCTGGACGCGGCGGCCCTGCGGCGGTTGCGCATGCAGGCGCTGGTGGGCATCCTCGCGTTTGCCGCGATCCTCACGCCCACCACGGACATGGTCACGATGCTCCTGATGGGGTTGCCGATGTATTTTCTCTACGAGATTTGCATCGTGATTGCCGCCGTGACCGAGCGGCGACAGATCGCGAAGAACGGGATCATTGAGCTGCCGC
Source organism: Verrucomicrobiaceae bacterium (assembly GCA_027488755.1). Lineage (GTDB taxonomy): Bacteria > Verrucomicrobiota > Verrucomicrobiia > Chthoniobacterales > JAATET01 > JAATET01. The sequence continues at coordinate 8,387 of JAIYAZ010000015.1, read as the reverse complement.
CCGGCTAGGCGGGCAGGGCGGCCAGCGCGTCGATCGTGCGGTCGGTCGCGCCCCGGTGGAGGGAGAGGATTTCCTGGCCGCGGGCGGCCATGACGGCGCGTTCGTCGGGATCGCGGAGAAGCCGGGCCAGCGCGGTGACGAGCGCCGCCTCGTCGGCGACTTCGAGGGCGGCGCGGGCCCCGAGCAGGCCGTGCACGAGGATGGCGAAGTTCTGCATGTTCGGGCCGAACACCACGGGCACGCCCGCCGCGACGGCCTCGGCGGGGTTTTGGCCGCCGCGGGCGAGCAGGCTTTTGCCGGCGAAGGCGACGGTGGCGCAGTGGTGCCAGTCGCGCAGTTCCCCGGTGACGTCGACGAGCAGGACGTCGGGGCGGGTGGCCGGGGAAGTGGTGGCGTTGATCTCCGAGCGGGCGAGCACGCGCAGGCCGAGGGCTTCGAGGTCGGCGCGGACGGCGCGGGCGCGCTCGGCGTGACGGGGCACGGAGAGGAGGAAGAGATCGGGGAATTCGGGCCGCAGGGCGAGCAGGACGCGGCCGAGCGCGGCTTCTTCGCCGGCGTGGGTGCTGGCGCCGAGCAGGACGGGGGCGGTGGCGGGCACGCCGAGGGCGGAAAGAATGGGGCGCAGGTCGCGGCCCTCGCGGGCGGTGGTGAGGGCGTCGTCGAACTTGATGCTGCCGGTGCGGACGATGCGGCGGGCGTCGACGCCGAGGCCCTGCCAGCGGGCGACGTCCTCGGGTTCCTGCACGCAGATGACGTTGAGCTGATTAAAGAGCGGGCCGGTGACGAAGCGGGCGGCGCGGAAGCGGGATTCGGAGCGGGGGGAGAGCCGGGCGTTGACGAGGGCGATGGGGATGCGGCGGGCGCGGGCCTGGGCGACGAGGTTCGGCCAGACCTCGGCCTCGACGAGGATGATCTGCCGGGGGCGGATGAGGTTGAGGGCGTGGCGGGTGAAGAGGAAGAAGTCGAGCGGGTTGTAGATCGGCTCGAGCCAGTCGGTGCGCTGCTCGTTGGCGAGGGCGAAGCCGGTGGAGGTGGTGGTGGACAGGACGAAGGCGCGGTCCGGCTCGCGTTCGCGCAGGCGCTGGATGAGCTTCATGGCGATGAGGACCTCGCCGACGCTGACGGCGTGGACCCAGGTGCGGCCGCCCTCGCGGAAGCGGACGCGGACGCGGGGGGAGTAGATGGCGAAGCGCTGGCCGAATTTGTGGCGGTATTTGCCGCGCTTGATCATGCGCCGGATGAGCCACGGCAGGCAGAGGAGCAGCGCCAGGGGGTAGGCGAGGTTGTAGAGAAAACGGATCAGCCTCATGCGTGGGTGAGGAAGTGGATGCCGGCCTCGCCGTAGGTGCGGGTGCGGAGGAGGCGCCAGGGCAGCGCGGCCAGCGGGGGGAGCGGGTCGGTGGCGAGGGTTTCGAGCACGAAGGTGCCTGCGGGGGCGAGGGCGGCGGCGAGTTCGGGTGAGGTGAGGAGGGGCGTGACGAAATCGGTGTCCGTCGCGTGTTTGCGGTAGGGCGGGTCGGCGAAGATGAGGTCGAACGCGGCGGGAATGGCGTAGGCCTTGAGGAAGCGAAAGACGTCCATGGTCTGCACGCTGGCGGCGAGGCGGCATTTCTTGAGGTTGCGGCGGACGCTTTCGGCGGCAAGGCGGTCGGCGTCGACGAGGACGGCGGATTCGGCCCCGCGGCTGAGGGCCTCGATGGCGAGGGAGCCGGAGCCGGCGAAGAGGTCGAGGACGCGGGAGCCGGGCACGGCTTCGCCGAGGCTGGAGAAGACGGCGGCACGCACCTTGTCCATGGTGGGGCGGGCGACGCGGTCGGGGACGGAGAGCGGGATGCCGCCCGCGGAGCCAGCAATGACGCGCATGGCCGGGGCTAGTTACTGGAGGGGGTGGAGGTCGCGGCGGGGCCGCCGTCACCGGAGGACGGGGTCGCGGGGGCGGGCATGCGGAAGAGCCCCTTGAGGATGCCGCCGATGTTCGGGACCTTGTAGCCGGTGATGCGTTCGACGAGGTCGGTTTGCGGGCGGTCGACGCGGCCGGTGACGTTGAAGGCGACCTGCTTGAAGTTCGCGTCCTCGGAGGGCTCGAGGGTGTCGCCGACGATGGCGTCGAGCTGGCGCTGGAGCTTGTCGTTGAGGAGGAGGCGGCACTGGAGCTTGAGCTTGCCGTTGAAGCGGATGGGGCCGGTGCCCATGATCGCGAGGTTTTCGGTGCGGAGGGTGAAGTCGTCGATGAGGACCTTCTCATCCTCGACGCGGGCCTGGAGGGTGGCCTGCTGGAGGCGGAGGAGCTGGAGTTCGTCGATGTTCAGGATGGCGCCGATCTGCTGGATGAAGTCGAGGGGGCGGAGCTGGGCGGAGTCGAGGGAGAAGTCGCCCTTGCCGGCGAGGGTTTTGCTGACGAGCGGGTTGCCATGGAGTTCGAAGCGGCCCTGGAGGGTGCCGGCGGCGTCGGCGTCGTCGCCGGTGGCCTCGGCGAGGAGTTGGGGCAGGGAGATTTCGTCCACGGTGCCGCGAATCTGGAAGGCGGGCGCGCTTTTGCGGGGGGCGACGACCTGGGCTTCGGCGCGGATGCGGCCGCCGGCGAGCGCGGACTTGATGTCGGAGACGATGAGGCGGTCGCCTTCCTGGACGAAGTGGGCGCGGAGGCGATTCGGGAAGAACTGATCGATGAGCGCGATGTTTTCGATCCAGAGGTCGCCTTCGACGCGGTGTTTGTCGTCGAGGGTGCCGGTGAGTTCGAGGCCCTCGATGCGGACGAGGACGGCGCCCTTGCGGTCGATGATGTCGGCGCTGCCGTTGACGACGCGGAAGCGGCGGAGTTCGACGGAGAAGGCGGGGGCGGACGGGCGGGCGGCTTCGGGCGGGCGTTCCGGCGCGGGGGAGGCGGCGGGTTTCGGCGGCGGGAGCAGAATCCAGCGGCGGTCCTCGGTCTGGCGCAGGGCGAGGTGGGGGGAGTCGAGGTTGACCTCGGAGATGACGAAGCGGCGGCCGAGGAGGGGGAGGAACTCGAACCGCACGGCGAAGCTGGGGGCGTGGACGAGGTTTTCCTGCGGGACGGTGGGGTCGGGCAGCGAGAGGCCGGTGAGGGTGAGGCCGCTCCAGGGGAGGTAGAGCGTGCGCTGGACGGTGACGGGCATGCCGATGGCGCGTTCGGTGGCGAGGCGGATGCGGAGCTGGACGTCGGCGGACTGGAGATAAAGATTGATGCCGAGCAGTCCGAGCACGAACAGACCCACGAGGCCGGCCAATACAGCCAGAATGATCTTGGCAAAACGCGTCACGCGGGCAACCTACGCGTCCCGGCCTGAATGTGAATAAGATTCTTGTCATCCTGAACCCGGCCGCCAAGGGCGAGCGCGCGGGGGCTTTGCGGCACCGAATCGAGCGGCTTTCGCCGGATTTGGTGGTGCGCGAAACGCGCAAGCCGGGGGATGCGGAGGCCATCGCGGAGCGGGCGGTGCAGCAGGGTTTTGGCGTGGTGATTGCGGCGGGTGGGGACGGCACGGTGAACGAGGTCGTGAACGGGTTGGGCGAGGCGGAGGTGACCTTTGGCGTGCTGCCGGTGGGGACGATGAACGTGTTTGCGCTGGAGCTGGGGATCAGCAGCGATCTGCGGCGGGCCTGGGCGGTGATCGAGCGGGGGCATACGCGGTTGATCGATCTGCCGAAGGCGAATGGGGAGTATTTTGTGCAGCTCGCGGGGGTGGGGCTGGACGCGGAAGTGGTGCGGCAGACGACGCCGGACTTCAAGAAGGCGCTGGGGCCGGTGAGTTACGTGCTGTCGCTGGCGCAGGTGGTGGCGCGCAAGCCGCCGAAGCTCGTGGTGAGTGCGGAGGACGGGCGCGAGCGGGAGGGGAGTTTCGTGCTGGTGGGCAACGGGCGGTTTTACGGCGGGCCGCTGGTGCTTTTCCGCGATGCGCGGCTGGACGACGGCTTGCTGGATGTCGTGGTGTTCAAGAACCAGAGCCACTGGGACGTGCTGCGCTACGTGCAGGCCATCGTGTTCGGGACGCATCAGGCGCTGCCCGACGTGGATTACTTCCAGTGCGAACGGCTCACGGTGGACGCGGTGGGCGATGTGCCGGTGGAGTTGGACGGTGAGATCGCCGGGGTGGTGCCGTTCTCGTTCGGTTTTGCGGAGCGGAAGCTGCGGGTGCTGGCTCCGGCGGTGCCAGTGGACAAGGTGCGGCGGGCTTCGTAGGTTGCGGGGATGTTTTCCCTGCGCCGGCAATTCCGTGACGCCCCGGCCACCCGGGTGCTGCTGGCGGTGAATGCGGCGATTTTCGGCCTGCAATGGCTGGCGGGGGCGTGGTGGTCGCCGGTGCTGCATGCCTTTGGCCTGACGGCGGACGGGCTCGCGCACGGGGAGGTCTGGCAGTTGGTGACCTACCAGTTTCTGCATGGCAATTTGCTGCACCTGGTCGTGAACATGGTGGCGCTGGCCTTTGCGGGGTGCGAGCTGGAGCGGGTGTTGGGGTCGGGGCGGTTTCTCACGGTGTATCTGGTGGGCGGCGTAGTGGGCGGTCTTGTGCAGGTGGGGATGGACCCGGGTGGATGGCCGCTGATCGGGGCGTCCGGCTCGGTGTGCGCGGTGCTGCTGGCGCTGACGACGATGTTTCCGCGGCTGCCGATCATGGCGTTGATTTTTTTCGTGCTGCCGGTGCGGATGCGGGCGGGCACGCTGGGGGCGATCATGGTGCTGGCGTCGGTGGGGTTCTGGCTCTCCGGGCTGGAGCCGGAGGTGGGGCACCTGGCGCACCTTGGAGGGTTTGCCGCGGGGTGGGTGTTTGGACGGATCTACCGCGCATCGTGGGGACAGCCGCCGGCGCGGGTGGATGAGGGTCGGATGGGCGGGGATGCGGCGAACCTTGACGAGGTGCTCGCGAAGGTGCTGCGGGAGGGAATGGAGAGCCTCTCGCGCCGGGAGCGGCAGGTGCTGGAGGAGTCGCGGGAAACTCGCCGGCGCGGTTAGGGCGCGGGGAGCCGGTAGAGGGTGATGCTGGGCTGGAGGTATTGGAGGGTGCCGGCAGGCAGCTCGAAGACCTTTTGCCCCTCGGCGAAGAGCCGGCGGTAGAATTCCTTTCGCCGGTTGAAATCCTCGCTGCCGGCGGCGGTCGCCTGGTGGTTGTCGAGGAAGAAGCGGCCGTAGTCGCCCTGGGAGACGGCCACGAAACGGATGCCCTGGGCGCGGAGTTCGTCGATGGTGCCGACGTCGGCGGCGAAGAGTTTTCCGCGGAGTTCGTAGGGGACGTTGAGCACGGCGAGGTTCACGCGTTTGTCCTGCACGATGACGGTGCCGGGTGCGACGTTGGCGCGCAGCCAGGCGGCAAGGGCGGAGCGGGCGTCGTTTTGGAATCCGGCAAAGTAGGCCGAGAACCTCGGGGCCTGCACGGCGAGGGTGATCGCGAGCGTGGTGAGAATGACGAGGCGGGCGGGAATCCGGCCGAAGACGCGGGTGCCATCCCAGCGAAAGCGGGGCAGCGCGGCCAGGCCGAGCGCGGCGAGGGTGAGGAGCACGGCCGTTGCGGGGAGAAAGTAGCGGTGGTGTGTTTTGGGAAAAAACGAGAGCAGCACGCCGTAGGCGAGGGGGAAAACGGCGAGGGTCCATTCCGCCCGCGAGACGCGGCGTCCGCGCACGACGAGCGAGACGGCGTAGATGACAAGGAGAACCCAGATGGCGGGGTTGGTGGATTCGCGAAAGACCGCGCCGTAGACGCCGTGAGGCACGGAGCGGGTGATGCCCTTGTGGCCCTCGACGGCGAAGCCGACCTCGCGGGTGAGGCCGGAGGCGAATCCCCCCGGCTGGAGGAAGGCGGGGAGGTTGGCCACGATCACGACGAGCGCGAGGCCCAGCGCTCCGAGCGCGGCGCCGCGGGCGAGGGGAAGTTCCCGGCGGTGGAGAAAAAGAAACGCGATCGCGACGGGAATCATGAGCGCGCCGAGGTATTTGCCGGATACGGCGAGTCCCAGCGCGAGGCCGAGTCCGAGGGCGCGGCGGGCGGTGGGCTCGGCGTCGAACTTCACCAGCGCGAAGAAGAAGGCGCAGATGCCGAAGAGCAGGGCGGGGTCCTCCTTGAAGTAGTGGGCGAGCTCGAAGAGTTGGTGGTTCGTGGCGAGCAGGGCGCCGGAGATGGCCGCGGCGGCGGGGCCGCCGAGGGTGCCGGCGATGAGCACGAGGAAGAATACCGCGCCGGCGGTGAAGCCGGCGGAGACCCAGCGGCCGACGACGGTGACGGCCTGGGGCTCAAGCGGCGTGCCGGTCATGACGATCGCGGCCCGCGTGACGGAGAGCATCAGCATCGGGTGGTGGAAGTTAAACTCGCCGTTGATGACCTGGCGGGCCTTGGAGGGCTCGTCGGGGTGGTAGGCGGCGGGGAAGGTGTTGGCCTGCACGCAGAGCCAGAGCGTGAGCGCGGCAAAGAATGCGGCGACGCCGCGGAGCAGCCAGGGGGAGGCCGGCACGAAATCAAGGGGAGAGAGGGACAACCGCATGGGGCGAGCGGACACCATCCCCCATGCGAAGCGCGCGGGCACGCGCAAAAATCCGGTCCTTGCGCGGCGGGGGATTTCCGCCGATGGCTGGGGAATGGTTGGACGAATCTTCGTGCTGGCGGCGCTGACCCTCGGCGGGCTGGTGGCGGGTCCGGATGCCGCGAGCCTGGCGCGGTGGTTGGACGAGAAGCCGAAGGAGGTGCGCAAGGTGAACGCGATTCTCTATTTCCCGCAAAACGGTCGGACGGTGGATTTCGGCGACCGGGTGCTGCGCTGGACGGGGCCCGGCGACGGGAGTCAGCGCGAGTCGCAGTCGGCGATCATTGAGGTGCAGGGGCGCGGCGTGACGGTGCGGCGCGCGTGGATCGTGGATTCGCCGGACGGCATTCACGTGAAGAATGCGGACGCGGTGATTGAGAATCTCGTGTTTCCCGACGTGGGCGAGGATGCCATCACCGCGGACAACGCGGACCGGCTGGTGATCCGCAACTGCGTGTTCCGGAACGCCGAGGACAAGGCCATCCAGCTCAACGGCGGCCGCGAGATTCTCATTGAGAATTGCTACTTCGAGCGCTGCGCAAAGCCGGTGCGGGTGAAGCCGGGCGTGACCGTCACGGTGCGCAACTGCTTTGCCACCGGCGCGGTGGACTTTGTGCGGGCGGATGGCGCGGGTGCGGTCGTGCGGGTCGAAAACAATGAGGTGAGGGAAAGCCGGTCTTTTGTATCGGCGCAAAAGGGGGCGCGCATCGTGCTGGGTCCGGGAAATGTCACCCGCGGCATTCGCCTGCCGAATTCCGCGACCGACGGCGCGACGATCACGGCTGCGCGGCCGGAATGAGCGCGGCGGCGTTGGGCGCGCCGGCCGCGAAAATGCGGACGGCGAGTTCGCCGGGTGGCTGACCGGCGAGCGGGACGATCACGGCGTTGCCGATCACCCGGGCGCGGATTTTTCCCGACGGTCCGCCGGCCTGCGGGGTGAATTCCGCCTCGGCGGTGACGCCCGCGAGCGGTTGCGGGTAGGTCAACACCGCCGCGTGGGTGGGGCCTTCGACGGGATAGCGGGCGGACCAGTTGCGGCCGTCCGGGGCGGGGATGCGCTCGAGGCGGGGGGCGGCGAAGTTGAGGTAGATGTCGCGCCAGCCGCCAGGGGCGACGAGTTCGATGCCACGGGGATCCTGCGCGCGGGCGGAAAAGGTGCGGGTGGTGTTCCAGGTGGCGTTCACCCAGCGGCGGTGGGCGTCGACGATGAGCACGCGGGAGGTGGCGAGATCGGCGGCGGCGTCCTTGCGCACCACGCGCTCGGGGGCGAGGTAGTGCCGGAGATACTTGCCGTTGCGGCCGTAGTCGACGGCCACGTCGACGGGAAACGCGGCGTCGATCAGCGCGGCGGCGTCGCTCCAGTTTTCCAGCGGCACGTAGCGGAAGGCGGCCGCCTGGCGCGCCGGGAACAGGGCCAGCCAAAGGGCCAACGCGATGCCGAAGGCCGTTGCGACGCCCCGCCACGGGCAACGCCGGAGGATTTCGCCCGCACCGCCCACCACGCAAAAGGCGAGTGGCACCATGATGAAGGCGGCCATGCGAAGCGGCGGAGTCTTCAGCGCCAAAAGGATCCCGAACGCCGCGAAGGTCGCGAAGGCGACGACGCGGAGCGCCCGATTGATCGGGGTGGGCGAGGCAACAAGAAAGGGCAGACCGGCGGCCAGGATCCAGAGCGTGTGGAAGGTGTTCGACCCCGGAAGGCCGTAGACCCGCACGGCGCGGATGATGTCGCCCCAGCGCTGGAAGTCGCTTTCGTATTTTGCCCCGTAGCCGGAGCCCGAGCCGAGCACGGCGAAGAGCACCGGGGAATATAACAGCAGGATGCCCAGTGCCGCGCCGACCCCGGCAAAAAAGCT
>JAIYAZ010000011.1 GCA_027488755.1 Verrucomicrobiaceae bacterium | reverse complement strand
GACCTCGCCAGCCAACGCGGCAACCCCGAAATCTCCAACGAGCACTTCCTCCGCGCCCTGCTCGACCAAAGCGACGGCCTCACCGCCCCCCTCCTCGAAAAGCTCGGCGCCCGCCCCGCCGCCCTCCGCGCGGAGCTCGACGCCGCCCTCGCCCGCCGCTCCACCGTCCACGGCGGCAGCACCCCGCAACTCGGCGCCGACCTCCGCAAAACCATCGACGCCGCCGAGCAGGAGATGGCCACGCTCAAGGACGAATACCTCTCCGCCGAGCACTACCTCCTCGCCCTCGCCGGCGCGAAGGACGACGCCGCGAAAATCCTGAAATCCGCCGGCGCCACCCGCGACGCCCTCATGAAGGCCCTCGTCGAGGTGCGCGGCAGCCAGCGCGTCACCGACCAGAACCCCGAGGGCAAATACCAGACCCTCGAAAAATACGGCAAGGACCTCACCGAACTCGCCCGTCGCGGCAAAATCGACCCCGTCATCGGCCGCGACGACGAGATCCGCCGCACCATGCAGGTCCTCTCCCGCCGCACGAAAAACAACCCCGTCCTCATCGGAGAACCCGGCGTCGGCAAAACCGCCATCGTCGAAGGCCTCGCCCGCCGCATCATCAGCGGCGACGTCCCCGAATCCCTCAAAAACAAGCGCCTCGTCGCCATGGACATCGGTGCCATGGTCGCCGGCGCGAAGTTCCGCGGTGAATTCGAAGACCGCCTCAAGGCCTTCCTCAAGGAGGTCACCGCTAGCGACGGCGAGATCATCCTCTTCATCGACGAACTCCACACCATCGTCGGCGCCGGCGCCGCCGAGGGCTCCATGGACGCCAGCAACCTCCTCAAGCCCCAGCTCGCCCGCGGCGAACTCCGCACCATCGGCGCCACCACCCTCGACGAATACCGCAAATACATCGAGAAGGACGCCGCCCTCGAGCGCCGCTTCCAGCCCGTCATGGTCGACGAACCCAGCGTCGAGGACACGATCGCCATCCTCCGCGGCCTCAAGGAACGCTACGAAGTCCACCACGGCGTCCGCATCCAGGACGCCGCCCTCGTCGCTGCCGCCACCCTCTCGAACCGCTACATCAGCGACCGCTTCCTCCCCGACAAGGCCGTTGACCTCGTCGACGAAGCCGCCTCGCGCGTGAAGATGGAGATCGACTCCATGCCCACCGAGATCGACCAGCTCGAACGCCAGATCATGCAGTTCGAAATGGAGCGCACCGCCCTCAAGAAGGAAAAGGACGCCGCCAGCAAGGAACGCCTGACCAAGCTCGAGCAGGACCTCGCCAACACCCGCGAACAAGCCGACCGCCTCAAGGCCCAATGGCTCAAGGAAAAGGAGGAAATCGGCAAAACCCAGAAACTCGCCGGCGAAATCGAAGCCCTCAAAACCGAGCTCGAGCAGGCCCAGCGCCGCGGCGACCTCGCCAAAGCCAGCGAACTCCAATACGGCCGCCTCCCCGACCTCCAGCGCGAACTCGACGAGGCCATCCAAAGCCAAAAATCCGAAATCGAAAACCCCTCCCTCCTCACCGAGGAAGTCACCGACGAAGACATCTCGAAAGTCGTCGCCGCGTGGACCGGCATCCCCGTCTCCCGCCTCCAGGAAGGCGAGCGCGCCAAGCTGGTCAAAATGGAGGAACGCCTCATGGAGCGCGTCATCGGCCAGGCGCCCGCCATCACCGCCGTATCGAACGCCGTCCGCCGCGCCCGCGCCGGCCTGCAGGATGAAAACCGCCCCATCGGCTCCTTCCTTTTCCTCGGCCCCACCGGCGTCGGCAAAACCGAGCTCAGCAAGGCCCTCGCCGAATTTCTCTTCGACGACGAAACCGCCATCGTCCGCCTCGACATGTCCGAATACATGGAGAAGCACACCGTCGCCCGCCTCATCGGCGCGCCCCCCGGCTACGTCGGTTACGAGGAAGGCGGCCAGCTCTCCGAGGCCGTGCGGCGCAAGCCCTACTCCGTCGTCCTCTTCGACGAGATCGAAAAGGCCCACCCCGACGTCTTCAACGTCCTCCTCCAGGTCCTCGACGACGGCCGCATCACCGACGGCCAGGGCCGCACCATCGACTTCAAAAACACCGTCATCATCCTCACGTCGAACATCGGCAGCCAGTTCATCCTCGAAGACCTCGCCCGCGACGAACGCAACCGCCGCGTCATGGAGGCCCTCCGCGGCCACTTCCGCCCCGAGTTCCTCAACCGCATCGACGAGATCATCCTCTTCGACCGCCTCGACGACAAACAGCTCACCAGCATCGTCGACATCCAGCTCCAGCGCCTCCTCGGCCGGCTCGAGAAACAAAACCTCCGCCTCACCCTCAGCGACGGCGCGAAGAAGCTCCTCGCCAAGGAAGGCTACGACCCCGCCTACGGCGCACGCCCGCTCAAGCGCGTGATCCAAAAGGAAATCCTCGACCCGCTCAGCCTCGACCTCCTCGACGGCAAGTTCGCCCCCGGCGACGCCATCCAGGCCGACGTCAAGGGCGACCACCTCGTCTTCACGAAGGCCTGACCCGTCCCGCCCCCGCGCGCCCGCTACCGCTCCAGCCGGTAGCGGTGCCCGGCCTGCGCGGCAAACGCCACCGTGTCGCCGGCGTCCGCCTCCCGCGGCACCGCCGCGCCCGTGTCCGCGTCGCGCACCGTCACGCTCCGGCCCGGCCACGGATTCGCCACCCGGCACGTCCCCTCCCGCCGGGCCTCGATCTCGACCACTTCCACCCCGTCGCGCCCGCGGCTCGCCGAAACCAGAAATCCCCCGCGCGCCTGGAAGCGCCGGAACGCCACCTCCTCCCCCGCCGCCACGCCGGGAAAAAGGTGAATCCGCCCGCTCCGGTCGTTCAGCAAAGCCTCCGCCGTCTCGCCCGCCCGCGGCCGGCCTTCCGCGCCGCCGTTCCCCACCTTCGTTTCACCCAGCAGCCGCAGCGCCTCGTCCGTCGAGGCATTCGGCCGCATCCGCGCCGTGCGCGCCGCCATCGCCCGCTCCGCCGCCGGCGAGTCGAGGTGAATCTCATCCGCCGCCACCACCGGATACAGCGCCGGATCCCACGGATGGCTGTCCTTGAACCGCACCGGCTCGATCCCCGGCAACCCGCCCAGCACCGGACCCTCGGGCGTCTCCCACACCGGATTCGGCGCGAGGTCCCGCGCGATCTCCCGCCAGCGCCCGCGCTCCGCCGCGTCCACCCCGAGCGTCTCCGCCGCCTCCGCCGTCCGCCGAAACGCCCACCGCATCATGCTCAGCGTGCTGATCGCGTCGCGGTTGCGGCGGAACTCCGGATAAATCCCCCAGTCCTCCTCCAGCATCGAAGGAATCGCGTGGTAACGCCCGTCGTCCCCCCGCTTCACGTAGGCCGCGAAAAACTCCGCCATCGCCCGCATCGGCGGGTAGGCCTCCGCGCGCAGGAACTCCACGTCGCCGCCGTAGTCCCACTCATCCCACAACGGCCGCACCACCTGCGCCATCGTCGCCAGGCACAGCTCCAGCGCGATCGCCGAGCTCACGTAACGGTCCGGCGTGATCGGAGGCTGATAACCATGCGTGAGGCACATCCCCGGCAGGTCAAACCTCTCGCGCGCATTCCGCTCCGCCGCCTTCTGCCAGTGCGCCACCGTCTGCTTCCACATG
>JAIYAZ010000033.1 GCA_027488755.1 Verrucomicrobiaceae bacterium | reverse complement strand
TGGGGGTGGCGCCGTCCATGTAGGTGCCGACGACGGTGTTGTTGGCACTGATCGCGGCGGGTTCGGTGGAGCTGGCTCCCGCAACGTCGATGACCGTGAAGCTGCCGGTCCAGAGGAAGCCGTGGGTGACGTCGCTCGCATCGAGATACGTTCCCGTGAGGTTGCCGCCGGCGTTGAGTCCCTTGCCGGTGGCGTTGGTGGCGGTGGGCGGAAGGAGCACGGTGAAGTTGCCCGATTGCCAGCGGTAGGCGCGGTCGACGATGTCCTCGTCCGTGTAGCTGCCGAGCACCTGGTTGTTGGCGTTGATGGCCAGGGCGGAGGTCACCGCCGAAAGCGGGGCCGTGAGGGTGGTGTAGTTGCCGCTGGTGAGGATGAAAGCGAGCGTGTCGCCAATGAAATTGTCGAATTCGCCGACGATGCTTCCGGCGTCGTTGATGCCGTAGGCCAGGCTGCGCGTCGCGCCGGCGGGGGCGACGTTCTGGAAGGCGTTGTTCTGCCAGACAAAGCCGATCTCGGTGTTGATGCCGTTGGTGTAGGTGCCGACGACCTGACCCGCGGCATTGATCCCGTGGGCGGCGCTGGTTTGGGCCCCGGCGGGCAGCAGAATGGTGAATTGCGTGCCGTCCCAGACGAATCCGCGTTCCTCGGCGTTCGTGGTCGTGAGCGTGCCGACGACCGTGCCGCTGGCGTTCATGCCCGTGACCTTCAGGTCGGTGACATTGGCGGGGACGAAACTCGTGAGATAATACCCGGGGAGCACCGCCAGGCTGGAGCCGACGCTGCCAAGGGCCGCGAGGGCGAGGAACGTCAGGCTGAGTTTCCGCAAACTCCGGTCGAAAAACCGCGTTGCGAACGATTGAAAGGAAGCCCTGAGCGGCCCAAAACGACGGGACGTGGGGCGGCGAATGAGACCATGATTGCCGGATGTGCTCTCCACCCGGATAGAATAATCCCAACGATTCGGAAGGACAATGAAAATGGGTGGCCGGCGACCGGTGCGGCCACTTTTTTCCGGCGGGGAGCCGGTTACCCGGTGGCGCCGGCCGATTTGCGGGCGGCGGCGACGGTGTATTCGCGGTTCATGCTGGTGATAAACGAGGCGGGCACGTGGGCGGGACAGACGGCCTCGCACTCGTAGTAGTTCGAGCAATTGCCGAAGCCCTCGGCGTCCATTTGTTTGACCATGCCGAGCACGCGGCGGTGCTTCTCGGGCTTGCCCTGCGGGAGGAGGTTGAGGTGGTTCACCTTGGCGCTCACGAAGAGCATGGCCGAGCTGTTCGGGCAGGCGGCGACGCAGGCCCCGCAGCCGATGCAGGCGGCGGCGTCCATGGCCTCGTCGGCGATGGTTTTCGGAATCGGCACGGAGTTCGCCTCGGGCGCGGAGCCGCTGCGTTCCGAGATGAAGCCACCGGCCTGGATGATGCGGTCGAACGCGGCGCGGTTCGTCGAGAGGTCGCGGATGATGGGGAAGGAGCCGGCGCGGAAAGGTTCGATGGTGATCGTCTCGCCATCCTGGAACTTGCGCATGTAGAGCTGGCAGGTCGTGCCCACGCCGCGGTCCTTGCCGTGGGGCACGCCGTTGATGACGGCGCTGCACATGCCGCAGATGCCCTCGCGGCAGTCGTGGTCAAAGGCGATGGGTTCCTGCCCCTTGGCGACGAGGTCGTCGTTGACGATGTCGAGCATCTCGAGGAAGGAAGCCTCGGCCGGGATGTTTTTCGCTTCGTAGCTCTCGAGCTTGCCCGGAGCGTTGGAGGCCTTTTGACGCCAGACTTTGAGGTGGAAATTCATGGGTCGCAAAAAGGGATACGCGTTACTTGTAGCTGCGGGTTGCGGGTTTCACGGTCTCGTAGACGAGCGGTTCCTTGACGAGGGTGGGGGCGACGCCGTCGCCCTCGTATTTCCAGGCGGCGACGTGCATGTAGTCCTCATCGTTGCGGAGGGCTTCGCCTTCGGGTGTCTGGTATTCCGTGCGGAAGTGGCCACCGCAGCTTTCCTCGCGGGCGAGGGCGTCCGTGCAGAGCACCTCGGCAAATTCGAGGAAGTCGGCGACGCGGCCGGCTTTCTCGAGGGCCTGGTTGAAGGATTCGCCGCTGCCCGGCACCGAGATGGTGCTCCAGAATTCCTCCTTGAGCTTCGGGATTTTTTCGAGCGCTTCGGTGAGGCCGGCGCGGTCGCGGGCCATGCCGCATTTGTCCCAGACGAGGAGGCCGAGCTCGCGGTGGAAGTCGTCGGCGCTGCGGTTGCCCTTCACGTCGAGCAGGCGCTGGACGCGGGCGGTGGTCTGGAGCTTCGTTTCCTCAAAGGCGGGGTGGCGCGGGTCGACCTTCTTGCCGAACTGCGAGGTGAGGTAGTCGCCGATGGTGTAGGGGATGACGAAGTAGCCGTCGGCGAGGCCCTGCATGAGGGCGGAGGCGCCGAGGCGGTTAGCGCCGTGGTCGGAGAAGTTCGCCTCACCGAGCACGTGGAGGCCGGGGATGTTCGACATCAGGTTGTAGTCCACCCAGAGGCCGCCCATCGTGTAGTGGACGGCGGGGTAGATGCGCATCGGGCGCTCGTAGGCGTTCTCGCCGGTGATGTTTTCATACATCTCGAAGAGGTTGCCGTAGCGCTCTTCGATGGTCTTCTGGCCGAAGCGTTTGATGGAGTCGGCGAAGTCGAGGTAGACGCCGAGACCGCCGGGGCCGACGCCGCGGCCTTCGTCGCAGGCTTCCTTCGCGCTGCGCGAGGAGATGTCGCGCGGGGCGAGGTTGCCGTAGCTGGGGTATTTGCGCTCGAGGTAGTAGTCGCGGGCGTCCTCGGGAATGTCGGCGGGGCTTTTGCCGCAGTCCTCCTTCCGCTTCGGGGCCCAGACGCGGCCGTCGTTGCGGAGCGACTCGGACATGAGCGTGAGCTTGGACTGGTAGGCCCCGCTGACGGGGATGCAGGTCGGGTGGATCTGCGTGTAGCAGGGGTTCGCGAAGAGCGCGCCGCGCTTGTAGGCGCGGAAGGTGGCGGTGACGTTGCAGCCCTTGGCGTTCGTCGAGAGGTAGAAGACGTTGCCGTAGCCGCCGGTGCAGAGGAGCACGGCGTCGCCGGCGTGCGTGGCGATTTCGCCGGTGACCATGTCGCGCGTGACGATGCCCTTGGCGTGGCCGTCGACGAGCACGAGGTCGAGCATTTCGGTGCGGGAATACATCTTCACCGCGCCACGGGCGATCTGGGCCTCGAGCGCCTGATACGCGCCGAGCAGGAGCTGCTGGCCGGTCTGGCCGCGGGCGTAGAAGGTGCGCGAGACCTGCGCGCCGCCGAAGGAGCGGTTCGCGAGCAGGCCACCGTATTCGCGGGCGAAGGGCACGCCCTGCGCGACGCATTGGTCGATGATGGACGTGCTCACCTCGGCGAGGCGGTGGACGTTGGCCTCGCGGGCGCGGAAGTCGCCGCCCTTGATCGTGTCGTAGAACAGCCGGTAAACGCTGTCGCCGTCGTTCTGGTAGTTCTTCGCGGCGTTGATGCCGCCCTGCGCGGCGATGGAGTGCGCGCGGCGCGGGCTGTCCTGGTAGCAGAAGCACTTCACGTTGAAGCCCTGCTCGGCCAGCGTCGCGGCGGCGGAGGCTCCGGCCAGGCCGCTGCCGACGATGATGAGGTCAAACTTCCGCTTGTTGTTCGGCGCGATGACCTTGGCGTTGTTCTTGTAGGTCGTCCACTTGCGGTCAAGCGGACCGGCGGGAATTTTGGAGTCGAGGGTCATGTTATTTCAACGCCTCCCTGCCCACGCCGAGGAGCACGGCGACGGGGATCGAGGTGAAGCCGAGGAAGAGCAGCCAGGCCAGCGCGCGGCCGGCGAATTCGAACCGCGGGCGGAGCTGCTTGTTGCTGAGGCCGAGCGTCTGGAAAAGGCTCGCGATGCCGTGGCTGAGGTGGAAGGCCAGCAGGCCAAGCGAGACGATGTAGATCGCGCTCACCCAGGGGACGCTGAAGCCGACGACCATCATTTTGTAGACGTTGTGGACCATCTCGCCGTGCAGGTCGGTCTCGTAGTGCTGGAAGGCGGGGTCAATCGTCCGGGCCGTGTAGTGGAGGATGTGGAAGATGACAAAGGCGAAAACGATGAGGCCCGAGAGGCGCATCGTGCGCGAGAAGATCGTGGCCTTCACGTGATTCTTCACCACGTATTTCTCGGGGCGGGCGGCGTGGTTTTCCTTCCACAGCGAAACCGTGAAGAAGATGTGCAGCACGAGGATCGCGAGCAGGCCGGCGCGGATGACCCAGAGGAACGGGCCGAGGTCGCGCAGGTGCTTGGCGTAGGAATTGATGATGTCGGGCCCGAGAAAGAACGTGAGGTTGCCGAGGAGATGACCGCAGACAAAAAGCACCAGGAAGATGCCCGTCACCGCGACGACCGTTTTTTTGCCAATCGAGGAGAATAGCCAGGCCGCGAGGGGGGAGACGGACTTGGCCGAAGAGGTGGATACGCCCATAGGAAGGATATAAGTTTTTCTAATAAACTCTTTGGCGAATGCAATGCTCCATTTGCCGGGCTTCCAAGATTTTGAGGGGGGTCAAAACGCCGTAGGGGCTCCAGTCCATACTACGGGGGCCGGGTTCGGGCGGATGCGCGGCATTGACGCCGGAGCGGGCGCGGCGATTCTGGGCGGCATGCCCCGACCGGACTCCGCCGCCTCCTCCGCCGCCGCGCCGGACGCCGTGCGCGGCCAGGTCGAGCGGGTGACGTTTCACAACGAGGAGACCGGTTTTGCCG
Source organism: Verrucomicrobiaceae bacterium (assembly GCA_027488755.1). Lineage (GTDB taxonomy): Bacteria > Verrucomicrobiota > Verrucomicrobiia > Chthoniobacterales > JAATET01 > JAATET01. The sequence continues at coordinate 16,845 of JAIYAZ010000033.1, read as the reverse complement.
TGCTGCGCGTGCAGGTGCGCGGGCGGCGCGAGCTGCTTACCGTGGTGGGTTCCGTCGCCAGCGTGGCGCCGGGCGAGTGGATCATGGCCGAGGGCCGCTGGGTGCAGGATCGCGAGCGGGGGCGGCAGCTCCGCGCCGACCGCCTCGAGACGCAGCCGCCGGATTCGCGCGAGGGCATCGAGCGTTACCTCGCGAGCGGGTTGATCCGGGGGATCGGCCCGGTTTACGCGAAGAAACTCGTGGAGCGCTTTGGCGAGAAGGTGTTTGAGGTCATCGAGACGCAGTCGGGTCGGCTCCAGGAGGTCGGCGGCATCGGCGCGGAGCGGCGGCGGGCGATCAAGGCGGCCTGGGCGGAGCAGCGCGTTGTGCGGGAGATCATGGTCTTTCTCCACGCCCATGGCATCAGCACGGCGCGGGCGGTGCGCATTTTCAAGACCTACGGCGAGGAGGCCATCGCGCGGATTCGCTCCGATCCCTACTGCCTCGCGCGGGACATTCCGGGCATCGGGTTTCTTTCGGCGGACAAGATCGCCGCCACGCTCGGGCTCGCGGGGGAATCCCTCCTGCGGCTGCGGGCCGGACTGGCGCACGCGCTCGACGTCGCCACGGGCGAGGGCCATTGCGCGCTGCCCGAGGCCGCGCTGGTGGATGCCGCGGCGAAGCTGCTTGCGGCCGACGCGGACCGTCTGCGCGAGGCGCTGGAGGCGGAGGTGGCCCGCGGCGCGCTGGAGCGCGAGGACATCGGCGGCGAGACGCTCATTTACGCGCCCGCGCTGCGCCGGGCGGAGATCGGGATTGCCGCCCGCGTGGGCGCCATGCTCGCGCGGGGGGAGGCGGGGTATCCGGCGATTGACGGCGACCGCGCCCTCGCGTGGGTGCAGGAACGCACGGGAAAAATCCTCGCCCCCGCGCAGGCGGCGGCGTTGCGGCTCGCCCTCGCGCAGCCGCTCGCGGTGATCACCGGCGGGCCCGGCGTGGGCAAGACGACGCTGCTGAATTCCGTTCTGAAAATCCTCCGCGCCAAAAACGTGCGTTGCGTGCTTTGCGCGCCGACGGGGCGCGCGGCCAAGCGGCTCGCGGAGTCGACCGGGTTGGAGGCCAAAACGATTCACCGTCTGCTTGAGCCGCTGCCCGGCGGGGGTTTTCGCCGCGACGAGCAGACGCCGCTGGAGGGTGATTTGTTTGTGATGGACGAGGTTTCGATGGTGGACGTTCCGTTGTTTGCCCGCTTTCTCCGCGCGCTGCCGCCGCGGGCGAACGCCCTGCTGGTGGGCGATCCCGATCAGTTGCCGAGCGTCGGTCCCGGGCTCGTGCTGCGTGACCTCATTGCCACGGTGCCCTGCGCGCGGCTCGACGTCGTGTTCCGGCAGGAGGGCGGCAGCGCCATCGTCGAGGCCGCGCACGCGATCAACGCCGGCCATCTGCCCGAGCTGGCCGGCGAGGGGCGGGATTTCTTTTTCGTCGAACGCGAGGACAGCGCGGCCGCGCTGGAAACGTTGCTGGAGCTGGTCGCCCGCCGCATTCCCGCCCGCTTCGGGCTGGACCCGCTGCGCGACATCCAGGTGCTCGCGCCGATGAACCGCGGCACGCTCGGCGTGCGGAACCTCAACGCGCGCCTCCAGGCCGCGCTGAATCCCGCCCGCGCTGACGGCCGGGATGAGGTCGAGCGCTTCGGCGTGACCTACCGCGCGGGCGACAAGGTCATCCAGACGCGCAACAACTACGACAAGAATGTCTTCAACGGCGACATCGGCCGCATCGAGCACGTGAGCGCGGAGGACCGCGAGGTGCGGGTGCGCTTTGACGAGCGGGTGGTGGGTTACGAGTTCGGCGAACTCGATGAACTGGACCCCGCCTTCGCGATCACCGTGCACAAAAGCCAGGGCTCCGAGTATCCCTGCGTGGTTTTGCCGCTGGCCATGGAGCAATTCCTCCTGCTCCAGCGGAACCTGCTCTACACGGGCCTCACGCGCGGGCGGCAGCTCGTGGTGCTGGTCGGGCAGAAAAAGGCACTCGCGACCGCGGTGCGGAATCACGCCGTGCGCGCGCGGTGTTCGGGGTTGCTCGCGCGGTTGTCGGCGGAGACGGCGAAGGAGGATTGAGGGACCGCAGATTGCGCGGAGAGCACGGACGGGGAGTGGGGTGACCGACGGGATTAAGGCTCGCGGGGCGAGCCTTCGGCGGGAATGGCTGTGCTGGTTTTGGGGAGCGCTTACGCGCGGGCCGTCGAACCAAGGTTCTCGTCCCGTCGGGAAGAGTGAGGAGTGGGGTGACCGACGGGACTCGAACCCGCAACAACCAGAATCACAATCTGGGACTCTACCATTGAGCTACGGCCACCGTTTTGGGAGGGAAGGAAAATGCGGCGCAATGGGCCAAAAGTCAACCGTCTTTCCCGGGTGAACGCCCCGCGGTAAAAAGGGCCTGCCCACGCGGGCCGGAATTTGTAGGCTGCGCGCATGGACCGCCTCGTCATTGACCCGCCGGACGGCCACCGCAAGGTGCTGCTGCATTCCTGCTGCGCGCCCTGCTCGGGCGAGGTGATGGAGGCCATGGCCGCTTCGGGCATCGATTACACGATCTATTTCTACAACCCGAACATCCACCCGCGGAAGGAATACGAACTCCGCAAGGAGGAGAACATTCGCTTCGCCGAGAAGACGGGCGTGCCGTTTGTCGACGCGGACTACGACACCGAAAACTGGTTCGCCCGCGTGAAGGGCCTGGAATGGGCCCCCGAACGCGGCGAGCGCTGCACCAAGTGTTTCGACATGCGGTTTGAGCGCACGGCCCTCTACGCGCATGAGCACGGCTTTCCCGTGATCACGAGCTGCCTCGGCATCTCGCGGTGGAAAAACATGGAGCAGATCAACGGCTGCGGCGAACGCGCGGCGGCGCGGTATCCCGGCGTGAGCTACTGGACCTTCAACTGGCGCAAGGGCGGTGGCGCCTCGCGGATGGTCGAGATTTCCAAGCGGGAGGAATTCTACCAGCAGGAATACTGCGGCTGCATTTACTCGCTGCGCGACACGAACAAGTGGCGGGTCGAGCAGGGCCGCGGGAAGATCAAACTCGGGGTGAAGTTTTACGGTCGCAATGAGTCCGATGCCCCGGCGACAAGTCGGGTGGAGGGGTAGGCGGGTCGCCCTTGCCTAGCGGCGGGCGGGTTCGGCGGACGGGCGCGCGGCGGGAAGCGTTTCCTGCCAGACGCGGTAGAAGGAGTGGCCGAGCATGAGCACGAGCACGAGGATCGCGAGGGTGAGGGCGATGCGCATGGCGTCCTGCGCGAGGTGCGCGTGCTCGTCGACCTTGCGGGCGACGTAGGCGGTGATGCGTTTCCAGCGGCGCTTGGGCGGCTGGCTTTTTGGGGCGGAACGGGGCGGGGGGGACTTGCGGCGGGGCGAGGGGCGCGGGCCGCGGGGCTGGCGGGAGCGGGAGGATGGGCGTTCCTTCATCCGGGGATTTCCGGCCTTGTCTAGCACGCGCGTGGGGTTCTGCCCAAAGACTTTTTCGCGCGGGGGCCGGGCCGGCGCGCGGGGAGTTAGGCGCCGGGGGCGGGTTTGTGGACAAGCCAGAGGGCGTCGTCGTATTCGCTTTCCTTGAGGAAGCGGGCGGAGCCGTCGGTGAAGAGGTAGTTGGCGCCGTCGTTGAAGACGTTTTTGCGCAGGACGCCGCTGGATTGATTGCCCTCGACGGTGTCCATGTAGAAGTTGCCGCTGCCGGACTGGTTGCCGAGGAGGATGGTCTGGCTGGGGCGCTCGACGGAGGTGAGTTTCACGACGACGGTTTCGTCGCCGTAGGCGCCGAGGTCGTTGTAGCCGTTCATGAGGTAGCTGGTGTGGTTCGAGCCGTTGGAGAGGGGATCCTGCTGGCGACGGACGTAGTTGTTCGGGTCGCCGGGGTCGGCGTAGGTGCGTTCGCCGCCGGGCATGTAGGGAAGGAGGAGGCGGGGCCAGCGGTCCGCGGAGGTGACGCGGCCAGGGAGGTTGAAGTCGTTGTCGTTGGCGTAGGCCTGAAAGGCGGTGCCGATCTGCCGCATGTTGCTGAGGGAGGCGGCGATCTGCCCGCGGAGCATCATTCCCGGGGCGACGGCGGTGACGAGGATCGCCAACGCGGCGATGATGGCCACGGTGACGAGCAGCTCAACGAGGGTGAAGGCGGCGCGGCGGCGGGGCATGGCGGGAGCGGGGGTGGCTTCCGATAGGCTCGGGCGGGGAGCAGGAATGTCAACCCCGGGGAGAAGACGTCGAGGTGGGGCGGAACGACAGAAGAGGGAAAGGGAAAAAGACTTTCCAGGTGCTTGACGGCTTTGCCAAGCGCGGAGGGGCGCTGGGGGGAGTGAGGGACGGCAGCGGAGTGCCGTCCCTCCCCTTATGAGGTTCTTTTAGCGGTGCCAGGAGCCGGAGCGGCCGCGGGAGCCGCTCCAGGAACCGGAGCCGCCGCCCCAGTTAGCGGAGCCGCCGCGCCAGCCTTCGGCGCTGCCGGAGCCGTTGTTCCAATTCGCCGAGCCGCCGCGGGCTCCCTGGGCGCTGCCGGAGCCGTTGTGCCAGTTGGCGGAGCCGCCGCGGGAGTTGTTGTAGTAGCCGGCGTTGTTGTAGGGGCCGCGGTAGGCGGCTCCGTTCGGGCCGCGGTAGTAGCTGCGGCTGACGTTGCGGTAGTAGCTGCTGTTGTAGTAGGCGGAGCTGGAGCGGTAGTAGGTGCCGCCGTAGTAGCCGGCGCCGCCCCAGGCGTAGACGGGGACGACGGGGGGCGGGACGGCGTAACCCGGGGAGACGGCGTAGACGCCGGTGCAGCCGACGAGGGTGAGGGTGGCGAGGCCAGCGAGGGCGGCGGCGGCGAGGGTGGGGAGCGGGAGTTTCATGGGAGGTGGGGGCTTTTGGGTTAGCGGCCGGTGGATTCCATGACGGCTTTGAAGGGGATTTCGCGGGCGCCGGCGGGGGGAGTGAAGGTGAAGGTCGCGTTGCTGATCCAGGGGTGGAGGTTCCAGGCGGTGAACTCGACGAGGGTGCGGGGGAAGTTGGGCCGGTCGGTGAAGGTGACGGCGATGCGGCGGGGGAGGGAGCGGGCGTTGGCTTCGAGCCAGATTTCCCAATTCACGCCGGGAGAGCGGAAGGCGAGGTGGTTACAGGCGATGCCGTCGATGCGGGTGGGGCCGACGACGAGGGCGGAGGTGAGGTCGCGGGTGAGGGCGGCGTAGGGGTTGCTGCGGAGGAGGGGGGCGGTGGCGAAGCGGATGCCGGTCTCGGTCTGGAGGCCGGAGAGCATTTCGTCGATGGTGGCGGGGGCCTTCGCGAGGGAGTAGACGGAGGTTGCGGGGGCGTAGGCGGCGACGGTTTCGCCGTCGTAGAAGAAGTCGAAGGCGGGGGCTTCGCCGGCGAGGCGGGCGCTGATTTTGTTAGGCCGGCGGACGGTGACTTCGCCGGTGGAGACGAGGGTGACGAACTGGCCGGTGACGGCGGGGACCTCGAGGAGGTTGCGGGAGCGGAAGGTGAAGGCTTTCGCGGCGGCGAGGGTGTCGCTCATGCGCTGGAGCGGGGCGAGCGCGGCGGGGTCGATGGCGGGCGGCGGGGTGGGCGCGGCCGGGGCCTTTTCCGCGGCGTGAAGGGGGAGGAGAAGGGCGAGACCGAGGAGGAGGAGCGGGGCGGTTTTCATGGCGGGAGGAGGACGTCCTCCACGGTAGGCCCGCGGGTCGGGATTGGCGAGCAGGCAATTTTCCGGCCGGGCCCGCGCTCGGGGGGTCAGCGGAGGGTGACGTAGGGGAGGAGGCCGTGGAGGCCGCCTTCGCGCCCGAAGCCGCTTTCCTTGTAGCCGCCGAAGGGGGAGGTGGGGTCGAACTTGTTGTAGGTGTTCGCCCAGATGACGCCGGCGCGGAGCTTGGCGGCGAGCTTGAAGATTTTGCTACCTTTGTCGGTCCAGACGCCGGCGCTGAGGCCGTAGGGGGTGTGGTTGGCGCGTTCGAGGGCCTCCTCGGGCGTGCGGAACGTCAGGATGCTGAGGACGGGGCCGAAGATTTCCTCGCGGGCGATGCGGTGGGAGGCGGTGACGCCGGTGAAGAAGCTGGGGGCGAACCAGTAGCCGGTCTGCGGGAGGCGGCCGGCGGGTTGGTGGAGTTGGGCGCCTTCGGCCTGGCCGCTGGCGACGAGCTCGCGGATTTTTTCGAGCTGGGGGCGGGAGTTGATGGCGCCGATGTCGGTGTTTTTGTCGAGGGGGTCGCCGACGCGGAGGGTGGCGATGCGGTCGCGGAGGCGGCGGACGATTTCGTCGTGGATGTTTTCCTGGACGAGGAGGCGGGAGCCGGCGCAGCAGACGTGGCCCTGGTTGAAGTAGATGCCGGCGATGATGCCTTCGACGGCCTGGTCGAGGGGGGCGTCGTCGAAGACGATGTTGGCGGCTTTGCCGCCTAGCTCGAGGGTGAGTTTTTTGCCGGTGCCGGCGAGGGTGGCGGCGATGCGTTTGCCGACGTCGGTGCTGCCGGTGAAGGCGATTTTGTCGACGCCGGAGTGGTTGACGAGGGCAGCGCCGGTTTCGCCGGCTCCGGTGACGATGTTGACGACGCCGGGGGGGAGTTCGGCCTGCTGGAGGATGCGGGCGAGGTGGAGGGCGGTGAGGGGGGTGGTCTCGGCGGGTTTGAGGACGACGGTGTTGCCGGCGGCGAGGGCGGGGGCGAGCTTCCACGCGGCCATGAGGAGGGGGAAGTTCCAGGGGATGATCTGGCCGCAGACGCCGACGGGGTGGGGGGTGCGGCCGGGGAAGGCGTAGGGGAGTTTGTCGGCCCAGCCGGCGTAGTAGAAGAAGTGGGCGGCGACGAGGGGGAGGTCGATGTCGCGGGATTCCTTGATGGTTTTGCCGCCGTCCATGGTTTCGAGGACGGCGAGTTCGCGGGCGTGTTCCTGGATGAGGCGGGCGATGCGGAAGAGGTATTTGCCGCGTTCGGCGCCGGGGAGGGCGGACCAGGCGGGGAGGGCGCGGCGGGCGGCCTGGACGGCGCGGTCGACGTCCTTCGCGGTGGCGGCGGTGACGCGGGCGAGTTCCCGTTCGGTGGCGGGGTTGAGGGTGGCGAAGGTTTTGCCAGGTTTCGTGAAGGCGCCGTCGAGGAAGAGGCCGTAGGTGGCGTCGATTTTGACGGGGGTGGTCTCGGGGGCGGGGGCGTAGGCGAGGCCTTCGCCGAGGCGGAGGCGGCGCTCGGAGGGGGGGACGGCGAGGGCGTGGGCCGTGGCGTTCGGGTGGAGGGGGGCGGCGGTTTTGCGCGCGGCCAGTTTCTTGGTCGTCATGGCAGGGAGAAGTATTCGGGGCTCTGGTAGCGGCCGTCGGCGAGGCGGGCGATCTGCATGAGCACGTCGTTGGCGAGGGTGCTGGCGCCGAAGCGGAAGAGGTCGGGGGTCATCCAGTCCGCGCCGAGGGTTTCGTTGAGCATGACGAGGTAGGCGAGGGCTTCCTTTGCGGTGCGGATGCCGCCGGCGGGCTTCATGCCGATGCGGACGCCGGTGGCGTAGAAGTGGTCGCGGATCGTCTCGAGCATGACGAGGGTTACGGGGAGGGTGGCGGCGGGGGTGACTTTGCCGGTGGAGGTTTTGATGAAGTCCGCGCCGGCGTGGATGGCGAGTTCGCTGGCGAGGCGGACGTTGTCGAGGGTGACGAGTTCGCCGGTTTCGAGGATGACCTTGAGGTGGGCGGGGCCGCAGGCGGTTTTGACGGCGGCGATTTCGTCGAAGACCTGGCGGTATTCGCCGCGGAGGAAGACGCCGCGGTCGATGACCATGTCGATCTCGTCGGCGCCGTCTTCGACGGCGATGCGGGTGTCCTCGAGCTTGACGGCGAGCGGCATGAGGCCGCTGGGGAAGGCGGTGGCGACGGCGGCGACCTTCACGCTGGAGCCGGCGAGGAAGCGTTTCGCGGCGCGGACGAGATTCGGGTAGACGCAGACGGCGGCGCAGCTGGGGACGTCGAGGCGGGGTTCGCCGGGGGCGATGGCTTTGCGGCAGAGGTGCTGGACTTTGCCGGGGGTGTCTTTGCCCTCGAGGGTGGTGAGGTCCATCATCGAGACGGCGAGCTTGAGGCCGGCAAGTTTGGCGGCGGCCTTGAGGCTGCGTTTGGTGAAGGCGGCGGCCCGCTCCTCGGTCATGACCTGATCGATGGGGCGACGGACGAAGGGGAGACTGGGCATGGCGGGGGCTAGGAGAGGCGGACGAGGTCGCGGAGGAACTGGCACCAGAGGAAAAGCAATCCGCGGGCCGAGTAGCGGATAAAATCGGTGCCGTCGCGTTTGAGGACGCCGGCGCGGAGGTTGTGGGCGATCTGGCGGCGCATGTCGGATTCCATCTGCGCGCCGAGGGTGTCGGGTTCCTGGGGGAGGATGGCGTCGACGGCGACGCGCTCGCGGTCGAGGAAGAGGCGGTGGTCGGCGAGGAGTTCGCTGAAGGAGGCTTCAGCGGGGCCGCGGTGGAGGTGGAGGCTGGGGTCGAGTTTGAGGCCGTAGGCGAAGGGGTAGTTCCAGGTGACGTAGGTTTCGCCGTTGGTGGAGCGGGAGGTGATGGCGAGGTAGAAGAAGGCGATGTCGCCCTGGGTGACGAGGGAGACGGCGGCCTCGGTGCCGCTGGCGGCCTGGTAGAAGAGGCGGAAGAACTGGTCGTGTTCGTCGTGCTGCCAGCCGAGGTCGTCGACGCACTCAAAGCCGGCGGTTTCGATTTCGGCGGTGAGGTCGTGGAGGGTGGGGAAGTTTTCGCGGTTCGGCGCGGTGCGGCGGCGGAGGGGGCGTTCGAGGGGGAGGCGCAGGCGGCGGGCGCGGGTGAGGATTTCCATCCAGGGAAGGAGGAGCCAGGTGCCGGCGAGGAGGAGGCCGGTGGTGATACTGCCGAGGAGCAGCCAGCCGACGAGGAAGGAGACGCCGAAGAGCAGGCCGAACGTGCCGAGGCGGTGGACGAGGGGATGCCGGTAGCTGCGGAGCGCGAGGCAGAAGGCGACGGTCGCGGCAATGATGAGGAGCTCCGAAATCATCCGGCGGTGATGTTATGCTGCGCGAGGAATTTCTCAAGCTGGCGGACGTCGAAATCGGGGAGGACCGCGCCGGTTGGCAACTCGAGGGTGGGGGTGAGGCTTTGACCGGAGATGGTCCGCATGTGCGCGTAGGCGGCGGAATCGGCGAGCACGTCGATCAATTCAAACGCGTAGCCGCGGGCGCGGAGCCAGTCGATGGCGTCCACGCACCAGGGACACCAGGTCTTGACGTAAAGTTTCATTGCTGCCACTTTACACGGCTCGACGGTTCGATGCGAGCCCGGCTCATCCGGGAGTTCATCCAACGGCGCGTTCGTCTAACGGTTAGGACACGGCCCTCTCAAGGCCGGTATAGGGGTTCGATTCCCCTACGCGCTGCCACTTTTCTCCGCGGCAAAAAACCCGGGCACCTCCAGGAGGAGACGGCCCTTTGCGGTCGGCGGGAGCTGGAAGCGGCCCGCGGGATCGCGCGGCAGAAGTTCCCCGCCGGGAAACACGCGAACGGTGCGGGCGGAGGTGGGCAGGGAAAGGCATTCGCCCCCGAGGAAGGAGCGCTCCTCAATCATGTCAATGTCGAGCGCCTTGCGGACGGGGATGTAGTGGAGAAGCGTGAGGAGGAGATCGTCTCCGCGTCGGCGTGGGTAGATTTGGACGGTGGAGGGGAGGTCGGATCCAAATGGCGCGGGGCCAATGAGGCGCTCCATGGCGAGGCGCCAGGCGTCGCGGGCGGCGATGTTTCCCGACTGGCGGTATTCGCCGAAGATGGGGTCGGCAAAGTAGATGAAACGTTCACCGGCGACCACGACGGGTTGGCCGGTGGACTCGGGGCGGGGCGGGGTTTGCAGGTGGGAGCAGTAGCGGACGGCGTCGCGTTTGAAGTAGGGGGCGACGCGTTCCACCAGGACGTCCGTTCCGGGAGCGGATACGATCCAGCCGGGCTGGTAGAAAACGCGGTCCGAGCGGGCGAGGGCGGGGGAGAAGTCGGGGCGGGATCGCCAATACGCGGGATATTCGGTGACGGGGCCGGTAATGTGGACGGGCAGGAAGTCGAGCGCCCATTGACCGGAGGCATCGCAGCCGCCGAGAGCGGAGATCAGGAGGCGGCCACCGGAGGCGTGGAAGCGACGGAGTTTTTCGCAGAAGTCGGGGGTAATGGTGGTGCGGTCGCCGAGGATGACGAGATCGAGCCCCTCGAGGGATGAGGCGGCGTCGAGCATGCGGCAGTCGTAGTGGGCCTCTTCGCACATCTGGATCGCGCCTTCATCGATCTTTGCGGTGTCGTTGGGATCGAGGCCTGCGGTTCCGCTGGTGGCGATGCCGACCTGCGCGAGAGGGCGGGAGTCGGCGTAGAAGGGTTCGGCCATTTCGACCTGGCGGTAGACTTCGCCGATAAGGTCGTAGGCGGCGGCATCCGGCCGGCCACGCGGCGGAAGCTGATCGCCGATGGAGTTGGCACCCCCGAGGGCCTGCGGGCGGAAGCATTCGTATTCGAGGGCGGCGAGTGGTTTGATGCCGCCGAAGTCGCCCCACATCGTTTGAAAGCGGCCGGTCATGCCGAGCCATGGGACGTCCCAGTGGGCGGCGGAGCGGGCGAGCCGGGGGAAGTGAAAGTATCCCCAGAAGCCGCTGGGGAGGGACTCGATTTCCATGTGGCTCATGGACGGGAGGCGGGCCCGAGCTCCGAGACGGGTGTCGAGGAAGGTATCACTGCCGGCATTGAAGAAGACGGTGGCCTCGGGGAGGCGGTCGCGGATGATGCGCCAGTAGCGATCGGCGAAGGCTGCCTGGGCGGCGGCCTGAAAGCGTTCAAAGCCGGCGGAGCTGTCCTCGAGCAGGCCGTGACGTTCGCGGAATTTGCGGGATTCGGGGGACCAGCAGGCTTTCTTCGGGAAGAAGCAGATATCGTAGAAAAAGCCGTCCACGTCGGCACCGTAGCGGCCGATGATTTCGCGGGTGAGGTCCTCGATGTGCTGCTGGTATTCGGGGTGAAGCCAGTTGAGGAATTGCCAGTGGCCGGGCAGGCCCTCCCAATCGGCGAAGAAGCCGGCCTGGTCCATCGCGCGCCATTCGGGATGGAGTTGCGCGGAGCGGGCGTCCCAGCCGACCGTGATGTAGATCGGGCAGCGGATGCCGCGACGGTGCAGGGCCGTAATTTGTTCACCGAGTAGATCGGGTCGAGCGAGATTCGGGTGTGGCGGGCAGGTTTGCGACGGGTAGTAGGCGAATCCGTGGTGGCACTTGGCGAAGAGCGTGACGCTGTTGACGCGTGCGGCGGCCATCGTTTCGGCGAAAGCCTCGGGGTCGAAGTCCGCGCCCACACCTTCGATGTGTGGCGAGGTGTGAAAGTCGAGGTGGATCTGACGCTGGTGGGTGAGCAGGGGGGAGGGCATGCGGGTGGGAAAAGCGTTACTGCGGCGGAGTGTAGGCGGCGTCGCCTCCGTGTTTGCGGAAGCCGAGGAACACTCGGGTGTAGGCACCGATGCAGAGGGTCGCAAGGACAGCGCCGATGAGGAAGACGAGGCCGTAGTTGTGGTTCATTCCCTGAATGAAGGCTCCGAGGATCGGGGGAAGAATCATAAAACACGTCGCGCTGAGCAAGCCAGCAGCGGAGGCGAATTGGGCGAACCGGGCGCGGGGCAGCAACCGCTGAGCGATCGAGGCGGTGCCGGTGAGGTAGACACCGGAGATCACGGTCTGGAGCACGAATGTGACGAGGAAGGTTGACGCAGTGTGCGCTTCAAACCAGCCATATATCATGACCGCCAGATAGAGGCCCATGCCCAACAGGCCGACGCGGATCGGGTGAAACCGGTCGGCCAGGATGCCAAGCGGATAGGAAAGAATGAGTGAGCAGCCGTAGGCGAGCGCGAGGCTTTTTCCATAAAGGTCGTCGCTGACGCCGAGGCTGCGGGCGTGGAAGACGCCGAAGGTGTTGACAGGTGCGAAGGAGATGAGCCCGAGGGTGGTGGCGACGAAAAACCAGACATAAAAGCGATTCGCGAAGCACTCCTTGAGGTAGGAGAGCGCAGGGGCCAGCGGGCCGTGGACCGGGCTGGGAACCGGCGCCGGGTATTCACCTTCCTTCACGTTCAGGCACATGAGGGTGAAGGCGATGCCGTAGAGCAGACCCAGACCGAGGAAGATCCAGAAGTAATGGGTTTCGGCTTTTCCCATGAGGTAGAAGTTGAAGACGATTCCGGCGACGAGGCCCACGGCCCGGAAGAGGGCAAAAAAGCGACCGATGACGGGCGCGGGAACTACGTCGTTGATGAGGGCACCGAAGAGAGCGTTAACGATGACGGTCGCCATTTCAAAAACCGTCCAAAAGAAGCTGAAAGTGGCGATGCGGCAGAAGGTGAGTCCGGGGGAGTTGGCCCCGAGAAACTCGTGCAGGCCGGCCCCGGCGGTTGGGCTGAACGCGATGCCCGCCATGGCCAGCGCGATAATGGGCGTGGGAATAAGGAGGAAGGGAATACGACGTCCCCAGCGGCCGCGGTGGCGGTCGGACTTCACGCTCACGATGGGACCGAGGAGCATGCCGAGTCCGGCGGGGATGGATCCGACGAGGAGGCCGACTAGCCAGTCGGGCGCGTGGAATCCGCGGAGCATGACCTGCGCGACGGGGGTAATGGCCCGTTCCTTGAGATTCCAGGCGAAGTCGCCCCAGAGAAGCCAGCCGAAGAGCACGACGAGGCCCGCGGTGGTGTAGGTGAGCGTGCCGGCGGTCCAGACGCGGGGTTGGTGGGAGGGGGAGGACATGGGGTCAGGTTTCCGGGGGGGGCTTGGGGTGAGGCTACGCGACAAGGTCAAGCTGATCCAGCCGCAGGGCGTAGCGGAGGGGGAGGCCGGTGCGCCAGGCACGGCACTCCTCGACCATGAGGTCGGCGAGTCGGCGCACTTCGTTTCCACACGATCCGGCAATGTGCGGAGTGAGAAGGACGTTGGGCGCAGAGTAAAGGGCGCTGTCAGGGAGCGGAGGCTCTTCGCGGGCGACGTCGAGGATGGCAGTGAGATCAGGCCGGTCACGAAGGACGGCAAGAAGCTCGTCCTCGCGCACAATGGGGCCTCGCGATGTATTGATGAAGGTGGCGTGGGACCGCATCGCGGCGAAGTGGTTGCCGGTGATCATGCCCACGGTTTCCGGAAGCAGCGGCGTGTGCAGACTCACCACGTCGGACTCCCGGAAAAGCTGCGGGAGCGGGACGAGTTCGACGCCGAGTTCGCGGGCGGCGGCGGGGCTGAATAACGGGTCGAAGGCGATGACCCTGAGGCGAAACGGACGGAGCAATTCGCGAAGGTGACGGGCGACCATGCCCATTGAGATTAGGCCGATCGTAGCACCGTAGGCCCCGGTCATGGGCTGGCGAACCCATCCGGTTGGTCCGCCGGCGGTGCGCAGCGCGCGGTGGTGTTGCCAGATCGATTTCAATGCGAGCAGGATGTGCGCGAGGGTAAACTCCGCGACCGGAACGGCATTAGCCGCCCAGGCGCTCACGACGATCACGCCGCGTTCCAGGAGGGGACGTCCGAAGGGTTTGATCGAACCGGCGGCGTAGAACACCGCCTTCAATTTCGGCATGAGATCGAGTTGCCGGGGTGATAACTCGGGCATTCCCCAACTGGCCAGAATGACTTCGACCTCGTTGAGGAGGGAGGCATGGGCGGGGAGGTCATCCGGCGCGATGAGTTCGGGATGGATGTCTAGGAGATCGGCAAGGCTCTCCCGCGCCGCGGGATGCCAGACTTCTCGCATGATGTCGGGCATGGTGCCGAGCAGGACGGCTCGGGGGCGATCGGCCGCACGCATGGACGGAGAGGTTTTTGTCGGGTTCGGGGAGGAGGGCATTCTAGGCGCGAGGAGGTGGCCGTGGGCGCATTCAAGCCCCGGTGGAAGGCGGCGCACAGAGAGGCAAGGTTTACTCATTTAAGTCCGCGCAAAGGGTCCCGGCTGGCGGAGAAAACCGACGTTGCAAAATCGCGGGCGTAGCCGGTTCCGGGCGCAGGAAACAGCCAGAGAGGCAGAATAGAAAGGCCTCCTGGGCGGTCGGGCCGGCTTTCCGAGCAGGGGTCATTCGGGTGGGTCCGGGCCTGGATCGGGAGGGCCGGAAGCAAAAAGTCCTTGCTCATTTAAACTCGCCGGAGGACGTTTTTCCGCCAGCGCAGGTCGCCCGATGCCCCGCAAGGTTGCCCTGTTTCGAAATCATCCCCTCATTTCCGTATGCCGATGGATCCCGAGCCCGCCAGGGTCACGCAGAAGGATATCGCCCGAATCGCCGGGGTGTCGCACGTGACCGTTTCCCTAGCCCTGCGAAACCGGCGGGAAATTTCGCCCGCGACGCGGAAACGCGTGCAGGCCATTGCGGAGAAGATGGGTTACACGCCGGACCCGATGCTCAAGGCCTTGTCGGCTTACCGGCGGCACAAGCGCCCTGCGGCGTTTCAGGCGAACCTCGCGTGGCTCAACAACCATCATAACCCCGGCCATTTTTTTCAGTTCGATGACTTCCGGCTGTTTTTCCACGGCGCGAAGGAGCGCGCGGCGGAGCTTGGCTACGGCATCGAGGTGGTGAACCTAGTCGACTACGACTTCAAGGCGCGGGCGGTGCAGAAGATGTTTGCAGCGCGCGGGATTGAAGGAATCCTCGTCAGCCCGCTGGAGGATCACGACGACCACATCGACCTCGACTGGTCGCGCTACTCGGCGGTGCGCATCGGTTACAGCATGAGGGACACGCCGCTGCATTCGGTGACGAATTCGCAGTATCGCACGGCGGTGTTGGCGGTGGAGAATCTGCGGCGTCTAGGTTATCGGCGCATCGGCTGCATGCTGGGCGACGCGTTCAACGAGCGGACGGGCGGGCATTTTCTGGGGGGCTACGTGAGCGCGCGCACGCAGCTCAAACTGGAGGAAATTCCGGTCAAGATCGTGCATGCGGGGGTAATTGAGGAAGCCGATGAATCGGTCTGGCGGCAGGCGCGGGCGTGGTTGAAGCGGCATCAGCCCGAGGTGATCCTCACGCACGCCGGAAGCATCCTCGAATACCTGCACAAGCTCGGTTACCGCGTGCCGGAAGACGTGGCGGTTGCTTCTCTCTCGCTGGAGGAAAGCGACACCGTGCTCTCGGGCGTGCATCAGAACGGCCGCAAGGTCGGCCGCGCCAGCGTGGATGTGCTCGTGGGGTTGCTGGAACGGCAGGAGACCGGCATTCCCGAGACTCCGATGCACGTGCTCATTGAAGGCGTGTGGCGGGACGGTCACACCACGACAAAGCGCCAGCCCGCCGCGGTGGCTTAAACGAGAAAATTAGGAGAAATCAAAACGGGAATGGACGGGGGAGGGAGAGTTGACCGAAGTTGGAAGCTATGATCCCCCGATTGCTCCCTGGAATTGTTGTGGCCGCCGCGCTTCTCGCGCATCCGGCATTCGCCGCGAAGAGCCTGCTCAAGGGCGAAGGCTTTGAAACCGGCGAACAGGAGTGGAAGATTTTCCTCCCGCTGGAGCACAATGGCTCCGCCGGGGCGGTGAAGTTCGAGATCGTGAAAGACGCCAAGGAGGCGCATGACGGCAAGGCGTTCGCCGAGTTGACCTCCACGGAACCGATTCGCTGGGGCATCAACCCCGGGATGAAGGACGTGAAGGAGGGCAAGCGCTACCGGATTTCCGCGTGGGTGAAGTTCTCGAAGGACGCGCGGATGACCAAGCCCGGTGCGGCCTCGGTGTTTATTCGGGCCACGCTCCACAACGCCGCGGGGCAGGATCTCGTTGAGGATTCGATCGTTCACTTTCACATCGGGCTCAACGGAAAGGTGACGGGCGTTAAGAATACCTCGCAGCTTGCCGTGCCCCAATTGCCGACGCGCTGGGAGCAGATTGAAGCCGTGGTCGAGATTCCGCAGGGAGCGGCAAAGGTCAATCTGGTGCTCTTCATCAACGGAATCATCGGGACGGTGTATTGGGATGATGTCGTTTTCGAGGAAGTGCCGAACAGCACGCCGGTGACCCGGATCCTCGATTAGCCGCGGGCGCGCCGCGGGGCGGATTTCCGCTCGGCCCCTGCTCCCCGGGGCGCGTATCAGCCGACGAGGTGATTCGCCCGGCCCGCGGGATTGTGGGAGAAGGCGTGGAAGAGTTCGTCCGAGGTCGCCACGAAGGCCTGGTGGGCGTGCAGCGCCTCGGCGCGGCGGAAGAGCATGTCCGCCTCCGCGGGTTCGGCGTCGAGTTCGTGGAGCGCGCCGAGGAGCAGGAGGGCCTGGAGGTCGTGGGATTCGCGCACGAGCCGGGAGAGGGCAGCTTGGGCCTGGCGGCGCCGGCCCTGGGCGAGGCAATACTTCGCGAAGCCGCGCAGATCTCCGACGGAGAGGTCTGCGGGGTCGAGGGATTCCCCCTCCGGCGCGAACCGCTCGTGGCGGCGGAGCGCGTGGATGAAGGCGTAGCGGAGTTCGCTGGGTTTGACGGGGAGGGTGAGAAAGTCGGTGATGCCGATGCCGAGGGCTGCCACGGCGGTCGCGTGGTCGGCGGAGTCGCTCACGAGCACGATGGGTCGGTGGTAACCGACGGACCGGAGGTGGGCCGCAATTTGGAGTCCGTCGCCATCGGGCAGATCCCGGGCGAGGAGGACGCCGTGCGGATTCCGGGCCTCGGCGAAGGAAAGGGCCTCGGCGCCTCGCGCGGTGGCAATGACGGCAAACCCGGCGGCGCGCAGGGCGACGCTGAACCCGAGACGGGTGTTGTCCGCGAAGTCCACGACGAGCACGCAAATCGCGGTCGGCGGGGGGAGGGGGCGGGAGGACTCGGCACGCATAACGGCTTTGGGCACGGGACCGGAACTGCGTGCAGGTTGACCGCGCGGG
>JAIYAZ010000027.1 GCA_027488755.1 Verrucomicrobiaceae bacterium | reverse complement strand
GTCACGACGACGAGGCAGATCGAATACAGCACCGCCTGCCACGCGGTGGCCCGACCCTCGGGATCGCGGCCGGTGAGAAACACAAAGCCGGCGTTCGCGTATTCGTCGCGATACATCCATGCGATGGCCAGGAAATGGGGCATCTGCCAGAACCACAGCACCGCGAAAAGCACCCAGCCCGGCAGGCTGGCCTCGCCCGTAGCGGCAATCCAGCCGATGAGCGGAGGCAACGCGCCGGGAATCGCGCCGACGAGCGTGTTGATCGCGCTGATTTGTTTGAGCGGCGTGTAGACGAGCACGTAGATGGCCACCGTCGCGGCCGCAAGGCCGGCGCTGAGCGGATTGACCAGCGCGAGGCAGGCCACGCCGACCACCGAAAAGAAAATCCCAAGCAGCAGGGCGTCCTGCGGGTGCATGCGACCCGCCGGCAGCGGGCGCGTGCGGGTGCGGCGCATGAGGGCGTCGATGTCGCGCTCCCACCATTGATTCAGCGCCGCCGCGCCGCCCGCGCTGAGGGCCGTGCCGATGAGCGTAAACCCAAGCTCGATCCACGACGTCGCATGGGTCCCCTGCCCCAGCCAATAGCCCACCAGCGTCGTGGCCAGCACGAGCAGGGAAAGCCGCGCCTTGACGAGCTCGGCGAGATCGGCAAGGAGGGCGGGCGCCGCAACGGTGGCGACAGGACTGGCGGCGGACTTCATCAGGCGTGGGCGCGGGAATACCCGGTCCGGCCGGAAAATTCCAGCGCTTCTTGGCGGACCGCCGCCTGCATCACAAACAACCGGAACGTCAAAAGCCCCGTCACAAGCAGGGTCAGCGCGCCCAGCGCCATGTGCGCCGTCGCGATATCCGCCGGCTTGTCATACCAGATCGTGAGGATGCCCAGCGCGATCTGAACGACGACCATTCCGACCAATAGGAACGCCATCCGCCGCACGCCGGCAAAGGCCGCCCGCGCCCGCCAGGCCAGCGCGATCACCACCGCCAGAATCCCGAAGGCCACAAAGCGGTGGGCCATCTGCAGCCAGATCAACCCCGCCGTGGTGGGCATTTCGTCGCGGGCGATGCGCTCGGCGTTGATCGCCGCCACCGCCGCCTCGCTCGTGTCGGGGAGCACCTTGCCGTAGGCCAGGGGGAAGTCGGGAATGGACAGCCCGGCGTGCGCGTGCCGCATCGTCGCCGCAATGCCGAGCTGGACAAACACCACCGCAAACAATCCGAGCGCCAGCCAGCGCAGCCGCCCCACCGCCTGCCCCGGGGCCCAGCGCCGCGCGATGAAGGCCGGCGAGGTCGCCACCACCAGAATCCCCAGACTCACGAAGATGCTCTGCGCCAGCGCGCCGTGAAAAATTCCAAAATCCGCCTCGGCCAGGATCACGCGCAGGCCGCCCAGCAACCCCTGCACCCCCACCGCCAGCATCACGGCGGTCCCGAGCCATTTCACCCAGCGGCGCGGCTCGCAGAGCCACAGCCAGACGCACAGCCCGATGGCGAAGATGCCGATGAAGCTGGCCAGCACCCGGTGCGAGTGCTCGTAGAAAATCCCGCCCACCCAGCGCGAGATCGGGAACATGAACATGTGGTAGCCGAAGGTCGTCGGCCAGTCCGGCACCGCCATGCCCACGCCCTTCGAGGTCACCAGACCGCCGCTCGCGAGCACGAGGAACGTGTAAACGGCCGCAAACAAGGCGAAGTAATGGAGCAGGCGGCGGGAAAACGACAACGAGGTCTCGGGCATGGTGGGTTCAGGTTCGGGTTCGGAGAGATTTACGCCGCTCGAGGGCGGAGCGATTCCACCACTCCATCAGGAAGCGTCAACGATCAAGCGTCTCCCTCGTGGCCGCGGCGATCAGTGCCGCGTAGGTTTCCGCCGGCCGGTCGCCGAGGTGATCCTCCGCGAGCCGCTCCGTGCCGTTCGGGTAATCAAGCGCAAAGAGCCCGAACCGCGGCGTATAGCTCCCCCACTCGTAGTTATCGGTGAGCGACCAGTGCAGGTAACCCAGCATCGGCACGCCCTCGACCCGCAGACGCTGCACCTGCGCAACGTGGCGGCGGAGAAACTCGCTGCGCGTCAGCCCGTCGCGCCGGGTGTGCCGCGCGGTGTTGTCGCGTCGGCGGTGCAGCGCCATGCCGTTCTCGGCGATGAGCACCGGCCGGCCAAATTCCCGGGCGTAATACGCGCAGAAGAAATGCAGACCCTCGGGCAGCATCCGCCAGTCCCACCACTTGCTCGTGATGCCGTCCATCACCCACGCGTGCAGGCTGCGCGAACGCGCCTCGAGATCCGCAAACGACGGCGGGCGGAACATGTGCCCGGCGAACGGGTCGTAATAATCCAGCCCGAGGTAATCAAACACCCGCGCCCGCGGCGACGCCGCCAGCTCCCGCAGCACGGGCGCGAAGTTCTCCGTCGTGAACGTGCGCGGAGCCACCCGGTCGATCAGCAAATGAAACAGCCGCCCCAGCGTCACCATCAGCCCCCCGCGAAACGGCAACCGCGCCCCGGCCAACGCCCGGCGCAGCGCCTTTGCCTGCGCGGCAAACAGCGACTCCACCCGGTGCCCCGGCTCCCACCCGCGCTCCCGCAGCGAGAGCACGTCGTAAATCACCCGCTCGCTCCAATACGTGTCGCTGCAAAACGTATTCGTCGTCACCCGCGGCTCGCCCCAGCCCGCCGTCGCATGCAGGTCGTGGATCACGTTGTAGGCCCGCACGTGGGCCGCTAGCAGCCGCGCCAGCGCCTCGATGCCCGCCTGCGGCCCGCGGCGTTTCCCGGGGAAGCCCGGGGCGAGATACGTGTTTTGCACGAGGATGTTCGGCTCGTTGAGCGTGACGTAATCGCGGATGGGCGCCACGCCGTGGACCGCGACCAGCCGCTGATTCATCCGCTCCACCGTCGTCCGCACGTAGGCCGCGAAAAGTTCGACCGTCCGGTCCTCCAGCCAGGCGTCCACGCCGAGCCACGCGGGATGCGTGAAATGCTGGAGCGTCACGACGGGCTCCAGCCCCGCCGCGCGACACGCGGCAATGCGGTCCGCGTAGGCATCCAGCGCCGCCCCGTCAAACTCCGGCGGCGCGCCCAGCGGCTCCAGCGAAGGCGACGGCTGCACGCGCGGCCACTCGATGCCGAGGCGAAACGCCGTGCCGCCCATGGCCCGCACCCGGGCAAAATCCTCCGCGTAACGGCTCCAGAACTCCGCCGCCCGCCCCGTGCGCTGCACGCGCCCCGCCCGCTCGGCCGCGGCCCAGTTGTTGGCCGGCTCGCCCTCGCCGTTGTAGCCGCCCTCGCTTTGGTAACCCGAGGTGGCCACGCCCCAGAGGAAGCCGTCGCTCATGCGTTCTTCGCCTCCGACGCCGCCTCGCGAAACTTCTTCTCGTCGCGCCGGCTGATCCGCCGCGGTTCGGACTGCACGTCGTTGAGCACGGTGTCGGCGATCACGCGGGCGGCGTCCGGCCGGCTGAGGCGGCGGGCGTTTTCCCGCATCGCGGCCAGGCGATCGGCATCGTCGAGGAGCGTGCGCAGCTTGTGGGCGAGCACGGTGACCTCCGTGCATTTGATCGCCGCGCCGTTTTCCAGCATCATGTCGGCGTTGCGCTCCTCCTGCCCGCCGATGGGGTCGAGAATCACCATCGGCAGCCCGCTGGCCAGAGCCTCCGCCGTCGTGAGCCCGCCCGGCTTCGTGAGAATAAGCGTCGCCACGGCCATAAGTTCGCGCATTTCGTTCGTGTAGCCGATCACGCGAAACCGGCCGTGGTCGCCGGCGGTGAGCTCGTTCACCCGCGCGAACAAATCCTCGTTCTTGCCGCAGATCACGACCGCCTGAAACGCAAGGTCCATCGCCAGCAGCCGCTTCACCACCGCCGCCGCTGGGCTCAGCCCCAGCGTGCCGCCCGCGATGAGCAGGATCGGCCGCGCGAGGTCCAGTCCGTGCCGCGCCGCCACGGCCGCGCGGTCCACCGATTGCTCAAACGCCGGGTCGATCGGAATGCCCGAAACCGTGATCCGGTCGCCCGGCAGGCCGAGCGCCTCCATGTGGATTTTGTCCTCCTCCTGCGAAACGAAATAATGGTGGAACGCCCGCGCCAGCCACATCGCGTGGAAATGATAATCCGTCACCACGATGGAAAGCTTGGTCTCCAGTTTTTTCCGGCGGATGAGGTCGGCGATCACCCCCGCCGGCATGAAGTGCGTGCACACGACATGGTCGGGATTGAAGTCGCGGATGAGATTCACCAGCGGCAGGGCCTGGGGCAGATCAATCAGCAACCGCACGCGGTCCGTCGCCCACGGGTCGTCGCTCGTCTCATACCACCACCCAAGGAAGTTCGGCGTGATCTCCGACAGCCGCTTGTAGAGCCCCGAGTAGAACTGCCGGTGCAGCGCGTTCGTGTGGTCGAGGGAATCATCCGAAAGCACCTCGCCCACGTCCGGGCGGGCCCGGAAGGCCCGTTCGAGCGCGTCGGCGGCCTTCAAGTGACCGGACCCCACCGACGCCGAAAGAATCATGATGCGCTTGGACTCCATACGACAACCCGAGACCCTGCCTCGTCCCGCCCCGCCGCGCGAGCGGAAAGCGGGCTATGCGCCGTCGCGGTAGCCCTGCAGGCGCGCCGCAAAATCGTGCGGCGCGGAGGGCACGCCGCTCGCGAGCGCGAACTCACATACCCAGGCCGCGTGGTCCGGCAAGCCTTCGCGGTCGTAAAGGTCGGCGAGGTCCCAGAGCAGGGCCGAATTCGGACCCACGCCCGGACCGAACGGCTCGGCCTGCGCATAAAATTCGTCGATGTAACGCTCGCCGAGGAAGCGCGCATTGGCCACCCGCCAGCGCTGGGCGACCGCGAAACCGCGCACGTAAAGCGCGGCGCGCTCGGCGGCATCGGTCACCTTTTCGAGCGCCGTCGCCAGAGCCTCCGGACTGCTGCGCCGCCACAGCCAGTCAAACCGTTCGATGTGTCCTGCTTTGCCCTCGATGCCCATTTCTTCCGCCTCCGCCATAGTGGGTTGGGCCCGGACCGCCAAGCCCGGCATTGTGAAAAAAAGGCGACTCCCGGCGCCGACCACCACCTCGCCAACCCGCTGGTTAAGCGCACCAGCGAAAACATCCTCTTCAACCTCGCGTTTAACTCCTACAGCGGCGGCACCGGCCTCAACAGCCCCGTCGGCCCCGGCACCTACACCGTCTGGCTCCAAGAACTCTCCTCCGTCGTCACCTACTCCACCACCTACACCGTCGTCGCCACGCCTGTCCCGGAACCCGCTGCCTTCGTCACCGGGGGCGCGCTCGCCCTGCTTGTCCTCGCCTGCTTTCTCCGGCGCCGCGGCGCGCCCGCCACGTCATAACCCCGCCCGCTCGCTTGCATCACCGCGCCGCCGCCGCTAGCGTCGGCGATCCATCCGATGAGCATTCCGAGCATTATTGATCCGTCCCGACTGGAGGACATCGAACTGAGCAACGACGAGGTCGCCCGCTACTCCCGCCACCTCATTATGCCCGAGGTCACCCTCGCCGGCCAAAAGAAGCTCAAGGCCGCCAAGGTTCTCTGCATCGGCACCGGCGGGCTCGGCTCCCCCATCGCCCTCTACCTCGCCGCCGCCGGCGTGGGCACCCTCGGCCTCGTCGACTGCGACATCGTCGACTACTCGAACCTTCAGCGCCAGATCCTCCACGGCACCAAGGACGTCGGCCGCAAAAAAATCCTCAGCGCCCGCGACCGCATCAAGGACGTCAACCCCAACGTCCAGGTCCGCCTCCACGACGCCTTCTTCACCGCCGCGAATGCCCGCGAAATCGTCGAGGACTACGACATCGTCATCGACGGCACCGACAACTTCCCCACCCGCTACCTCTCCAACGACATCTGCGTCTTCCTCGGAAAGCCCAATGTCTACGGCTCCATCTTCCGCTTCGACGGCCAGGTCACCGTCTTCGCGCCCCACCTCGGCGGCCCCTGCTACCGCTGCCTCTACCCCGAACCCCCGCCCCCGGGCATGGTCCCCAGCTGCGCCGAAGGCGGCGTCCTTGGCGTGCTCCCCGGCGTCATCGGCGTTATCCAGGCCATCGAGGCCATAAAGCTCATCTGCGGCATCGGCGAGCCCCTCATCGGCCGCCTCCTCCACTTCGACGCGCTCAAGATGAAGTTCCGCGAATTCAAGCTCCGCAAGGACCCGAAGTGCCCCGTCTGCTCGGAGAATCCCAACATCACCGACCTTATCGACTACGAGCAGTTCTGCGGTATCCCGCAGGCAGCCGCCGCAGAGGCCGCAGAGGCGCCCGTGCCCGAGATCACCGTCGAGCAACTCAAGGCCCGCCTCGACGCGCGGGAGAACTTCGTCCTCCTCGACGTCCGTGAACCCTACGAATTCGACATCGCCCGCATCCCCGGATCGAAGTTGATCCCGCTCGGCCAGCTCCACGAGCGCCTCAGCGAACTCGACACCGCCGACGAAATCGTCATCCACTGCAAGAGCGGCTACCGCAGCGCGAACGCCCTCCGCGAACTCCAGGCCGCCGGCTTCGGCAAGCTCTGGAACGTCGCCGGCGGCATCCTCGCCTGGGCCGACCGCATCGACCCCACCGTCGCCAAATACTAAACCACATATGTTCCGTCGCGCGTTTCCCATCCTCGCGCTCTGCGCCGGCCTCACGACGGGCCACGCCGCCCCGGTCGCCATCACGAATCCCGGCTTCGAGGACATTTCGACGGCCCAGCAGACCTACAACGAGTTCACCTTCGGTTCCTTCCCCGGCTGGAGCCTCTACGACCTCAATTCCGTGGCCGGCGTGGGCACCGGTGTGACCTACTACGTGGGCACCCTCACGCCGCGAATCCTCCCCGCCCGCGACCCGGTGAATTACCAGAATTTTCCCGCCGGAGCCTACGAGGGCCAGCGCGTCGGCATCGCCTTTAACTACGCCAACGCCACGCCCGGCAACGAATACGGCCTCCAGCAAACCCTCACGAGCACGCTCGCCGCGAACACCCGCTACACCCTCACGGTCCGCATCGGAAACATCGCCTCCGGCTGGTCGGTGGATAACACCTTCTTCAACCTGAACGGATTCCCCGGTTACCGCGTCGACCTCCTCGCCGGCAACACCCTGCTCGCCTCGGACAACAACTCCCTCGCCGGCACCATTCCCGAGGGCGGTTGGGGCCAGAGCACCGTCGTCTACGAGAGCAACGCCGCGCCCGCCGGCCTCAACCAGAACCTCCGTATCCGCCTCGTGAATCTCAACGTCGTGGGCCCCACCGCCCCCACGGCCGACCGCGAGGTCGACTTCGACGCCGTGTCGCTGAACGCCGTCCCAGTGCCAGAACCGGGCGTCACGTCGCTGCTCTTCGCGCTCCTCGGCGTCGGAGCACTGTTGCGCCGACGCCACGCGTCGCGAGCGGCGAAACCGCGTTACACCGCCCCGCGCAGCCGAGCCTGAGCCGCGCGACCAAGCACAAAGGGCGTGGCGACGCCGTCGCACCAAACCTGCTCCTCATCGCGGGACACGCGCGCCGTGCGGGTGATGGCCATCACGTTGAGCATGAGCGAGCGATCCACGCGGAGGAACGGCGGATTCGGCAGCATGCGCTCGTAGGCACCGAGCTTCTGGCAGATGAGCAGCGGGGGTTCGTCGGCGACAAACACGCGCGTGAAATCGCTCTCCGCCTCCAGCGCGACGACGCGGGCGAGTGGCGCGATCAACGTGCGGCCCGG
>JAIYAZ010000052.1 GCA_027488755.1 Verrucomicrobiaceae bacterium | reverse complement strand
CCGCGAAGTCCACGACGAGCACGCAAATCGCGGTCGGCGGGGGGAGGGGGCGGGAGGACTCGGCACGCATAACGGCTTTGGGCACGGGACCGGAACTGCGTGCAGGTTGACCGCGCGGGTGCGGCTCGGCGTTGACCGTGGTCAAGGGTGAGTCGCGAAATGCCTCGCGCCCCTCAAAAAATCGCTCCGCGACGGGAGCGCGCCTTGGGGCGAGCCGCGCATGCGTGCGCGGGCGGGGGCGCAATTTTCCGGTTGCATACCAACGGGTGGATTGTTTTGCATGCGCGCGCGGCAAATTGCATCGCGCCCGCCCATCCATGACGAGATTTCTCAAGACCGGCCGCCGTTCGGGATGGCTCCCGCGGATCCTCCTGGTCACTCTCCTTTGCGCCCTCGGCGGCGGGAACGGCCTGGCCCAGCTTCCCAGCCCTTCGCCGTCTCCGGCAACGTCGCCGGCTTCGGCGGCACCCGTACCGGTGGTCGCCCCGCCGCCGCCCGCCGCGCCCGCCAAGCCGGCGGAGGTCAAGGTGGGCGTTTACCTTTTGGAACTGCGCGACGTCTCGTTGGCGGACCGCACGTTCAAGGCGGATTTCTGGCTTTGGAGTCAGACGCCCGACGCCACGGATATCCTCGGCGACCTGCAGTTCCTCAACGCGGAGCGGGTGACGGTTTATTCCGAGGTGCTCCTGGAAGTCGACGGGGTGAAGTGGACGAAGCGCCGGCTATCGGGGGTGTTCCGGCACAATTACGACCTGCGGCAGTATCCGTTCGATCAGCAGACGCTCGGGATTGACCTGCTCTACGCGGGCAAGGACGCCCGGAGACTCGTGCTGGTGCCGGACGCGCCGAACTCGGGTTTTGACGGCGAGGCGGCGCCTCCGGGCTGGAAAATTGATGGCTTTGCGGTGGACGCCGAGAATGTCGTTTACGCCTCGAATCTGGGCGATCCCGCGCTGGCGGTGAGCCGCAGCGAGCACTCGGGGCTGGATGTGCGCATCGGGGTCACGCGCACGGAGACTGCCGAGTTTTGGAAGCTCATGTCGTCGCTTTACATCGGCGTGATTCTGCTGGGCGTGAGCTTTTTCCTCGACGTGGATGCGCCTGCGGCGCGTTACGCGATGCTGGGCGGGGCGATGTTTGCGATCGTGCTGAGCCTGCGTTCGGTGGGGGTCGCGCTGGGGGTGGACGGCACGGCCATCGAGGCGATGCATTATTTCGCGCTGGGGTTGATGGTGATGGCGACGCTCGTCACACTCAAAGGCAACATTCTCGCGCGCCGGGGGGTCTCGCTGGATAAGCTGCGCGTCTGGAACTACGCCTGCGCGGGTGTTTTTCTCGCGGTGTTTGCCGCCGCCAACTGGTGGGTTTTCCGGCCGCAGTGAGCGCCGGGCCGCGGGCATGAACGGCGTCCGGAAGCGCGGCGGGAGGCCGGCATCGCAATGGCGGGGCCATTGCGCGGCGTGGTTTTTCGGCGTGGTGTTTGCCGCCATTTTGCCGTCCGCCTGGGCGCAGACTCCGGACCCTTCGATCGGCCGCAACATCCCGGGCGCGGTGGCGGCCCCGGCGCGCGACGAGTTTGCCCCGGCACCGGCCGTAGTGGATGAGGTGCCGCTGCCGTCAGGCGGACCCTACGGCCTGACCGGCCGCTTCGCGTTGCGCCGCGTGGTGTTCAGCGGGGCGCTGAGCGCGGCGGACCGGGGCGAGGGCGTGGAAGTCGCGCCGGGCGTGTGGATTGACCGGGTCGACCTGCTGGACGGGAGCCGGGCCTTTGGCGCGGCGGTGTCCCGCGATTTCATCGGCCGGCCGCTGGATGATGCGGCGTTGAAGGCACTCGTGGAGAAAACCTTTGGGTATTATTTCCGCGCGGAGCGTCCGCTGGTGGTGGTGCAGCCCACCGGGCTGGATGAGTCTCGCGGCGAGGTGCGCATCGCGGTGATTGAGGCGACGCTGGGGGCGAAGCGCGCGGAGGGGGCGCATTGGTTTTCGAACGAGCGCCTGCTCGGAACGATCCGCGCGAAGGTGGGGCAGCCCATTAATCGCGGGCAGTTGCTCAACGACATCGAGTGGCTCAACGCGAATCCGTTCCGCCAGAGCGCGGCGGACCTCCAGCCGGGGCAGGCTCCGGCGACGACGGACATCGTGCTCCGCACGCAGGATCGTTTTCCGGTGCGGGTTTACGGGCAGATTGACAACACGGGCTCGGAGCAGACCGGCGCTTGGCGCTGGGGGCTCGGCGTGAACTGGGGCGACGCACTCTGGCTGGGCCATCAGCTCAATCTTCAAATCTCCGCGCCGATCGAGAATTTCTCGAGCCAGCCCGTTTACGCGTTCAGCTACCTGGTGCCCCTGCCGTGGCGGCACCGGTTTTCGATCTTCGGCAGTTACGCGCTCACGGACGTGGACTACGACTTCGGCGCGGCCGGCACCTACAATTACCGCGGGTATCAGGGGCAGCTCAGCCCGCGGTATGCCATTCCGCTCGGGCGGCTCTACGGGAAGTTCACGCACGAGGTCACGCTCGGCTTTGACGCGAAGAGCACCGACCTGAGCTTTGTGCAGGGCGGCGACGTCATTCCCAGCAACAAGACGACCGTGATGCAGTTCGTGCTCGGCTGCGACGCGACGCTTGAGGATGCGTGGGGGTCCACTCAGGTGAGCCTGGACACCTATTGGTCGCCGGGCGGCATCGGCAACCTCAACACCACCGCCGCCTACCAGCAGGTCGATCCCCGGTTGCAGGCCGACTATTTCTACGGCGTCGCCTCGGTGGAACGCACGACCACGCTTCCGGCCGGCTTCGAACTGCTGGCGCGGGTGACCGGGCAGATTGCGAGCACGTCGCTGCCCAGCAGCGAGCAACTGAGCATTGGCGGGTGGGGGACCGTGCGCGGCTACGATGCCTACGTGCTCCTCGGCGATCAGGGGCTTTACGGGACTATCGAACTGCAATCCCCGCGGGTGCCGCTGCTTTCCCGGTGGTGGCCGAAATTGCCGGCGGACCACCTCCGCCTCGTCGGCTTTTGGGACTACGGCTTCGTCAACACCATCGACCCGCTGCCGGGTGATCCCGCCACAAGCCAGATCACCAGCGTGGGCGTGGGCGTGCGTTACCAGTTCTCCGATTCCCTTTCCGCCCGCTGCGACCTCGGCTTTCCGTTGCTGAATCCCGACCTTGGCTTTCCCGTCGACACCGTCGGTCTCAACGTCGGCGTGACCCTGCAATTCTAGGCGCGGAGCCGAAATGACCGGCGCCAAAACACCTTGCGCCCCCGCGAAAATCGCGGACTATCCCCGGTAACCGAGTGCAACCGTTGGTCCCAGTCTGGAATTGCCCGCCGATCATGCCGGTCCGGCGGCTGTCGTTTGGCGCGCTGGCGCTGGCTTTGTCGGCCCTGATTCTGCCCTTGCGTGCGAACCCCGAGGGGGAATCCGTCAAGCACGGCCGCGCCGAGTTCCAGCGCTCGGGCAATGACCTGATCATCGACCAGAAGGACGACCGCATCGTCGTGGACTGGGACTCCTTCTCGATCGGCAAGGGCGAGCGCACCATCTTTCGCCAGCCGGGGGAAAGCTCCTCGGCCTTCAATCGCGTGCTGCTCGGTTCGCGTTCACTCATCGCCGGGGAATTGCGGGCAAACGGTCAGGTGATTCTCTTCAACCCCGCGGGCGTCACGGTCACCTCCAGTGGCGTGGTCAACGTCAACAGCCTCATCGTCACGACCCTCGACCTCACGGAGGAGGAGTTCCTCCGGGGCGGCGCGATGACGTTCCGCGGCGACTCCGCGGCCGACGTCAAGAATCTCGGCACCATCCACGCCCGCACCGGCGACGTCTTTCTCCTCGGCCGCAAGGTTGTCAACGCCGGCACCGTCGAGGCGCCGCACGGCACGGTCGGGCTCGGCGCCGGCACGGAGATCGTGCTCAAGCCCGACGCGGAGCAGCCGCTCTACATCAAACCCCGGGCCGAGGCTGCCCGCAGCACGGTGGAGCAAACCGGCGTCATTCGCGCCGCCGCCGCGCAGATCAAAGCGACCGGCAACCCCTACGCGCTCGCGATCAATCTCGACGGCGTGCTCGACGTGAAAGGCTCCGCGAAGCGTCCCGGGGGTCACGCGACCGTGGACGGCGGGGCCGGCCGGGTGCGCGTGGGCGGCCAGGCCCGCGTGACGGCGAGCGCGGCGGACGGCGCCGGCGGGAAGGTGGCGATCACCGGGCAGAGCGTTGCCGTCGAGCGCGGAGCCCGCGTGGATGCGTCCGGGGAGCGCGGCGGAGAAATTGTCGCGCAGGCCGCGACCGACCTTTCCCTCGCCGGCACGCTCACCGCCCGCGGCGGGACCACGGGGGGCGGAACCATTTCCCTGCTCGGGGCGGATATCTCCCTGAGCGCCGCCGCCGTGGCCGATGCGTCCGGACAAACTGGCGGCGGCCGGGTTTTTGTGGGCGGCGATTATTTCGGGGGCCGCGATCCCGGCCGAACCTACGCCGACGCCCCGCTGCCCACCGCCCAAAACCTCCGGGTCGAGCGTGGCGCCCGGTTCTCCGCGGATGCCCTTGCCTCGGGCAACGGCGGCGTCGTCATCCAATGGGCCGACGGCGTCACCCGCAGCAACGCCGCGGTTTCCGTGCGCGGCGGCGCGACGGCGGGCAACGGCGGATTCGCGGAAATCTCCGGCCTCGGCGGCCTCGGCTTCGATGGCCGGGTCGATCTGGCTGCGCCCAACGGCCGCGCCGGCGAGGTGCTGTTTGACCCGGACCGGCTTTACATCTCCAACCTGACACCTGGCTCGGCGGATTCCATGCTTCCCACGGTGACCGGCGGCAACGTCGAGGAGAGCGTTTCGGTCTCTGCGCTGGAGAGCATCACCACGGGAACCATCACCCTCAGGTCCACCGGGGCCTTCTCGGGCGGCATCACGGTGCGGAACCTCGACCTTGGCGGAAATGGGGCGATCAACCTCAAGCCCAACGTCAATCTCAGCGTCATCACCGACGAGGGCGTGATCGCCTTTGAAAATCCGCAGAACTCCATCATCGCAAAGGGCACGGGTTCCATTCTGCTCCAGGCGGGAACGCTCAACCGGACGTCCTCTCTTAACTCCATCGGCAACCTCCAGACGGATGCCGGATCGATCACGCTGCGCGGCGACGACGGCGTCAATCTCGTCGGCACGATCACCACGAACGGCGGGTCGGTCGACATCGACGCGGACTGGGATCAAGGCACCGGCGGCGGCTTTGAACTGCCCGCCGGCTCCGCCATCACCACCAACGGCGGGGACGTCCACCTCAAGTCCGGCAACGGCGGCATCACCGTCAACTCCCCGATCAGCCTCGGCGCGGGCCGCCTGACGTTTTCGCAGACCGGCGGCGCGTCCGGCACCTTCCGTCTCGGCGCCGTTATTTCGGTCGCCGGCGATCTCGACGTCACCCAGCCACTGCAAATCAATCCCGGTGCCGGCCTCACCGCGTCGGGGACGATTCACCTCGGGAGCAGCGTCACCTTCAACGCCGACTCCACGCTCGCCCTGCGCTCCTCGTCGGTCGACCTTACCGGGGCCAACTTCGTCGCGCCGAACCTCGCCGACATCAAACTCGAACCCTATGACGCCGCCTCGGACATTCTCCTCTTGGGAACGGACGGCGCGGGCGGTGCCTACGACGTCCTGCCGACGCTCTACACCAGCCTGCAGGTGTTTCGTTCCATCACGATTGGCCGCGACGATGGCACCGGCGGGATCAGCCAGGCGACCGCGGTTCCGGCCGGGATCCCGCTCACGTTGAAGGCGGGCGGGGTGGGTGGACACATCACCCTCGATCACGCGCTAACCGGTCAGGCCGGCGCTCCCCTCACGATCGCGGTGGGCGGGGACCTCACGATCAAATCCGGCGCCACCATTTCGTCCCAGGCCGCCGGCACCGCCGTCACCCTTTCCGCCGGCCGCTTCCTCAACGAAAACGGATCCAACGCCCTCGCCACGCCCAACGGCCGTTGGCTGATCTATTCCGAAAGCCCCGAGACCAACGTCTTCGACGGCCTGGCCAGCGGCGAAACCGGCCTCTGGGGCCGGACGCTCGCCTCGGCTCCCGCCGGCACCATCACCGCCAGCGGGAACCGCTACATCTTCGCGGAGCAGCCTACGCTCGAGTTTGACGCCACCGACGCCGCGAAGACCTACGGCGAAGACATCTCGGGAACCCTGGGCGCTTCCTACGTAAGCGGCCTCGTGACGAACACCTACGGCGGCGCGATCCAGGCTGACACGCTCGCGACGGCTTACTCGGGCTCGTTCGTCGTGTCGTCCCCGGGCGAAGCGGCCACCGCCAACGTGGCGAACTACGCGATTACCCTCGCGCAGGGTTCCGCGCAGAGCGCCGCCGGTTACGCGTTCTCGCTTTCCAACGGTCTCCTCCGGGTCGATCCGAAAGCGGTCGACCTCACGGTCACCAACGGCGGTTCCATCTACGGCGATCAACCGGTGCTTGCCCCCACGCTGATGGTGGACGGCCTCGTCAACGGCGACACCTTGGCCGACCTCGGCGGAATCGGGGTGGACTTCACCATCGATAACCGCACGAACGCGGGGTTCTACCCCATCGGCGTCACCGGCTCGATCCTGAATCCCAACTATGTCTTCGGCACGGTCACCCCCGGCGCCTGGCTTGTCGGCGCGCGGCCGATCGCCCTCACTCTCGTCGGCGGTTCGTCCGTTTACGGCAACACCCCGCGCGGCCCCTCCCTCAGCGCGAACGGCCTGGTCAATGGCGACACGCTCGCCAACCTCCCCGGCATCGGCACCAACTTCGCGCTCACCCGGAAATCGGACGCCGGCAGCTACGAGCTGAGCGTCACCGGTCAGTCGCTGAACCCGAACTACCTCGTCGTCCAGGCCGACACGGCGGAGTGGGTGATCCGCCCGCGCCCGATCACCGTCACCGCGCTCGGAGGAACCTCCAGCGCCGGCGTGCAGCCCGGGAACCCCGGCATCGCCGCGAATGGCCTCGCCGAAGGCGACGGCGTTGCGGATCTCCCCGGCCTGCGCAATTCCTTCGCCGTGGATCCGAACACCCCGGCCGGCCGCTACGCGCTGGCCGTCACCGGCGCGCTCGAAAATCCGAACTACGAAATCACCCGACGCATCCCGGGTTTCTGGATCGTCCAAGCTGCGGACCCCGTGCCCGAGCCCGTCGTGCCGCCCGCCCCGGAGCCGCTTGCTCCGGTCGTTTTCGAGACGCCCACCCGCTCCCGCGAGGCGGCCTCGCTCGAGGCCTCGGCCAGCGAAAGGGCGGACGCCGCGGAAACCTCCTCGACGGATACTTCCGCCCCCGCTCCGCCCTCGAGCCAGGCCACGAACGACGCGCTTTCCGGCGAGAATCCCGGCGCGGTCATCGCGAACCTCTCCAGCGTGTATTCCCTTGAGACCGGCCCCGTGGCCAGCCAGCCGGAGTCCGAGCCAGCGTCGCCCTCCCCGGCGAGCCCCGTCTCGCCGAACCCGGCTCCGGCGGACAACGCCAGCGTCGTCGCGTCCACGGAAGCCGCCGCCACGAACCAGACGGCCGAGGCCCCGCCCGCCGAGGCCATCGCGAATGCCGCCGACACGGCGAGTTCCGCGGAGACCGCCAGCGCGGCCAGCTCAACGGCCTCGACCGCCGCGTCGAATGCCGCCACCGGAACCACCGCGAGCACCACCACATCGACCTCGACCAGCGGGGCCGCCGGCGCAGGTGGGGGAGGAGGCACGGGCCGCGGTGCCGTGGGGAACACGGGCAGCCCCGTGGGACGGACCCTCGGTCAGTCCACCGCGCTGCAAACCCTCGGGGAGCCCGAGCCGGGCGCGGAACCCCCGCCAGGCAGTGGTTCGGGGATGGCCCGCGCCGAGCAATCCCGCGAGATGCAGGCCGTCGCGCCGCTGGCGGATTTCAACACGGTGTTTGTGCTCGTGCTCGGCATCGCCATCGCCCAGATCGCCAGCTCGGCGGCGGGCATGGCGGCCAGTAGTTCTGCCGGCCGCGCGAAGTCCTAGTTCGGGCGAAGGTTTAGTCGGCTTTATTAGGCGATCGTCGGAGAGGTTGATCGCGGGAGCGCTTTTGATCCGGAGTGCTGCTTGGCGAGGTAAGCAAGTTGCCATCGCGATGGATTTGGATCCGTGTCCTGCCGCTGACCGATTCCTCGAAGTCAATGCGGTCTTTCTGGTCTCCGATTTCCAACGCGACCGATTGGCCTGTCCACGTGGTTTCGGGCAGCGGCTGGCCTTCGCGGTAGGCGTAGATCAATACCTTAAATTCCGGCGCAATCGCGTTCGCGGAAACCGCAAGGCGGCGGATGCGCGTCGTTCCGGCTTTGGGTTTCTCCGGAAGAGGATTCTCCAGGATGGTGGGCTCCTTGGGCTCTGAATGAGTTGCGGTCGCCGGGGTGTTCCGGTGGTCGAGGAAACGCAGGAGGAGCATGGGCTGGCCTTTGGGAACCGGGCGGGAAGGATCCCTAAGGGGAGGCAACGGGGCCTGCAGACTCTCGGGCGGATTGGCTTGGGAGGGATCGTCGCCCGTCAGGAGAATGTCCATTTCCCGGGCTCCTCGGCGTTTGATCGAGACAATCTGAAGATCGGGTTCAAGGGTGAGATACCAAGTGTAGTTGCGGGTTTGGTCGTCTTTTTGGATGTCATCAACGACCAATGCGTAGGGATGCGAGCCGCGCACGAGTCCGGCGGTGCGGAAGGCCCGTTGGACGGGATAATTGGGCTGGCGACCCACCGGTCGCAGAGCCCCCTTGACTAGGTTCCAACTGGGTTGTTCGGCCAGCGGGGCGTTCAGGTAAGGAAGATCGCGCTTGATAAAGTTGAAGTCATTGACGCTGTGAGGTTCGAGTTCCCAGCCACCATCGAGACGCACGCGGTTGTTGCGGACGTCATCGACGGTATAGATGCCGCCGCGCCCCCGGGGATCCAGCGGCTTCCAAGACCAATCCCACGCGTATTTGGCGTCACCGACGGCAAAAGTGGCGAGCGGCTTGTCATCGAAATCGACAAGACGGGCCGCGATAAAGTTCGCCTGGGGTTGGTCGTCGATAACGACGACGCTGTTATTGATATTCTTGTCGGCATCGGCACCCCAGCCGGCGATGGGCGACCAGACACGGCCCGCACCGGCGACCATGATGGCGT
This sequence comes from Verrucomicrobiaceae bacterium, assembly GCA_027488755.1. GTDB lineage: Bacteria > Verrucomicrobiota > Verrucomicrobiia > Chthoniobacterales > JAATET01 > JAATET01. Next base: position 9,657 of record JAIYAZ010000052.1, on the reverse strand, counting down.
TCCGATCGGCAAAGGGATGACCGGTGCTCGCCTGCCGGACATGGAGGTTGAGCATGAGCGCCTCCCGGTCCCAGCCGCTGCGCGTCATCATCAATGCCCGCTCTCCACAAAAGAACGTGTTGGAAAGTTTGAATGCGGAGGGGTCGTGGTTGGAGGGATCGTAGTCGGTGGCGAAGATGAGAAAATAGAGCAGCGGGTTCTGATAGCTGCCGCCAAAAGCGGCGTCGTAAACGCCGTTCTCGGCGCGATTCGGCACGTTCTCGTAAGCGTCTCCCACTGCGTATCGGTAGGCCCAGTCGATGATTTTGTCGTTGGGGAACAGGTATTTGAGGCCGACGAGATCGTGGATCGGGGGGCGGGCGCGGGCGCCGCCGAGCAGATCGTATTTGATGAAGCCGTCACGCGAGGGGTTCAGGCTCTTTGGCAGGAATTCCCGCGCATACGCCAAAAGGTGGGGGTGGCCCGCCAAGGGCTTGAAGCCGTAGGCTTCCGAACGCATGGCGAAGGCGATGATGCCGTCCATGCCGAGTTGATTCTTTCCCTCGGCTTCGAACGTGGCCCCTGACGGGAACCAACCGTAGGTCAGCAGGTTCCGCCAACCGCGATACATGCCCCGGACCTTAAGGTCGTTGAAGCCGGGTTCGCCTTCGATGGCGAGAACCTGGATGAGCCAGTAGGAGAAAGTCGCCCAGTTACTGCGCGAGGTGGTCGCCTCGTTAAAGGTGCCGTAGTTGTCGTGCAACCATGTGCCGTTCGCCAGCTCTTCATGGAGGGTGCGGCGTTGGTCTTCGGTGAGGTAACCGTGGAGGAAATCGTAGATGTAGGCGAGCTGGATGCCGGCCACCGGCTGCGTGATGGGGGCTGGTTTTTCCTTCAGCTTTTCGGCGCGTCGGGCTTGATCGATTTTCAGGGCGTTGACGACCGCCGAAGCGAGGTCGCGTGCGCGGGCGGCGTCGCCTTCGATCCAGCAACGAAAGGCCTCAAGGGCGAAAACGTTCCAAAGAGGACCGGCGTCCCGGCTGCTTTCGCCTTTGATCAGGGCTTGATATCGGGCCTGGGCGACTTCGTTCTTTGATTGCACGTCCATGCGGGTCAGGGGGACGCGGCTTGGCACGCCATTGTTCAGGATCGGCCGGGGTGAACGGGCGTATTCGGCTGCGGGATCGTAAACCCCGCGGAGGAGATTCGAATAGCAGAGGAGATTTTTCCATGCTTCCTGCCCGGCGCGGGTTTCACGAATCCGTCGGCGGATCTCGGGCAGATCCGCCGGGGTGCAGAGGATGCGCGGGTGGACGCCCGGTGGGGGCACTTGGTTGAGCGGGCGGATGCCGCGGAGATCGAAGCGTAATTCGGCATCCCGGGGGCCGAAATCCTCCGGTGCGATGGTGCCCCAAACCGGGTCGATGCGTTTCCCGTCAAGGCTGTAGCTGCTGTAGGAGACGGCTGTTTTCCCCGCAAAGGGAGAGTCTGCCGGGGAGCGAGGTGGCGGCCACGGCACGACGACGGATGAAACATCCTCGGCCGCACCGGGGAGGGCTCCGGCGACGAAGTAAACCAACAAAGCAACGAAAAGGCGGAGACGCATGAGAGATGAGTCGTCGCTTAATCCAAAGTGAGATCCACGCACCGGGTGCCCAGGGTTGGGGCATCCGACTCGATCCAGCCATCCGCATTGAACCAGATTGGATCGTAGGCAAGACGTTCGGGAGAGTCCTTGCCGTTGAACTGCATGATGTAACTGATCCACCAGCGACCGTCGGGTCCCGGGAATACCCCATTGTGGCCCACGTGGGTCAGGGGTGGCCGGGGCGAAATGATCGGGTTGTTCGGCTGCTGGATCCATGGACCATGGATGGATTCGGAGCGGGCGACGCCGATGTCGTAGTCGCGGGTGAAGCTGGAAAAAAACAGGTAGATGTAACGGCCATGGCGGAAGAGAACGGGCCCCTCGATTTTGGTGTCCCACCCGTCGGTGCTTGCCTTGATGGCCAGAGACTTCCGGCCCACAAGGCGGCACGATGGCAGATCGATCTCGGCCTGCCATATTCCGTGATGGCAGGACCAAAAGATGTGGTGTTTCCCATCCGCATCGGTAAAGAGGCTGGCGTCGTTCGAAATGTATTTCTGGGTGACTTCGGGGTTCTCGGGATAAAACTGTTCATCCGCGGGAGGAAACGGCGCTTCCGGGTTCAGGAGTTTGTAGGGTCCGGTAATCTCCTCCGCGTGCCAGATCGAAATGCCGTGCTTGTGGCGTGTCGTTTCGTTCCGGCAGTTCACGGTCAGATAAAAATCGCGGCCTGATTGGTGGATTTCCGGCGCCCAGAAACGATCCCGATACCAGGCGTCCTCCGCCACGTTCTGCCGGTCAATCAGAAGGCCGTGATGGGTCCAATTCAGGAGATCGGGCGATGACCATAAAGGCACGCCCGGGTTGGGCCCCGCCCAGATGGGGCGCAGGGTTCCCGTCAGGAAATAGGTTTGGCCCACTTTGAGAATGAACGGGTCACGGACAATCCCTGGTTCCACATCTAGGTGGGGGTTTGAGTAGACGAAGGACTGCGGCATTTTTGGGGGGTTCATGGAGTTGTTCAGTGGGACACGTAGTCGAACCAGTCAAAGAGCGCTGTGTTCGGGCTGGCCGTCCCGTTTCCGGTCGCATAGAGGCCGAACATCGCACCGGTGAATCCTCCGGCGACTTCGGTCGAAAGGTAGCGGACTGGGGAGCGGGCGAGGACGGTGGGTTGTCCGCGCTCATCAAGCACTTGGAAATGGTAGTTCTCCCGGTCCGCCTGGATCGCCAGACGCACGGCACCGGGGGGCGCGGGAGTGCGCGCAACCTCGCAACTCAGGTCGCCGATGGTCCGTCGCACGATGACGACGCGCCGGCCTTCGCGGCGAGTGACGGCGATTTCACAATGGTGGTCATTGGAAATGAGCACGCACATTCCTGACTCCTCCTTCTCCTCAACGGGATCGAACTCAAGGACGGTTGCTGCGGTGCAGCCAAAGTGCTGCTGTCTGCGCGCCAGGAGAGCGGGACTTGCTAGGTCATTCAGCGTCACCGGGGAACAGCGCAGCCTGAGAAAACCCGAACGTTCCGTGAGCGACCAGTCCCCGGCGTTGGGATTGCGAAGAAAAACCCATGACAATCCCAGGTGCGGCGCATCGAAATCATCACGGGCAGGGGGCGATGGCCAGGGGTGGAGTGGAGGTAGTTCGTCGAACGGCAGCTCAAGGGAAATGGTCTGGCCGTCATTGACAAGAGGCCACCCATCGTTCGTCCATGTGACCGGGGCGAGGAACGTCTCTCTCCCGAGATTGTGGAACGATCCTGAGGCGTATCGGATGCCGAGGAAAACCGCCCACCAATTCCCGCGGTGATCTTCCACAAAGTCTGCATGGCCGGTCGCCTGAATCGGGCTCATCAGACTGCGATGGGACAGGATGGGGTTGCCCGGGCAGCTCTCAAAGGGGCCGTAGGGATCGCGGGAACGTGCGACCGTCACCATGTGGCACTCGGCAGTGCCTCCCTCCGCGGCGAGCAAATAGTAAAACCCGCCGCGCCGGAAGAGGTGGGGCGCCTCCGGATAACTGCCGCCGGTTCCCGGCCAAAGAAACCGCGTCGGCGTGAGTTGACGGCCCGTTTCGATTTCGATCTCGCACTGGTAAAGGCCGCGCACTGGGTTCCAGCCCGTTCCGTTTGTCGTCAGAAAGACCCTGCCGTCCTCGTCGAAGTGCAGGGAAGGATCGATCCCGCGCTGTTCCAGCGCGACCGGCTCAGACCACTCGCCCGCCGGGTCAGTGGTGGATACATAAAAGTTGCGGCCAGTGACTCCGTTGAACGTGACCATGTAGAAGCGACCCTGGTGATACCGCAGCGACGGCGCCCCGATGGCATCCGAGCATTTGGCCTGGTGCAAAAAAAGCTGACTCTCCCGCGTCAGTGCGTGCCCGATCTGCCTCCAATTGACCAGATCCCGGCTGTGAAAGATCGGCACACCGGGAAAGTATTCAAAACTTGAGTTGGCCAGATAGTAGTCCCCCCCCACGCGACAGAGGCTTGGGTCGGGATAGAAGCCGGGCAGGATTGGATTGAAAGCGGGGGAGCCCATCGGAAGAAGGACGATAAACAAGTGAGAAGTTGCGCACAATCGGTGGTCCGCACATGGACCTTCGCCAAATCCCCATCGGAAGTTTGCGTTCCTGGTTGGAACGCTTAATCTCCGAACATGTTGAATCCGCCGCTGCCGGAGATTCACACTCTGGGTTCCCAAACGCGCGAGCTGATTGTTCGCACCGCGGAATGCGTGCGTATCGATTCGTTCGGCATTCCCCTTCTGGGACTTTCTCACACCCAGCCCCCCTATTCGATGTCCACCGCCTGCGCGGAGCGGGCATTTGTCCTCGCGTGCGTCAGCGGATTCGGGAAGGTCCTTGTGGGTAACACCTGGAGGCTCTGCCGTCCGGGCGACGCCTACCTTTGTCCCAAGGGAGGAGCCCATGCCTACGCCGCAGTGGCGGGACGCAGATGGCACTTTGTCTGGACTCTCTACGACCGGCCTCCCCGCTGGCTGCACTGGCCGTCCAAAGAGAACCGGCACATTCCCACCGGCCATGCTTACGCCCTTTCTTCAGCCGTCGAGGGGCTTTATCGCGAAGTTGACGGTCCCTGTGACGAGGCCTTCACGGCTCGTTGGCTTGAGCTGATCAATGCCTATTGGCGTTCGACCGCGGAGGGAGACTCGAAACAGGGTCGATTGGCGATGCTTTGGGAGGAAGTCGATTCCCGATTGGCGCATCCTTGGACGCTCACCGAATTGGCAAGCTTAGCTGGAGTTTCCGTTGAGCACCTGCGCCGGATGGCCCGGATGGAAGTGGGCCGAAGTCCGATGGCTCACCTCACTCACCTCCGAATGCGGAGGGCCGACACGCTCCTGCAAGCCGGACGGGTCTCGGTTGGTGCGGTGGCGGATGCCATTGGCTATACACCATTCGCTTTTTCAGTCGCATACCGGCGATGGGCGGGTTTCTCACCGCGAGACAAGTTTAAACTCGCCCGCGGGTAACTTTCCCAGGGGGTTTTCGGGTCGGAGGGAGCACATCGTCAGGCGGTCGTTCTCGCGGCGCATCCAAATTTGACGGGTGCAATCATCGACAGCATCGAAGTGCACTCTTGAGATTGTCGTCCGCAAAATCGGAGAACGTCTTTGACGGGCTGGCCAGCGGTCATGCGAGCCATTGGGGCGGGCTAAGGTTTTACGTGACGCCCGAGCACGGAATAAAGCAGGCCTGGACTGACCGGCTTGGTGATAAAGTCATTCATGCCGGAATCCATGCAGCGCTGCCTCTCCTCGGTGAGGGCGTGGGCGGTTAAGCCGATGATCGGCAGGTCGGTGAGCTGAAGCTCCTGGCGAATCTGGCGGGTCGCTTCATGACCGTCCATCACCGGCATTTGGATATCCATGAGCACCAGATCGAAGGCGTTCTCGCCGGCCAGCAGCGTAACGGCCTCCTGGCCATGATGGGCGACCGTGACCCGGATACCGACCTTTTTGAGTAGCCCCTGGATGACCAGTCGGTTGAGTTCATTATCCTCAACCACGAGCACGTGCTTGTTCTCGAGCGGATTTGCGGGGGGATTCTCCATCGGGTTAAATCTCTCCGCCCGCGCTGCCGGCGCGTGGCAACTCGACCGTAAAGCGGAAGGTGCTGCCTTCGCCGAGCCGACTTTCGACCTCGAAGTCGCCCCCCATCATGTTCACGAGGCGTTTACTGATCGCGAGTCCGAGGCCCGTGCCCCCAAACTGCCGCGTGATGGAATCGTCGGCCTGGGTAAAGGGCTCAAAGAGTTTGCCCAGTTGCTCTTCGCTGATGCCGATCCCGTGATCCTGGACCGAGAAGCGCACCCGGACTTTCTGCTCGTCCTGCGAATCCCGCGTCACTCGCAACGTCACGTCGCCGTATTTGGAGAACTTAATCGCGTTCGAAATAAGGTTGATCAGAACCTGGCGTAACCGCATCGAATCCCCGACGAGGTCATCCGGAATCTCCGGAGCGATGTGCGTGATCAATCGCAGATTTTTTACCTCGGCGCTGAGGGTGAGCGAGTCCGAGACGTCCCGGATGAGTTCCTGCAGGCGGAAAGGCGCGGGATCGAGCCGGAGCTTGTCGGCCTCGATCTTGGAGAAATCAAGGATGTCATCAATGATCCCGAGCAGGGCCATGGAGGCCGTGTTGATGTGTTTGTGAAACTCGCGGAGGGTTTCCGGGGAGGTCTCGTCCGTTCCGAGATGACTGAAGCCAATGATCGCGTTCATCGGCGTCCGGATCTCATGCGACATGTTGGCCAGGAAGTTGGACTTGGCGCTTGAGGCGTCCTCCGCCGCAATCTTGGCGGCGAGGATGGCGTGCTCGACCTTCTTCTGCTCGGTGACATCCCAACTGATGCCGATCAGGCGGCGGGGCACCCCCGACTCGTCCTTCATCAGGCGGGCGTGCGATTTGATGTGTCGCACCTCGCCATCGGTTCGAAGGATGCGAAACTCAATGTCGTATTTCTTCGCGCCGCTTACGGCCTCATCTAGCGCCTGGAGATTGGCTGCCCGGTCGTCGGGGTGCAGCAGTTCCGACCACCCGCCTAGGGTGCCGTCGAATCGCTCCCGCTCCGCCTCGTAGAGCGAGAAGCAGGTTTCGTCCCAGATCAGTTTCCTGGTCAATAAGTCGATTTCCCAGACGGCCACCTGACCTGATTCCGCAGCGATCTTCATGCGCTCCTGGCTGAGACGCAGTTCTTCGAGCTTTTGCGCCAGTTCCGCGTTGGTGTTGGTGATCGTGGTCCGTGCCTGGCTCAAGCCTTCCCGGGCGGCATCCAGGCCGTGGGCGGCGAGCGCAATGTTCGTTTGAAGCTCGTTAAAGCTCACGATCATGTGCCCGAGTTCGTCCTTTGAACTCACGGCGATCGGTTGATTCTCCACCTGCGCATGGGCGAGTTCGAGGCGACCTTCCCCGAGGGCCTTCATTGCCTGCGCAAAGTCCTTCACCGTGCTTCGGCTGAGTCGGAGGGCCGCATTGGAAACCTCCTGCGCGGAGAAAACGATCATGCCGGGCAACACCAAGCCAACCGCCACGGTTAGGAAGGCCACGACCACAAAAATATCCTCTAGGATCGTCAAAAGCGGTGAACCCGTTTGGGGAAGGTTGCTCACCGCGAGGTAGTATCCGGCACCGTCGAGCAGAAGCACCAAAACCATCGCGCCGGTCAGCTTCAGGTGCAGCGTTTCGAATGTGAACGGCAGGTTCGCGACGCGCCGATCCTCCATCCGGCGCCAGACATAAAGGAGCGAACCTGAGTAGGCGAAGGCCAGCCCAATAATGACCGTGCTCAGTCCGAACTGCTGGAAACCCAGAAGGGCCGTGGTCGCCCAAACGGCCGCCGCCAGAAGGCCCAGGCCGATGGTGCCTTTCGGCGCGCGCCAGAGCCTCGTCGCGTGCGGGGCATCGCGGCGCAGCAACCAAACCGCCAGCGACGGCATAACCAGACCGCCAAAGACGTAGGTAAAGTTGGTCGCCGCGATCAACCAGATCGGATCGCCCAAAAGCAGGAAAAAGATGGCAAAACCCGAGGTAAACAACGTGGCGAACCACGGTGCGTCCGTAAACCTGGCCCGGCTCGCAAAGATTCTCGGGATCAAGCCATCCTCGGAAATTTGCGAGAGGGTGCGGGGCGCGCCGCAGAGAGGCTGAAGGCCGCCCAGAATCAGGTTCAAAAGCATGAACCAAACCGCGATCGCTTTGGCGGCCGCGCCGAACACCGGGGCAAACGTGGGCCCCAGCACCTGCGCGAGATCCTTGGACAGGGCCTCGGGCCCCAGCACCCCCAGCCAGATGAGGGGCAGGGGTATGAAAAACAGGCAGGCCATCGCCGCGCTCGCGAGCATCGTGCGCGGCAGGCTTTGCTGCGGGTTGATCATTTCCCCCACGTGACACGCCGCCGTTTCGAAGGCGGGGGCCACAAAGCCGATCAGGAACAAGCCAGCCATGACGCTGGTCACGCCGCCAAACCAACCCTCAAACGGCACGGTGAGGTGAAAATTCGTCGCCTGCCGCCAATCGACCGTTCCGGCAAGTACGGGGCCCAGGCCGGAAATCAACGCCAGAATCGCCGAAACGGTGGCGATCGGGATGGCAACTCTCGCCGCCCATTTCACTCCAACGAGGTTGACCGCGGTAAAGATTAGCACGAACCCGATGGCGGTGGGGACGACCGGCAGCTGCGGAAGATACCAGTCGTGGATCGCCGTCGCCGCGAGCAGGGAGCACAGGCCGGAAGTGGGCACCCATCCCCACCAGTAACAGATCCCTGCCAGATTCGCCAAAATGGGGTTGTAGGGCCGGAAGGCCTCCGCGCATGTCGCCGCAATGCCGCCCACGCGGTTCGGATACATCAGCAGCAACTCGATCCAGCCCGGCACGGCCAGACAGCCAAGCACCACGCCCACCATCAGCAAAATGATCGCCGCGGTGCCCTGCCCGGAGATCGTTCCCTGTCCGACCAAAAGCGCGGCCAGGATGAAGATGCTCTGGTTGCTTCCGCCCATCGCCAGGGAACTGGTGCCGAACCAGTTCAGGGTTCTGGGGTGCGGCTTGTAAAGGCCAACGGGGCTGTCAATGGCTTCGCTTTTCACGGGACGTCCATTTCGGGTTGGAGCCGGTCTCGCTCCGCGGTCCCCCGGAGGTTGCCGGGGAGGGGCTTCGCGCAGATTGGAGAAGGATTCGACGCCGGGTAGGCGTGGCTCTTGTCGCGGACGAACCCGTCCGCATGAGGGTCGGCGCGGAGATGACAAACGCCACTGAACACGGGGTCGAGTGTAGGCGGGTTGACCGTCGGTGTAAACGCTGGCGAAAGCCGCTTTCTGCCTTCCCGGCGCATCCTGAATTGACGGGTGCAATCAATGATAGCATAATATCGCCATGGCTCAGTTGGTCGTCCGCAACATTGAGGAGAAGGTCGTTCGTCGGCTTCGCAGCCTCGCGGCCCGCGATGGCGTTTCAATGGAAGAGAAACACCGACGGATTTTACGCTCGGCAGTCTTGGATCATGCCAAGGACGGCAAAACTTTTGCCGACTACCTCTTGGAGATTCCGCCGGTTGGCAAAAATGAGCCTCGCGACCTTTTCGAACGTCGACGCGATCTGCCCCGGGACATTTCGCTTTGAAGGGTTATCTGGTCGACACCAATGTGCTGTCCGAGCTTCGTCGTCCGAAGCGAAGTCCATCCGTGGTCGCATGGATTTCCTCGGTGGCCCGGGACGATCTTTATTTGAGCGTCCTTACCCTTGGAGAGCTACGGCGCGGGATTGAATCGATGCGGCGTAAAGACTCGATGGCGGCGAATGCCCTTGAGCGGTGGTTCCAAGGGATCTGTGAGGATTTCTCGGAGCATGTCCTTCCGGTGGACGCTGCCGTTGCCGAGCGGTGGGGCCGCCTTTCCCAAGAGCAGCCGATTCCTTCCATCGACGGTTTGCTCGCGGCAACGGCCGCAGTACACGACTTGACGATCGTGACCCGAAATGTCGCCGACTTTGACCGAAGCGGAGTTGCGCTCATTAATCCGTTCGAATTCTGCCCGTAGCAGCAATCCTCGCCGTCGCGGGTCT
>JAIYAZ010000145.1 GCA_027488755.1 Verrucomicrobiaceae bacterium | reverse complement strand
CTCACGCCAAGGTGTCGCCGGAACTGCGCCGCGAAATAGGCCGGCGAAAGCCCCTGCCCCGCCGCGAATTCCGCGATCACGATGCGTTCGCGGCAATGCTCCTCAAGGTGATGCGCCGCCGCCATCAACTGGCCCACCAGATGCACCGGCACGCCCGGAGCCGCGCGGCGCGGCGACCTTCGCCGCCCGCCCCCGGCCAGCGGCTGCCGCCCAAGCAGGACGATCAAACGCGTGACCGCCGCCGCGACCTTCAATTCCCAGCCCGGCGGGCGCACCGCCCGCTCGTGCATGATTTCGTCCGCCAGCAACTCCAGATTCTCCGGCGGGACCGGCCGCGGCTCCCCCGCCAGCGCGTGCAAGCGCGCCGCCAACCGCCCGCCGGGCGGCACCGAGAAACCCAGCCACCCCACCCGAGGCAAAATCCCCCGCTCATACCGTTCGTAATGAATCGCCCCGGGCGGCAGCAGCACCATCTGCCCGGCCTCCACCCGAACCGCCGCCCGCCCCGGCTGCATCAGCTCGTAGTGACCGCGCCGCACAAACCCGAGTTCAAAGAAATCATGCCCATGCGCCGCGCTCCGCGGAAACCGCCGCACCGGGCGCACCGGCCGGCACAACGTGATCCGCGCCGCCATGATCTCCGCCTCGATTTGTGAAAATTGCATGAATGCCGCCCCTTCTTGGGCATTTCGTAACAGATTTTACAAGTTTTGCGCGCCGCGGCACAAGCTTACCTCCGCGGATACCACGATACTCCCGTCCCGTGAACACCCCCGCCCAACCCGCCGACGTTGTCTGGGAGCAACGCTGGCACCCGCTCCGCGAAGAATGGATCCTCTACACCTCGCACCGGGGAGGCCGACCCTGGATCGGCGAGACCCACGCCGCCACCGCGCTGCAGCCGCCGACCTACGACCCAACCTGCGCCCTCTGCCCCGGCAACCCGCGATTGCACGGAACGAATCCCGCCTATTCCGGCGTCTTCGTCTTCGAAAACGACCTCCCCTGTTTCTCCACCGCCCTCGCCCCCGAGCCGCCGCCCGGCGATCCGCTGCAATCCCGCCGCCCCGCGCACGGCACCGCGGAGGTCATCTGCTACCACCCCGACCACGCCAAATCCTTCCCCGATCTTACCGCCGAGGAATGCGCCCGCGTCGCCACCGTCTGGGCCGAACGCACCGCGTCCCTCGCCGCCCGTCCCGAGGTGCGGCATGTCCTGATCTTCGAAAACCGCGGCTCGCTCGTCGGCACCTCGAACCCCCACCCCCACGGCCAGATCTACGCCGGCAACCTCATCTACGGCCACACCGCCCGCGAAGTCGCCAGCAGCCGCGCCTACCGCCGCAATCACGGGCGCAATCTGGGAACCGACCTCCTCGCCCGCGAACTCGCCGGGCCGCGCGTGATCGCCGAAAACCCCAGCTTCGTCGCGTTCGTGCCCTGGTTCGCCCGCTACGCCTACGAAGTCTACGTCTGGCCCCGCCGCCCGGTGACCGCCCTGCCCGAGCTCAGTCCGGCGGAACTTCGCGATCTCGGCCTTATGGTCCGCGCCGTCGCCGCCACCTACGATCGCCTCTGGAACCGCCCCATGCCCTACGTCATGGCCATCCATCAGGCCCCGTGCGACGATGAAGACCACGCGGACTACCCCTTTCACCTCGAATTTCATCCCCCCCTGCGCACGCCCGACACGTTGAAATACCTGGCCGGACCCGAGATCGGCGGCGGCTCCATGACCAACGAATCCAACCCCGACCAGAAAGCCGCCGAGCTCCGCGCCGCCGTCCCCGCCGCATGAAAACCCTCTCCCTGGAACGCGCCCGCCGCCTGCTCTGCTCGCTCGAGGCCCACATTCGCGACACCCTGCTGGCCGCCCGGCCCGCCGCCGGCGCCGGCTTTGCCCGCATCGCCGCGGTCACCGCCGCCGACACGATCTACGCCGTGGACAAACTCAGCGAGGACGCCATTTTCGCCTGGTTCGACGCGCACTGGCCCGCCGCCTGCCCCGTGCAAATCATCATGGAAGGCATCGAGGACCACGAAGCCGTCACCTTCCCGCGGGGCACGCCCATCGCCAGCACCACTTGGAAATGCATCCTCGATCCCATCGATGGCACGCGAAACCTCATGTATGACAAGCGCAGCGCGTGGGTGCTCGGCGCCCTCGCCCCGCAACGCGGCCGCCGCAATCACCTCGGCGACCTCGTCGTCGCCGCGATGACCGAAATTCCCACCTCGAAAATGTGGCGCTCCGACCAGATCAGCGGCATTCGGGGCCGCGGCTGCCGCGCCGAGGCGCACGACGTGCGCGACCGCTCCACGCCGCCGCAACGCCTGCGGCTCCGGCCCTCGCAGGCCACGGATTTCCGCCACGGCTTCGCCTCCTTTGCCCGCTTCTTTCCGGACGGCAAGGCGCTCACCGCCGAGCTCGAGGAAGCCCTCTGGCGCGAGCTGCACGGTGCTTCGGGCGCGTCGCCCCTCGTGTTCGACGACCAATACATCAGCACCGGCGGGCAGATCGCGGAACTCCTCGCCGGTCACGACCGCCTGCTCGGCGACCTCCGCCCGCTCGTCTTCGCCCGGCTCGGCATCACCTCCTCGCTCACCTGCCATCCCTACGACATCTGCACCGCCTTCCTGCTCGCCGAGGCGGGCGGCGTGATCGAATCCCCCGACGGTCGCCCGCTCCGAGCCCCCCTCGACACCACCTCCCCCGTCGCCTGGGTCGGTTACGCCAATCCCACCCTGGCCCGCCTGGCCCGGCCCGTGCTGCGCCGGCTGGTTGGCTCGTTCCTCTCCCCATGAAACCCTCCGCTCCCCCCGCCCGCGGTGAAGCCCCCGGCCGCCTCGACGTGCTCGGCGGCGTCGCCGACTACAGCGGCGCGCTCGTGCTCCAAATGCCGATCGCCCGGCGCACCCGCGTCACGATTACCACCACGGCCACCCGCTCCCTCGCGCTCCACAGCGCGCAGGAGGGCACGTTTGAAATCCCGCTCTCCCGCCTGCGCCGCACCGCCTGCGGCAAGTGCGGGCTTGAAACCGTGCGCGCCTTTTTCGCGGCCGAAGCCGTGCCCGCCTGGGCCCGCTACGTCCTCGGCTGCCTCGTGCTCCACGCCCGCGCGTTCCGCTGGTGGCCGACGACCGGCCTCGACCTGCACATCGACTCCGGCGTGCCCGCCTCCATGGGCGTCAGCAGCAGCGCCGCGCTCGAGGTCGCGACCCTCCGCGCGCTCGTTGCTTTCACCGGCCACACCTACGCCGGCACCGCGCTCGCCCGCACCGCCCAACGCGCCGAGAATGAAATCGTTGGCGCCCCGTGCGGCCTCATGGATCAACTCGCCTCCGCCCACGGCGTGCGCGGCTCGTTGCTGCCCATTCTCTGCCGGCCCGACCAGCTCGCCACCCCCGTGCGCCTGCCGAGCGGCTGGATCGTCGTCGGCTGGCCCAGCGGGGTGAAACACGCCGTCGCCGCCTCGCCCTACGCCACCGCGCGCGCCGCCGCCTTCATGGGCAAACGCCTCGCCGAGGCCGCGCTCGGTCGGCCGCTCGCCCACGCCACCTCGCTGCACCCCTCGGAACTCCGCGCGTTCTCGTCCCAACAACTCCCCGCCCAAATGCGCGGCGCGGATTTTCTCGCCCACTTCGGCCCGCCCGACGATCCGCTCAGCGTCGTTGACCCCGCCCGCCGCTACCCCGTGCGCGCCGCGCTCACGTTTCCCGTGGAAGAACATCTCCGCACCACCACCGCCGCCGCCCTCCTCCGCGCCCGTGCGCCCGAGGCGGCGGAAATCCTCGGGGAATTCATGGCTCAATCCCACGCCGGCTACTCCGCCATGGGCCTCGGTTCCCCCGAAACGGACCGCATGGTGCGGGCCGTCCGCGAGCTGGGCCTGGACCGCGGTTTTGCCGGCGCCCGCGTGAGCGGCGGCGGCTGCGGCGGCACCGTCGTCGTGCTCTTGCGCCGTGAGGCCCGGCCGGCGCTCGAAGCGCTCGCGCGCGACCTCGTTTTCCAGCCGGCGGGTCCGCTGCCGCTCGTGGATTAGCCGGGCTTGACGCCGCGCGTTTTCCCGGTTGCGCTGGCGGGGTGTCCGCCTTCGCCTCCACGGCCGCCCGCGCCCACGCGCTAGCCGCCGCCGCCGCGGGCTTCCCGTTTCTCGGGGCGCCCACCGCCGGGGATCTCCTCGCCGTGGTCGAGCGCGAGCTGGGCCACGCGGAAATCCTCGACGGCTTCCGCCCCTACGCCAGCCACAAAGCCCACGCCATGGCGCCGGCCACGATTCTCCACGTCGTCAGTGGCAACACGCCACACGCCGCCCTGCAAAGCCTTCTCCGCGGCCTGCTCCTCGGCGCGCACAATTTCGTCAAGCTCCCTTCGCGCGGTCTGCCCGAGGTCGCGGCGTTTGTGGCGGCCCTCCCGCCGGAACTCGCGGCCCGCGTGGAAACCAGCCCCGCGCTGCCGCCCGAATGGTTGCCGGCCGCCGGGGCCGTCGTCGTTTTTGGCGACGACGAGACCATCGCGTTTTTCCGCCGCCAGACCCCGGCGGGCATCCCCTTCCAACCGCACGGTCACCGCGTGAGTTTCGGCGTCGTTTTCGACGATCCCGATTTTCAATCCGTTGACGCCGCCGCCCGCGACGTCTCGCTCTACGATCAACAGGGCTGCCTCTCGCCGCATGCCCTCTACGTCGCGCGCCCCATCGCCCGAGCTTACGCCGAGCGCCTGGCCGCCGCCATGGCCGCCTTCCAGGCGCACACCCCGCGCGGCCCGATCAGCACCGGCGAACACGCCGCCATCGCCAGCCTGCGCACGAACTATTCCTTCCGGGCCGCGAACGATGACCGCGTCGCGCTTTGGACCAGCCCGGACTCCACCGACTGGACCGTGATCTTTGAGGACGACCCGTGGTTTGCGACCTCGCCGCTCAACCGCGTCGTGTTTGTCAAACCGCTCCCCGACGACCTCGCTGCCGCCATCGCTCCCGTGCGCCCCTGGCTCGGCGCCATCGGCCTCTGGCCCGCCACCGACGATCTCGCCACCCGCCTCGCCACCCTCGGGGCCTCGCGCCTTTGCCCGCTTGGGCGCATGCAGTTCCCGCCCTTCACCTGGCACGCGGAGGGCCACGCCCCACTCGCCTCCCTTGTGAGATGGGTTGATTTTGAATCGGCCCCATAATATATCCGCCGGACCTATGGCCAACGATGATGCCATTGTCGCGCAAGGCGTGGTGACGGAAGTGCTCCCCGGCACGATGTTCCGCGTAAGGCTCACCAACAACCACGTCGTGCTCGCCCACATCTCCGGAAAAATGCGGAAAAACTTCATCCGCATCGTGCCCGGCGATCAGGTGACCGTGGAAATCTCGCCCTACGACCTCACGAAGGCCCGCATCACCTTCCGCGAATCCGGCGCGCCCCGGCCGCCGCGCTAACCTTCATGCCCGGCCGGATCATCCCCACGAACATCGCGCTGCTCTATCGCGAAGCGGCCGCGCGTTACGGTGACTCGCCCGCCTTCGCCCCGCGCAACAAGGATGGCTCCCGCACCTTTACCAGCTTCCGCGAGCTCTACGAGCGCGGCCTGAACCTCGCCACCGGCCTCATCGAACTCGGCGTCAACGCGCGCGACCACGTCGGTCTCCTCGCCGACAACCGGCTGGAATGGGTCGTCGCCGATGCCGCCGTCATGCTCTGCGGCGCGGCGGACGTTCCCCGCGGCACCGACGTCACCGAGAAGGAAATCCGCTACATCCTCGAGCACGCCGACGTCACGGTGACCTTCGTGGAGAACGCCTCCACGCTCGAAAAGCTCCGGCGCAGCGGCGTTTCCGGTTTGCGCCACATCCTTGTGATGGATCCCGCCTTCCCCGGCGACGCCACCGCCCGCCCGCTCGCCGAGATCGAATCCCTCGGCCGCCAGCGCCGTGAGGCCGGCGACCGCCGCGCGGAGGAGCGCACCGCCGCCATCCAGCCCGGCGACCTTTTCACGCTCATCTACACGTCGGGCACCACCGGCACCCCGAAGGGCGTGCAGCTCACGCACGCGAACATGGTCTCGCAGATTCGCGGCCTGCCCTTCCCGCTCAAATACGGCGACCGCGCCCTGTCCATCCTGCCCATCTGGCACAGCTACGAACGCGTGTTCCAGACCCTCGCCATCAGCTGGGGCGTCTGCACCTACTACACCTCGCTGCGACATCTCGCCGACGACCTCAAGACCGTGCGCCCGACGATGATGTGTTCCGCGCCGCGGCTCTGGGAAAGCCTCTACCAAAAAATCTTCGCCTCGGTCGAAAAAGCGCCCCCGCACCGCCGCGCGCTCTTCCACCTCGCCTACCGCAGCGCCGTGCGCGTGAAGCGCGCCCACCGCTTCTTCCTCGGCCAGCAGCTCGACCTCGAGGGCCGCTCGCTGCCGCAGAGCCTCGCCCTCGCCGCTCACCACCTCGCGAGCCTTGTCATTTTCAGCGTGCCCTACGGCTTGCTCGACGGGCTCGTTCTGAAAAACCTGCGCGCCATTGTCGGCGGGGAATTCCGCGGCACGATCAGCGGCGGCGGCGCGCTCCAGCCGCACGTGGACGAATTCTTCAACTTCATCGGCATCCCCGTGCTCGAGGGCTACGGGCTCACGGAAACCTCTCCGGTGCTCGCCGTCCGCACGTGGAAGAACCTCGTGATCGGCACCGTCGGCCCGTTCTGGCCGGAAACCGAAATCCGCATCGTCGATCTCAACACCGGCGAAATCCTCTACCCGAATCCCCGCCACGGCGGGCAGGGCCGCGGCCTGCGCGGCGAGATTCACGCCCGCGGCCCGCAAATCATGGCCGGGTATTACAAGGACCCCGAAGGCACCGCCCGCATCCTCAAGGACGGCTGGCTGAACACCGGCGACATCGGCATCGTCACCTACAACAACTGCCTGCGCATCGTCGGCCGTTCGAAGGACACCATCGTCCTCCTCAGCGGGGAAAACATCGAGCCAGTGCCGATCGAAAACAAACTCACCCAGTCCGGCTACATCGACCAATGCATGGTCGTCGGGCAGGACCAGAAATTCCTCGGCGCGCTTCTCGTGCCGAACCTCGACGCCTTCCGCGACGCGGGGCTCTCCGCCGCCACAGCCGCGGAGCTGGCGGAAAACTCGGTCGCCCGCGGTTTGATCGACACCGAGATCCGCCGCCTCGTGGCCGCCGAGACCGGATTCAAGCCCTTCGAGCGCATTGTCGCGTGGCGCTTTCTCCCCAAACCCTTCGAGCTTGGCGATGAACTCACCGGGACGCTCAAAATTCGTCGCCACGTCGTGACCGACAAATACGCCGCGCTCCTCGGCGAAATGTTCAGCTGACCGCCGGCGGAATCCTCCGCTCGATCCAGTCGGCGACGTCCGCCACGACCTGCGGTGCATCCAGGTCGAAGAGCACCTGATGGAAACTTTCCGGATACGCGAGGCACGTTTTGTCCGCGCTGCCGAGCCGCGTGACAAAATCCCGCGTCTGCTCGAGGCGCACAAACACATCGTGACCCGCCGCGACCACCGCGACCGGCAGCGTAATGCGAGGGGCGGCTGGGTTGGCGGCCTCGATGAGCGCGCCCATCCGGGCGAGGAAGCCGAGGGTAAGGGGGCCGAGGCGATGCGGCGCGACTTCCAGCGCCCGCTGCCGTTCGGGGATGCGCGAGAGCGGCGGGATGCCGGCCTTGCCGTGCACAAACCAGCCTGGTCGCAGGCGCAGCGCCGGGGCCAGGGTCGCGGCGCTGCGCAGCGCGGCGCGGACCCAGGCGGGATTCTCCTGCGCGAGAGCGACGACGGGGACAAAAAGGATGAGCCCGCGCCAACGGTCGTCCGCGCCGGCCCGCGCTGCTTCCTGGATCGCGAGCAGAGCGCCCATGCTGTCGCTGCAGAGGAAGGTGGGGACATTCGGCGAACCCTCCGAAAAACGGGCGAGATCGTTGAGGTGACCTTCGACCTCCAGCCAGGCCCCACGGCGCTCGGTTTCGGGATCCAGCCCCTGCCCGCGCAGATTCCACGCTTCGAGCGTGATGCCGCGGCGGACCAATTCGGCGGCGAGCGGATCAAAGTCACCCGCCCAGCACCCGAGACCATGCAGAGCAATGACCCGCGCGCGGATCGGACCGGTCGGCAACCAGCGCCGGCAGCCGAGGCGCGTTCCGTCGGGGGCGGTCCAGGTCTCGTCCTGAGGCGTGGAGTTCGGCACGGCTTTTCTGTTGCAGGTTTTCCCCCGCTCTGAAAAGCCTTGGCTTATGCGCTTGCCCATTCTCCTCGCCGCCGCCGTCGCTCTGGTCTTCACCCCGCTGGCTGCCCAGGCCGGCCGCCTTGATCTTTACGTTCTGCAGTTCACCGATGCGCGAAACCTCGACGAAGTCGCGGCGGCGCTCACGGAGGTCGATCTCGACAAAGTGACCGACTCCGACCGCACGGAAACCAGCGTGCGCGGCCTGCGCGGCGGCTGGGTGGTTTTCACCCAGAGCTTTGGCATCGGCGGGGCCGGCAGTTTCGCCAACGTCACCCGTCTGACAAATCAGCGCGCGGACGTGAGCGGTTCCCTGAACGGTTCGAACCTGACCGTGCAGATTCGGATTCTTGAGGGCGTGAAGGTGGGTTTACGGAAATATTCTGAGTCCAGCTATGGCGGTTCGGGTTCGATCGCGGGCGGCGTGCCGCGCATCGTTGGTGTGCGCCAGTCCAAGGGCAAAACCCAGGAGGCCATCAAGGGCCGCACGCGGATCGTGGAGACTGAATATACCACGCTCGTGATCGCCCGATACCGTCCGTGAATGCTCTGTGAATAACTCGTGAATGCCTGCGGGCGCTTGCGGGTTTCCTCGGCGGACGGTGGGGTTTATCGGCAGCGTTCCGGACGCGTGGAGATTTCATTCACACGATCAAATCGGCGTGGAACACCCTTAAAACCTATGAGGAACAAGGTTCGGGGGAGTTATTCACCACGTTATGAATAAGAAGAATCTGGTCGTCCAAAATTTCTTCTTCTCCTAGTTGTGAACAACCTCAAATCCGGAACCGGTTTCGGCTTGTGGAACGGTCCACCTAGTGTCTGAGGATGCGCCCAAGAAAACGGCGCACGTCGGGGTGGGACGGCACGGTAAAAAGGGCCTCGGGCGGAGCGACTTCCAGCAGGGTGCCCTGGCCAACGAACGCGACCAGATCGGCCGTGTGGCGCGCGAAACCCATCTCGTGAGTGACCAGGATGAGCGTGCGGCCTTCGGCGCGCAGTTCCGCCAGGAGGTCGAGCACCTCGGCGGTCATTTCCGGGTCGAGGGCGGAGGTCGGCTCGTCGAATAGCAGGAACCGGGGGTGGGTGGCGACGGCGCGGGCGATGGCGATGCGCTGGCGTTGACCGCCGGAGAGGGCGGCGGGGTGTTTGTCAGCGTGGGCGGAGAGTTGAAAGCGGGTGAGGACCTCCGCGGTGCGCGCGTCGGCTTCATCGGGCGCGAGGCGATGGACCTGGATGAGCGGGAGGAGGATGTTTTCGCGGGCGGTGAGGTGGGGGAAGAGATTGTAGGCCTGGAAAACGATCCCGATGCCGGCCCGGTAGCGGCGGCGTTCCTCCTCGGCGGTGGGCAGCGGGCGGCTGTCGACCTCGACGGATCCGGCGTCGGGGGTCAGCAGGCCGGCGAGGATGCGGAGCAGCGTGGATTTGCCGCCGCCGGAGGGGCCGATGAGGGCGAGGGTATGGGCGAACGAAAGCGTGCGGGTGACGTCGGCGAGCACGGCGTTGGCGCCGAAGCGTTTGGTGAGGCCGCGGAGCTCAATGTTCATAGTGGAAGCGGCGTTCGAGCAGGCGGGCGAGGCCGGAGATTGGCAGGGTGAGCAGCAGATAGCCGAGGGCGAGGGGCACGTAGCTTTCGAGCGTGCTGTAGGTGGCGGAGTTCACCTGCTGGGCGGCGAGGGTGAATTCCTCGATGCCGATGATCGAGAGGAGCGAGGAATCCTTGATGAGCGAGGCGAACTGGCCGGTGAGCGCCGGCAGGATGTTTCGCATGGCCTGCGGGAAAATCACGAAGCGGTAGGTTTGCGGCGTGGTGAGGCCGATGGCGCGGGCGCTTTCCAGCTGAGATTCGCCGACGCCCTCGATGCCGCCGCGGATGATTTCCGCGAGGTAGGCCGCGGAGAATCCGGAAAGGATGAGGATGCCGGCGAGGATGCGGTCGTTGAAGTGAACTAGCCCGAACACGCTCCACAAAAAGAGGATCTGCACAAGCAGCGGGGAGCCGCGGACCAGCTCGACGTAAAGGATGGCGATCGAGCGGAGGGGGAGGATGCGGGAGCGGCGGGCGAGCGAGAGCAGGACGCCGAGGGCGGTGCTGAGGACGAGGGCGGCGAGGGAAATGCCGATGGTGAGTCCCCAACCGCGCCAGAAGATGGAGCGGCGCTCCCAGATGGCGTCCCAGTTCGACGTGAAGGCGGCCAGCGCGAGCCAGCAGACCGCCGCGAGGGCCGCGGTTAGCCCGACGAGCCAGGCGACGCGGAGCCAGGCGGGCGCGGGGCGGCCGGGGTGGTCGAGGAAGAGGGCGGCGAGCACGGGGACTACGGAGAGAATTGGACTTCGAAGAGCTGCGTGGGCACGGCGTCCCGGGCGCGGGGGAAGGGAATGGTGCGGCCGTTGATATGGAGGCGCGGGGAGAGGAAGTCGTTGTCCGCGGTGAGCAGGACGCGGTGGGTGCCAGGCTCGGGGGAAGGCAGCAAGGCGAGGCCCTCCCATTTGGCGGCGAGCCCGGAGCGCGGGAGCTTCAACTGGCGGACGAGATCGGGGAGATTTAGGACGCGGTTTTTTTTCACGGGGCGGAGTCCGCGGGGGGGAAGGCGGTGGTCCGAGAACGTGAGGAGATTCGTGGCGCCGCGGAGGTCGACGCGGTAAACCGCCTTGGTGCGGGCGGTGGGAGCTGATGGATCGCCGTTGCGGCCGCGGCCGTCGCGCTCGAGGACAAGGAGGGTGTTTTCGTCGAGGACGGCGAGATCGTTCACGGAGAGGTCCGCGAACGTAGTGCCGCGCGGGCGCGTGATGCGGTAGGCGTATTCGGCGATGGGCTGGCCGGTGGTGAGGTCGAGCACGAGCACGCGGCTGAGGCCCGCGGCGTGGCCGCCATCCTGCGCGAGTCCGCTTTGGAGGATGACGATGGCGTGGTTTCCGTCGGGGAGGAGTCCGAGGGCTTCGATGCCCTGGTTTTCCGTGCGGCCGGACGCGATCGTCGCGCCGGCGGCATAGGCGGGCC
Source organism: Verrucomicrobiaceae bacterium (assembly GCA_027488755.1). Lineage (GTDB taxonomy): Bacteria > Verrucomicrobiota > Verrucomicrobiia > Chthoniobacterales > JAATET01 > JAATET01. The sequence goes on along the minus strand of JAIYAZ010000145.1, from coordinate 576 downwards.
GGCCGCGGGCGTCGCGCGGGACATACCACGCGGGCAGCGGGAGGATGCGGAGAAGCCGGCCGTCGCGGCGGAAGTGGAGCAGGGCGGGGCGGTATTCGTCTCCGACGTAGAGGCTGCCGTCGGGCGCGACGGCGAGGGCCTCGGGATCGAGGCAGGCCTGTTCGCCGTGCGTGGGGCGGAGATTCTGATCGGGGCTGAGGCCGGTGAAGGGGCGGCCGCGTTCGTCCCAAAACAGCGTGGTCGCGAGCAGGCGGGCGGTGAGGCGTTCGCCGTGGCGCTCGATTCGTAAACGGTGAAATCGTGGGGCGAAGGGGAGCGAACCATCGCCAGCGCCGCGGTCGGGCATGAACAGAAGGTCGCCGGTGCGCGGATCGTAGGCCGCGGCGGAGCCGATGCCGCCGAGGGTTTCGCCCCGGGCGTCCCGCGCCGAGGCCGGAATCTCGCCGGAGGCAAGCAGCCGGACCTCGGCGTGGAGCGGGGCCGCGAGGAGGAAGGCCAGCCAGAGGGGCCGCAGAAGAGCGCCGATTTTCATGCCTCGGGCGTCATCCGCGGCCGGCGGCCTACGAATGGATCGGG
>JAIYAZ010000129.1 GCA_027488755.1 Verrucomicrobiaceae bacterium | reverse complement strand
TCAGGTAATCGTGCGGGAGCAGCGTGTGGGCGAGGCGGGCGAAGTTTTCCGGCTCGTGGCGTTTGAGCCAGAGAATCTTCGGCGCGGTGAATCCGGGGAGCATGGCGTTGCCGACGAGGTCGATGACGGCGGCGGGTCCGCCAAGTTGCGCGGTGAGTAGGGCGCATTCCTCGGTCGTGCTGGTGTCGCACCAAAGTTTGGCCGGGCGGATGACTTCGCCCGACGCGTCGAGCGGCACGAAACCGTGCTGCTGACCGGAGACGCCGATACCGCGGACTTCGCCGCGCCGTTCGCCGAGGGCGGCGACGACCTCATCGATCGTCGCGAGCATGGCGTCGGCCCACGTTTGCGGGTGCTGCTCGGCGTGGCCGGGCGGCAGACCGGGCAGGAGGTCGTAGGGCCGGCTGGCGGAGGCGAGGATTATCCCGCTCTCCGCGTCGAGGGCAATGGTCTTCGTGCTCTGCGTGCCGCAGTCGACCCCGAGCGTGATGGCCATGGTGCGGGCGGCTTAGCGGCCGTTGTGGAGGTAGTCGTTGAGGAGGTTCTGGAAGAACTCAATGCGACCGCTCTTCGGGGTCGGCTCGCCGAGCTTGGTGAGCACGAGCTTCTCGAGTTTCTTGAACGACGTGGTGCCCTGCTCTATTTCGCGGCCGTAGCCGGTGTCGAAGCTGGCGTAGCGGTCGGCGACGAGTTTTTCAAACGCGCCGTCGGCGAGGATGCGGCGAGCGAGTTTGAAGGCGAGGGCGTAGGCGTCCATGCCGCCGATGTGGGCGTGGAAGAGGTCCTCGATGTCGGTGGAGGTGCGGCGGAGCTTCGCGTCGAAGTTGAAGCCGCCGGTGCCAAGGCCGCCGGCCTTGAGGATGGAGGTCATCGCGAGGGTGAGCTCCTTCACGTCGGTGTTGAACTGGTCGGTGTCCCAGCCGATGAGGAGGTCGCCGGTGTTCGCGTCGATCGAGCCGAGCATGCCGGCGGCGGCGGCGACTTCGATCTCGTGCTGGAAGGTGTGGCCGGCGAGGGTGGCGTGGTTGGTCTCGATGTTGAACTTGAAGTGTTTCTCGAGGCCGTAGGTGCGCAGGAAGCCGATGCAGGTCGCGCAGTCGAAATCGTATTGGTGCGTGGTGGGTTCCTTCGGCTTCGGCTCGATGAGGAACTGGCCCTTGAAGCCGATCTCCTTCGCGTAGTCGACGGCCATGTGGAGGAAGCGGGCGAGGTGGTCCTGCTCGCGCTTGAGGTCCGTGTTGAGGAGGGTTTCGTAACCCTCGCGGCCGCCCCAGAAGACATAGTTTTCGCCGCCGAGTTCCTTGGTGACGTCCATGGCTTTCTTCACCTGCGCGGCGGCGTAGGCGACGACGTGGGCGTCGGGATTCGTGGCGCCACCGCACATGTAGCGGGGGTTCGAGAAGAGGTTCGCGGTGCCCCAGAGGAGCTTGATGCCGGTGGCCTTTTGGAGCTGCTTGGCGTGGGCGGCGACGGCTTCGAGGATTTTATTCGACTCGGCGAGCGTGGCGCCTTCGGGTGCGATGTCGCGGTCGTGGAAGCAGTAGAACGGCGCGCGGATTTTCTGGAAGAACTCGAAGGCGACGTCCATGCGCTTCTTCGCGACGCTCACGGCGTCCTTCCCCTTTTCCCACGGGCGCACAATCGTGCCGGGGCCGAACGGGTCCGCGCCGGTGCCGCGGAACGCGTGCCAGTAGGCGATCGAAAAGCGCATGTGCTCGGCCATGGTGCGGCCGTCGATGACCTCCTCGGGATTATAGTGCCGGAAGGCGAGGGGGTTGGTCGTGCCGGTGCCTTCGTAGGCGATGGCGGGGATGGTCGGGAATGCGCTTTTGGCCATAGGGAAAGGTGAGGGATATGAGGGAGTTTGGTTTTTGTTCAGGCCGGGAAAGGTTGCAAGAACCTATTTCCGCAAACTTTGGCGTGGCGTCGCATTCCCGGGTGGGTATTCCTGTTTGCAATCCCTCAATGAGTCTCCCTTTTATCCACGACGATTTTCTTTTGGATACCGCGGCCGCCCGCGAGCTTTACCACGGATTTGCCGCCGGACTGCCGATCATCGATTACCACTGCCACCTGTCGCCGAAGGAGATTGCCGAGGACGCGACGTGGCCGACGATGACGGCGCTCTGGCTCGGGGGCGACCACTACAAGTGGCGCGCGATGCGGACGGCCGGGGTGGACGAGCGGTTCTGCACGGGCGACGCGGACGACTGGGAGAAGTTCGCGCATTTCGCGGCCACGATGCCGAAGCTGCTGCGCAACCCGCTTTACCACTGGTCGCATTTGGAGCTGGCCCGGTATTTTGGCGTGACGGACCGGCTGCTCGGGCCGGACACGGCGCGCGGAATCTACGACGCATGCAACGCGCAGCTCGCGCAGCCGGGGTTCTCGAGCCGGGGCTTCATGCTTCGCTCGCGGGTCGAGGTGGTCTGCACGACGGACGACCCGGTGGATTCGCTGGAATTCCATCGCGCGATTGCGGCGGATGCGTCGTTTGGCGTGCAGGTGCGCCCGACGTGGCGACCGGACAAGGCGCTGGCCGTCGACCAGCCGGCGGTTTTCGGGCCCTGGCTCCTCGCGCTCGAGGCGGCGGCGGGGATGGCGGTGGATTCGCTCGATGCGCTGCTCACGTCGCTGCAGGCGCGGCACGACTTTTTTGCGGAGAACGGCTGCCGACTCTCGGATCGCGGGATGGAAACGGTGTGGGCGGAGGATTTCACCCGCAGCGAGGTCGCGGCGATTTTTGCCCGGGCGCGGGCGGGGCAGGCGGTGACCGGTGCGGAGGCGGCGGTCTACAAATCCCTGCTGCTGCACGAGCTGGCGGCGATGGATGCGGCGAAGGGCTGGACGATGCAGATGCACTACGGCGTGTTCCGCAACAACAACACGCGGATGAAGGACCGCGTCGGGGCTGACACGGGCTTTGACTCGATCGGCGATCTGCCGGTGGGCCGTGCGATGTCGCGCCACTTCGACCGGCTCGACTATGCGGGCGCGCTGCCGCGGACGATCATCTACAACCTGAATCCACGCGACAACGAACTCATCGCCACGATGATCGGGAACTTCCAGGACGGGGTCGTGGCCGGCAAGATGCAGTTCGGGAGCGGGTGGTGGTTCCTCGATCAGCTCGACGGCATGACGCGACAGATCGAGGCGCTTTCCCAGCTCGGGCTGCTCAGCCAATTTGTCGGCATGCTGACGGACAGCCGGTCCTTCCTGTCCTACACGCGGCACGAATACTTCCGCCGCCTGCTCTGCAACATCCTCGGGGACGACATCACGCGCGGGCGGTTGCCGAACGACACGAAGCTCGTTGGCGGGCTCGTGGCCGACGTGTGCTACCACAACGCGCGGCGATACTTCGGATTCTACGACGCGTAGCGGGCGTCAGGCTTTCGGCGTGAGGAAGGCGGCGACGAGTTCGTCGATGACCTCGTCGTTCATCGTGCGCACCGGGCCGAGGGCGCGGCTGTTGATGACGGCCTCGGCGGTGGTTTCGAGCACCTCGAGGCGGTCGAAGGCGTCGAGGAGCGTGCGGCCGAGGACGAGCGCGCCGTCGTTTTCGATGAGCGCGACGGGGAATTCGGGCGTCATGCGCGCGGCGATCTTTTCCGGTTCGAGGTAGGTTTCGAGCAGCGGGAGGCGGGCGACGTCGCGCAGAAAGATGTAACTCTCGGGGATGGTGCGCGTGTCGAGCGGGGTGTCGGAAACGGCAAACGCGGTGGCGTTCACCGGCGTGGCGTTGATGATCGCGGTGATCTCAGGGTGGCGCCGGTAGATGGCGCGGTGGAGCGGGTGGGCGTGGCTGGGCGCGGGACCCGCCTCGGCGGCACCGGCGCGGACGCGCGCGAGGTCCGCGGGGTTGATGGTGGCGCGGTCGACGGTGTGGCCGGTGATGACAAAATCATCCGGGCCGAGCCGGGCAGAGAAGCTGCCCTCGGTGCTGATGAGGAGCCGCTGCTGGTAGCCGCGGCGGACGAAGGCGCAGAGCTGCGCGCGGGCCTCGCGTTCGGCGCTGCCGGCAGCTTCGGCGGGAAAGGTGGGAAGCTCGGCGGCGCGGGTGTGCGCGGCGGCGATGGTGGCGTCTCCGAGGTAACGGACGGGGCCGAGGGCGAGAGCCTTGATGATGGTCTTGGCGGTGAACTCAAGCGTCTCGAAGCGCTCGAAGGCGTGGCGGAAATCGACGCCGCCCACGACGACGCCGTGGTTTTCGAGCATTACGGAGTCCACGCCGGTGGCGAAAACGGCGGCGATGTTGGCTCCGAGCTTTTCGCTGCCGGGTAGGGCGTAGGGCGCGAAGCCGACGTCGCCGCAGATGGCGCGGCTTTTGGTGAAGAGGCGGGTGTTTGGGGCCTCTCCGCAGATGCTGAAGGCGACGAGGGCGACCGGGTGGGCGTGGACGATGGCCTGGAGGTCGGGGCGGAGCTCGTAGATGCGGCGGTGAAAGGGGAACTCGGACGAGGCGGGGTGGCGGCCCACGGTGGAGCCGTCGGGTTTCACGCACACGATGTCCTCGCGGCGCAGGGAGCCTTTGTCCACGCGGGCGGGGGTGATCCAGATGTCGCCGTTGGCGTCGCGGATCGAGAGATTCCCGCCGGAGGTGGTCGTCATGCGGTAGCGGTAGATCCGCTCCATGGCTTGGACGAGGTGGTCGGCGGGGTGGGTGAGGTCTCTCATGAATGGGGTGATGTCGAAAACGATAGCCGCGCCGCTGCCCCGCCGCGAGGGTAGGGCGGGCGGGATTTGACGGGGGTCAACGCGGACGGCGCGAGGGCGGTTAGCCGAGGCCGAGGATTTCGTTCGTGCGCTTCTGCACGCGTTCGAAGGTGTCGGCGTGCTCGGGTTGGCGCGTGTCGACATTCCACGTCGGAAGAATTTCGCTCATGCGGGCGCGGCCGTCGGCGCTTTCGAGAATTTCCGGGAAGCATTTTTCGATGACCTGGCGAACGATGGGCACGGAGACCGAGGCTCCGGGCGAGGCGCCGAGCAGGGCGGAGATGGTGCGCGCCTGGTTGGTGATGACCTCGGTGCCGTAGTGGACGATGCCAGCTTCGCCGTCGGTTTTTTTGATGGCCTGCACGCGGATGCCAGCGTCGATGAGGCGCCAGTCGGACGCCTTGGCGGCGGGGTAGAAGATGTGCAGCACGCGCATGCGCTCGGCCATGCTTTGGGTGCCCTGTTGCACGAGGTAGCGGATGAGGCCGAGATTGCTGAGGCCGATTTTGATGAGCGTCAGGAGGTTGTCGGGGCGGATGGAGAACGGGAGGTCGAGCGGGCTACCCTTGCGGTGGAGGAATTTTGTCGTCCACGCGGCGAAGGGGCCGAAGAGGAGGGTTTGTTTGCCGTCGAGCAGGCGGGTGTCGAGGTGCGGCACGGCCATGGTGGGCGCCTCGGGCTGGGCCTGCCCGTAAACCTTCGCGCGGTGGCGGGCGACGATCTCGGGGTTGTCGCAGACGAGCCACTGGCCGCCGATGGGGAAGCCGCCGAGGCCCTTTGCCTCGGGGATGCCGGCTTTCTGGAGCAGCGGGAGGCTGCCGCCGCCGGCGCCGATGAAGATGAACTTCGTGGTGACGGAGTGGGTTTCGCCGGTCGCGAGGTTGCGGGCGGTCACGGTCCAGCCGGAGCCGGCGGGTTTGATGTCCGTCACGCGGTGGCCGCTGGCGATGCCGCAGCCGTCCTGGGTGGAGAGCCAGTGGAGGAGTTTGCGGGCGATGGCGCCGAAGTTGACGTCGGTGCCGCCGTCCATCTTCGTCGCGGCGATGGGCTCGGAGCCGCGGCCTTCCGTGAGCAGGGGAGCCCATTGGGCGATGGTTTCGCGGTCGGTGGTGTATTCCATCGAGCGGAAGAAATGGTGCGCGGACATACCGGCGTGGCGGGCGCGGAGAAATTCGACCTGGTCCTGGCCGTGGACGAAGCTGAGGTGCGGGACGGGGTTGATGCACTCGCGGGCGTTGTCGATGAGCCCGTGGGCAACCGCGTAGCTCCAGAACTGCTTCGACTGCTCGAACTGCTCGAAGATGTCGATGACCTTGCCGACGTTGACGGTGCCGTCGGGTTCGCGGTTCGGCGTGTAGCTGAGTTCGCAGATGCCGGCGTGGCCGGTGCCGGCGTTGTTCCAGCCGTGCGAGCTTTCCTGGGCGAGGTCGTCGGTGACCTCATAGACCTGGATGCGCTTGGCCGGGGAGAGGCATTTGAGCATGGCGCCGAGGTTGGCGGACATGATGCCGCTGCCGATGAGGACAACGTCGGGAGAATCGATGACGCGGGAGTATTTCATGAGAGAGGATCAGGCGGTGCGGGGTTCGAAAACCGTGGGGGCGAACGAGCGGCGAATCAAGGCGCGGCCTTCGGCGAGGGAGGCGATGTCCCCGGCGGCAAGCATTTGGGCGAGGGCGTTGCCGGCGACGGTGGCTTCGATCGGGCCGGCCTCGACGCGGAGGCCGGTGGCGTCGGCGGTCATTTGGTTGAGCAGGGCGTTCTGCGACCCGCCGCCGACGATGTGGAGGGTGGGGGAGGTGCTGCCGGTGAGGGCGCGGAGGTTGGCGAGGACTTCGCGGTATTTCGCGGCCAGGCTTTGGATGATCACGCGGGTGAGGGCGCCGGGCGACTCGGGTGCGGGCTGGCCGGACTCGCGGAGCGCGGCCTGGATGGTGGCGGGCATGTCGCCGGGCCGCGCGAAGGCGGGGGCGTCCGGGTCGATGAACGCGTCGATTTCGACCTCACGGGCGGCCTCGACAAGTTCGGCGTAACCGAGGGTGGAGCCGGCGGCGTCCCAGGCGCGTTTGCATTCCTGGAGGAGCCACATGCCGGCGACGTTCTTGAGGAAGCGGGTGGTGCCGTTGAGGCCGTGTTCGTTGGAGAATCCCGCGGCGTTGGCTTCGGGGGTGACGATGGGCGCGTCGAGTTCGCAGCCGACGAGCGACCAGGTGCCGGAGCTGAGGAAGAGGGGGTTCGGCGTGAGCGAGGGAACGCCCGCCGCGGCCGAGGCGGTGTCGTGGGTGCCGACGGCGATAACCTTGATCGGGCCGCAGCCGAGGCTGGTCTGGAGGTCGGGCAGCAGCTCGCCAATGGCGGTGCCAGGCTCGATGAGGGGGTGCAGGATGCGGGTGGGGATGCCGACGGATTCCGCGAGTTCCACGTCCCATTCCGGGCGGCCGGCGCGGAGCATTTCCGAGGTGCTGGCGATGGTGCGCTCGTTCGTCATGCACCCGGTGAGCCAGTAGGCGAGCAGGTCCGGGGTGAAGAGCAGGCGGTGGGCGCCGGCGAGCGTAACGGAGTGGTGCCGGGCCTCGGCCGCGAGCTGGTAGAGCGAGTTGAAGAACATGCTCTGGATGCCGGTGCGGTGGTAGCGGTCTTCGCGGGAGATGACGGCATCGGTCGCGGCGATCCCGCCGTCGGTGCGGGCGTCGCGATACATCCACGGCACGCCGAGAAGTCGTCCGCGTTCGTCGACGAGGCCGTAGTCCACGCCCCAGGTGTCGATGCCGAGGGAGACAATGCTGTCGCCGTAGCGGCGGTGGGCGACGCCGAGGCCGGCGAGAATGTCCGCGAAGAGCTGGGTGAGGTTCCAGTGCCATCCGGTGGGCAGGCGCACGCCCTGGTTCCCGAAGCGGTGAACTTCCTCAATGCGGAGGGAGGTTCCGTCGAAGAGAATGGCGGCGACGCGGCCGCTGCCGGCGCCGAGGTCGACGCAGAGGTAGGTTTTGGCGGTCATGGGAGGAGAGGGGCAATTTGAACGCGGACGCCCTGCGCGGTGAGGGCGGATTTGACCTGGCGACGGGGCGCGATGTCGGTGATCCAGATATCAATTTCGCAGTTGCGCGCGAAGAAGTAACTTGAAGCGACGCCCACCTTCGAGTGGTCCGCAAGCAACACGGCGCTGGAGGCATGGTCGACGACGCGCCGCTTCAGGCGGGCCTGATCCTCCGTGGCGTCGCTCAAGCCGCGCTCCACGTCGAGACCGCGGCAGGAAAAAAAAGCGGTGTCGAGGTGATAGAGGTCAAGGGTTTGCTCCGCCGCCCAGCCCGCACAGGAGAGTGAGCTGGGCAGCAGGCTGCCGCCGAGCACGATGGTCTTGAGGGAACTCCGGCCGGCCAGAGCGGTGGCGATCTGCAGGGAGTTGGTCACGACGGTGAGCGGGGTTTCGCCGAGCAGGTGCGCGACCTGGAGGGTGGTCGTGCTGGCGTCGAGAAAGATGGTCTGCCCGGCCTGGAGTAGCGCGAGTGCCGCGCGAGCAATGCTGCTCTTCTCCGCGGCATGCTGCCGGGCGCGCTCGGTGACCGGAAACTCCCGGCGGTTGGCCTCAAGCTGCACCGCGCCCCCGTGCATCCGCTGGAGCAGACCATCCGCCTCAAGCTTTTCAAAATCGCGGCGCACGGTTTCCTCGGTAACCCGCAGCGAGCGCGCCACCTCGGCGGTGCGCACGCTGCCGTTGCGGCTCAGCAGCTTCAGCAATTCCCGGTGACGCTCGACGGCAAGCATGAGCCGGACATGATGGCGGCAATTTCTTTTCGTGACAAACAAAGAAAAACAAAGTCTAACGCAGAATTTCACAGATCAGTTCCTCCCAACTCCCCACCAAACCCACCCACCTCACATGAGCTACAAATACGTGAACCATCTCTGGGACGACGCGAAGGCGGCCGCCCTCGACCCCGTCGCCCAACTCGTCTACCGCTCGAACCTCCTTGGTTCCGACCAGCGCATCACGAACACCGGCGGCGGTAACACCTCGTCGAAAATCATCGAAAAGGACCCGCTCACGGGCGCTGACACCGAGGTCCTCTGGGTGAAGGGCTCCGGCGGCGACCTGCGCACCTCGAAGCGCGAGAATTTCTCCTCGCTCTACCAGGACAAACTCATCGGTCTGCAGGCCAGCTACGGCGCCCGCGCGGACAAGGGCCTGAAGTCCCCGGCCGAGGACGAAATGGTTGGCGCCTACGCCCACACCACGTTCAACCTCAACCCGCGTCCGTCCTCGATCGACACGCCGCTGCACAGCTTCCTGTCCGGCAAACACGTCGACCACATGCACCCGAACGCGATCATCGCCATCGCGGCCTCGAAAAACTGCGAGAAGCTCACGCAGGAAATCTTCGGCGGCACCATGGCCTACGTCCCGTGGATGCGCCCCGGCTTTGAGCTCGGCCTCGCCATGCAGGAGATCTCCCGCCAGCAGCCCGAGATCCGCGCGATCATGATGGGCCAGCACGGCTTTATTTCGTGGGATGACGACGCGAAGACCTGCTACACCAAGACGCTCGACTTCATCGAAACCGCCGCCGCCTACATCGAGGCGAAATACGCCGCGAAGGGCGGGGACGCCGCCGCCTTCGGGGGCGCGAAATACCAGTCGCTCGACGAGGCCCAGCGCAACGCGACCTTCGCCGCCATCCTCCCGTGGCTCCGCGGCCAGGTGAGCCAGCAGAAGCGCTTTGTCGGCACCGTCCAGTCCGACGAGAAAATCCTCCGCTTCGTGAACTCGAAGGACGCCCCGCGCCTCGCCGAGCTCGGCACGAGCTGCCCCGACCACTTCCTCCGCACGAAGATCAAGCCGCTCTACGTCGACTGGAATCCGCAGACCGAGGACGTCGCCGCCCTCAAGGCCAAGCTCGCCGCCGGCCTCGAGGCCTACCGCGCCGACTACGCCGCCTACTACGAGCGCTGTAAGCACGCGAACTCGCCCGCCATGCGCGACCCGAACCCCACCGTCGTCCTCATTCCCGGCCTCGGCATGGTCGCCTGGGGCAAGGACAAATCGGAGAGCCGCGTCACCGCCGAGTTCTACAACTGCGCCGTCGAAGTCATGCGCGGTGCCGAGGCCATCGATGAATACATCGCCCTCCCGCAGCAGGAGGCCTTCGACATTGAATACTGGCTCCTCGAGGAAGCGAAGCTCCAGCGCATGCCCGCCGAGAAGGAACTCGCCCGCCAGATCCACATCGTCATCGGCGCCGGCTCCGGCATCGGCAAGGAGACCGCCCACCGCCTCGTCAAGGAAGGCGCGCACATCGTCTGCGTCGACCTGAACGCCGCCGCCGCCGAGGCGACCGCCAAGGAAATCACCGACAAATACGGCCTCGGCATCGGCGTCGCCGGCACCGGCCTCTCCGGCTGCGGCCCCGCCCTCGGCCTCGCCGGCAACATCACCGACCGCGCCAGCATCCGCACGATGCTCGACCAGGTCGCGCTTGCCTACGGCGGGTTCGACGCCATCGAAATCACCGCCGGCATCTTCGTGCCGAGCGACACGACCGGCCACATCCCCGACGAAAAGTGGGCGCTCACCTTTAACATCAACGTCACCGGCAGCTACCTCGTGGCCGACGAGGCGTTCAAGACGTTCAAGGAGCAGGGCCTGCGCGGCGCGATGGTGCTCACCACCAGCGCCAACGCCGCCGTCGCGAAGAAGGGCAGCGTCGCCTACGACACCTCGAAGGCCGCCGCGAACCACCTCGTGCGCGAACTCGCCATGGAGCTCGCCCCGCTCGTCCGCGTGAACGGCGTTGCCCCGGCCACCGTCGTGCAGGGTTCCGCCATGTTCCCGCGCGACCGCGTCATCGGTTCCCTCGCGAAATACAACATCCCGTATTCCGACAACGAGGAAACCGAGTCGCTCGTGAGCAAGCTCGCGCAGTTCTACGCCGACCGCACCCTCACGAAGGCCCCGATCACCCCGGCCGACCAGGCGGAAGCCTACTTCCTCCTCGTCAGCCAGCGCCTGAGCAAGACCACCGGCCAGATCATCACCGTCGACGGCGGTCTCCACGAGGCCTTCCTCCGCTAACGCGCGCCGGCCCCATCTCGACCGCGTCAGCCCAACCGGGTTGGCGCGGTCTTTTTTTTGCGGGGGCGGGCCGGAACTTCGGGTTATCGGCCGAAAACATTTGCGCAAAATTTCACTTAAACAGGTAAATTTTATTGAGAGGCCGACCTTCGCGCTTAAGTTGGAAGTGGTATTCTCCCCGTAATGATCCGTATCCCCCGCCAGGCGGCCACCAAGGTGACCAGTCCGAGTCCGTTCCCGTCCGCGGGCGCGCATCGCGAACGCCGCCGCCCTTGCCCGAAGCCCCGGCGGTCTGGGGGGAGGACGCGGGCGTTTACGCTGGTGGGCGTGCTGTTGATTCTGGCCTTGGTGACCGTGCTCGTCGTGGGCACGACCATGCTCTCCCAAATCGAGCGCCGCGCCGCCGCCAACGCGGCCAAGACCGAAACCGCCCGCCAAAACGCCCTCTTTGCGCTCACGACGGCGATCGGCCAGCTGCAGAAAGAGACCGGCCCCGACCAGCGGGTGACGGCTCGCGCGGAGATTTTGGACAGCGATGCCGCGAGCGCGACGATCGACGGCGTGAATCAACCCTACTGGACCGGCGCATGGGTCACCGGCAACGCGAGCCTCGACCGCGTGAACACCGGCACGCCGCAGCGCGTGACCAGCCTGGGTGCCGCCAATCCGACAGCTTCCGATAAAGCTCAGGCTGCCATATGGTTGGTTTCAAACCCCGGAAACAGCGCCCCTCAAATCAGCCCGTTGACTTTCGCCGGAGTGAGTTCCGGAAGTTCCCGCGACGCGGTGGTGATAGCCCGCAACTATGGTCGGGTTGCATCAGTCTCGACGGTTACCGTTCCCTTGGTCGAGCTCAAGAAACCGATGGGAAACCAGACGGTGACAGCCGGCGCCTACGCCTATTGGGTCTCGGATGAGGGGGTGAAGGCAAAGGTGAATTCGCCCGCGCCAACCTTGGTTGCCCCTGGGCCCGTAGAGCGCCAACTCCACCATCTCGCCTCCCAGGCGGCGGCTCCCCATAAAGGAATCCTCGGTTCGGTTAACCAGACGGATTTACGGGCCACCGCTTCGGAGGACTTGGCAAAAGTCTCCACATTAGCCTCCCTTCAAAGGGTGCCTGGAGTCGCTGCGGGTAGCCTCTCCGGAAACAAGTCTTCGCTGCTGGCGGCGGATGCGACTTCGTGCAGTGCTGGAGTCTTGGCCGACGTCCGGCGGGGCGGACTGCGCAAAGATCTCACCGCGGCCTTTGAGAATGGCTCGGCCTACGCGGCGTTGAGCAACGATTATGGTTACGGTGCGGGCATGCTCTATCGGTCGGCCACGAGTGCGGGTCTGAGCGTGCCCCCAATTGATACCGGAGTGAGTCCGCCGACCGACGGCTTGCACTGGTTTTCCCTCTACTCCTTTTACAATTCCTACAAGGGGCAGATGCCCGTTCCAACGCCCGGCTTGACTCGCTCATCCATCACTCCAACGAGCAACGGAAATCCTGCGGTGCTCCCGGGCGTGGTTTCGCAGAGGGTGATTTCCCTGAATGTGTCTAGCAATGGCACGAGCATCGCCAAACTCGGTGCCCTCATGCCCGTTCCGATCGCCTATCGGGTGGATATTGCCCTGTCGAGTTACTTTCAGGCCGGCCTTTGGAGACTTCGCCTCCACTACTATCCCCAACTCGTGCTTTGGAATCCCTACAGCGTGCAGCTCCAGTTCAACAACTACCAGTTTCAGCGCAACGTTGGTGCGTTTGCCACGGCAGGAACGCGAACCTCTATCAACGTTGCGGTCGGTGGGAGTCCCGTGCTTCTGCCAACCCCCTTTGATGATCCGTATGATAACGCGCCGGCCTTTGCCGCCAATGCCATCGTGCTCAATCAGGAGACGGAATATCGCGGACGTCTGCAGCTTCGGACGGCCGCGGGGGCTTGCAACGTTTTGGAGCCCGGTGAGACCCGGGTTTTTGCGTTGAACCAGGACGTTCCCAGAACGTCCATCCTCGCCGCCCACACGTTCACTGATCTGGTGAGCGATGCCGACATGTCGGCAGACTTCTCGCAAACTACCGACCTGCCCGGATTCAGCGGCACGACCGATGGCAATGCCACGATCAATGTGTTGATCAGTCAGCTTCGGTTGCGGTGCGCATTCATCGACACCTACGCCCTTCCCGATGGTCTAAAATGGCCTTGGAATGATGGAGCCGTCACCAACATCGCCACCCGCTACTCTGGTAGTGGGGGGTGGGAAACCGCCGCCGCGAGCAAAACCTGGCCCTCGGGTCTACAGATTCAATCGCTCAACGGTGCCCCCCGCCGCATCATCGGGTTTTACGTGCGAACGAAGGGACTTGCTACCTCGTCCAGTAATCGGACCTACAGTAATGCAACGACCAAGGTCCCCCTTTTCTCTGGCAATGCCGCATCGGCTTCACCCATCGACGACAATTTTTCCTTCGTGTGGCAGGAAGTTTATCTCAGCCCCTTGGGCGATAACTATCTCAGCGGCGAGACCGACGTGCTGCTCGACGATGCCGCCCCTTGGGAAACCTCCTTCGGTAATGAGAGCGCGGGGGTTGCCGCCGCCCCCGGAACTAGGGTGGTTTTGCGGGATGTGCCGCGCATCCCCATGCTTTCCCTGGGGCAATTCTCGCACATGTCCAGCGCGAACTTCCGCTCGATTGGGGTTTATGAGCAGTTGGTATTTGGCTCCATGTTTGTGGGCGGCTCGTACGCCTCACCGATTATTCAGACGGACCGCACCGCCCTGAGCTTGGGGATCGGAACGGCGGGCGGGAATATTCCGAATTCGAAGCTTTTCTTAGACGATAGTTTTCTGGCCAACGAGGCCCTGTTCGACCGGTTCTTCTTTTCCACCGTCCCGCCCAAGGACCTTAATGCCCCAGCCACGACCTATCCGCCCTACTGGAGCGATTTCAACCGTGCGAATTCCGGCACAACGCTGTCCGATGCATCCACCCCGCTCCTCAATACCAGGATGAAGCCTTACCCTGCGAATGGCGCGCCGCCACTACTGGAGGACTTGCGGGATGTGAACAAAGCCGCCGCCAACCTGCTGCTGGATGGTGCCTTCAACATCAACAGCACATCGGTCGAGGCTTGGAAGGCGGTGCTGGCGGGCGTTAGTGGCGGGCAGCTTGAGTTGTTTGATGCGACTGCTCGGAAAGCAGTAACGATGAATCCATCCACGGGCACTCTGATTTCTCGTTTTTGGAGCGCATCTGGTAACGCGACCGCCAACATACCAGGTTCCCGCGAGACCCCGTGGTCGGGAGTTCGTCTGCTCACGGACATCCAACTCACGGACCTAGCCACCCGGATCGTCGAGCAGGTTAAGTTGCGCGGCCCCTTTCTTTCTCTTGCTGACTTTCTCAATCGCCGCTTGGGAACGGCTGGTCCTCTAACGCGATCGGGTGCTCTCCAAGCAGCTATCGACGCCACTTCGATTAATAGCGAAATCAAAAGCTCGGGGATGCCCGTGAATGCGGCAGCACCACTCGAGCCAAAAGCTCCGGCATTTATTTTGGAAAACATGAAATACTCCATGGTCGATTTTTGGAATACCGCTTTGGGGACGCCTGGCTACCTCATGCAGCAGGACTTGGTGCAAGTTCTGGCTCCAGTCATCGCCGCCCGCTCCGACACATTCATCATTCGCGCTTACGGCGAAGTCAGGAATCCCAACTCTGATGTCGTCGAGGGCAAGGCTTGGGCCGAGGCCGTGGTGCAACGAGTGCCCGAGTTTATCGATCCAACCGACCCCGCCGTTCGCCCTCCCACCGGTTCCGCCGCCGCCGCTGTTTCCGCGGTCAAAGACACGAATCGCCTGCTGGGCCGCCGGTTCAAGGTCGTCTCCTTCCGCTGGCTGAACGAAAGCGATATCTAGTTCCCCCTTGCACCGCCCTCCTCCCATGACCCTTTTTAAAAATCCCGGTTTGCGACTTTCTTGGAGTATCGGCCAACACTACCGGCTGGCAATCCTGCTCCCTCTTTTTTGCGCCTTGGCGGGAGTCGGGAACATGTCGGCCCAAACCGAGGAGGGCAAGCCCACCGTAAACATCCAGTTTCGCACTGTCGGTTGGCTGGAGTCGGTCGATGGACTCCTCTACGACACCAAGGGAGCCTCCGGCGTTCCCTTCGAAGTTCCCGCCGACAGCCGTTCGGTCTTCTTCCCCTACAACGGCCCAACGCCGATCGAGTTTTACCGCATTACGAGGGACGTCGCAGGCAACGCCACCCGCACGGTGGTCGCCACCGCCGAACTGAAGGACGGAGGCCCCTGGCCCCTGCTTCTTTTTTTTAAGCGCCCCGTCAAGGACGAGGCTTATATCGTTCGAGTGATCCCCGAGGATCTAAAAAGTTTTCCCGCCGGTTCCTACCGCTTTCTCAATCTCTCGCCCAACCTTCTCGGTGCCTCTCTCGCGGATAATGCCATCAAACTGAATCCCCTCACGGATCGCGTGATCGAGACCAAAGCCGACAGCGAACGAAGGACCATTTTCTGCAAAATTGCGGCCGAAATCAGCGGAGCTTGGAAACCCGTTTACGGAAACAATTGGGCCTTCAACCCCATGGTCCGCACCCTCGTCATCATCAACACCGACCGCCGCCCCGGTGAACTTCGCGTGCAGCGCCTCGCCGAGAGCGCGGATTTCTCCTACCTCCGTCCGCCGGATAAAAAAACCGGCCCAGAAACCGTGCGGTGAACCCCGTCCCGCTGGTTCAGGCCTGCGGTCGCGGCAACCCCGTTTCTCGGTGGGACAACCTCCGCCCTCGCGAATCCGGTCCTTTTGGCAGGGTTGTGGGAGAACGAATAACTGGGTCGCGATGAAGGAATGGAAACTTTATCACAAAAATTCGCTTTTCTGGAAATTTATGTTGCGAGAAGGGGCGGAATTCATACTGTTGAGGTAGTTCATTCCCCTATCAGCTGCTCCCCCCACAAAGCAGGTATTCCGCCGTCTGTCCCCCTGCATTTCTCTATCCCAAGCGTCTCTGCAAAGAAATCTAATCAAAATTTGCGGTTCCGTGACGTTCGCCGCCATTTCGAGATGTTCCCTCCCCATCGTATCCGACTCGAACCCTCGCCCCGTGCTTTCACGCTGGTCGGCGTCCTGCTGATCCTGGCCCTGGTGACCGTGCTCGTCGTGGGCACGACCATGCTTTCCCAAATCGAGCGCCGCGCTGCTTCCAACGCGGCTAAAACCGAGGCGGCCCGCCAAAATGCGCTATTTGCCCTTAATTCGGCACTCGCCCAAATGCAAAAAGCCGTGGGTCCCGACCAGAGGGTTTCGGCGCGAGCGGACATTCTCGATAACTCGACCATTGATGTATCAAAATCATCGCTGGCAAATCCCTTGTGGACCGGCGTCTGGAAAACCTTCAATGCCAATTCTGGTGCGAATAACATGCTGGACGTTGGGACAGGACCGGATCTTCGCTCTTGGAGCACCTCCCAGGAAGGCCCAGAATGGCTGATTTCGCAGCCCAAGCAATCCGCTAAGCTCGATCCAACGAGCTGGACCGGGACCTTGGAAAGGAATGCCCCGACAAGCTTTACCGCGGTCGAGTTAGCTAAGAATATAGGCGCAGATCAGAATTTATCTGTGGTTGCTCCTGTTGTTCCAATAATTGTTCCAAAAACCAACGGCCAAACGACGAACCAAACCAGCGGGGGATATGCCTACTGGGTGTCGGATGAAGGAATAAAAGCAAACGTCCTACCTGCCTCAACAAAAATTCCGGAATCTATCGGGAGCCGGTCTGACTATTTAACTTCGACGGCTGCGTCGTTTGCACCCGGATCCTACGAGGTTACCAAGATTAAGGATTCGCCCTTCACCAGCTCAATCCTGCGGGACGAAAACTCGGAAAAAGTCAGTAACTTCTCTTCGCTAAAGCAACTGAGCGGAACCAACAAGGCGGGATTTTCTGATAAACGTCTCCTTACGGACCTAACCATCTATTCGCGGGGCGTCCTTTCGAATGTAAGGGATGGAGGTTTGAAGTTTGACCTGACGGCTGCGTTTGAAGACGACTTCGTAAATAACACTAATCCAAGCGGTAACTTCAAGCGGCTCCAAAACACCTCCGGCTCGGGAAAAAGTGCCATTTATGTCTACCGCCCAGCGAACTCGCGAGTTGCCTACAATGGCTCCCAAAATCCGAGTTTCTCAACAAATCAAGTGAAGATTGACGGGTTACAGTGGTTCACGCTCTACAAATTTTATAACCTTTTTAAGACAACATCACCGATGTGGCGAGCTCCTTTGGGGGCGGGAACGAATCCCGGTGGAATTCCGGCCGGCATAACGGGATTTTATTCGACGCAAGGCAATCTGACGCAAGCGCTTACGAACTATAACGATCAGGGATTCACCAATAAGCATGTGTCTAGTCCGCTTTTGCCCAAGGTTGCTTTGGCTCGAATGGATGTGACGATCACCAGCGAGTTTAATACGAGCACGAACAAATACGATCTCTACATTAAGTCGATGCCTCTGTTTGTCTTGTGGAATCCTTACGCTGTGCCTCTGGTGACGACGCAGAATGCCACGTATAACTATAACGCTAATTACCTAAACGTTAACAATAACAACCTTATTAGGATCACCGTGAACAACGTTGGGCTCAAGCCCTTCGACGTTCCGGTTCCGATCGGCTCATCCAGCCTGGATTGGCGGGTCGATCCTGCCGATGTTCGCCGACTTGAACCGGGTGAGTTCCGCGTCTTTGGACTTGCCTCAGACTCGACCGCAACGTCGTGGATTACTGGAAACGGAACCAGCACCGACGAATGGCAGAAAAACAGCGCGCAGATTTTTTCTCAGATCCCAGATCTGAAAAGTAGTAATCCGAATGTTTCCACGGATTTCGGAAGGAGAATCAAGCTTCCTACGTCGGTTGATCCGGGCGCGACAATCGCCATCACTTTCTCTAGCGGGAGAATGCGCGCGAACACATCGTATTTCACCATCGCGCCGGGGGCACCCAATGCCGGATTGACCGGTTGGCCGGATGGCGGCGTTCGAGAGAACAACCGTTTCCAAACTTTCCGCCCCACGCCGGTTGTGTTTCAGAATAAGAACTGGTCCGGTGCAGTCAATTCCCTTGAGGGGAGCGGAATCCTCATCATTGGGTTCAGCATTCGCTCGAAAGGGATGACGTCATCATCAAATTCGACTTCATACGCGAATGCGCAAACCAACATGCCTGTCTTCCAAGGTAACTCGGAGACGATGTCCGATGTGGTCTACGGGCTCTGGAGGGAAGTAAATGGCCAGTATTTGAAGGCATTCTCCTCTACGGCCGAGGTCCAGACCGCCACCGTCAATTCTCAGACCGTCACAAGTGGCGGACAGTATAGCGTTGGTGACAGACCGGTAGACGTTCCCGCGCAGAATTTCCGCGCCATTCTGTATGATATCCCCTTTCAGCCCCTAGTTTCGCTCGGACAGTTTACGCACATGGCGAGTTTCTACTTTAGTGGAGGAAGCTACGACTACGTCTCCTATCCAGGATTATCGGTTGGGGGTTCCTATGCAAGTCCCGATGTTTCTTTGGACCGAAGTGTCAACCTGCGAGTAAACAATATCAATACAACTGCTCAAACGAATTTTGTATTTGATCACAGTTTTGCCGCTAATCAGAGCCTGTTTGACCGCTATTTTCTATCAACCATCCCTCCTGCTGGAGTCGCAGCCAATAGCTTGGATAGGTATCCCGTCCAACCTTCTGGGATTGATGGCTTTGTGGCCGGTAGCGTCAAGCTTGCAAACTCGCGAATTAAGTTTTGGAAGCGTGATGGTGATGGCAGCACGGTGGAAACGTTCAAAGCGAATCTTAGGAATACTTTGAAAGCGTCTTCGAATCTGATGGTTGATGGTGCGTTCAACGTTAACTCTACTTCCGTCGAAGCTTGGGTTGCGCTTCTGTCCAGTTTGAGGGGCAAGGAATTTCGTCTCTGGAACGTGAAGCAGAATCAAGCTTTTAACTTCCGATCGACGGACCTTAATAATCCCATTCCGCGGTTTTGGAGTTTCACCCTCTCCGGTCAGAAAAACGAGCTTTGGGAAGGTATGCGTGATCTTTCTGATGCCGAAGTCCGCGATCTCGCAGAGAAAATCGTTACGGAAGTGAAGAAGCGTGGTCCATTTTTGAGTATGGGAGATTTTCTCAATCGTCGCCTCGGAACAACCAAGTCTCAGCTGACGACAATGGGAGCGCTGCAGGCGGCGATAGATAATTCCAGCGTGAACTCCAATACGAAGTTCCGCGGACAGGCGGTTTTATCCGACTTTGTATCAACTCAGGGCGGTCAGTCGTATGCTCCGGGTGACCCTTATGGAGTGACCGATTTTCTCCAACCTGGTTCGTCGAATTATAATTGGCTCGGGACGGGGCAGTCGGTCGGTCCCCAACTGACATCGGCCAATTCCTTTGTGGCTCCTCGGACCTCGGTTGGCGTTCCGGGGTATCTTTTGCAGCAAGACGTTGTTCAGGCATTTGCCCCCGTCATGTCGGTCCGGTCAGATACCTTTACGGTGCGAGTGTATGGGGACGTGCGAAATTCGAACACCGGTAAAGTCGAAGGAAAAGCGTGGGGAGAGGCGGTGGTGCAGCGCTTGCCCGAGTATGTGGATCAATCCGATGCCGCGCTCAAAAACAGATTTAGTCCATTTACTGACGAGTCTCGCGCTTTAGGTGATGCAACCCCCGTTTATGATTGGTGGACAAGTTCAACGCCAAACGCCGTCGTAAACAAAACTAACCAAACCTTGGGAAGAAGGCTAAAGGTTGTGGCATTCCGCTGGCTCAATGAAACTGATCTTTAATCGAATCCTGCTTGTGGCGCTTCTGTGTAGCGCCAGTATTTCCATTGCGTTTGGTCAAGCTTCTGCTGATAAAACCGTTGAGGCTAACTTTCGCTTATTTGGGTGGGATCTTTCCCTTTCGAACATTTTCTATGATGCGAAGAAAGATACTGCCGCGGGAGTGGAGGTTCTTGATGGGTTCCGCAGCGACTTTTACACCTACAAAGGTTCTCCGGATCTTGTTTTCTTCCGGATTGAGACTGACTCCGAAGGGAAGCAGGTTAAGGTTCCCGTCTTTTCTGTAAACATTGAAGGATCGGGTAAGTTCCCCCTTATTGTTGTTGCCGGATCTTCCTCAGGAAATACCACAAAGTATATTGCTTCGGCCATTCCCGATGACCCGGCTTCATTTCCATTTGGGTCCTATAAATTTGTTAATTTGTCCAGTCTCCCAATCGCGGTTAACTGTGGAGCCGAGGTTTTCAAGTTGGCCGCGGGAGATGCCAAGATGCTTACACCCAAGTTGGGAACGGACCGCACCACCATTTATACCAACATTGTTGCTGCTACGAGTGGAGGGGTAAAGTCGGTCTATGGCAATAACTGGGCGTATAACCCTGAAATGCGGACGCTCGTATTTGTGCGGAATAATCCAGACAGTGCCGGACTTGTCGCCGCCCGTCGAATTGTTGATTCCCGGGGAAGCTTCGTTACGGCCCCTCTCTCCAAGGGTAACCAAACTTCAACTCCATGAAGGCGACAAATTTATCAGTGATCCAGAATTACAGGTCGAAAACCACCTCCGGTGCCTTTTCGCTCACCGAACTCCTCGTCGTGATGGCCATCATCGCCATCATGGCCGGCATCGGGCTCGCGGCCTTCCGCGGCAGCCCGAACAACGACGTCAAGTCCGCCTCGGCCCTCCTCGCGAGCGTCGCCTCCGAGGCCCGAAACCTCGCCATCCTCAAGCGCACGCCCACCCGCGTCGTCGTCGACACCTCCTACAACGGCAGTCAGCCCGAGAACTTCCTGCGCCGCGTTACCGTGGCCTACCTCGACAACAGCACCGGCACGCCGACCTGGGTCCAGGCGTCGCGCTGGCAGAAACTCCCCGGCAACGCCTACTTCAACCCGAACTACAGCAACCCTCCCGGCGACAAAAACATGACCATCTCCTTCGCCGGGCAGAGTGGTTCGGGCAGCGGGTATTCCTACTACGAATTCTCGCCCAACGGTCTCGTCACCCCCTCGGGCACCGGCACCAAGCCGCCTCAGGTTGTCGTGTCCCACGGTGCGATGAACGGCGGCACCTTCGTGCAGCGTGACGACAAGGGCAGCCTCTACGGCTTCGCCCTCTTCCGTATGGGCCGGCCGCAATTCTTCCAAAGCGTCGATGATATCCAACAGCCATGAAAAAATCCGCCGGCTTCAGTCTCATTGAGGTCATCCTCGCCATCGGCATCGTGGGCTTTGGCCTGCTGGCCATCTTTTCGATGGTCAGCGGCGCCCTCAACGTGAACGCGGACACCGCCGCCCAGCACGAGTCCTTGAGCGTCAGTCGGGCCATCCCAGACTACTTGACGGAAAAAGGTTTCGATGACGTCGCGGCTGACCTGTCTGGGGGAAAAATTGAGGGCCTGTATGGTTACACCGTATCCACTAATGGTGCTCCGGCGCAGGCCGTAATCGCCGAAGCCGCGAAGGCAAATTCAGACGCCGACGAACGCAAGGGAAAGCTCTTCCGGCTCACCTTCACCCTCTCGCCGAATGTGGCCTTACGCGATGCCGCCTCCGGCAACTATAAGGTCAATCCGTCCGTGTCGGATTTCACCAACTCGGCCGACCCCCAGGCTTTTCTGCCCCTGCAGGTGCGCATGGAAGTGGTGCCGTCCACCGCGGCCCCCTCCCAGTCCAACAACCAGGCCACCTTTACCTATGATGTCGTTCTTTCCCGCTAGGCCGCCCCTCCGGCCCCGCGCCGCCTTTACGCTCATCGAACTCATGGTCGCCATGAGCATCTCGATCCTGCTCCTGGTGCTGCTCGTCAACCTCAGCGTCCAGTCGATGGACGTGACCAAGCGCACGACGGAAAGCTCGCAGACGGTGAGCGCGGCCTCGGCGGCCCTCGACATGGTCGCCATGGACCTCGAGTCCCTCGCGGCAAACCTGCCCGATTCCGAATACCTCCAAACCCAGATTGGCAACGTGGAAGACGTGCCCAACGTCACCCAGTTGACCATGTTGACGATCTCCCCCGTGGACTCCGACGGAAATGCCACCGACCAGGGGCAGGTAAGAGCGGTGCGCTACCAGTTGCTACGAGCGGACCCGATTACGGGGGATGACGATAAGCGCACTCCTTATGGGCTCTACCGCACCGCGGTCAGTGCCGACAAGACCTTCGAAAAAATCATCGGCCTGTCCGATCTCTCCGACGCCAAGGAGTTTCCCGCCAGCCCCCCCGCGAATGATTTCCTTGTGCCCAATGTGGTCGAATTCCAAATTGCGTTCTACCGCGCCATCGACCCAGCCTCGGGTAACGGCACATTGAGCAGCGGCAGTTCGACGCGACCGATCAATAAGACAGGAAGTGATGCTTATTATGCGGTTCGGCTGGCGAGTAATTCTGTGAAGGTCAATAACACAGATGTTGATCCCACTACGGGACAACCCTACCTCCGTCCGAAATCCGCGGAAATCACTTTAACCATCCTCGACGAAACCGGAGCGAAGCTGCTTCGCGAGAGCAACAATGTCTCACTGGATTTCCTCATCCAAAAATACGGCCGCCGCGCCGCCCGCCGCGTGAACCTCGCGAGTCCAAACTAACGTTCACTTCCCCCGCCCCCCAAAAATCCCCCTCCCGTGAACAAACCCCGCGTCCCCAACCAGGTCAACCTCGCCGGCATCGCCAAACGACTCGGCATCTCCATCTCCACCGTCTCCCGCGCCCTGCGCAACGAGCCGGGCATCAACACCGCCACCCGCGCCCGCGTCTTCGAAACCGCCAAGGAAATCGGCTACCTCAACGAGGGCAACATGGGGCCCATCAGCCGCGCCCGGCCGCTCAACATCCTCACCCTCGTGCCGGCCTCCATGGCCTACGCCTCCGTCGCCTACGCCGACCAGCGCTACCTCGCCGGCATGAGCGCCGCGGCCGTCCCGCTCAACCTCGCCATCCTTTCCCACCACGTCAGCCCTGAGGACGCCGAGTCCGTGCTCGACCCCGCCCGCCAGCCCGTGAACATGCGCAACGGCCTCGTCGACGGCATCGTGCTCATCCACCGCTGGCCCGAGACCATCGCCCGCCGCTTGAGCGAGCAGTATCCCGTCGTCTCCATCGTTCACGCCTACCCCGATCTCCCCATCGACCTCGTCACGACGGACGATCGCCAGGGCGTCGTTTCCCTCGTCCGCCACCTCGTCGAGTCCGGCCACCAAAAAATCGGCTTCTTCGGCCTTTGCCCCGAGGTGAGCTGGTCGCGCTCCCGCTTCGCTGCCTACGTCGAGGGCCTCGTCACCTTCGGCCTGCCGTTCCGCATGGATCGCGTGGTCTCCATCAGCCTCACCGAGGCGCTCGCCATCGATCCCTTCAACGACGGCGAATGGAGCGGCCGCGTCGACTGCTGCCAGCGAGAAGGCGTCACCGCCTGGATCGCCGGCAGCTCCATGACCGCCCTCACCCTCCACCACTACCTCACCCAACGCGGCATCCGCGTGCCCGCCGATGTCTCCATCACCAGCTTTCACCAGCAAATCTACCCCGGCGGCTCCATGCCGCAGTTCACCGTGATGGATGTCGCCGACGAGGACCTCGGCGCCGCCGCCATTCGCCGGCTCGTCCACCGCATCAAAAACCCCGACGAATCCCGCCGCTCGATCCTGCTGCCCGTGGGATTCGCCCCGGGCGAAACCTCCGCCCCGGCCCGCCTTTAGGCTCCCGCCAGGCCCCTCCCGACCTTCCCCAAACCTCCCCGGATACCGGACCCTTGCGGTTGGTCAGAAATTTGGAAATCTGAAATCACAAAAATTGTGAAAAATATTGCGATTCAAAGGCCTGTCATTATTTTCGGACCAAACTCTGGCCGGCCTCCCTCCCGGAAAAGGCGGGAGCTCGTCGCCTGAATTTCCTTTTGCGCATGAACCTCCGCCCCCCCGCCCCGTTTTTCGCCTCCCGGCAAGCGGCTGGCCCGATGGAGGCCACCCGCGCCGACCGACCGATTTTGGAATGATCACCGAAAACACCCCCCGCGCCCTCAACGAAGCCCCGCCCTCGACCGCGACCTCCTCGGCCGTCGGCCTGGCCGTCGTGGGGGCGAACTTTGGCGCGGGCATCGCCCGCCGACTGGCGCAGGAAAATCCCTTCGTGCGGGTCGTGGGAATCTGCGACCGCAACGTGCCCCTCGCCGAGCGACTGGCCGGCGAGCTTGGGGTGCCCGTTTTTGCTTCACTCGAGGCCTTGCTCGAGTCCGCCGACGTCGAGGCGGTCGGGCTGTTCACGCCCCCGGTCGGCCGCGCCGCACTCGTGCAGGCCGCCCTCCAGGGGGGGCGCCACGTCATGACGACCAAGCCCTTTGAGATGAACCTCGAGTCCGCCCGCAGCGTGGTGGCCCTCGCGCGGGAGCGTGGCCTCGCGCTGCACCTGAACTCCCCCGCTCCCGTGCCCTCCGAGGACATCCAGTGCATCGAGCAGTGGGTGCGCGAATTCGACCTCGGCCGCCCCATCGGGTTGCACGCCGCCACCTGGGCCAGCTACCGCGAGACATTCTCCGGCACGTGGTATGACGATCCCACGCTCTGCCCCGCCGCCCCCATCACGCGCCTCGGGGTTTATTTTCTCAACGACTTCGCCATGTTCCTCGGCGAACCCGAGTCGGTGCACGTCATGCACTCCCGCATCTTCACCGGCCGCCCAACCGCCGACAACGCCCAGATATCGATCCGCTTCACCAACGGCTCCATCGCCAGCATCTTCGCGTCATTTTGTGTGACCGACGGCCAGCCCTGGCGGGACGAAGTGCGCCTCAGCTTCGAGCGCGGCACGGTCCGCCGCTGGGTCGAGCGCACGGGCCGATCCGACATGGCTGATGACCGCGCCGTCGCCGAGCTTACCATCGCCGGCCGCGAGGTCCCCCGCTTTGCCACCGCTCCGGGCGCCTTCGCCGGATGGTATAACTGGGAGGCCTTCCACCAGGCCATCCGCGGCGCGAAGGACGTGCCGCTCTGCGACTCCCAGCGCCTGCTCTATGGCGTCCGGCTGCTCGATGCCCTGCGCCGTTCCGCGTTAAGTGGTGCCCCCGAAGCGGTGCTGCCCTAGAGTTTTTCCGTCGTCCCTCCATTTTCTCCCCACCCCATGAGCATTCTTCGCCTTAGTTTCGTCGTCGCTTTATCCCTGTGCGCCCTGGCTCCCCTCAATCCCCTCCGCGCCGCGGATGAGGTTGTCCAACCCATCGAGGTGAAACCCGGCGGCCTGCCCGCGCTGCCCGCTGACTCCCCGGCGGAATTCGTCACCGTCCTCGGCAGCACCGCGCTCGCGGTGGTTCCCGCCGGCGACGGTTTCGCGCTCTGGACCGCCCCGGCCGGAGCCGCCGACGCGAAGTGGAGCCCCGTGGAAAAAGTCACCCCGCGGCGCTGGAGCGGATACGCCGCCGCCGGTGACGCGCTTTACGCCGTCGGTGGCCTCGAGGCCGGCCAGCCCTCCGCGCGCGTCCAGCAATTCACGCTGGATGCCGGCGGTGCCGTGGTCGGGAAGGACCTGCCGAACCTGCCCGTGCCCGTCGTGGCCGCGGGGGTCGGCGTTCTGGACAAGGCGCTCTACGTCTTCGGTGGAGCCACCTCGCTCCAGCCGCCCGCCCTGGAAAAAACCCTCTGGAAGCTCGACCTCACCACCCCCGGCGCCGCCTGGGAAAATCTCGGCCCCTACCCCGGCGCCGCGCGCGCGTTTGCCGCCGTCGCCACGCAGCAGGGAGTCTTCGGCGTCTTCGGCGGCCTCGTGGCCGCGGCCGACGGAACCCTCGCCCCCAGCGCGGAGATGTGGACCTTCCGCGCCAAACCCGGGGAGGCAACGACCTTTTCCGGCTGGCGGCAGGGCGCGAATCTCCCGCAGCCGCAGGTCGGCGCCCAGGCGCTCCCGCTCGGCCAGTCCGGCATCTTCCTCGTCGGCGCGCTGGAAACCCTGCCCGTGCCCACCGCCGCGCCGGCCGTCCCGCCCGCCTCCCCGCTGCTCTACAACGTCGTGACGGATGCCTGGGCCACCTTCCCCGCCTCGCTGCAACCCGCCGCCCGCCTCGCCGCCCGCTGGCAGGATGGCGTCGCCGTCGTGGGCAGCGGTAGCCAGCCCTCGCAGGCCATCTCCTTCCCCCGCGCCGTCCGCACCCTCACCTGGATCGATTACCTCGTCATCATCGGCTACTTCGGCCTGCTCGCCGGCATCGGATTTTATTTCTCCAAACAGGAGTCGAGCGAGGAATTCTCCCTCGGCAACCGCAACGTCAGTTGGTGGGCCGCCGGCATCAGCATGTTCGCCACCGGCGCCAGCGCCATCAGCTTCATGGCCATCCCCGCGCTGGCCTTCGCCACGAACCTCGTCTGGACCCTGCCGCTCATCGCGTTCCTCCCCGCCTTCTTCATCAACGCCTACCTCATCTTCCCGCTCCTCCGGCGGATGGAAATCACCTCGACCTACGAATACCTCGAGCGCCGCTTCAACAAGCCGCTTCGCCTCATCGCCAGCGCGCAGTGCATCGTCATCCAGACCTTCGGGCGCACCGCCGTCGTCCTTGTGCTGCCCGCCATCGCCATCTCCGCCGTCACCGGCATGAACGTGTTCTTCAGCGTCATCCTCATGGGCGTGCTCACCACGATCTACACCTCCGTCGGCGGCTTCGAGTCCGTCATCTGGACCGAGGTCTTCCAGGGCATCCTCAAACTCGTCGCCCCCATCGTCATGATCATCGTGGCGATCTACAGCCTCCCGGGCGGACTCGGCGAATTCTGGAACACCAGCATCACGATGGACAAAACCGCCTGCGCGCTGCTCACGTGGGACATCACCGTCCCCGCGCTCTGGATTCTCGCGGTCTCCACGCTGCTCACCGCCACCATCGGCACCGCGGGCGACCAGCCCATCATTCAACGCGTGTTCTCCACGCCCATGAACCAGGTGCGCCGCCTCACGATGATGAGCACCTTCTGCAGCATCGTCATCGGCCTCGTTGTCAACCTGCTTGGTCTCGCGATCTTCGCCTACTTCCGCGCCCACCCGGGCGAGATTGCCGCCACGTCCACGAACGATCAGATCGTTCCCATCTTCGTCACCCAGGCCATGCCGGCCGGGTTTGCGGGCATGGTCATCGCCGCCATCTTCGCCTCCGCCATGGCGACCGTCGCCAGCGCCATGAACAGCGTGGCCACGATTTACGCCGCGGACTTCTACCCGCTCATCCGGCCCAACGCCACGGACAAGGACCGCCTGCGCACCTTGAAAATGGCCTCCTACCTCTGCGGCTTCGTTGGCACCATCATGGCGCTCCTCCTCGCGGCGACGAACCCCGTTTCGCTCATGATCGTGTGGTCGAAGATCGTCTCCCTCGTCGGCGGCGGCGTCGTCGGCGTCTACTCGCTCGGCATGTTCACCAAACGCGTGAACGGCTTCGGCGCCGTCTGCGGCGCGATCGCCAGCATCGTCATCACGCTGCTCGTCAGCCTCTTCACCCCGCTGCACTGGGCGACCTATATGCCCATTGCCATCCTCTCCTGCATGCTCTGCGGTTACCTCTTCAGCCTCTTCGCCCCGCAGACCAAGGACCTCACCGGTCTCACGGTCTACACCCCGGCCAGCAAAGCCGCGGCCGGCGAGCCCGCGCAGGCCTGACGCCCCAAGAATCCCCGACAATCCCCCATGCCCACGGCGACGAATCCCATCCTCACCGGCTTCAACCCCGACCCCTCGATCTGCCGCGTCGGCGACGACTACTACATCGCCACCTCGACGTTCGAGTGGTTCCCTGGCGTGCAGATTCACCACTCGCGCGACCTCGTGCATTGGCGCCTGCTCGGCCGCGCGCTCGACCGCGTCTCGCAGCTCGACATGCGCGGCTGCCAGAACTCCGGCGGCATCTGGGCGCCCTGCCTCACCCACGCGGACGGGAAATTCTGGCTCGTCTACACGAACGTCCACCACCACATGGGCGGCGTCGTGATGGACACGCCGAACTACCTCGTCACCGCCGATCGCATCGAGGGCCCGTGGAGCGAGCCCGTCTTTCTCAACGCCAGCGGATTCGACCCCAGCCTCTTTCACGACGACGACGGCCGCAAATACATCGTCCAAATGCAGATGGGCGAGGCGGTCACCACCGTGCGGTTCGACGGCATCATCCTCCAGGAATACGACGCGGCCACCGGCCGGCTCATCGGCCCCGTGCGGAAAATCTGGCCCGGCAGCCCCATCGGCATCACCGAAGGCCCGCACCTCCTCAAGCGCGACGGCTGGTATTACCTCATTACCGCCGAGGGCGGCACCGCCTGGCGGCACGCCATCAGCATCTGCCGCAGCCGCGACCTCTGGGGACCCTACGAAACGCATCCCGACAATCCCATGCTCACCGCGTTCGGCCACGAGGACGCGCCCGTCCGCTCCGCCGGCCACGGCTGCTTCGTCGAAACGCCCGCCGGTGAATGGTTCACCGTTCACCTCTGCCACCGTCCCCTCCAGCGCCCGGGCCGGCTCGTCCTCGACCGCGAGGAAAACAAATCCGCCCCGCTCGGCCGCGAAACCTGCCTCCAGCGCTTCACGTGGGATGCCGACGGCTGGCCGCGCCTGCTCGGCGGCGGCACCAACGCCCCGCGCGCCACGGTCGATATCAATCTCCCCGCCCACCCCTGGCCCGCCGAGCCGCTCCGCGACGACTTCGACGGCCCCGCGCTTTCCCCCGCGTTCCAGACCCTCCGCGAGCCGCTCGACGCCTCGTGGGCCTCGCTCACCCGCCGCCCCGGCTGGCTGAGCCTCCGCGGACGCGACTCGCTCGCCTCGTCGTTCGATCAAAGCCTCGTCGCGCGCCGCCTCCAGCACTTCGAGGCGCAGGCCGAGACCTGCCTCTCGTTCCAGCCCGGCAACTTCAAGCAGGCCGCCGGCCTCATCGCCTACTACGACCGCCTCAACTACCACTACCTCCGCGCCACCTCGGCAGGGGAGGGGACCCTCAAGCTCGGCGTGATCTCGTCCGAAAACGGGAAGGCCAGCCGCCTCGAAGTCGCCGAGCTGCCGCTCGCCGCCGGCGAACGCCTCTTCCTGCGCATGGCGATTCGTTTCCAATGGATGCGCTTCGCGTGGTCGCTCGACGGTGCCCAATGGCACGACGTGGACCGCGACTTCGACGCTACCATGCTCGGCGACTGGGCCTCCACGATCAGCAGCTTCACCGGCACGTTCTGGGGCGTCTGCTGCCAGGACCTCTCCGACCGCTCCGCCTGGGCGGACTTTGATTACTTTGACTACCGGCCCAACCCGCCGCGAACCTGAGCCCCCTTTCCCCCTCCCGCCATGTTCCCCCCGCATTGCTGGTTCCTCGCCGCCGCGATTGCGCTCGCGGCTCCGGCCGCCCTGGCGGAACCCTCGCCGGCTCCCGCCGCCCCCGCCCCCCCGCGCATCAACGGCCCCGCCGTCATTGGCGTGCGTCCCGGGCATCCCGTGCTCTACTCCGTGCCCGCCACGGGCGAGCGGCCCTTGACGTTTTCCGCCGACGGCCTTCCCGCGGGCGTCTCGCTCAACGCGACCACCGGGACCCTCGCCGGCACCTTGAAGGAGCCGGGGGAACACCGCCTCACGTTGCGCGCCACGAACGCCCACGGCACCACCGAGCGCCCCTTCCGCCTTGTGGCCGGCGACCGCATCGCCCTCACGCCGCCCATGGGCTGGAGCAGCTGGAATTGCTTCGGCGCCAAGATTGACCAGGAGAAGATTCTCGCGATCGCCCGGGCCATGGTCGCCAGCGGCCTCAGCCAGCACGGTTACACCTACATCAACATCGACGACGGCTGGCAGGGCAAGCGCACCGGCCCCGACCACGCGCTCACGGGCAACGAACGCTTTCCGGACCTCGCCGCCATGGTCCGCGAGATCCACGCCCTCGGGCTCAAGGCCGGCCTTTACTCCACGCCCTGGGAAACCTCCTACGCGAAGTTCCCCGGCGGAAGCGCGGAAACGGCCGATGGCACCTGGCAAAAACTCGGCTGGAAGATGGGCCGCGTTTCCTTCGCCCAAGCCGATGCCGCCTACTGGGCCGCGCTCGGCTTCGATTACCTCAAATACGACTGGTTCCCCAACGACCTGCCGCACGTCGAGGAAATGAGCCGGGCCCTGCGCGCCAGCGGACGCGACATCGTCTACAGCCTTTCCAACAGCGGCCGCATCGCCGACGCCGCCGGTTACGCCAAGTGGGCCGAGCTCTGGCGCACCACCGGCGACATCTACGACGTCTGGCGCGATGGCGACAAATACTGGCACTTTGGCGTCAGCGAAATCGCCTTCAGCCAGGATCGCTGGGCCCCCTTTGCCGGCCCCGGGCATTGGAACGATCCCGACATGCTCGTGCTCGGCCGGGTCGGTTGGGGAGGGGAGTTGCGCCCCGTCCGCCTCACCCCCGACGAGCAAACCAGCCACTTCAGCATGTGGTGCCTGCTCGCCGCCCCGCTCCTCATCGGCGGCGATCTTCGCGACCTTGATGCCTTCACCCTCGGCTTGCTCACGAATGATGAGGTCATCGCCATCGATCAGGACGAACTTGGCCAGCCCGCCGTGCGGGTCGGCACCAACGGCCCCGTGGATTTTTATCTGCGCCCGCTCGCGGACGGCTCGCACGCCCTCGGCATTTTCAACCGCAGCGACGCGCCCACCCGCACCGGCCTCAACAAGTTTCCCTCCATGGGCCTCGATGCCGCTGCCTACCGCGCCCGCGACCTCTGGCGGCACCGCGACCTCGAGGCGTTCTCGCCGAAGTCCACCACCATTGATCTGCCGGCCCACGGCGTGGTCCTCCTCCGGCTCTGGAAAATCTAACTCACGTCCCCTTTATCCCATGAAACTCCTGCCCTCCCTGCTCCTCCTGTCCGCCGCGGCCTCGCTTTCGGCGGCCCCGTTGAAGCTCCACGTCGCCCCCGGCGGCAACGACAAGGCCGACGGCCGCAGCCCCGCCGCCGCCTTCGCCACCGTCGAGCGCGCCCGCGACGAAATCCGCACGCTCAAGGCCGGCCCCAACGCCCCCGCGGACGGCTTCGTTGTCGAGATCGCCGGCGGCGTCTACAACCTCGCCACCTCCCTCGCGTTCGGGCCCGAGGATTCCGGCACCGCCAAGGCGCCGATTATCTACCGCGCCGCCCCCGGCGAAACGCCGCGCTTCCTCGGCGGGCGCGTCATCAAGGCCGCGGAATTCCAACCCGTCACCGACCCCGCCATCGTCGAACGCCTCGACCCCGCCGCGCGCGGCAAGGTCCTCGCGGCCTCGATCGCCAAACTGGGTCTCAGCCACGCGGGCCCGTTCCCGCCGGTCTTCAGCGACAGCGGCGGCATTTTCGAACTGTTCTGGAACGGCTCCCGCCTCCCGCTCTCGCGCTGGCCGAACGAAGGCGCGACCACGATGAAGGAGGCCCTCGTGAACGGCGACAAAAAGACGCCCGGCGTGTTCGTCTATCGCGACGACCGCGCGTCCCGCTGGCTCAAAAATCCCTCCGTCTGGATCAAGGGCCAGTGGCGCGTGGGCTGGGAGGATCCCGCGATCCGCGTCGCGAAGATCGATCCCGAGACCCGGACCATCACGTTTGCCGCCGGCATCCACAACGGCATCGGCAACAAATACACCCGCCCGAAAGGCAACGGGCAGGAACCCTGGTTCGCGATCAACCTCCTCGAGGAGATCGACCGCCCCGGCGAATGGGCGATCGATTTCGACTCCGGCACGCTCTACCTCTGGCCCCCGGCCGACAAGGGCGAGCTCATGATCTCGCAGCTCGACGAACCGCTCGTCGCCGTGAAGGACACCGCCCACCTCGCGCTCGAGCGGCTCATCTTCGAATGCTCGCTCGGCGACGGCATCGTGGCCGAAAACACCGAGTCGTTTCGCGTCGCCGGCTGCACGTTCCGCAACCTCGCGCGCCGCGGCATGGCCGTCTTCGGCGGCCACCGGGCTCTCGTGCAGAGCAACGACTTCCACGACCTCGGCGAAGGCTGCGTCTACGTCACCGGCGGCAACCGCCTCACGCTCGAGCGCTCCGAGCACCAGATCCTCAACAACCACATGCACCACTACGGCGTGCTCAAGAGCCAGTATTCCGCCGCGCTCGACGTCGGTTGCAACGGCAACCCCGTGACCAAAAGCGGCGGCGACGCCGTCGGCATTCGCGTCGCCCACAACCTCATCCACGACGCCCCGCGTGACGCCTTCCTCTACACCGGCCAGGACAACGTTTTCGAATACAACGAGATCACCCGCTGCGGTTTCGCTACCGCCGACGTCGGCGCGTTCTACTCGTGGCTCGACTGGACCATCCGCGGCATCATCATCCGCTACAACTTCATCCACGAAACCGTCGGCGGCGTGAATCCCGACGACGGCGCCTCCGGCAATTTCGTCTACGGCAACGTCTTCGTCGGCCCGCGCACCGGCGTCTACATTGCCTCCGGACCGGACAACACGATCGAGAACAACATCTTCGTGAAGGACGAAGGCCCCGTCTTCGGCATGGACGACCGCGGCGTCGGCCGCAAATACGCGACCAATCCCCGCCTCATCTCTGCCGTCGAGTCCGTCAAGGCCGACCAGGAGCCCTGGCTCAGCCGCTTCCCCGAGGTCAATGGCATGCTCGCCAATCGCCCCGAGCTCCCCTGGCGCACGAAGGTCGAGCGCAACCTCATCGTCATGAAAACCGGCGAGCCCTACGTGCTGAAAATGTCCGCCGCCAGCAAGGCCATCCCCGAACTCTTCACGTGGAAGGACAACCTCGTCACCGCCGAGGATCCCGGCTTCGTCGACCCCGCCGCGAACAACTACGCGCTCCGCCCCGACTCCCCCGTGTTCAAGCAGATCCCCGGCTTCAAGCCGATCCCGTTTGAAAAGATCGGCCTTCAGCTCGACGAGTTCCGCCGCACGCTCCCGAAGGCCCCCGGAGCGGCCAGCCCGACGCCCACCCCCGCCACCCAGAACACCGGCGAAAGCTTCGGCACCTAGAATTCCCCCGTGAAAAAATCCCCCCAACTCCTCGTCCGTCTCGCCCTCGCGCTCGGCCTGCTCCCGCTGGCCTTCGCGGGTGAAACTTCCCCCTTCGCCGACAAGCCCTCCGACTCCTACTCGAACTACAAGGGCGAGGACGGCCAGACCGTCTTCCCGATCTGGGGCACGCTCCGCGCCGATGACTTCGGCTCCCGCCCCGTGACGATGGATCCGCAGGGCCTCCGCGCCATCCGCCAGGTCCCGCCGGCCGGCGTCCACCCCCGCATCGTCTTCACCCCCGACGATCTCCCCGACATCCGCCGCCGGCTCAAGGAAACCCGCGCCGGCCAGCGCGCCTGGAACAACATCCTCGCGTGGACCGAGATGATGAAGGGCGCCTACGACGACCAGGCCCCCTACGCGCAGCCCGACGTCTTCAAGGGCAGCTTCGGCGGACTCAAGGGCCCCGTCCCGCTCTTCCGCATCGGCATTCCCCGGGTCTCGGGGGTGCACCCCTACAACCGCAGCGCCCAGGCCGCCGAAATCTACGACGGCCTCGCCGCCGGCACCGCGACGGAATTCCCCGGCTTCTACTGGCACGTCTTCGCGCTCGAAGCCTTCCGCTGCCTCGTTGCCGAAGATCGCGCCGGCGGTGAAAAACTCGCCCGCGCCGTCGTCACCGCGATGAAGATCGACCAGGCGAAACGTGACGCCGAGCGCGCCGCCAAAAACATCACCCTCCCGCCCGCCGAGCCCGTCGGCCGCTTCCAGCTCGCCTTCTGCTACGACTTCCTTTTCAACTGGCTCACCGCCGCGCAGCGCGAGGCCATCCACGCCGAACTCGCCGCCACCACCTGGTCGCACGACAACTACGGCACGTTCAACGAAGCCACCGCCTCGCGCAGCAACTGGGCCACCTTCTCCTACTGGCTCTTCGAGGTCCTCGCCATCGAGGGCGAACCCGGCTTCAACGACCTCAAGGTCCGCGGCATGTATCGCGGCTGGCGCAACCTCCTCACCTACGGCTGGTTCGCCTCCGGCGCGACCTTCGAGGGCGAGGCCAAAAACCAGCTCGGCATGGACGGCATCCTCATGTTCGCCATGCGCAGCAAGGACTACGGCTTCGACAACCTCACCGCCCATCCCTACCTCCGCGCCTACGCCACGAAATTCCTCCCGCAGAGCGTGAACCCGATGCAGACCGGCTTCCACAAATACGACCTCCTCGGCGGCTCCCGCGCCCGCGGCAGCGGATTCTCCTCCAACGACGCCGTCGGCCTCAAATGGGCGCTGCCCGACGACAAGGTCATCGACTGGGTCTACCGCCAGGCCGTCGGCGACAACTACGAGAACGTCCCCGAACGTCCCGACGGCTACTACAACGCCCTGCTCTTCTTCGCGATCTTCGCCACCGACTTCGATCCCGCCAACGTCTCGCCCGCCGCCCTCGGCCTCGGCAACACGTTCTTCTGCCCCGAGCGCGCCCTCATGATGACCCGCAGCAGCTGGTCGAAGGAGGCCTCGCAGCTCAACCTCCACGTCCGCCAGGCCAATGGCGGCCATCCCTTCGCCGACCGCAACGCCATCATGCTCGCCGGCGCCGGCCGCATCTGGTCGCCGAACGGCTACGCCAGCTTCACCACGCCCGAAAACAGCGTCGTCGTCATCGACGGCCACACCCAGAGCGAAAACACCCCCGGCCGCCTCGTGGACTTCCGCGACGGCGCGGCGGCGACCTTCGCCACCGGCGACGCCAAATACACGTGGGATTGGAACTGGCGCCAGCTCGACCGCCCCCGCGGCCTCTACTCCCTCGCCGACGTCCGCGCCGGCAAGGTCGACGTCCCCGCCACGTGGGAGCCCGAACCCCACTCGATCAACGACTTCAGCTACCAGCGCCTGCCCTACGCCTACCTCGACGCCCCGAAGTTCGAGCAGCCCAGCTGGATCCTGCCCGCCGGCGCGCTCCGCCCCGTCGTCCGCCAGTCGAATCTCCCCGTGCAGCGCGCCTTCCGCACCGCCGGCCTCGTCCGCGGCCCGCGCCCCTACGCGCTCGTCATCGACGACATCCAGCAGGATGACCAGCCCCACCGCTACGACTGGACCCTCGCCGTCGAACCCGACGTCCAGATCGTCAAGGTCACCCCGGTCGGCCGCAACGCCATGGACATCCTCCTCACCGGCGACGATCCCGATCAGACCCTCCCGCGCGCGAAGGAAGCCCTCCCGCCCACGCGCGACGCCGAGGCCGCCATCCCCGCCGGCCAGCCCATGCTCCTCGTCCGCGTCCTCAACGCAACCTCCACCAAGCCGCTCGAACCCACCATCGTCGAGCTCCCCAACGCCACCAACGCCAAAAAATACGGCCCCGTCCGCCGCCTCGTCCTTGGCGCGGAATCCGTTGCCCCCGACTTCAAGGTCCTCCTCTACCCGCACCGCCAGGGCGACCCGCTCCCCGCCACCACGTGGAACGCCAACCGCACCGCCTGGAAAATTGGCTGGCCCGGCCAGGAGGATGAAGTCCTCTTCGCCCCGTCAAAAGCCGGCCGCACCTCGCTGCTCATCCGCCGCGACGGCCAGGAACTCGTCCGCCTCGATCAGGAAATTCCCCCGCTCAAAGAACCCACCCCGCCCGCCCAACCATGAACCTCCGCCTCCTCCCCGCCCTCGCGCTTCCCCTCGTCGCCGCGAGCCTCGCCCCGCTCCACGCCGAAGTCCGCCTCCCCGCGCTCTTCTCCGATCACGCCATCCTCCAGGCCGACGTGCCAGCCCCCGTCTGGGGCTGGGCCGATCCCGGCGAAGCCGTAAAAATCACCTTCGCCGGCAAAACCGTCCAGACCAAGGCCGACGCCAACGGCCGCTGGATCGCCCGCCTCGGCCCGCTGCCACCCTCCGGCAACCCGCAGCAACTCGTCGTCGCCGGCAGCAATCAACTCATCGTCAACGACGTCATCGTCGGCGAAGTCTGGCTCGCCTCCGGCCAGTCCAACATGGGCTTCCCGCTCTCCGCTTCGCACAACGCCGCCGAGGCCATCCCCGCCGCCGGCGACACCCAGCTCCGCCTCTTCACCGTCGCCAAAACCACCGCCGCCGCCCCCGAGTCCGACGTCAAGGGCAGCTGGCAGGTCTGCCTGCCCGACACGGTCAAGGACTTTTCCGCCGTCGCCTACTTCTTCGGCCGCGACCTCCGCAAGGCCCTCAATCGCCCCGTCGGCCTCATCAACGCCGCCTGGGGCGGCACGCCCATCCAGACCTGGGTCAGCCTCGACGCGCTCAAGGCCGCGCCGCCGTTCACCAAATACCTCGACGCCTGGGACAAAGCCGTCGCCGAGCACGCCAAGGTGCTTGCCGATCCCGCGCTCATCCCCGCCTACCAGGCCGACCTCAAGCAATGGCAGACCGAGGTGAAACCCGCCTTCGACGCGGCCATGAAGGCCTACAACGCCGCCAAGGCCGCCGGCGAAGACCCCGGCCCGAAGCCCAAACCCGAGCGCCCCGAACCCTCGAACCCCGATCCCATGGCCGTCCCGAGCCCGTCAGCGCGTCCCTCCACGCCGAGCGTGCTCTTTAATTCCATGATCTCCCCGCTCATCCCCTACGGCATCCGCGGCGTCATCTGGTATCAGGGCGAGGCCAACGGCAGCGGCGGCCTCGAATACCGCACGCTCTTCCCGCGCATGATCGCCGACTGGCGCACCCGCTGGGGCCTCGGCAACTTCTCCTTCCTCTACGTCCAACTCGCCGGCTGGGACTACGCGCCCACCCAGCCCGCCGACCAGCACGACTGGCCCTTCCTCCGCGAAGCCCAGCTCCTCACGCTCTCCGTGCCCGCCACCGGCATGGCCGTCATCACCGACGTGAGCAACCTCAAGGACGTCCACCCCGCCGCGAAATCCTTCGTCGGCGAACGCCTCGCCCTCGCCGCCCGTCGCGTCGCCTACGGCGAAAAACTCGTCGCCTCCGGCCCGCTCTTCCACGACCTCAAAATCAACGGCGCCAAGGCCCAGGTGAACTTCACCGAAACCGGCGGCGGCCTCGTCATTGGCCAGGCCCCCTGGCTCGCGCCGAAAAACGACCCGCTCCCCACCGACCGCCTCGTCGGCTTCGCCATCGCCGGGGAGGACCGGCGCTGGTTTGAGGCCGAGGCCACCATCTCCGGCAACAGCGTCATCCTCAGCAGCCCCGACGTGCCGAAACCCGTCGCCGTCCGCTACGGCTGGGCCAACGGCCCGAAGGCCAACCTCGCCAACAAGGAAGGCCTGCCCGCCTCGCCCTTCCGCACCGACGACTGGCCCAAAGGCTCCGCCGGCCCGCAGGTCAAAACCGAGTAACGCCCCGCCGCCGGCGAGGGGAGGGGACCACTCCGCCCGCTTTCGCCTTCCGCGCGCCCCGCCGCTTTTCCCAAGCAGCGGGGCGCATTTTTTCCGGCGTTCGCCGCAAGAAATGCGAATAACGCATAAAACTTCGCCGCAAAATTATCGTGCATCCGTCCGCGCGGAAATTATTCTGCCCCCAGCCCATCCCCCCAGATGCGTTCCCCCTTCCCCATCGCACTGGGCGTATTGTGTCTTCTGCTGCCCGCAGCCGACTCGATCGCCGCCACCCTCGTATGGGACGCCGATCCCGTCACCGCCGGCAACCAGGATGGTCCCGGGACCTGGAGCCTCGGCCCCGCCACTTGGAACGCCGGCACCGCGACCTGGAACAACGCCACGCCTGACCTTGCGGTCTTCGGCGCGGGCGTCGGCACCGCGGGCACCGTCACCATCGGCACGGCCATCACCACCGCCGGCCTCACCTTCAACGCCACCGGTGCCGGCACCTACCTCCTCGCCGGCACGGGTAACGGCACGCTCACCTTCGGCGTGAACGCCACCACCATCGCGACCGCCGTCAACGCCACGCTCACCGTCCCGCTCAACGCCGTCGCCGCCAACATCGTCACAAAAACCGGCAACGGCACGCTCACGCTCGCCCCGACCGGCAACTCCACCATCGGCCAGATCCGCAACGACTCCGCCGCCACCATCCTCCTCGGCGGCAACGCCACGACCACCGTCACCTTCCCCGCCGGCGGCCAGGGCGGCAGCATCCGCAACCTCCCGCAGACCGGCACCTACAACGGCACCACCCCGATCAACGGCACCCTCCGCGTCGTCGGCGGCATCTGGAACGTCGCGCAGCTCGGCACGAACAACACCAACGCCTCCCTCCGCGGCACCCTCCGCGTCAGCGGCGGCGAACTCAACGTCACCACCAGCGGCCGCTTCATCGGCTCCAGCAACAGCGAATCCGTCATCACCGTCGACGGCGGCACGCTCCGGATTCTCGCCGACCGCTTCTCCCCCGGCTCCGACGGCAGCTCCGCCGGCATGGGCGCGGCCACCGTCAACGTCAGCGCCGGCACCCTTGAGGTCGCCGCCACCGCCAGCCCCTCCACCCTCGGCGGCGGTTATTCCAGCAACTTCACCCAATCCGGCGGCATCGTCAGCTTCGGCCTCACCGGCAACGCCACCATGAAGGACCTCCGCATCGGCGGCTCCGTCGCCAACGTCAAAAGCGCCTACACCCTCACGGGCGGCACGCTCCGCGTCGCCGGCGCCGTGCTGGGCACCAGCTCCGCCAACGCCACCGGCGGCATCAACAACTTCAACTTCCAGGGCGGCGTGCTGGCCGCCGGCACCGTCACCGCGACCAACCTCGGCGCCTCCTCCTCGCTTTCCAACCCCGTGGCCGACTCCACCGCCGTCGGAACGCTCACCCAACGCGGCGGCACCCTCGCGCCGGGCGACGCCGGCACCGCCGGCCGCACCGTGATCACCGGCAACTACAGCCTCGGCGCCAACGCCACGCTCGCCGTCGACGTCGCCGGCCCCACGCAGGCCAGTGGATTCCAGACCGGGCAGTATGATTACGTCACCGTTAGTGGCACCGCGCAGCTCGCCGGCAATCTCACCGTCCAGACGCTCGCGAGTTACGCCCCCGCCGCGAACGCGACCTTCACCATCCTCAACGCCACCGGCGGCCTCTCCGGCAACTTCGCCAACGTCGCCTTCGGGGACACCCTCCCGCTCGCCGACGGCGTGAACGGCTGCGTCGTCCTCAAGTCCGGCAACACCGTTCAGCTCACCCAGTTCCACGCGCTCCAGAAACCCGCCATCACCGCCCAGCCCCAGGCGGCATCAGCCTCCGCGGGCGGCAACTCCACCTTCAGCGTCAGCGCCGATAGCCTGCTCCCCGTCACCTACCAGTGGCGGAAAAACGGCGTCCCCATCGCCGGCGCCACCACCGCCACGCTCAGCCTCACCAACGTCCAGGCCGCCGACGCCGGCAGCTACGACGTCGTCCTCACCAACAGCGACGGCGTCACCACCAGCGCCGCCGTCGCGCTCACCTACGTCCCGCTCCCGCCCGTCATCACCACGGCCCCCGAGGCGCAGTCCGCCGGCTACGGCCAGTCCGTCACCTTCTCGGTGGTCGCCACCGGCCTCGCCCCGATCACCTACCAATGGCGCAAGGCCGGCGATCCCCTTCCCGGGGAAACCGGAGCCACCCTCACGATCCCCGCCATGCAGGCCGCCAACGCCGGCTCCTACGACGTCGTCCTCACCAACCTCGACGGCACGGTCACGAGCACCGCGGTCTCCCTCGCCTACACCCTCCAGCCGCCCGTCGTCACCAGCC
This sequence comes from Verrucomicrobiaceae bacterium, assembly GCA_027488755.1. Lineage (GTDB taxonomy): Bacteria > Verrucomicrobiota > Verrucomicrobiia > Chthoniobacterales > JAATET01 > JAATET01. Next base: position 17,148 of record JAIYAZ010000129.1, on the reverse strand, counting down.
AGCCAGCCGCGGTCACCGCCGTCTACGGCGACGCCGTGTCCTTCAGCGTAAACGCCACCGGCCTCGCGCCGATCACGTGCCAGTGGCGCAAAGACGGCACTCCCATCCCCGGGGCCACTGACCCGACCCTCAATCTCCCCGCCGTCCAGGCCGCCGACGCCGGCAGCTACGACGCCGTCCTCACCAACCTCGATGGCTCCGTCACCAGCGCCGCCGCCGCCCTCACCTACAACGCCGCGCCCCCCGTCGTTGTCGCGCCGCCGCAGCCCGTCACCGTCCCCGCCGGCGGCAACGCCACCTTCACCATCACCGCCACCGGCGGCACGCCCATCAGCTACCAATGGGAAAAGAACGGCGCCACCATCCCCGGCGCGACCGCCGCCACCCTCGCCCTCACCAACGTCCAACCCGCCGACGCCGGCGGCTACCGCGTCGTGCTCTCGAACTACGACGGCAACGCCACCAGCGCCTCGGCGAACCTCACCTGCGGCGTCGGCTTCACCAAGGCCGACAACCAGACCGCCCTCGACCAGGCCGCGAGCTGGTCCCCCGTTGGCAACCCCTCCGCGGTCGACACCGTGACCTGGACCGGCGCCTACGCCAGCGCCACCGCCCCGCTCGGTGCCGGCCTCGCCGTGGAAAAACTCCTCGTCGCCAGCCCCTCGCTCCCCGTCTCCCTCACGCCCGGCACCGGCCCGCTCACGCTCGTCGCCAGCCTCGGCACCGGGCTTGACCTCTCCGCCTCCACGCAGAACCTCGCCATCTCCGCCCCCGTCGTGCTCGGCAACCCGCAGACCTGGGTCCTCGGCTCCGGCCGCAGCATCACGATCAACGGCGTCATCTCCGACGCCGGGCAGAACCGCGCCCTCGCCCTCGCCGGCACCGGCAGTGTGAGCTTCGGCGGCAACAACACCTTCGGCGGCCCCACCACCATCGCCACCGGCACCACCCTCAGCCTCACCGCCAACGGAACCCTCTCCGGCAACGTCTCCGTCGGCGTCTCCACCGGCAACGCCACCGCCAACTTCATCAACAACGGCACCCTCCTCGGCGCGCTCTCCATCGCCGCGGGCTCCGCGCCCGCCAGCCCGAACGCCAACGAACTCCCGCTCGTCGCCACCGGCCTCGCCCAGCTCGGCGGCGGCTCGCTCACCGGCCCCATCCTCAACCAGGGCCAGATTACCCTCAGCAACACCACCGCGATCCGCGGCCTCGGCCCCATCAGCGGCAACGGCAGCCTCGGCGGCATCAACGACAACAACACCTTCGCCGGCGGCAAAACCCTCGTCTTCACCGACGGCTCCGCGTTCTCCTACTACAAACCCGCCAACGGCGCGAATGCCACCCTCCAGGTCACCGGCAACGGCACCGTCAGCTTCGCCTACTTCGGCTACAACTCCGCCGCCGGCATCGCCTACACGACGACCTTCGACGGCGGCACGTGGAACCTCGGCAAGATCGGCCGCAACAACACCGGCGCCCAGTTCGCCGGCACCGCCCACCTCCTCAACGGCGCCGCCGTGAACGTCGCCGCGCCCGGCTTCGAGCACGGCACCTGGAACGTCCGCCACGGCTCGCTCACCTTCAACGGCACCGTCGCCGAGGGCCACGCCTCCTTCAACAACGGCCTCTCGATCTCCGTCGACAGCACCGCCGGCGGCAGCGGCACCTTCAGCGCGAACGGCCTCGTGCTCGGTCTCGGCGCGGCGAACTCCGCCGCCGAAAACAACGCCCTTATCGTCGGCAATGGCGGCACCGCCCTCATCGGCACCGCGAACCTCGTCATCGGCACCAGCACGAACCAGACCGCCCCCGAGGCCAACACCGTCCTCCTCCAGCCCGGCGGCCGCCTCGTCGTGCGCGGCACCCTCCAGACCCCCAGCACCGGCGGGGCCAACCAAACCCGCGCCTTCGTCTGGACCGGCGGCACCCTCGCCGCCGCCATCCTTTCCCCCGGCGCCGGCTTCAACGGCAGCAACAGCAGCCTCACCGCCACGACCCTCGTCCAAACCGCCGGCACCCTCGCGCCCGGCGACCTCGGCACCGCCGGCCGCACCGTCCTCACCGGCAACTACTCCCTCGGCGCGAATGCCCTGCTCGCCATCGACATCGGCGGAGCCACCCAGGCCAGCGGATTCCAGACCGGCCAATACGACTACCTCAGCGTCAGCGGCAGCGCCGTCATCGCCGGCAACCTCAGCGTCCAACTCATCGGCGGATACACGCCCCCGGCCAACGCCACCTTCACCCTCCTCAACGCCCCCGGCGGCCTCTCCGGCAACTTCAGCAACGTCGCCTTCGGTCGCACCCTCCCGCTGCCCGACGGCATCAACGGCTTCGTTGTCACGAAGTCCGGCAACACCATCCAGCTCGGCCAGTTCCACGCCCTCCAAAAACCGGTCATCACCGCGCCACCCCAGGCGGCATCGGCCTCCGCGGGCGGCTCGGCCACCTTCAACGTCACCGCCACCAGCGCCCTCCCGCTCAGCTACCAATGGCGTCGCAACGGCGCCGACCTCCCCGGCGCGACCGCCGCGACCCTCGCCCTCACGAACGTCCAGGCCGCCGACGCCGGCAGCTACGACGTCGTCGTGACCAACGCCGACGGCTCCACCACCAGCGACGCGGCCGCGCTCACCTACGTGCCGCAACCGCCGTCGATCACCACCGCGCCCGCGTCCACGTCCTCGGCCTACGGTGGCTCGGTCACGTTCTCCGTCTCCGCCACCGGACCCGGCACGCTCACCTACCAATGGCGTCGCAACGGCGTCGACCTCGCCGGCGCGACGTCGCCGACCCTCACCGTGGGCAACGTTCGCTGGGCCGAGACCGGCCGCTACGACGTCGTGGTCACGAACTTCGACGGCTCCACGATCAGTCCCGCGGCGGACCTCACCTACGACGCGCAGCCTCCGTCCATCACCACCCAGCCTTTGGCCGCCACCCGCAGCCACGGCGGCAGCGTCACCTTCACCGTGGCCGCCGCCGGCGTCTCCCCGCTCTTCTACCAGTGGCGCAAGGACGGCGTGCCCCTCGCCGGGGCGACCTTCGCCGCGCTGGAACTCTCCGACCTCCAGGTCGCCGACGCCGGCAACTACGACGTCATCGTGACTAACGTGGACGGCACCGCGACCAGCAGCGTGGCCGCGCTCACCTACACCACGCAAATCCCCGTCCTCACCTCCCAGCCCGCGCCCGTCAGCGCGTCCGTCGGCGGAAACGCCACCTTCTCTGTCGCCGCCACCGGCCTCAACCCGCTCAGCTACCAATGGCGTCGCAACGGCGTGGACCTCCCCGGCGCCACCGCCGCCACGCTCGCCCTCGCCAACATCCAACCGGCCGACGCCGGCAGCTACGACGTCGTTGTCAGCAACGCCGACGGCAGCGTCACCTCCGCCTCCGCCGCGCTCTCCTACACCGCCCAGCCGCCCGTCATCACCGGCCAGCCCGCCCCGCAATCCGCCTCCGCCGGCGACAGCGTCACGTTTTCCGTCGCCGCCACCGGGGCCATGCCGATCACCTACCAATGGCGCAAGGCCGGCTCCGCCCTCCCCGGAGCGACCGGCGCAAGCTTCACCGTTGGAAACATGACCAGCGCCGACGCCGGCAGCTACGACGTCGTCCTCACCAACGTCGACGGCACCGTCACCAGCGAGGCCGCCGCCCTCGATTACGTCACGCGGCCGCCCGTCGTCACCGTCCCGCCCGCCAGCCAGGGCGTTCCCGCCGGCGGCAACGCGACCTTCCGCGTCACCGCCACCGGCGCCGCGCCCATCACCTACCAATGGCGCCGCAACGGCACCGCTCTCCCCGGCGCGACCGCCGCAACCCTCACCCTCACGAACGTCCAGGCCGCCAACGCCGGCTCCTACGACGTCGTCCTCGTCAACGCGGACGGCAACGCCACCAGCGCCGCCGCCACGCTCACCTGCGGCGTCGCCGCCCCCTTCGTGAAGGCCAACAACACGACCACCCTCGACCAGGCCGCGAGCTGGACCCCGACCGGACTGCCCGCCGCCCTCGACGTCGTGTCGTGGAACGGCACCTACGCCAACGCCAACGTCGGCCTCGGCGCCGGCCTCTCCGTCTGGCGCCTCCAGATCCAGAGCCCCTCCGCCGCCGTGGGCATCACGACCGGCTCCGGCAGTCTCACGCTCGGCGCGGGCGGTATCGACATGGCCTCGGCCAGCCAGAGCCTCACCGTCAACGCCCCGGTCCTCCTCACAGCCGCGCAACCCTGGAACGTCGCCAGCGGCCGCACGCTCACGATCAACGCCACCGTCCTCGCCACCGGCCCGGATGCCGGCCTCACTCTCGCCGGCGCCGGCTCCGTCGTCCTCGCCGGCAACGCCACCTTCACCGGACCCACCACGCTCTCCGCCGGCACGCTCCACCTCGGCCCCTCGACCGGCGGCACCACCGGCGCCCTTGTCGGTCCGTTCACCCTCACCGGCGGCACCCTGCGCTCGAACCGCACCGACGCCCACACGCCCCTCGTCGGACCCCTCACCGCCACGGGCGGCACCCTCCAGGTGAACGCCGCCACCGGCAGCTTCACCCTCAACGCCACCAACCTCCCCGCCGGCTCCACCAACACGATCACCACCGTCACCGGCACGGCCGGCGCCTCGTTCATCGTCCAGGGCGCCGTCGGGGCGAACCTCACCTTCGGCAGCAGCCTCACCGGCCTCAACCTCGTCGTCCGCGAGGGCAGCGTCCTCTTCACGACCAACGGCGGCAGCAGCAACTTCCGCATCGAGGGCGGCAGCTTCACGTCCAACGCGACCGACCGCTTCCAGCTCGCCACCGCCAACCAAACCCTCACCGTCACCGGCGGCAGCGTCGACCTCACCCGCAGCGCCCAGTTCGGCCTGCGCCTCGGCGGCTCCGGCAGCGCCTCCCAGAGCGGCGCGCAGAACGTCACCGCCAACCAAACCGGCGGCTCCGTGCGGGCCACCACGCTCAACCTCGGCGGCACCGACACCTCCGCCACGAAGAACCCGTCCTACCTCCTTGCGGGCGGCGCCTTCACCCTCACCAACAACGGCACCGGCGCCCTCCAGCTCGGCGCGGATGCCGCCGGCAACGGCACCGCGACCTTCACGCTCGCCGGCGGCCGCCTCGTCGTCCCCGGCAACATCACCGGCATGCAGTCCGGCGCGAAGCAGGTCTTCGCCTTCACCGGCGGCACCCTCGTCACCGCCAACGTCACCGCCACCAACCTCCGCGACCAGCCCCTCTCCGCCAACGGCACCCTCGTGCAAAGCGGCGGCACGCTTGCCCCCGGCGACATCGGCTTCGCCGGCCGCACCGGCATCACCGGCGGCTACGTGCTCGGGGCGAACGCCACGCTCGCCGTCGACCTCGCCGGCAGCGTCCCCGCGACCTCCTTCCAAAACGGCTCCTACGACGTCGTCGCCGTCACCGGCAACGTCACCCTCGCCGGAAATCTCACCATCGCCCTGCCGCCCGGCTACACGCCCGGCCCCGCGAGCACCTACACCATCCTCACCGCCGGCAACATCAGCGGCAACTTCAGCAACCAGTCCGGCGGTTACGTGAACACCACCGACGGCCAAGGCAAAATGCTCGTCACGAACACCGGCACCGCCCTCGTTCTCGGTGGCTACACTCTCATCGTCCCGCCCTCCGCCCCGCCCGCCATCACCACCCAGCCCGTCGCCTCCAGCGTCGACCAAAACGGCACCACCACCCTCTCCGTCAACGCCACCGGCACCGGACTCAGCTACCAGTGGCAGCTCAACGGCGTTGACATCGTCGGCGCCACCAACCCCACGCTCACCGTCACCGGCCAGCCCCAAAGCACCGGCCAATACCAGGTCGTCGTCTCCAACTCCGCGGGCAGTGTCACCAGCGACAAGGCCCCGCTCTCCACGAACCTCACGTGGACCGATCCGCTCGCCTTCCGCTTCACCATGGACCAAACGCCGAGCCTCGGCGCAAACATCACCGACGCCACCGGCCGCGTGAACGGCCAGATCTTCGGCGGCGTCGCCCCCGCCTCCATCGCCGGCGCCACCGCCTACGCGGGCTCCGCCTGGGACTTCACCGGCGCCAACGGTTACCTCCGCGCCAACGCAAATCCCACCCTCCAATCCATCGGCGACCTCTCCAAGGGCACCGGCCTCACGATCTCGTTCTGGGTCAACAGTACCTTCAAGGCCGCCAACCAGGTCATCGCCCAGCTCGGCAACACGATCAGCATCGTCACCAGCCAGACGGTCGGCGCCCACGCCGACGACATCGAGGTCATCCTCGGCAGCAGCGGCGCCCTCGTGAACCACATGGTCGCCCTGCCCAGCAAACCCTACGGCTCCCCCACCTACGCCGGCGGCAACTTCACCTTCATGGACGGCACCTGGCACCACTTCGTCGTCACGTTCGACTACGGCTCGAGCTCCGGGAACATCAAGTTCTACGTCGACGGCGCCCAGCTCACCCCCGCCTACCCGTGGCTGCCCGTCACCGACCTGCCGTTCACCGGCTCCTTCCATTCGCCCACCGGCGCCCTCTCCATCGGCGCCTCCACCACCGGCGGCTCCTCGCTCTCCGGCAACGCCGGCAACACCAAGCTCGACCAGCTCGCCGTCTTCAACGCCGTGCTCACCCCCGCCGAAGTCGCCCAGCTCTACAAGACCGAGGGCATCGCCAACTACGCCCCGCGCGTCCTGCCCATGATCGATAATCCGCAGGTGCTCTTCCCCGTCGGCGCAAGCTCCGTGAACGCCACCCTCAAGGGCAGCGCCGCCGACGACGGTCTGCCCTCCGGCAATCTCACCGTCACCTGGAGCAAGGTCAGCGGCCCCGGCACCGTCACCTTCTCCAACCCCGCCACCCTCAACCCCGTCGCCACGTTCTCCGCCCCCGGCAGCTACGTGCTCGCCCTCACCGCCAGCGACGGCAGCCTTTCGAACTCCGCCCGCCTCAAGGTGAACGTCGTGCAAAACGCCGCGCCCACCGTCTACGCCAGCATCAAGGGCGCGCCCTCCGCCTCCGTCCTCACCACCGCCGGCTCCGTCGATCTCAGCGGCGCCGCCGAGGATGACCGCATCACCGGCGGCAACGTCACCTACTCGTGGACCCAACTCAGCGGCCCCGGCTCCGCCGGCTTCTCCGCCGCGAACTCGGCAAACACCACCGTCACCCTGCCCGCCACCCCCGGCACCTACGTCTTCCAGCTCACCGCCGGCGACGGCCAGCTCAGCAACTCCACCACCGTCTCCGTCACCGTCGCCGCGAACCTGCCGCCGACCATCACGAGCACGTTCGCCGCCACGCCCATGATCCTCTGGTCGGCCAACGCGACCGCCACCCTCAACGCCGCCGCCACCCCCGCCCTCGCCGGCAACCCCGTGACCTACCAGTGGTCCCAACTCAAGGGCCCCGGCAACGCCTCGTTCACCAACGCCGCGTCCGCCAACACCACCGCCACCTTCTCCGCCCCCGGCCTCTACCAGCTCCAACTCGCCGCCACCGCCGGCAACCTCACCAGCACCCGCACCACCTGGATCAACGCCCTCGAACGCTCCCCCGGCTTCACCCCGCCCACCGGCAAACGCGTCCTCCCGCTCCAGCCCGGCCCCTTCGTCCATCCCAAGCTTTTCTTCACCGACGAACAGCGGCCGGAATTCTACGCCCGCGCCATGACCGATCCGATCGCGTCCTCCGGCTATCAGGCCGTCCTCAGCAACCTCAACGCGACCGTCTACAACGCCTCCCACCCCTACGGCCAGGCCTACAACCAGATGAAGGCCGGCAACACCGCCTACAACATCATGGCCGTCGTCAACGACGAGCAGCGCTACCCCATCCTCGGCACCACCGGCTCCGGCTACTGGGGCATGCTCGGCACCGCCTGCTACGTCGCCTGGCTCAACCAGGACACCGCCAAACTCCGCGAACTCGCCACCGTCATCGCGAACTCCGCCCGCTCCCAGCTCCGCGACGGCCCCACCTACCGCTGGTGCGGCAACAGCCTCGCCTTCTGCTACGACGTCGCCTTCAACGCCATGTCCGAGGACCAGCGCGTCGTCACCCGCGCCCTCATGCTCAGCATCACCACCGGCGCGACGATGAAGCAGGCCGGCTGGCCCGACTACATTCTCAATAACAATCAGATCATCAGCATGAACGGCGACCAATACCTGTGGGCCTACATGGTGATGGAGGGCGAGACCAGCCGGCTCGACGCCGCCGCCTACCTCGCCAACATGAACAACTTCCAGATCTTCCTCAAATCCTGGGGCTTCTCCGAAAAAGGCTGGGGCATCGAGGGCTACAACTACGGCCAGGGCGGCCTCATGGTCGCCGCGCAGGTCGCGCTCGCCTACCGCGGCAAGGAGGATCTCTTCGACACCAGCCGCCTCTACAACTGCCTGCTCGCGCTCTTCTACGAAATGGAACCCGGCGCCACCGGCGACCCCGCCGCGCTCGCGCTTCAGCTCAGCCACTTCGACACCGACAGCGGCTGGTATGAATTCCTCTTCCATCCCTTCATCCTGAAATACCTCTACCCGAACGACCCGCTCGCCGACTGGGTCTACCGGAACACCCTCCGTCATTCCGGCGCCAACGTCGGCCCGCTCCTCCGCGCCATGTTCGGCACCGCCCCGCTGCCCGGCAACCCCAACTGGCAATCCGTCGCCTCCGCCAAGGGCATCAGCCTCTCCGTCCTCGATCCCCAGCGCGGCATCGGCATCGCCCGCAGCGACTGGTCCACCGACGGCCTCCGCCTCGACTTCGACTGCCGCTCCATGCCCAGCGGCCACTCCCACGGCGACGCCGGCAACTGGAACCTCTACGGCGCCGGCCGCCCGTGGGTCGCCGAAGGCGGCTACGGCGTCGCGCCGAACGAAGTCCATTCCACCGTCATGATCGACGGCAAGGGCTCCTCCCCCAGCGCCTACCTCGGCGGAACCATCCAGCCCGCCCGCTTCATCGACTGGAGCGACAACGGCCTCTACGTCCTCGGCGCCGGCGATCCGTCCTTCGCCTACAACTACAACACCATCACCCCCACCCGCGCGTTCAACTCCGGCTGGACGAAACGCAAGCTCACCTACCCCGGCTGGCAACCGCCCACGCCCATCCAGGATCCGTCGAACAACGCCGACTTTGACGCCGCCCTCATGGTCGACGGCAACGCCACCACGCCCACGCTCTTCAACGGCGTCCAGCGCGCCTTCCGCAGCACGCTCCTCGTCCGCGGCGACACCGCCACCGGCAGCCGGCCCTATACGATCATCGTGGACGACATCCAGAAGGACGCCGCCGCCCGCACCTACAGCTGGGTCGTCAACACCACCAACAACAACCTCTCCGGCTACGGCTACCCCTACGGCAACGACATGGCCCTGCTCTCGGCCACCAACACCGAGGCCCTCATGTATCACGCCGCCGACGGCAACGGCACCGCCTCCCAGCAGCCGCTCTGCCTCGTCCGCGTCCTCCAGGGCAACGGCACCGCCTCGCCCATCTGGCTCGACAAAACGCCCGTGCCCAACAGCCCGAACGACTCCCGCACCAACAACGTCACGCGCCTCCGCATCGACCGCGCCAGCGTCGTCGCGCCGAACTTCAAGGTCCTCCTCTACCCGCACAAGGCCGGCGAAGCCCTGCCCGTCACGTCCTGGAACGCCGCCGGCGACACGCTCACCGTCAGCGTGCCCAACACCCTCGGCGGTAACGTCACCGACACCGTCACCTTCGCGTCGAACGCCGACGGCCGCACCCGCATCAACGTCGTGCGCACCTCCACCGGCAGCGCTCCCGCCGCCCCCGCCGGCCTCACCGTCACCCCCGGCAACGGCCAGGCCACCCTCAGCTGGAACGCCACCGCCGCCGCCACCGGCTACCAGGTCAAGCTCGCCGCCACCGCCGGCGGCCCCTACGGTGTCATCCAGACCCTCGGCAACGTCACCACCACCACCGCGGTGAATCTCTCCGGCAATGCCACCGCCTACTTTGTCGTCTCGGCGCTCAACGCCGCCGGCGAAGGCCCGAACTCCGCCGAACGCAGCGCGCTCATCCTCCCCGTCACCGCCGCGCTCGCCGCGCCCGCCGCCGTCACGCCCACCGTCACCGGCAACCAGGTCGGCCTCACGTGGAATGCCGTCGCCGGCGCCTGGGGCTACAACGTCGCCTTCAACAGCAACGCCATCGGCTCCACCGCGCCCGTCTCGCAGGACTTCAACCTCAACGCCACGACCTGGACCTCCAGCGCCCTGCAGCCGAACGTCGTCTACACCCTCGCCGTCTCCGCCGTGAACGTGCGCGGCAAGGGCTCCGAAACCACCCTCTCCCTCGTCCTTACCGATCCGATCAGCGGAGCCGCCCTCCAGCCCCCGCGCGCGTTCTGGGCCACCGCCGGTCTGCGCCAGCACACCCTCAGCTGGACCGCCTCCAGCGGCGCAACGAGCTACAACGTCCAGCGCAGCACCACCAGCGGCGGACCCTACACGACCGTCGCCAGCAACGTCGTCGGCACCACCTTCACCGACACGCTCCTCGCCGACGCGACGACCTACTACTACGTCGTAACCGCCGTGAGCGCCTCCGGCGAAAGCCCCGACAGCAACCAGCTCAGCGCCAAAACCCTCGCCAGCACCGCCGTCACCGCCATTCCCGCCGTGCCCACCGGCGTCGCCGCCCGCGCCGGCAACGCCCAGGCGCAGGTGACCTGGAACTTCGTGCCCGGCGCGACCGGCTACAACGTCAAGCGCAGCACCACCAGCGGCTCCGGCTACACCACCGTCGGCGCGAACGTCACCACCACGAGCTACACGAACACCGGCCTCACCAACAACACGACCTATTACTACGTCGTCAGCGCCCGCAACGGCCTCGGCGAAAGCGGCAACTCCACCCAGGTCAGCGCCCGCCCGTCCACGACCGTCGCGATCCCGCCCGTGCCCCGCGGCCTCGCCGCCACCGTGGGCGTCGCCTCCGGCCAGGTGAACCTCGCCTGGACCGCCGCCTACACCGCCACCAACTACCGCGTCTACCGCGCGTCGGCCAGCGGCGGAACCTACACGAACGTCTCCGGCAACATCACCGCGACGACCTTCAACGACACCGGTCGCCCCAACGGCGTCGCCTGCTACTACGTCGTCACCGCCGCGAACACCGCCGGCGAAAGCGCCGTTTCCACCGAAGTGCTCGCCTTCCCCACCGTCCCGCTCGCCTCACCCGGCACCCCCGCGGGCCTTCAGGCCAGCGTGACCAGCCCCACCAGCGTTCAGCTCACGTGGGGCGCCGCCCCCGCCGCCAACGGCACTACGCGCTACAACCTCAAGCGCGCCACCACCAGCGGCGGACCCTACACCACGGTCAGCGCGAACAACGCCGCGACGAGCTTCCTGAACACCGGCCTCGCCGCCGGCACGACCTACTACTACGTCGTGACCGCGCTCAACAACAACCCCGTCACCCCCGAAAGCGCCGCCTCCGCGCCGGTCGCGATCACGCTCCCGCCCGCCGCCCCCGCCGGCGTCACCGTCACGCCCGGCGCCGGTCAGGTCGGCGTCTCCTGGTCGTCCGTCGCCGGCGCGACCGGCTACTCCGTCTACCGCGCCAGCTCGCCGGGCGGTCCGTTCACGCTCCTCGCCGGCGGACTCACCGGCACCAGCTACACCGACCTCAGTTACACAGAAAACCAGACGTTCTATTACTACGTCGTCGCCACCACCAACGGTGGCCAAAGCAACTTCGGCAGCACCTCGGCCAACGCGACCACGCAAACCATCCCGGCGCCCACCCTCGGCCTGCCGACCTCCCGCACCGTCGAAGCCACCGGACCCGGCGGCGCCGTTGTCCCCTACGCGCCCACCGCCGCCGACTACTTCGGCGTCGCGCTCACCCCGGCCGTGAATCCCCCCGGCGGCTCGCTCCTCGCCCTCGGCAACACCACCGTCACCGTCCAGGCCACCGACGCCTACGGCAAATCCGCCTCCGGCAGCTTCTTCGTGAACGTCGTGGACACCACCGCCCCCGCGCTCACCCTGCCCGGCAACCGCACCGTCGCCGCCACCTCGCCCGCCGGCGCCGTCGTTTCGTTCCCGGCCTCCGCCGCGGACCTCGTGGGCGGCGCGCGTTCCGTCACCGCCCAGCCCGCCTCCGGCGCGACCTTCCCGATCGGCACCACCACCGTGAACGCCACCGCGTCCGACGCCGCCGGCAACTCCGCCACCGGCAGCTTCACCGTCACCGTCACCGCCCCCGACCTCCCGCCGCCCTGGTCCCTCCAGGCCGTGGGCAACGTCTCCGGCGGCATCCCCGGCACCGCCGGCTGCTTCCGCGCCACGGGCCAGTTCCGCCTCACGGACGGCAACGGCGACCTCGCCAGCGGCGCCAACGACGCCTTCACCTACGTCTGCCAGCCCTGGACCGGCGACGGCGTGCTCACCGCCCGCATCGCCAGCCTCACCGCCGCCGATCCGCAGGCGAAGGTCGGCCTCATGGTCCGCGAGAACCTCACCGCCGGCGCGCGCCACGCCTTCATCGGCCTCTCCGCCGAGGGGAATGCCTCCTTCCAAACCAAAACCACGCCCGGCGGCAACCTCACCGTCACCACCACCCCCGCCGCCGCCCCGACCTGGATCCGCCTCGTCCGCAGCGCCGGCGTCTTCACCGCCTTCCGCTCGGCCGACGGCCTCAACTGGACCCCGCTCGGCTCCTCGGTCCCCGGTGCCTTCGCAGGCCCCGGCGGCTACGCGGGCCTCGTCCTCGCCGCCGGCACCCCCGGCACCACGGCCACCGCCGTGATCGATCAGGTCACCTTCGAAACCTACCCCGCCCCGCCCTCCGGCTTCACCGCCACCCCCGGCACCGGCCTCGTTTCGCTCGCCTGGAACCCCGTGCCCACCGCCACCGGCTACCACGTCAAGCGCGCTACCGCCGCCGACGGCCTCTACGCCCTCCTCGCCGGCGGCTGGCTCGGCACGAGTTACGCGGATACCGGACTCACCGCCGGCTCGACGTTCTTCTACGTCGTCACCGCCACCAACGCCGTGGGCGAGGGGAACCCGAGCGTCGTCCTCGCCGCCGGCCCCTCCGGCGCGCTCGCCGCCTGGCGCCAGACCTACTTCGGCACCTCGATCAACGCCGGCAACGCCGCGGACGACGCCGACCCCGACGGCGACGGCCTCCCCAACCTCTTCGAGTATGCGATCGGCACCATTCCCACCTCCGCCAACGGCACCAACCCCGTCGTGCAGAGCGTGGCGAACAACCACCTCCGCATCACCTTCCCCCGCCGGGCCGACCCCGCCATCACCTACATCGTCGAGGCCACCAACAGCCTTGCCACCGGCAACTGGTCGCCCATCTGGTCCTCCACCGGCGTCGCCAACCAACCCGGCAACGTCACCGTCACCGACACGGTGGACATCACCACCCAGCCGAGCCGCTACCTCCGTCTCCGCGTGACGTCGCCCTAGCCCCGCGCCGGGGCCCCCCGCCGGGCCCCTCGGCGCATCCCGCGCCCGATCGGCCGACTCCCCTGATTTTCCCGCTTACTGCCGGAAATTTCAGAGAAATTTGCCACAAAAACTGTGGGCAACCTTTGTTAGCTCGGTTAGGTTGCCGAGCCTCTGTCGTTCCTCCCTGACGATGCCCCCTTTTCCTCCCATATCCGGCGCGTTCGCGTCGCGGGCCCTGCTCGCGGTGGCGCTGGTTTTTGCCGGGAGCTCCGCCTGGGCGGCCAACCCTCTCAACCTCACGCCGGGCGTCACGGCGAATCTCACCCTCGGCTCGATCCAAAACCTCGCCGCCTTCGACCGGACCACCGGCTCCGCCGACATCAGCTACACAAATTCCGACCTCGCCACCCGGATCTACTCCGTGCGTCTGCCGGCCGGGTTTGACCCCAACGACGCCACCAAAAAATACGGCCTCATCACCTACATCGACGCCGGCAGCGGCCCCCTCCCGGCCAGCTACACCGCCGCGCTCGACGCCCACGACGTCATCTGGATCGGCGGCAACAACATCAACAACGACATCGCCGTCAACACCCGCCGCGGCGTCGCCATCATGGGCGCCTTCCGCATGGTCGAGCTCTATCCCATCGACCCCGCCCGCATCTACGCCTCCGGCCTCTCCGGCGGCGGCCGCACCGCCTGCGACCTCGCCTACCTCCGCACCGACTTCTTCCGCGGCTTCGTCGGCCGCGTCGGCTCCAGCATCCCCGGCACCATCCCGGGCTGGGAATGCGCCGGCACCAACGCCACCAACGCCGACGCCGACTACGAGTTCGGCCTCGGCTCCTCGGTCGTCCTGCCGACCTATTTCCGCACCGCGCTTATGACCCAGTTCGGCGATTTCCGCCGCGCCGAAAACATGGCCATCTACCGCTGGGGCCACCTCAACCACGGCAACACCGCCCGCCTCGTCATGCGACCCGGCGGCCACTCCGACGAGATCGGCGCCAGCTTCACCGACGCCCTCAACTTCCTCTACCACCCCCTCGTCGACGTCATCTGGGACCGCTTCGAGGACGCCAAACTCGGCGCCAACCTCCAGGCGGGCAAAATCGTCGCCGGCACCGGCTTCACCACCCTCTCCGGCAACGTCGCCGAGACCACCTACGCCTCCAATTCCGTCACCCACGGCGTCCTCAAACTCACCGGCACCGCCGCCGCCGCCCGCTCGAACGACGGCTTCGCCTGGCAAAGTCCCACCGGCATTCTCGTCGACGCCCGCCTCCGCGGCGAAACCGCCACCACCGCCAACCAAAACCAGCAGATCGGCCTGCACGTCGTCCCCGCCACCGCCTCCGGCCTGCCCGCCGACCAGCCCGGCCTCCACGTTTACTGGTGCTACGGCGCAACCTACCGCGCCGAACTCGTTTCCGCCACCGGCACCCGCAAAACCCTCGCCACCTGGGAGCACCCCGGCACCCACCCGATGAGCCTCGCGGCCAACGACAAAACCTTCTACGGCGACACCGCCGCCCCCGACTACGCCGGAAAAACCAAGTCCTTCCGCGGCGAGGACGTCCGCATCGTCCTCAACTCCCTCGGCTTCCAGCTCACCCTCAACCGCTTCGCCGCCAACGCCACCACCACCACCGGCGTCACCCTGCAATCCAGCGACAGCTCCACCCCCTACGCCGAAAACATCCCCATGGTCATCCAGGGTCTCTGGAGCGACATCGACGCCCCCCTCATCAACGCCCTGCCCACCGGCCCCTGGCGCCTCGCCCTCACCAACGACGCCCTCACCCCCGGCCAGCCCTGCGGCAACGCCGTCGTCGATGAAATCCGCGTCGTCGCCTCCGCCGGCCCGCAGGCCGCGCCCGACCTCGCCGTCACCGCCCCGGCAAACACCACCCGCACCCTCACCTGGGTCCGCGTGCCCGGCGCCATGGGTTACGTGCTCGAAAAATCCACCGCGCCCGACGGCCCCTTCACCAGCCTCACCACCCTCGCCAACACCGCCTCCACCTACTCGGACACCGTTGCCGAAAACGTCGCGTTCTATTACCGCATTTCCGCGACCGGCAGCGACGGCGGCACCGGCACGTGGTCCCGCACCGGATTCGCCGCGCGCAACGTCGCCGTGCCCGCCACCCCCGGCGGGGCCGCCGTCACCTATCCCGCCGCCTACCAGGTGCGCGTCGCCTGGACCGACAACGCCACCAACGAAACCGCCTACCGCGTCGAACGCAGCCCGTCCGGCCGCGACCAATGGGCCCTCGTCTCCGGCTCCCTTTCCGCCAACGCCACCAGCTACCTCGACACCGGCCTCGCCGCCGGTGCCAGCTACGACTACCGCGTCTCCGCCGTTGGCACCGGCGGCCTCTCCGCCTTCGGCACCGTCACCGCCACCGTGCCCGACGTCGCGCCGCCCGCGCCCACCGGCCTCGCCGGCAACGTAACCTTCACCACCGCGAACCTCACCTGGACCCCTGTGCCCCAGGCCTCCACCTACCGCGTCAAACGCGCCGCGGTTTCCGGCGGACCCTACACCCACGTCGCCGGCAACCTCACCGCCGCCGCCTTCACCGACACCGGCCTCACGCCCGGCAACGCCTACCACTACGTCGTCAGCGCCGTCGGCGCCGCGCTCGAGTCGAGCAACTCCGCCGAACTCACGCTCACCCCGCCGGTTATCCCCCCGCCGGGCAACCTCACCGTCACCCCCGGCTTCACGACGAACTCCCTCGCGTGGACCGCCGCCGCCGGCGTCTCCAGCTACACGATCCGCCGCGCCACCGCGCCCGACGGCCCCTTCACCGTCCTCGCCGCCAACGTCCCGGGCACCGCCTACGTGGACGCCGGCCTCCCCACCGGCGTCACCTACTACTACACCGTCGGCTCGGCCGAAGGCGCGGTCGAATCCACCGCCACCGCCGCGGTCTCCGGCGTCCCGCTCGCCGGCACGTTCACCAAGGCCAACAACGTCACCGCCCTCGACCAGCCCGCCAGCTGGTCGCCCGCCGGAACCCCGACCCTCGCCGACACCGTCGCGTGGAACGGCACCTACTCCAGCGGCAGCGTCTCCGTCGGCGGCGGCCTGACCACCGGCACGCTCCGCCTCACCGCGCCCTCCACCGCCATCACGATCACCCCCGGCACCGGCAACCTCACCCTCGGCGCGGGCGGCCTCGACCTCTCCGCCGCCACCCAAAATCTCGCGCTCAACGCCCCCGTCGCCCTCGCGGCCAACCAGACCTGGAACGTCGCCGCCAGCCGCACCGTCACCCTTGCCGCTCCCGTCACCGCCGCCGCGCCCGCCGCCTCGCTGACCCTCTCCGGCAACGGCACCCTCACCTACAACGGCACCGCCCCCGCCGCGCCCATTCCCGGCCCCTTCACCGCCACCGGCGGCACCTTCCGCGTCAACCAGCCCACCGGCGACGTCACCCTCACCGCCGCCAACCTACCCGCCGGCACGAACGCCACCTTCACCGCGCTCACCGGGGCCGCCGGGGCCCGCCTCACGATCGACGCCGAACCCACCGCCCGCCTCGCGTTCGCCAGCAACACCGCCGGCTTCACCCTCGTGATCAAAAACGGCAACGTCACCTACAGCGCGCTCACCGGCTCGACCGACGCCACCAACGTCCGCGTCGAGGGCGGCACCTTCACCATCGCCCCGACCTCGGCGCGCTACCAGGTCGCCTCG
>JAIYAZ010000069.1 GCA_027488755.1 Verrucomicrobiaceae bacterium | reverse complement strand
GCGCGTTCACGCCGCCGTCTTGTCCTGCTTGCGCCGAATCAACGGCGAGCGCTTGCCCTCCACCACGGCGCGGTTCACGGTCACCTCCGCGATGTCCTCGCGGCCCGGCGCCTCGAACATGATGTCGAGCATGATGCGCTCGAGCATCGCCCGCAGCGCGCGCGCCCCGGTGCCCTTCAGCACGGCCTCCGCGGCCATCGCGCGCAGTGCGTCCTTCGTCACGCTCAGGCCCACGCCGTCCATCGCCATGAGCTTCGTGTATTGCTTGATCATCGCGTTCTTCGGCTCCGTGAGGATGAGCATGAGCTCGTCCTCGGTGAGCGGATCAAGCGTCGCGACCACCGGCAGGCGGCCAATGAACTCGGGAATCAACCCAAAGCTCAGCAGGTCTTCCGGCTCCACCTGACGCACCAGCTCGCGGCTTTCGCCCGCGACCGCGGCGGACTCCCGCACGTGGAAGCCCATCGCCTTGCCGCCCGTGCGGCGCTGGATGATTTTGTCGAGGCCCACGAACGCCCCGCCGCAGATGAACAGGATCTTGCCCGTGTTCACCTGGATGTATTCCTGCTGCGGATGCTTGCGCCCGCCTTGCGGCGGCACGTTGCAGACCGTGCCCTCAAGAATCTTCAGCAGCGCCTGCTGCACGCCCTCGCCGGAGACATCACGCGTGATGCTCACGTTGTCCGTCTTGCGGCCGATCTTGTCGATTTCGTCGATGTAGACGATGCCCATCTCGGCGCGCTTCACGTCGTAATCGGAGGCCTGGAGCAGGCGCAGGACAATGTTCTCCACGTCCTCGCCGACGTAACCGGCCTCGGTGATCGTCGTCGCGTCGGCGATGCAGAACGGCACGTCGAGAATGCGGGCCAGCGTCTTCGCGAGCAGCGTCTTGCCCGAGCCCGTGGGGCCGACGAGCAGGATATTGCTCTTTTCGATCTCGACCTCCGCCAGCGCGTCGAGCCGCAGGGCATCGGGCGACGAATCCTGCACGATGCGCTTGTAGTGGTTGTGCACTGCAACAGAGAGAACCTTCTTCGCGAGGTCCTGCCCGATCACGTGCTGGTCGAGCTCGCGCTTGATCTCCGCCGGCTTGCGCACGCGCAGCGTCGTGCTCTGCTTTTTCGAATCCTCGCCGATTTCCTTGTCGAGGATGCCCTTGCAGACCGTGATGCAGCTGTCGCAGATGTAAACGCCCGGGCCCGCGATCAGCTTACGGACCTCCGCGTGGCTCTTCCCGCAGAAAGAGCACATCGTGAGGTTGGAGGGCCGCGCCATCGGGGGGAGGCAAACGTTACTGCGCCGGCGTCGGCGTCGGGAGCATGTCGGCGAGTTCCTTCCGGGACTGCACGACCTCGTCCACGAGGCCGTATTCCTTCGCCTCGGCCGCCGTCATGTAATAGTCGCGGTCGGCGTCCTTCTCGACCTGATCGACGGATTTGCCCGAGTGGCGCGAGAGGATGCCGTTGAGCCGGCGCTTGAGCTTATACATGAACTCGACCTGGCGCTCGACGTCGCTGGCCTGGCCTTGGGCGCCGCCCGAGACCTGGTGGATCATGATGTCCGAGTTCGGCAGCGCGTAGCGCTTGCCCTTCGTGCCCGCGCAAAGAAGCACCGCGCCCATGCTGGCGGCGATGCCCATGCAGTAGGTCGTCACGTCGCACGTCACGAACTGCATCGTGTCGTAGATCGCGAGACCCGCCGTGACGGAACCGCCGGGCGAGTTGATGTAGATGTTGATGTCCTTCTTCGGGTCCTCCATTTGGAGGAACAGCATCTGGGCGATCACGATGTTCGCGACCTGGTCGTCAATCGGCGTGCCGATGAAGATGATGCGGTCCTTGAGGAGCCGCGAATAAATGTCGTAACTGCGCTCGCCGCGCCCGGTCTGCTCAACAACAATGGGAACAAGCATGGAATAAGGAATTAAGCGGCCGCAGGGGCAACCGGCTCGCGCACCGTAACATTCGCGGAGATCAAATCAAGTGCCTTGCCCGCGAGAATCTGCTCGCGGATCTGGCCGAACGCATCGCGCTGCTGGAGGTCCTTCACGAACTTCTGCACCGGCACCTGGTAGCGCGCGGCGAGCTGCGTGACGTGGAAGGCGAGTTCCTGCTGCGTGACCTCGATCTTTTCCTTCTCCGCGATACGGAGCAGGAGGAACGTCGAGCGCACCCGCTCGGTCGCCCCCTGCTTGGCCGCACCGAGGATTTGGTCCTCGTGGGACTTGAGCTCCTCGTCGGAAACACCGCGGCCCTGATTCTCCTGCACGATCTCGCGAAGGATGCCCGACATCTCGTTGTTCACGAGATGCGTCGGCAGCTCGAACGCCGCGCTCGCGAGCAACTTCTGGATCGCGCCCGTGCGCTTCGCGGTCTCGAACTGGTTCTCCGCGTATTTCTCCAGCTCGGTGCGCAGGCGCTCGCGGATTTCGGCGATCGTCTTGCCGGCCTCGAGCTTGTTTGCGAGCTCGTCGTTGAGCTCGGGTAGCGAGCGGGTGCGGATTTCGTGGAGCGTCGCGGTGTAGGCGATGGTCTTGTCGGCGACACCCGGAAACGGAAAGTCCGCCGGAATCGTGACCGTGAACTCGCGGGTCTCCCCGACGTTGAGGCCAACCAGCGCCTCGCTGAAGCCCGGCGCGAGCGTCTCGGGTGCCAGACGGATCCACCAGTTCGGCTTGCCGGCGAGCAGCGGCGGGCAGTTTTCGACCGCCTCGGCGAGCGGCTTGCCGTCCAACGTGGCGGCGTAGGAGAGGATCGCGAAGTCGCCCATCTCCAGCGCGCGACCCTCGATGGTCTGGAACTCCGCGTGCTGCTCGGCGATGCCTTTGAGCGTGTTCTCCACGTCCTCGTCGGTCACCGGCTTCTTCGCCAGCTCGAGATCGATGCTCGAATAATCCGGCAGCTCGAAGTCGGGCGACGTGACCACCGTGGCGGTGAAGCGCATCGTTTTGTCGGGCGCGATGAGGACGTCCTCGACCTTCGACACGCTGAGCACGCGCAGGCTCTTCTGGTCGATGGCCTCGTTCAGCGCGGACCGCAGCAGCGTGCTCTGCAGCTCCTGCTGAATGTCCGCGGCGAACTTGCGCTCAATTAGGGCCTGCGGGGCCTTGCCGGGACGGTAGCCGGGGAGGCGGGCGTGCTTCTGAAATTGCTTGGCCACCGTCTGCCACTCACGCTCGACGCGCTCCGGCTCGAGCTCGACGCGGAGCGTGGTGATGCAGTTGGGCTGGTTTTCAACAAAAACGTTCATAATGCGAACCGAGCAGTGAAGCACACCACCTGCCCCGCGACAACCGCAACCGCCCGCAAATTTTCCGCCCACGCGGCGGGCAGCCCGGAGTTTCCAACCACCCCGCCGCGTGCTACCGTCCGGGCTCCAGCCGCCGGCCAACGCCCACCCCGTCCATGATCCGCCCCTTCGCCCTCGCCCCGCTCCTCGCCGCCCTCGCCCTCGCCGCCTGCGGCAAAAAACCCGCCGAGCCCGCCACCTCCGCCCCGACCCCGCCCGCCGCGGAAGCACCCGTCACCCTCGAGGAAACCGGGGAG
Organism: Verrucomicrobiaceae bacterium; assembly: GCA_027488755.1. Classification (GTDB taxonomy): domain Bacteria; phylum Verrucomicrobiota; class Verrucomicrobiia; order Chthoniobacterales; family JAATET01; genus JAATET01. The sequence goes on along the minus strand of JAIYAZ010000069.1, from coordinate 19,682 downwards.
CCCGATCCCATGGCCGTGCCCACCGCGCTCAAGGGCGGCAGCTTCACCACGTGGGGCGGGCCGTTCCCGAAATCCCTCAATGCCTGGCTCGACGGCAACCCCATGTCCGGTCCCGTCTGCGGCCTCATGTTCGAGTCCCTCGTCGAGATGCACTCCAGCCGCGACGAGCCCGTCGGCGTGCTCGCCCAGTCCTGGGAAATCTCCCCCGACAAAAAATCCTACACCTTCCACCTCCACCCCGCCGCGAAGTGGAGCGACGGCCAACCCGTCACCGCCGAGGACGTCCAGTTCTACTACGACGTGATGATGAACCCCAAGAACCTCACGTCCATCCACCGCGTCGACCTCTCCCGCTTCGCGCGCCCCGAGGTCATCGACGCCCGCACGGTCCGCCTCACCGCCACCCAGCCGCATTGGAGCAACTTCTGGACGGCCGGCGGCCTCTACGCCTTCCCGAAACACGCGTGGAAGGACCTCGACTTCAACAAGCAGAACTTCGCCTTCCCCGTCGTCAGCGGCCCCTACCGCCTCGGTGACGTGAAAATGAACCGCTCCGTCGAACTCGTCCGCCGCGCCGACTGGTGGGGCCGCGTGAAGCGCTACAACGTCGGCAAGTTCAACTTCGACCGCATCCTCTTCCGCGCCATCGAGGACCGCATCAAGGCCCTCGAAGTCCTCAAGAAGGGCGACTTCGACCTCTACCCCATCTACACCGCGAAGATCTGGGTCGAGGACACCTGGTTCCCCCAGGTGAAGAAAAACTGGGTCGTCCGCCAGGAGGTCTTCAACCGCGACCCGAAATCCTTCCAGGGCTTCGCGCTTAACCTCCGGCGCCCCACCTTCCAGGACCCCCGCGTGCGCCTCGCCCTCGCCCACCTTCTCAACCGCGAACTCATGCTCGAGAAGCTGATGTTCAACGAATACTACCTCCTCAATTCCTACACCCCCAGTCTCTACCCGAACGGCGTAAACCCCGCCGTCCCCCTCACGAAATTCGACCCCTCCACCGCCCGCGCCCTCCTCCAGCAGGCCGGCTGGACCGTCGGCGCCGACGGTTTCCTCACCAAGGACGGCCAGCGCCTCACCCTCACCCTCCTCCTCAGCGAAGGCACCGACATGCGCCACATCAACATCTACCTTCAGGACCTCAAATCCGTCGGCATCGACGCGAAGATCGACCTCGTCTCCCAGGCCACCTTCACCAAGCGCGTCGACAACCACGACTTCGACCTCATCTGGACCAACTGGGGCGCCTCCCGCATGCTCGACCCCGAGGCCATGTGGTCCTCAAAGACCGCCGACGAAACCGCCAGCATCAACTACCCCGGCGTGAAGGACCCCGAGATCGACCGCCTCATCGAGCTCCAGAAAACCGAGTTCGACGCCAACAAACGCGCCGACATCAACCGCCAGATCGACGCCCGCCTCACCGCCCTCGCCCCCTACGTCCTCATGTGGCAGTCCGGCAAACACCGCCTCCTCTACTGGAACAAATTCGGCACCCCGCCCACCGTCCTGCCGAAATACGGCAACGAGTCCGCCGCCCTCGTCTACTGGTGGCTCGACCCCGCCAAAGCCGCCGCCCTCGACGAGGCCCGCCGCACCGACACCGCCCTCCCCCCGCAGCCCGCCCAGGTCCGCTTCGCCGAATGACGGCCTACCTCATTCGCCGCCTCCTCCTCATGGTGCCGACCCTCCTCGGCATCAGCCTCGTCTGCTTCGTCCTCATCCAGCTCGTCCCCGGCGGACCCGTCGAGGAAATGATCGCCAAGATCCGCGCCGCCAACAGCGTCCACGGCGGCCAGGTCAAACAAATCTCCCCCGAGGAAGTCGAAAACATCCGCGCCTACTTCGGCTTCGATAAACCCGCCCCCGTCCGCTACCTCGAATGGCTCGGCAACGTCTGCCGCGGCAACTTCGGCGACTCCTACGTCTACCAGCGCCCCGTCCTCGAAGTCATCGCCAGCAAATTCCCCGTCTCCCTCTTCTTCGGCCTCACCTCCTTCCTCCTCGCCTACGCCATCTCCATCCCCCTCGGCGTCCGCAAGGCCATGCGCCACGGCAGCGCCTTCGACGTCGCCAGCACCACCGTCATCTTCACCGGCTACGTCATCCCCGGCTACGCCCTCGGCATCCTCCTCATCATCCTCTTCGCCGGCGGCAGCTACCTCGACTGGTTCCCCATCGGCGGCCTCGTCTCCGATAACTTCGAATCCCTCCCCCCCCTCGAAAAAGCCGCCGACTTCCTCCACCACATGACCCTCCCGCTCATCTGCTGGATGGCCGGCGACTTCGCCTTCCTCACCATGCTCATGAAAAACAGCATGCTCGACGAACTCGGGAAGGACTACATCCGCACCGCCATGGCCAAAGGCCTCTCCTTCCGCGCCGCCGTCTGGCGCCAGGCCTTCCGCAACGCCCTCATCCCCGTCGCCACCGGCATCGGCTCCATCTTCGCCCTCCTCTTCACCAGCTCCCTCCTCATCGAACGCGTCTTCGACCTCGATGGCATGGGCCTCCTCTTCTACGACTCCATCGTCGGCCGCGACTACAACGTCGTCCTCGGCATCATCGTCCTCAGCAGCCTCTGCGTCATGCTCGGCCGCCTGGCCAGCGACCTCATCTACGTCGCCATCGACCCCCGCATTCGCTTCGACTGATGTTCTCGCCCCTCACCCGCAGCCGCCTGCGCAAATTCCGCTCGAACCGCCGCGCGTGGTGGTCCCTCTGCATTCTCGTCGCCGCCTACCTCCTCTCCCTCGGCGCCGACCACCTCGTCACCGACCGCCCCCTCGTCATGCGCTACGAGGGCCGCCTCTACTTCCCCACGCTCCAGTTCCACTCCGGCCAGACCTTCGGCGGCCCCTACGCCACCGCCGCCGACTACGTCGCCCTTCGCCGCGATCCGAAATTCCACACCGGCGGCAACTGGATGCTCCTCCCCCCCATACCCCACGACCCCCTCCACCCCTACCTCGACCTCGCCAGCACCCCGCCCCACCCGCCCTCCGCCGCCCACTGGCTCGGCACCGACAGCTCCGCCCGCGACGTCCTCGCCCGCCTCATCCACGGCTTCCGCACGTGCATGACCTTCGCCCTCGCCCTCACCCTCACCAGCACCGTCCTCGGCATCATCATCGGCGCCGTCCAGGGCTACTTCGGCGGCCGGGTCGACCTCACCATCCAGCGCCTCATCGAAATCTGGTCCGCCCTCCCCTTCCTCTACGTCGTCATCCTTCTCGGCTCGATCTACGGCCAAAGCTTCGCCATGCTCCTCATCGTGATGACGCTCTTCGAGTGGATCGGCCTCTCGTTCTACCTCCGCGGCGAATTCCTCAAACTCCGCGAGCAACCCTTCGTCCTCGCCGCCCGCGCCCTCGGCGCCGGCCACCGCCGCATCGTCTTCGGCCAGATCCTCCCCAACGCCCTCACCCCCCTCATCACCCTCCTCCCCTTCAGCCTCATCGGCGGCATCTCCGCCCTCACCGCCCTCGACTTCCTCGGCTTCGGCCTCCCGCCCCCCGCCCCCTCCTGGGGCGAAATGATCGGCCAGGGCCTCCAGAACCTCAACGCCCCCTGGGTCGCCGGCTCCGCCGTCCTCGCCCTCTTCCTCACCCTCATGCTCACCACCTTCGTCGGCGAAGGCCTCCGCGACGCCTTCGACCCGAAATCCCACGCCCGCATCCAATGACGCCCCCCCTCCTCGAAGTCCGCAACCTCTCCATCGCCTTCGAGACCGAACGCGGCCGCACCGACGCCGTCATCGACGCCAGCTTCACCCTCCCCCCCGGCGGCACCCTCGCCCTCGTCGGCGAAAGCGGCAGCGGCAAAAGCGTCACCTCCCTCGCCCTCACCCGCCTCCTCCCCGAACCCCCCGCCAAATTCCTCGCCGGCGAAATCCTCTGGAAAGGCCGCGACGTCCTCGAAATGCCCGGCCGCGACCTCTGCAAAATCCGCGGCGGCGAGATCGCCTACATCTTCCAGGAACCCTCCACCTCGCTGAACCCCGTCTTCCCCATCCGCAGCCAGATCGCCGAAGCCATCCGCCTCCACCGCCCCGACGTCACCGACCTCGACGCCGAAATCCTCAAATGGCTCGACGCCGTCGGCATCGTCGACCCCGCCCGCCGCATGCACGACTACCCCCACCAGCTCAGCGGCGGCATGCAGCAACGCGTCATGATCGCCATGGCCCTCTCCTGCCAGCCCGACCTCCTCATCGCCGACGAACCCACCACCGCCCTCGACGTCACCATCCAGGCCCAAATCCTCGCCGAACTCCGCGACCTCCGCACCCGCCTCGGCATGGCCGTCCTCCTCATCACCCATAACTTCGCCATCATCCGCGGCCTCTGCGACGCCGTCGCCGTCATGTTCCGCGGCCGCATCGTCGAGTATGGCCCCGCCGAGGACGTCCTCGCGAATCCCCAGCACCCCTACACCCGCGCCCTCATCGACTGCGTCCCCAAACTCGGCGGCCCCAAAGGCCACCTCCGCACCATCGACTACGCCGAAATCGAACGCGCCCTGTGACCCCGCCCCCCGCCGGCCTCCTCCCCCGCGTCCTCCGCGCCCCCGCGCGAACCTTTCCACTTTCCGCTTTCCGCTTTCCCCTTTTCCTCGTCCCCCTTTCCCTTTTCCTCGCCCCCCCCGCCTCGGCCGCCTTCCCCTGGGACAAACCCAAGCCCCCGCCCGAAGCCGCCGTCCTCGTCCTCACCCAGCCTGCGCCGCCGGATCCCCCGCCGCCCGGCTCCATCATGGAAGTCCCCGCCGAGCGCACCCTCCCCGCCCGCTGGCGCACCACCGCAGGCGTCTCCAGCGAAAAAGGCGGCAACGCCGGCCTCCCCACCCTCAACGCCTCCGGCAGCGCCCAGTTCGACCTCGAGCAACTCTACGCCCTCCGCCAGGAACTCCGCGCCCACCGCGTCGCCGTCATCGACCTCCGCCAGGAACCCCACACCTTCCTCAACGGCGCCGCCCTCGCTTGGGGCCCCGCCGCCGCCCTCGGCCCCGAACGCACCGCCGACGCCGTCACCGCCCTCGAAGCCACGTGGACCCGCCAGCTCGCCGCCCGCAAATTCACCGACATCACCCGCTACGCCCCCGGCCCCCTCGCCGACCAGGCCGCGTGGATCCCCATCCAGCTCCGCCTCGACATCCGCGACCACGACCCCGAATCCGCCCTCATCGCCGAAGCCGGCTGGGGCTACTTCCGCATCGCCGCGCCCGACGCCCCCCTCCCCCGCGATCAGGACATTGACCGCTTTGTGGAAATGGTCCGCCTCCTCGACGCCGACATCTGGCTCCACTTCCACTGCGACACCGGCGGCCGCCGCACCGCGCTCTACCTCACCCTCTACGACATGATGCGCAACTACGTCCGCGCCAACCGCGACGAGATCCTCACCCGCCAGCGCCGCCTCGGCGACTACCCCCCGGTTGGCAAAGAAGCCCGCGCCGCGCGCGACGCCTTACTTGCGCGCTTCTTCAGCTACTGCTGGCAAGCCGGCCCCCTCTTCCGCCGCAGCTGGACCAGCTGGAGCCGCGCGAACCCCTAGCCCCCCTGTAGCGGCGGTCGATGCCCGTCGCATCATCGCTTCCGCATTTCCCCTCCCCCATCCCCCTCCCCGCGTCGAAAAAATCGCCTAGTCCCCAGCCACCCCGCGCACCACCCGCACCTCGACCTCGCCCTCGGCGAACTTCGTCCGCAGGGCGTCACCGGCCGCCAGACCCTCCGCAGAGCGGACCACGCGCCCGTCCGCGTCGAACGTAATCGAATACCCCCGCGCCAGCGTCGCCTCGGGACTCAGCGAACGCAGCAGGCCCCGCGCGGACTCCAGCCGCGCCCGCCGTCGCTCCAGCCCGCGCCCCACCGCCTCCGCCAGGGCGACTTGCTCCCTCTCCAACCGCATGCGCCGCAGGGCGAGCGCCGCCGTCGGCCGATGGGCCGCGATCACCGCCTGCACCCGCGCCAGCGCCTCGCGTCGGCTGCGCCCGGCCCCGCGCACCGCCGCCGCCAGCGCCTCCACCGCGCCATCCAGCCGCTGCCGCTGCTCGCGCACCCGCCGGTTCGGCGCATCGTGCAACGCGGAGCGCGCAAACGCCGCCAGCCGCGCCGCGTGCAGGCGTAAACTCGCCCCGAGCACCCGCGCCCCGCGCTCGGCGCGGTCCGCCACGCCCCGCCGCAGCTCCGCCGCCTCCGGCACCAGAATTTCCGCCGCCGCGCTCGGCGTGGGCGCCCGCAGGTCCGCCGCAAAATCCGCCAGCGAAAAATCAATCTCGTGCCCGACCGCGCTCACCACCGGCACGACCGAGTCCGCAATCGCCCGGGCGACCGCCTCCTCGTTGAACTCCCACAAATCCTCCAGGCTCCCGCCGCCGCGCGTCACCACGATCACGTCCACCGCCGGAAAGCCATTCGCCGGCGCGCCGGAAAACTCCGCCACCGCCCGCGCGATCTCCGCCGCCGCCCCGCGCCCCTGCACGCGCACCGGATTCACGATCACCGCCACGCCCGGAAACCGCCGCCCCAGCACGTGCAGAAAATCCCGCAGCGCCGCGCCCGTCGGCGAAGTCACCACGCCCACCCGCCGCGGCAGCCGCGGCAGCGCCCGCTTCCGCTCCGCGTCAAACAAACCCTCCGCCGCCAGCCGCGCCTTCAGCGCCTCAAACCGCGCCTGCAACGCACCGAGCCCCTCCTCCTGCACAAGCTCGACGACCAGCTGATACTGCCCGCGCGCCTCGTAAACCGTGACCTCGCCGAGCAACTGCACCTGCATCCCGTCGACCAGCCGGAGCCCGCGCAGCGACCGCGCCGCCCCGGCAAACAGCACGCAGGCGAGCTGCGCCCCGGCATCCTTGAGCGTGAAATACTGGTGCCCCGAGGCCTGCCGGCGATGATTCGAAATCTCCCCGCGCACCCACACCGTGCCCAGCGCGCCCTCCAGCGCCGTCCGCACGGCCCGCGTGAGGTCCGTCACGCTCAGCACCCGCGGCGCCGCCGTCTCCGGCTTCCCCGGCTTTTCGGGCTCGCGGGAAAAACTCAAATCAAGCTGCATCGCGCTTCTCGTCGACCGGGGCGGGCGCGGCCTCCGCGGCGTCGTCGCCATTCTCCGGATCGCCGATCTCCCGGCGGAACGCCTTGCCGACAAACGGCCGCACAAACCCGTAGAGCAAAAACGCCACGAACAGCACCGCCGGCATCCACTGGTAGTTCATCGCGCTGAACACCAGCAGCGCGATCAGCCCGACAAACGCCGGCAGCGACCGCTGCGTGCGCCAGTTCACCGCCTTGAAGCTCGGGTATTTCACCCGGCTGAACATCAGCACCGACAGAAAAATCATCAACGCCGGCAGGCCGAATTTCCATTGCCCGATCTGGCGCTGACCCTCGTCGATCCACAGCATGAAAAGCGTGAGCGAGGCAATCACGCCCGCCGCCGCGGGAATCGGAAAGCCCTCGAATTCCTTCGACGCCCCGCCGTGCTGCGGGTCGGCCGCGATGCAGTTGAACCGCGCCAGCCGCAGCGCGCCGCACAGCAGGTAGAAAAACGCGATGAGCCAGCCCGTCTTCTCAAAATCGTGCAGCACGATGTCGTAAACGAGCAGCGCCGGCGCGATGCCGAAGGAAACTACGTCCGCCAGCGAGTCGAACTCCCGGCCAAACGGACTCTCGTGCCCGCCCAGCCGCGCCAGCCGGCCGTCGAGCAGGTCAAACACGCACGCCCCGAGAATGAAGGCGATGGCCTCCATGTATTTCGCGGCCGCCAGCGCCTCATCGCCGCTCGTGCCTTCGATGATGCGCAGCACCGCCGCAAACCCGCAAAACAGGTTCCCCGCCGTCATCAGATTCGGCAGGAGGTAAATCTTGGGGCCCGGGTGGTGGCTCATGGCAGCAGGCGGCAGACCGCGCTCAGACCGGCCCCGCCCCGGGCGTCCCGCCCGCCGGCAGTTGGGCGATCGGCGTCAGGCCGCCGCGCACCGATTCCCCCACGCGCACGAGAATCTTCGAGCCCTCGGGCAGGTAAACCTCCGTTCGCGAACCGAAACGAATCATGCCAAACTTCCCGCCGCGCGGCAGCTCATCGCCCACGCGCGCCCACGGCACGATGCGGCGCGCAATCGCCCCGGTGATCTGCCGAACCGCGACCTTCACCCCCTCGCCCTCGATGATCCACAGCCGCTGCGCGTTCTCCCGCGCGCTGTCCGGATTGCGCGCGTCGAGGTATTTGCCCTTGCGGCCCTCGCTGTAGGTCACCCGCCCGGCAATCGGCGAGCGGTTCACGTGCACATCAAAGACGGACAGAAAAATCGACACGCAGATCATCCGCTGCACGATCACCTCATTCTCAATGCGATCCTCGATCGCCACGATCTGCCCATCCGCCGGGGCCACCGCGATCCCATCCTCCGTCGGCGCCACCCGCTCGGGGTCGCGAAAAAAGTAGAGCACAAAACCCAGCAAACCGATCAGAAACGGGGCGACCTGGGGGAGCCAAAACAGGCTGACGAGAAGGAGGACACCGAGAATCAACAGGATTCCCGTCGCCTCGTGGATGGCACGGCGGGGCTTCACGGCGGCTATGAATACCACGGAAGCCGCCGAGCGCGAGGCAATACTCGGCCCGGACCCGCTTGCGGATTCAGCGATTTCGCGGCAGATTGCCCTCGCATGTTTCGCTGGCTCGTTCTCCTTCTCCTCACGGCGGCCTCCGCCCGGGCCATCTCCGTGGCGCCCTTCGCCTCGGCCGATCTCGTGCTCGGCCAGACAAACTTCACCACCGGCTCCGCCCCGCTCGCGGTGAGCGCCAGCCGCCTCGCTCAACCCGCCGGCCTCGTCGTCGACCCCACCACGGGCAAGGTCTTCGTCGCCGACACCGGCAACAACCGCATCCTCCGCTTCGCCAGCGCCTCCGCCCTCGCCAATGGCGCCAACGCCGAACTCGTCTTCGGCCAGCCCGACCTCAACACCAACGGCTCCGCCTCCCCGCCCACCGCCAGTTCCCTCGACTCCCCCACCGGCCTCGCCCTCGACGCCAGCGGCCGCCTCTGGGTCGCCGACACCGACAACCATCGCGTCCTGATGTTCCCCAATGCCGTGAGCGCGGAGACAAACGGCCGCGCCGCCACCCTCGTGCTCGGCCAGGGCAACTTCACCAGCGAGGACGCCGCGCCCCCCGGCCCCGCCACCATGAACGCCCCCCAGGGCCTCGTCGTGGACTCCGCCGGCCTCCTCTGGGTTGCCGACACCGCCAACAACCGCGTCCTCCGCTTCGGCTCCTCCCAAATCCCCGCCGCCAGCCTCGCCAACGGCGCCTCCGTCGGCGGCCGCTTCGGTCAGGCCAGCATCACCTCAAACTCCGCCGGCAGCACCAACCTCGAACTCTCCGCCCCCACCGCCGTATCGATGGACGCCGCCGGCACCCTCTGGATCGCCGACACCGGCAACCACCGCGTCGTCGGCTTCCCCTCCGCCGCCATCACCTCCGGCAACAACAACGCCACGAACGCCTCGCGCATCGTCGGCCAGCCCGACTTCAACACCGGCAGCAACACCCCGGGCACCACCATCAGCCGCATGAGCTCCCCCGTGGGCGTCTTCGCCGACGCCGCCGATAACCTCTGGGTCCTCGACCAGGGCAACAACCGCGTCCTCCGCTTCGCCACCCTCAGCGCGGTCCAAAACGGCGGCCCCGCCACCCGCGCCATCGGCCAGCCCGGCTTCACCGACGGCTCCAGTGGCCTCACCGCCCGCCGGTTCTCCGCGCCCTCCCTCGGCCTCGCCGTCCCCGCCAACGGCGCGCTCTGGGTCAGCGACACCGGCAACAACCGCGTCCTCCGCTTCTCCCCCACCGACGACACCGCCCCGACCGTCCGCATCCTCGGCCGGCGCACCTTCACCACCCGCCAGGTCAGCCTGAATCTGCGCGGCACCGCCGGCGACGACGTCGGCGTCATCCGCGTCACCGTCGGCCGCGCCAAGGCCCGCGGCACCACGGTCTGGAACTGCCGCGTCCTGCTCAAACCCGGCCGCAACGTCCTCAAGGTCGTCGCCTTCGACGCCTCCGGTCGCCGCTCCGCGCCCGTCCTCGCCGTCATCACCCGCGAGTAAACCCCGCCCGACCCGCGCAAAGACTTGGCGCAGCCGCCGGATTCGTTAGATTGCCCCCATGCCCGCCGCCAGCCTTTCGCCCGACCTCACCATGCAGGAGCTCCTCCAGGCCCTGCCCGGCGCGCAGCGCGCCCTCTTCCGCCTCTACCACATCGGCGGCTGCGCCAGTTGCGGCTTCCGCCCCGAGGAAACCTTCGCCCAGGTCTGCGCCCGCAACGACGGCCTCGACCCCGCCGAAGCCCTCGCCGCCGTCGAACAGGCCTGCGCCGAAGATGCCCGCCTCCTCATCGAACCCGCCGAAGCCGCCGCCGCCCGCGCCGCCGGCCCTGCCCGCCTGCTCGACATCCGCACCCGCGAGGAATTCGACGCCGTCCGCATCGAGGGCGCCGAGCATTTCACCCAGGAACTCCTCCAGACGATCATGGGCACCTGGCCCAAGGACGACCTCCTCGTCCTCATCGACCACCAGGGCGCCCGCTCCCTCGACGCCGCCGCCTACTTCGCCGGCCACGGCTTCACCAACGTCCGCGGCCTCCGCGGCGGCATCGACGCCTGGAGCCTCGAAGTCGACCCCCGTCTCCCCCGCTACACCATCGAATAACCCCATGAGCGACGACCTCGAAAGCCGCATCCAGGCCGCCATCGCGAACCCCTCCAACGTGGGCGAACTCGCCGACGCCGACGCCGTCGGCACCGTCGGCAGCCCCGACTGCGGCGACATGCTCCGCATGTGGGTCAAGTTCAAGGAGGAGAACGGCCGCAAGGTCATCGACAAAGCCACCTTCCAAACCTTCGGTTGCCAGACCGCCATCGCCGTCGCCAGCATGGCCACCGACCTCATCCGCGGCAAAACCGCCGCCGAGGCCCTCGCCATGAGCGGCGAGGAACTCTCCGCCCCCCTCGGCCCCCTCCCGCCCATGAAAATCCACTGCGCCCAGCTCGTCGAAGGCGCCCTCAAGGACGCCCTCAACCCCCAGCCGGCCTCCGCGCCAGCCCCCGCCGCCGGCCCCACCCTCTTCGACCAACTTACCGCCCCGAAGACCGTCAAAATCACCCTTCAGCCCTAAGCCACCCGTTCAGCTTTTCAGTCTTTCAGCCTTTCAGTTTTTCAAAAAATGGACTCCCGCGAACTCACCCTCACCCGCGACTGCGACGCCATCCAGATCCCCAGCGGCAACCCCATCGTTCTCCCGCTCGGCACCAGCGTCATCGTCACGCAATCCCTCGGCGGCACCTACACCGTTGCCACCCAGGCCGGCCTCGCCCGCATTGACGAAAAGGACGCCGACGCCCTCGGCATCGACCCCTCCCAACTCGTCTCCGAGAAAAAAACCGTCGACGGCTCCCTCGAGGAAGCCGTCTGGGAGCAGCTCAAAGGCGTCTTCGACCCCGAAATTCCCGTCAACGTCGTCGACCTCGGCCTCATCTACGACTGCAGCGTCGAAAAATCCGATGCCGGCCAGACCACCGTCAACGTGAAGATGACCCTCACCGCCCCCGGTTGCGGCATGGGCCCCACCATCGCCGCCGACGCCCGCCAAAAGGTCCTCATGCTCGACGGCGTGGACGAAGCCGCCGTCGACCTCGTCTGGGACCCGCCGTGGAACCAGTCCATGATCTCCGAGGCCGGCCGCATGAAACTCGGCCTCGTCTAAGCCGCCCTCACGCCGGGTCGCAGCAAATTCCGCGTATTGTCTTGACCGCTTCGGCCCGTCTGATTTGAAACAAAACCCTCGACCTTCCCAGACCTCCTTTTCATCCATGTCCCACCGCCTCCTCCTGCCGGCACTCTGCGCCCTCTTTGCAACCACCGTTGCCGCCCACGCTCAATATACCAACGGCCAGAACGCCACGATTGTCCTCGGCCAGTTCAATTTTTCCAGCGGCAGCCCCTCGGTCTCCCAGTCCACGTTCGACGCTCCCAGTGCCGTAGTCGTGCACACCGCGACCGGCAAGCTCTTCGTCGCCGACACCAACAACAACCGTATCCTGCGCTTCCCCGCCTCCGCCGCTTCCTCGAACGGAGCCGCCGCCGAAGCCGTCTTTGGTCAGGCCTCCTTCAGCACCAACACGACCGGCGCTTCCGCCCTCACGGCTCCCCGCGGTCTCGCGCTCGACGGCAGCGGCAACCTCTGGGTCGCCGACTCCGGCAACAACCGCGTCGTCATGTTCTCCTCCGCCGTAACCGGCAGCAGCACCGACACCCCCGCACTTTACCTGGGCCAGCCCGACGCCAGCACCACCACCGCCGGCACCTCCCAGCTCGTCATGAGCAACCCCGGCGGAGTCGCCGTCGACTCCAGCGGCAACCTCTTCGTCGCCGACACCGACAACAACCGCGTCCTCCGCTTCACCTCCGCCGTCTCCCTCTCCACCGGCGCCCCCGCTAGTGCCGTCCTCGGTCAGATCAACTGGCTGGCCAACAACGCCACCCTCACCTCCGCCGGATTCTCCGCTCCCGAAGGCGTGATCATCGACTCCAGCAGCAACCTCTGGGTCGCCGACACCAGTAACAACCGCGTCCTCCGCTTCGCCTCGAGCTCGAGCCTCGGCACCGGAGCCGCAGCCAGCAGCGTGCTGGGCCAGGGCAACTTCACCTCCAGCGCGAGCGCCACCAGCCAGAACGGCTTCAGCGGACCCACCGGCCTCGCCATGGACCCAAGCGGCCGCCTCTACGTCGCCGATACCAACAACAACCGCGTCGTCACCTTCGACTCCGCCGCCTCCCTCGCCAACGGCGCCAACGCCACGTTCGTCCTCGGCCAGAGCGACTACATCACAAGCAACGCCGGCCTCTCCGCCGGCCTCCTCGACCTCCCGCAGGGCGTGGCCTACATCCCCTCCACGAACCAGCTCTTCGTCGCCGACGCCACCAACAACCGCCTCCTCGGCTTCACCCGCACCCCGGGCCTCGGCATCGCCAGCATGTCGCCGAAAACCCCCAAGGTGCGCGCCGGCCAGACCAGGGACTTCCTGATCACCATCACCGGCTCGCAGGCCACCGATACCTACCGCATCACGATCACCCCCGCCACCGCGACCAAATCCGTCGCGAAGTTCACGTTCTTCGTCGACGGCAAACAAGTCACCAGCGCCGTCACCAACGGCAACTACGTCACCGCCCTGCTCACGAAGAACTCAACGCTCCAGATCGCGGGCATCGTCAAGACCCAGACCACCGCCAAAAACAAGCTCAACTACAACGTCAAGGTCGTCTCCACGACCTCCTCGGCCTCCGCCTCCTCGCGGAACTTCGCGATCACGGTCACCCAGCCGAAGTAGACCCCGGCCGCCCCTCCCGAAATCACCGGGCGCTCCGATTCGGAGCGCCCTTTTTCGTGCCCCCGCCCCGCCTCCGACCGCGCGGCAAATTTGTAACCCCCGCCGCTTCCGCCACGCTTGGCAGAATGGTGCGCATCCTGCTTCTCTAGGGGACTCCGCCCCGGCGGTCACCTTTTCCACTCATGTCGTCAGAATTTCACTCCACCCTCGATACCTCCCCCGAAGGCCTCCGCAAACTCATCGAGCGCCAGCTCATGTTCACCTTCGCGCGGGACACCACCACCGCCACCCGCCGCGACTGGTGGCTCTCCAGTTCCAAGGCCGCCCTCAGCGTCGTCATCGAACGCATGATCGCCACCATGGCCCGCTACCAGGAGGCCAACGCCAAGCGCGTCTATTATCTCTCCCTCGAATTCCTCATGGGCAGCCTCTTCTCGAACACCCTCCACAGCGCGGGCATCTTCGAGGAAATGGAACAGGCCCTGCGCGACCTCGGCCTCGACCCCGAAAAAATCCGCGAGGAGGAATACGACATGGGCCTCGGCAACGGTGGCCTCGGCCGCCTCGCCGCCTGCTTCCTCGACTCCATGGCGACCCTCAACCTCGCCGCCGTCGGCTACGGCATCCACTACCAGTTCGGCCTCTTCAAGCAGGAATTCCACAACGGCTACCAGATCGAACTCCCCGACGTCTGGCGCACCTTCGGCACCCCCTGGACCATCGTGCGCCCCGAGCACACCATGACCGTCGAGCTCTACGGCTACGTCGAAAACGTCTTCGACGACCGCGGCAACTACGTGCCCAAGTGGCGCGACGCCAAAAAAATCCTCGGCCTCCCCTACGACATCCCCGTCCCCGGCTTCGGCACCACCACCGTCAACTACCTCCGCCTCTGGGAATCCCGCGCCTCCCACGACTTCGACTTCGCCGCCTTCAACCGCGGCGGCTACGACGAAGCCGTCAGCGAGAAAAATAAAAGCGAAACCGTCTCCAAGGTCCTCTACCCGAACGACTCCACCGAGTCCGGCAAGGAGCTCCGCCTCATCCAGCAGTATTTCTTCGTCTCCTGCTCGCTCAAGGACATCATCCGCCGCTTCCTCCAGCTCAACCACGACTGGGACACCTTCCCCGACAAGGTCGCCGTCCAGCTCAACGACACCCACCCCGCCATCGCCGTCGCCGAGCTCCAGCGCCTCCTCCACGACGTTCACGGTCTCCCCTGGGACCAGGCCTGGGCCATTGTCACCAAAACCCTCGCCTACACGAACCACACCCTCCTCCCCGAGGCCCTGGAAAAATGGAGCGTCGGCCTCTTCAAAAAGGTCATCCCCCGCCACCTCCAGATCATCTTCGAAATCAACAAGCACTTCCTCGACGAGGTCGAAGCCAAATGGCCCGGCGACGTGCAGAAGAAACGCGCCCTCTCCATCATCGAGGAAGGCCCCGTGCAGATGGTCCGCATGGCCCACCTCGCCGTCATCGGCAGCCATAGCGTGAACGGCGTCGCCGCCCTCCACACCCAGCTCCTCAAAAAGGACCTCTTCCCCGAATTCGACGAACTCTACCCCGGCAAGTTCAACAACAAGACCAACGGCATCACCCCCCGCCGCTGGCTCCTCGCCTGCAACCCCGGGCTCTCCCACCTCATCACCGAAAAAATCGGCCACGGCTGGGAACGCGACCTCGACAAACTCCGCGCCCTCGAGCCCTACGCCGACGACCCCGTCTTCCAGGAGCGCTTCATGGCCATCAAGCGCGCCAACAAGGAGCACCTCGCCCGCATCATCGAACGCGAATGCGGCGTCACCGTCAGCCCCGACGCCCTCTTCGACGTCCAGATCAAGCGCCTCCACGAATACAAGCGCCAGCACTTGAACCTCCTCCACATCCTCGCGCTCTACCGCCGCCTCCTCCAAGACCCCGACCTCGACATCGTCCCGCGCGTCTTCATCTTCGCCGCCAAGGCCGCCCCCGGCTACGAACTCGCCAAGACGATCATCAAGGCCATCAACGCCGTCGGCTCCACCATCAACAACGACCCCCGCATCAAGGACAAACTCAAGGTCGTCTTCCTGCCGAACTACCGCGTCTCCCTCGCCCAGCGCATCGTCCCCGCCGCCGACCTCTCCGAGCAAATCTCCACCGCCGGCAAGGAGGCCTCCGGCACCGGCAACATGAAGCTCGCCCTCAACGGCGCCCTCACCATCGGCACCCTCGACGGCGCCAACGTCGAAATCCTGGAGGAGGTCGGCGCCGAAAACATCTTTATCTTCGGCCTCACCGTCGAGGAGGTCACCGAACTCGTCGCCAAAGGCTACCGCCCCAGCCGCTACTACGAGGCCGACGAGGAACTCAAGGCCGTCGTCGACTGGGTCGGCTCGAATTACTTCACCCCCAACGAGCCGCCGAACGTCCTCAGCAGCCTGCGCGACAACCTCATCCACCACGACCCCTTCCTCGTGCTCGCCGACTTCCGCGCCTACAGCGACGCCCAGGCCCTCGTCGACGCCGCCTACCGCGACAAGGCCCGCTGGGCCCGCATGGCCATCCTCAACACCGCCCGCATGGGCAAATTCTCCAGCGACCGCACCATCGCCGAATACGCGAAGGACATCTGGAACGTCGCGCCGGTGTATTAACCCCCGGCGCCCTCCTCACGCCCACCGCGCCAGCTTGGTCGCCATCTCATCCCGCCGGAACGGCTTGGTGAGAAAGTCGTCCATGCCCGCGGCCAGGCACCGCTCGCGGTCGCCCGGCATCGCGTTCGCCGTCAGCGCGATGATCGGCACGCGCGACCCGTTCACCGCCTCCGCCGCGCGGATCTTTTCCGTCGCCTCCAGGCCGTTCATCACCGGCATCTGCATGTCCATGAGAATCGCGTGATACGAGCCCCGCGCAAAGGCATCCACCGCCTCGCGCCCGTTGCCGGCCACCTCCACCTCCCACCCGATGCCCTCCAGGATTTTGCAGGCCAGCCGCGCGTTGATCCGATCATCCTCGACCACCAGCACCCGCCCCGCGCTCCCGGGCCGGGGCACCACCGCCGCCGCTCCGTTCCGCGGGACATCCACCGGCTTCGCCCGCTCAAACGGCAGCCGGAACGTGAACCGGCTCCCCAACCCCGGCACCGACGTCACCGTGATCCGCCCCCCCATCGCCCGCGCCAGCCGCTGCGAAATCGCCAGCCCGAGCCCCGCCCCGTCAAACCTCCGCCGCAGCGAGGAATCCCCCTGCGAAAACGGCTGGAACAAGCGCGGCAGCACCTCCGCCGCAATCCCCGGCCCGCTGTCCTCCACCTCAAAGTCCAGGTAGTTCCGCCCCTCCTCGCTCCCCGCCGTCACCCGCAGCACCACCGAACCCGCCGCCGTGAACTTCACCGCGTTGCCCAGCAGATTGATCAAAATCTGCCGCACCCGGCGCGCGTCCCCCACGATCCATTCCGGAATCGTCTCCCCCCGGTCGCAGCGAAAAACGAGCCCCTTCTCCGTGGCGTTCCGCGTGCAAATGGCCGCCGTCTCCTCCAGCAGCGGAGTCACCCGCAACGGCGCCGCGTCCAGCCGCAGGCGATCCTTTTCGAGGCTCGAGAAGTCCAGGATGTCGTTCACGATGGAGAGCAGATGCTCGCCGCTGTGCCGGATCGTGTGGGCAAAGTCCGCCTGCTCGGAATTCAGCGGCGTCTCCGCCAGCAAATCCGCAAACCCGATCACCCCGTTGAGCGGCGTCCGCAGCTCGTGGCTCATCACCGCCAGAAACTCACTCTTCGCCCGGCTCGCCGCCTCCGCCTGCTCCAACGCCTCCCGCAGCGAAGCCTGCATCCGCTTCCGCTCGGTGATGTTCTCCTTGATCGCGATGTAACGAAGAGTCTCCCCCGTCTCGTCCCGCACCGGCGAAATCGTCGCCCACTCCCAGTAAAGCGACCCGTTCTTGT
The DNA here is from genome assembly GCA_027488755.1 of Verrucomicrobiaceae bacterium. Lineage (GTDB taxonomy): Bacteria > Verrucomicrobiota > Verrucomicrobiia > Chthoniobacterales > JAATET01 > JAATET01. The sequence continues at coordinate 2,361 of JAIYAZ010000069.1, read as the reverse complement.
GCCGGTTGTGAAACTCCCCCTGCCAGGTTTTTCCGGCCAGCAGCGTCGCCCACATGTCGCGATAAAATTCCGGGGCCTGCTCGCCTGAACTCAGGATCCTCGGGTTCCGCCCGATCACCTCCGCGGCCTCATACCCCGTGATTTTTTCAAACGCCGGGTTCACGTATTCGATCACCCCCTTCGTGCTCGTGATCACCACCGCATCCGCGCTCTGCTCCACGGCCGCGCGCAGGTTTTGCAACTCCGTCTCCGCCCGCCGCTCCGCGTCCCGCTGCGCATACGTCTCCAGCGCAAACCCCAGATTGCCCGCCATGTCGAGCAGGAGCCCCTGCACCTCCGGATCGAACGCATTCCGCTGATCACTGTAAATCGTCAGCGCCCCAAAAGCTTTCCCCCGCCGAAAGATCGGAATCGCCGCCGAGGACGCCCACCCGTATTGCCGCGCCCGTTCCTGCCACGGCGCCGTCCGCTCATCCGCCGCGAAATCCTGCACCCACACCGGCCGCTTCTCCCGGATCGCGGTGCCCGTCGGCCCCCGCCCCTCCGGCTCGTCCGCGCGCAGGCTGATCCGGAGCTGCTCCAGGTAATCACGCCCCTCGCCAAACGCCGCCAGCGTCCGCACCTCCCCCGTGGCCGCCTCACCCTCGCTCACCCACGCCATCCGCATCCCGCCCCGCTCCACCACGTCGCGGCAGATCCGCGGCAGCAATTCCTCCGCCGAGCTGGAATGGACAATCAGCTGCCCGCATTCGCTCAACGTCGCGTAAAGCCGGCTCAACTGCCGGATACGCGCCGCCGCCGCCCGCCGCGCACTCACGTCCCGCACGAACGAGACAATCACCTCTTCGTCAGGGCGATACTGCGCGGTCACCTCCACCTCGATCACGCCCCCGTCCCGGCGGCACATGCGCGTCTCAAATCGGTCGGACCCGCCCTGGATCAGCCGCGCCAGGTGCACCGCGGTTTCCTCGGGAGTCTCCTTGGCCTCCAGCGCCGAAATCGGCATCCCCATCAGCTCCGACTCCGCATACCCCGTCATCCGGCAAAACGTCTCGTTCGCCTCGCGGATACAACCCTTCACGTTCAGCATCAGGTAGCCGTCCATCGCGGTCCGCAGGATGTCCCGGTGCTGCTCCGCCCCGCCCCGCGCCGGGTCCGCCGTCTCGGCCACGGCCAGCTCGTCCTGCGGGTGAATCTGACCGTGCCGCCACCGCCAGCCCACCCCCAGCCCCACCAGCAAAAGCAGGCTCCCCAGCGCAAATCCGCCCGGGCCAATGCCGCCAAAAACCGCGCTATTCGCCACCGCCGCCCGGGCTTCACCGCCCGTCGCCAGCCCGATACCGGCCAGAATCAACCAAAAGCGCCCCCCGGGAAACATCCGGCGGGGTCTCGGATATTTCTCCAACCAGGAACCGGGCGAATCCTGCAGCGGTGGAGCCGCGGGGGATCCGCACAATTTGGATGCGCGGGTCAGGATATAGGAAGTTTGGGGGTGAACGACCCAAAAATCAACGCTGAACCTCGCCCCGGCGTCAGATTTATTTATCCCTCCGCCGCGATCATCGGCGGCAACTCCTCCGCCCGGTCGATCACCCCGTGCGGATGTTGTGCCGCCAGCACCCGCCGGGAGTTGTAACCCCACGACACCGCGATGCACCGCAACCCCGCCCGTTTGCAGGCCTCGATGTCCCGCGTTTCGTCGCCGACAAAAATCGCCTCCCCGGCCTGAAACCCATGCTTCTTCATCGCCTGCCGGATTTCCCGCGCCTTGCCCAGCAGCCGCGACGAACTCCGCACGAACTCGAAGATCTCCAGGTCATGATTGCGAAGAAACAGGCCGACGTTTTCCTCGGAATTCGACGTCACGATGCCCAGCCGCAGCCCCCGCGCATGCAGCTCGCGCAGCACCTCCGGCACCCCGGCAATCGGCTGCACCTCTCCGATCTGCGCCCGCAGCCGGCGCACCCCCCGGCTCGCCACCGCCGGCAGCTTGCGGCTCGAAATCCCCAGGTGGCGCATCAACTGCCGCGTGGTCATGTCCCGCGCCGCCTCCAGCTCCGCGGCCGGCAGCGGGCGGTAGCCGAATTCGTCCGCCATCGCGTTCAGAATCTCCAGCCCCTGCCAGAACGTGTCGCCAATCGTGCCGTCGAAATCGAAAATCACCACCCGCACCGGCCCCGTCGCTGGCGGCGAGGGCGGACGACGACTCAAACCAACCAGGCGGGCAAGACGGCGCATGAAGGAGAAGAAGGTGGGCAGCCGAAGAACGCCCCGGCCACCCGCAGGTCTAGCCGCGCGTCACGCGCTCGCCAACTCCATTGTGCCCTTGAACTTCGCCTCCTCCGGCTCAAGGCCGAAATT
>JAIYAZ010000038.1 GCA_027488755.1 Verrucomicrobiaceae bacterium | reverse complement strand
GGCAACTGGTCGCCGTCGGGTTCGCGGGTGACGCCCTGCACCCATGAGACGATCCGTGACTTCGTCGCGCAGCATCCCCGTGGGATCGTGTTCATCGACGAGGTCGACAAGTTCGAAGGTCAGCAGGACTACTACCGCAGCGTCCAGATCGAGGTGTTCGCGATCCTCGACGGGAACCTGGATGGGTTCGCGGGGTGGACCGACGAGGAACGCGAACGGTTCCGTGAGAAGTTCCTCATCGTCGGGGCCGGCACCTGGCAGAATCTCTTCCGTGCCAAGCGGAAGACGGTCGGATTCGGGGTTCAGGTCGATGGGGATTCGACCGAGGCCGATGCTCCGCCCATTGACCTGAGCAGCCAGACGGCGATCCCGGAGGAGTTGCTCAACCGCTTCAATGCCCGGGTCATCTTCCTTGATCCGCCCAATGCCGCGGACTTCCGCGAGCGGTTCCTGGAAATCCACCGCGGTCTCAAGATCCTTCCGCCGTCTCCGGCGCGCCTTGAACGCTTGGTCAACCGTGCGGTCGAAAGCGGAAAGCACAACCGCGCGGTCGAGGCCTACCTCAACTACGTCCTCGAGAAGTATTTCGGCGGCGGGGGAAAGGTTGATCCGGAGAATCCCGATGTTGGAGAAGCGGGCGCGGTGGCGTAGGAGATTTCGAAACGATAAAGGCCGCAGAGATAGAGCTTCTCTGCGGCCTTCTACAGTTACGCGGCAAGTCTTTGATGATGCCCTACTGGTTCATTCTTTCGACGGTTTGATGATGCCTCCGTCCCGGGAAGGCCCGGGGGTGCGGTGGACGCGTAAATTCGCTTTTGTCTACTAAATGTTGCACGGTCAGATTAAAATCACCTCGCATATCTGATTGCAACATTGTGCAATACATGCAAGCTTGAAGGGGGTCCTCCCACCAAACCTGTTATGCCCCCCCCCTTAAAAGCGCGTGACTTCTGGATTCATCCAGATGGGAACACGGTAAATTGGTGTGATGAGGCATGCCCAAGCCACGGAGAAAACCGGCGCGCGTTTTCACTCGTGGAACTGATGGTCGTCATGGCCATTATGGCGATTGTGATTGGACTGACGGGGCCGGCCCTAACGGCCTTGCTGGGATCCAATGGAATCAGCGCGGGAGCGTCAGGTCTTGCGGAGCAACTGGATCGTGCCCGGGCCTACGCGGTCGCACGTCAAACCTACGTGTATGTGGGTCTTGGGAATTTCCGCGGCAGCGCGCCCGATAACCAGGGGCAGGCTGGCGTTGGGCGGGTGGGGGTTTTTACAGTGACTTCGCCGACGGGATCGAGCGTGGTTCCCGCGGATATTTCGAACTGCCGACCCATCGGCCGGATGGAGCGCTTAAACGGGGTCATGATTGGAAAAGTGTCCAGCCGGACCGGAGGGTTGGAGCGGCCAAACAATGCCAGCGTGGTTTCGCTTGAGGAGGGTGCTACGGTTTCTCCTCCGATGACTTACCCGCTGATTGGTGCCACGCAATTCGCTTTTCCTTGGGTGCTTGAATTTTCCCCTCAAGGAATGGTGCGGATTCTCGGCCGCCCGAATCAGCCAGGGCTCGTTGAAATAGGGCTTCAAGCGGTCCGTGGTGACCAAGCCGGGGTAGATCCGAATGTCGCTGTCATTCAACTTAGCGGCTTGATCGGCCGAATAACTGTTTTCCGACCATGATATTGTCATTTTCGCCCGCCCGGCGGGGAGGATTCTCGTTGGTGGAGGTGGCTCTTGCCGTGGGAATCGCCGCGTTCGCTCTGCTTGCGATTGTTGGGCTGTTGCCGGTTGGGCTCAGTTCGAGTCGTAATGCCGTGCAGGGCACTGAGGCCGTCAACATCGCAAGCGCGATCATCAATGATCTGCGCATTGCTGCCCAGGGTGCGAGTATGGGATCAGTGGCTGGAGTCACCTCGCCTCTCTATGGGCTGCCGCTTGAAGGGGGGAATTCTCCGATAAAATACTTCGACGAGATGGGGAATCAGATGAGTGCGAGCACGGCGAAGTATCGCGCGAGCGTGGTGGTCACTCCGTTGGGTGGGGCTGCGGCCATTCCTGACTTTGCGCAGAATTACCAAGTCTCGGTGATTGTGACGTGGCCCGCATCCGCCCTTGAGAAAAACGCGGCCGGACGCATGGAAATGAACAGCACTTTCACCCCCGACCGGGGAAGTTGAACCATGGGGAGACCGATGTTCGGCGGGATCCGGCCCATGCGCCGGGGGCGAGGAGCGTTCACGCTTGTTGAGATTCTAGTAGCCATCTCAGTGCTTGTGCTTGTTCTGGTGCTTTTCAGCCAGATTCTCACCCATGTAACGAGCGTCACCACAAGCGGGCGAAAGCGTCTCGATGCCGACGCTGGAGCTCGCGCCGCGCTCGACCAAATCGGGCGTGACTTGTCGGCGCGCGTGCGCCGCCTGGAGGCGGGTTTTCTTGTCAGCAAGAAGGCGGGTAGCGATGCATTTTATTTCTTTGCTGAAGCCCCCGGGTGGCGGGTGGGGACCGATCCTGCCGACACCATTGCGCTTGTGGGGTATCGGGTGGATGCGACAAATGGCTTGGAGCGCGTCGGGCAGACACTTCCCCTTGAGGGAAGTAACGCCTTTTCAGGGTTAGCCGATGACCTCGCCGCGCGCGTCGCCGGGTTATCCGCAAATGCGGCCGAGGTTCAGATCCTGGCTCCCGAGGTGGTGCGCATGGAAGTCGAGTTCTTACCCATTTCGCGGATTTCCTCCGCCAACATGCCGACTCGCGAAACGTCAAATGCAGGTGACCTCACGACGCTCGACGCCTCCGGGGAGATTAGCCGCCGTCCCGGCAGCCAAATCGCAGACCTCTCATTTGCCTCCCTGCTTGTTGTTACGATCGCCTGCGTTGACCCATCTACCCGTCGCCTCGTTCAAGATGCCGGGGTTGGCCAGATCGCCGCAAAGTTTCCCGATGCCGTGGATGGTGCCCTCTCTTCGGGCGGCAGTGGCACCGATGGCTGGTCAGCCATTGCCACGGAGTCTCGCTTCGGCCTCCAACAACAATCTGCCGCTGGGCTCGTTCGCGTTTACCGTCGCTTTTATCCCCTCAATGACTAAGCCGAAAATCTCCCAACGTGGGTGCTCGCGAGATTCTGCACCTGGCTTTGCTCTTGTCGTTGTTCTGGCTCTTATCGCGCTCGCAACGGTGGTGGTCATTGCCTACTTTTCCCGTTCGGCATCTGACCTTGCAGTTTCCGGTGGCAGCACTGGAGCCCAAACGTCGGCCGAACTCGCGAGAGCTTCGCTTGGCGTCATCCTGCAGGACCTCCGCCAAGAGGTCGTGGATGGCTCCGAGCCCCCGGTCGATCCAGTCTACCCCGTATACGTGCCCAAGCAGCCGGTGAATGCCATGCCTGCCCGCGTAGGAACGACGGACGAGCAGCCCAACCTGATCAAGCGCACCGCCAGCGGTCTCCCGTTTGACGGCACCACCGGGAGCGGTCGGGCATCCGCGGTCTCCACCGGCGCTCCCGCCCTCGATGGGCGGCGACTCGACGCCGCCTTTTGGAACAAGCCGCGCCTGCTGGCCGCAGCCCCGCCCATTCTTCCCGATTGGATTTACCTGACTCGGAGCGGGCAGACTCCCACCAGTCTTGGCTCGGACCAAAAGGTGGCGGGGATGAATCCGATCGTCGGGCGCTTTGCGTGCATGATCTATGACGAAGGAGGCCTGCTCGACGCAAACATCGCCGGTTCCCCGGCCACCGTTTCCGCCGCGGATATTGCCCTCAAGGGGTATCTCGCCAAAGCCGACCTGACCAAAATCGGGCTGAGTGCCGCCGATGTGGCGAAGCTGGTGCAATGGCGCAACGCAAACTCGGGCTCATCGGCCACGAGTTTTCTGCGCATGCTCAAGCGGGAGCCGAGCGGATTTCGCGTTGCTCCGCTTGGCGACCGCGCCTTCGTCAGCCGCCAGCAGTTGCTCCGTTTTTTCGACGCGAACGGACTCCCCGCCACCTCGCTGCCGTTCCTCGGCACCTTCAGTCGCGGGATCAACCAGCCTTCATTCGGTCCGGCCGGGCCGAATCTTCCCTCTCCGGGGGCCGTGGTCCCCACCGAGACGAGTAACGGGGGATACACCCTCGCGACCTACACCGGGAATAATGACGTGGGCGGGCTGCAACCCCAGGTAAATCCCCGGCCGCTGGAGGTGCGGGTTTCGACCCCATTCGACCGCTTTGAGCCCCTGCGCGCGGGTGACGAAAGCAAGGCGAACGTCGGCGACCCGCTCATTCGTCGGCGATTCCCGCTCGACCGCCTTGCTTGGTTGACTCCATCCGGACCGATCGCTCCCGGTGGGGCGCTCACCACGGATGCGAATGTTCTCCAACCCCTGCTCGATGCCGGCTTTTCCCCGGAATTTCTCCGCCTTGGCACCCCCGAAAACATCAACAAGGCCTTCGGCCTGACGTGGGGAGCGGATCCCGCTGGTTCCGGGCGAAACGTTTGGATCTACGATCACGAAGTCTCCGGTCGCTTCATTGGGCGCCTCGCTGATGTGGCCGCCGCAGGGAGGGATGCCGACGCTCTGGAATTGCTCAAGGCCAGTCTGCTGGCGGGCTCCCTTGCCAAAGGAACGGCATCGGGCCCGGGCCCCGGCCTTTGGCAGCAAGCCCGGGATATTCGGGTCGATTTTCACGTTCTGCAAATTTTCGCCAATCTGGTGGACCAATTCGACAGCGATGGCTACCCGACCGAAATTGCGCTCCCGTCCCGGTTTCCCGATGCCGATGTGCTCGGTTTGTTCGAACGGAAAGTCCGCGGCATTGAAAACTTGCCCTACATTGTTGGCACCCGTCCGTCCGCCATTCCGGTCCGGCAGTCCATCCCCTCGGCGGCCGACTGGGACACAAACCCGCGCCCCAGCAACCCGGCTCCCGCCGATCCCGGCTTGGTGGTGATGCTCCTCAACCACTGGGTCTGGAATCCGCATAATCTGGCCCGCCCCTTACCCGGAAACCGCCCCGGCGAGTTTCGCATTGTAACCTTCCTGGGAGACCCCGCCCACCCCGACCAAAGCGGACTTGCCAGTAATACGCTGCGCTTATCCGAGGTCTGGCAATCCGGCTGGGGCGTGCCGACAAATCCTGCATCCCAGTTCCGGAAGCTCGGAAACCTTGTCGCCGGTTCCGTCCCCTTCCTTCTCAATGAGAGCACGACGGAGCTGCTTTTTGATTCTTCAGCCGATGGCAAGTCCTACGGGCAACCCACGGCGCTCGTTTATCCGGGAAATGCGGCCAGCCCAAATCTGCGTCTCGGCCCTGCGCACGCCCTGCGCACGCTTTCCGAAGGAAGCGCCGGCTCGGTGCAAAGTATTGTGGACATTGGCCGCCGCTACGTCGGAACCCTCCTTTCCACCTTCCCGCTGCGCGGTCAGCCCAACTCCAGTTCGGGAACCAACCTGCTGGCCGCCCAGCAAATTCAGGTGCAGCTCGGCCACTCCCAGGTCGGCCAGCAGGGATCGATCACGAGTCTGCTCCAGTATCGCCTGGGCAACCGCTGGGTGACTTATGACGTGAAAACTTCGTTTCGAAACGTCATCGATACGTGGCTCAGCCCCAATCGCGCTCCGTTTGATCCCGTTCAACCCGGCAATGACACCGGCACGAATGGGGCTCGCACTTTCGTCTGGACCGACCCGCGCACCAACCGCTTCGGGTCACCCATGCGGCAAGCCGGCGTCAGCCTTATGCCCCGCCTGGGGGCTCGCGACGATCCCCGGCTGGCCACTCTCCGGCCCACAGCGGCCGATGGGGGCTACCTACAATGGTTTGTGTGCGGCATGTGGAAAACCACGACCGGCCCGGGGGAGCCGCTCGCGACTTTGGGGTGGATTGCCAACGCTCCCTCGGCTTCCACCGCCGGTCCGGCAAACACCTACCTTCCTTTTTTGGCGGAAAACAACGCCAGCCTGCCGACCGCGTATCGGGATGCCGATGGCATCGTTCGCGGAGGCATGGCGACCAATTCTCCCAGCGGCACCCTGATCGGCAAACCCTTTGCCACCACGAGCTCCCCCGGGGATGTGGCCGACGAAAATCGCCCGGTCATTCTGAATCGCCCCTTCGCTTCCGTCGCGGAGATGGGCTATGTGTTCCGCGATCTTCCGTGGAAGCAGTTGGATTTTTTCACCCCGGAAAGTGGCGACGCCGCGCTCCTCGATACCTTCTGCATTAAGGAAGACGCGACGGCCGACGCGGTTGTGGCCGGGCGCGTGAACCTGAATACGCGCAACCCCGAGGTGCTCGCCGCCGTCTTTGCCGGCGCGGGGCGCGATCTACGGGACCCCTCCACGGGCATGAATGGCACGGAACCCTCCGACTTCGCCCGCCTCCTGGTGGATTGGACAAAAAGCTCCGCCGCCGGAAAGGGGCCCCTGATCACGCTTGGGGATTTTGTCGGTCGGTTTCGCGGAGGCAACTACGAAGGGTTCTTCAAGGATAATCCCGCCCCATTCCCCGGAGGTTCAACCAGCCCGAACAACATTCTCCAGCGCTACCGCGAGGCTCCTTTGCGGGCCCTTGCCGACGTGGGAGAAGTGCGGGTCTGGAACCTCTTTATTGACCTTGTTGCCCAGAGTGGCTTTTGCGGAGCTTCGGCATCCGGCCTTGACCAGTTCTTTGTCCGGGGCGAAACCCACTGGTGGATCCATCTTGCGATCGACCGGGCCACCGGTCGCATCATCGACCAGCAGATCGAGATTTCCCCCCCATGAGTTTTGCTTTCCGCCGCATTGTGACCTTGGTGTCCACCCTCGTGGTGTCCTCAAACCTGGTGGTGGTCGCCGCGCCACCCGGCATTGGGGAGGAATTGCCGGCCGGGCCGCTTCTCGCCCCGGTGCCGAACCTCACTCGCTGGGACGTTTTTTTCCGCTTCGGCTTATCCGGTCAGGAAACCCCCGACGAACCGCCCGGCGGCACCGAGATCGACGCGGAAGCCGCGGTGCCGGGAGACCAACGCCCCCGCCGCACAACCGTCATTAAGGCGGGCCGCGTTTACTTTCAGGAAAAACGGACCCGCTCCGGTGAGATTCACCGAAACTGGCTTTTTCTTGATCCCCGGCTGGAGATCGTCCAATTCAATCCCCCGAACCGCGTCCTGGCCATCGCCTCGGGCGACCGTCTCAGCGGCCTGGCCACCAGCCTCGAGCGGGGCGATTTTCCAGAACTCGACTGGCTCTCCAGCAAAAATTTCCGCGGTCTTCGCAAGCTTGCGGGTCGAGATTGTCTTTTCTTCCAAGACGAAGTGACCCTCGCCCGGGTCGGGCCTGAAGCAGCCTCCGGAGACATTGGGGATGCCGCCCCCGTCAAGGTGAAAAGCGAGGCGTGGATTGATCTTGAAACCCGGCTGCCGCTCAAATTTCACCGCGGCGAGGAGGTGCGCCGCTATCGGTATTCCGCCGCCCAAGCCTCGGACGTTCCCCCGCTTCCCGCCGAAGGTAAGCGGCTCTACCAGGTCAACACCGCCGCCAAACCGAAAGCCACGGGGATCCGTCCGTAAACGGGCCGTTGCGGACAAGGTCTGGCGCATTTGAGGGCGACGCTGGAGCGGGTTCCGCCGACTTCGGCGATTGCCGGCATTATTGTTGCGCGATGTTACCTTATGGGCAATATAATATGTAATGGTTTTTAGCCAGCCTGCCATTTCCCCCGTGTCATAAACGTTCTTAGGAGACGTCTCCTTTTCCCCAAATGAAATCCACTTTGCGCGCTGCCGTTCTCGCCCTATTCCTCGCCCCGCTGCTTGCCACGGCGGATTCGAAACCAAATGTGGTGATTCTCTATGCCGACGACCTCGGTTATGGCGATCTTGGATGCTACGGGGCGACCGTGATTAAAACGCCCATGATCGATGCGCTCGCCGCCCAGGGCGTGCGCTTCACCGACGGACATTCCGCGGCGGCGGTCTGCAATCCCTCCCGATACGCATTGCTTACGGGCACCCATCTCTGGAATGCGCGCCGCAAGGATGACTACTCGCTCTACTTCCACGAGGGCCAGATGACGCTGCCGCTCCTGTTGAAAAATTCCGGCTATCGAACGGCTGCCTTTGGAAAATGGCATAATGGATTTGGTCGCCGTCCCGAACCGGACTGGAATGGCGAACTCAAACCCGGCCCCCTTGAGATCGGATTCGACACGTATTTCGGCACGCCTCGCTCGCACAACGAACCCCCGTTTGTCTTCGTCGAAAATCACCGCGTTTTTGGTCTCGATCCGGCGGATCCGATTATCGTCGATCGGAGCGTGGGTGTTCACGGCGCCGTGAAAGGCGGGAAAGCGGCCGAGGCGGCGAGGCCGGACGATCAAATCGACCTGATGGTGACCGATCGTGCCGTGAAGTGGATTGAGGAGCAAAAACCGAACAAGCCATTCTTTCTGTATCTGGCCTTCACGGCCCCGCACGTGCCCCTCGATCCCGCGCAACCGTATCGCGGAAAAAGTCGGGCCGGAGTCTATGGCGACTTCGTCCAGCAACTCGACGATTGCGTGGGCAAAATTCTTGCCGCCCTTGACCAAGCCGGAGTCTCAGCGAACACGCTTGTGGTTCTCTCCAGCGACAATGGCGGCGTGTTTCATCGACAAGCGTTGGAAGCCGGACATCGCGCCAACGGCCCGCTGCTTGGACAAAAAACCGACACCTGGGAAGGAGGGCATCGGGTGCCCTTCATCGCCCGATGGCCCGAACGCATCCCGGCCGGAACGGTGAGGAGGGAACTCTTTTCGCAGATCGACCTGATGGCAACCATCGCCCGGATGGCCGAGATTCCCCTTCCTGCCGGTGCTTCGCCCGATGGGGAGGCGGACCTGCTTGCATTCACCGAGCCAAACACGGCCCCAGCGCGCGAACGCACCACTGCATTTCTTGGCGTAAAAGGCAAGGCGGTGCGGTCCGGGAAATGGCTTTTTCTGCCCTACCAGGGCTCCGGCGGCATGACCGCCCCCGAGCAGAAGCCGAAACCGTGGGGCCTCCCGTTTGCCGCGCTGGGGATCGTAAATAGCGACACGGATGCCGCCGGAAATCCCAAGCCCGACGCCCCGAAGGTCCAGCTTTACAATCTCAAGGAAGATCTCGGCCAGACGAAGAACGTTGCCCCCGCGCATGCGGACGTCGTCGAGACCCTCGGCGCCGAATTCCAACGACTCACCACCCCGCGCCGGCCGCCGCCCGCGGTAGTTCCCTGACGTTCCGGTGAAACACCTCCTCCCCGCCGCTGCACTGCTCCTTGCGCCTCTTGAGGCATGGGCCGGTCCGCCGAACGTGCTGGTCATCATTTCGGATGATCAGGGCTACGGCGACTTCGGCTTTACCGGGAACACGGTCGTGCGCACGCCCGTGCTCGACCGCCTCGCGGCCGGGTCCGCCGTTTACAAGAATTTCGTCGTTGCTCCCGCGTGCTCGCCCTCGCGCGCCGCGATGCTCACCGGACGCGATCCCATGCAGACCGGGGTTTGGGGCGTGCCTCCTCGCGCGAATCTCCGCCCAGACGAGGTCCGGATGCCCGCGTTTTTCAAAGCCGCGGGCTACCGCACGGCGCACGTCGGCAAGCTCGATTGCGTCAAAGCCGGCAAGTCCGACGGCGATGCGTTCGGATGGGACGAGTGGACCGGCGGCGGCGGCTACCAGCAGAAGGATCCGATGATCTATAGCTCGGCCGGGCACGGGCCGGAGAAAGGTTGGACCGCCGACATCTGGACCCAATGGGCGATTGGTTTTCTTAGCCGGAACAAGGACCGGCCGTGGTTCCTGAGCCTGGCCTACACCATTCCCCATCTGCCGTGGATGTGTCCCGAGAGCCACCGCGCGCCGTTTCTCGCGGCGGGATGCTCGCAGGAACTCGCCGAGTGCTACGGGAGCATTTCGCACATGGACGAATGCATCGGACGCGTGCTGGATGCGCTTCGCCAGACCGGTCAGGCGGAGCGGACGATCGTCCTCTTCGTAAGTGACAACGGGCCGGCTCCGGCGCGGAAGGATGCCGCGAATGAGAACGATCCCGATTGGCGGCAGCGCAACGCGGCCGGACTTCGCGGACAGAAGGCAACCGTCTGGGAGAATGGCATCCGCGTCCCGCTCATCATTCACTGGCCGGGCCGCATCCCACCGGGCGAGCGCGAGGCATTTGCCCGCGCCGAGGACGTTCTTCCCACCGTTCTCGCCCTTGCCGATGTGAATTCCGCAGGCGTGAGGCATCTTGCGTTTGACGGCGTGAGCCTCGCGGCAAATCTGGCCGACCCATCGGTGCGCCCGGCCCCGACGCAGGCCTTCCGCATCGCGATCTCCGGCCCCGGCTCGCCTGCACCGAAGGGACCGCGCCGGTTTGAAGATCACCATCTGGTCGTAAGGGAACCGCGCTTTAAGCTGCACCATTTCCCGGGTGGAAGCACCGCGCTCTATGACATCGCGAACGACCCCGGTGAGACCGTCGATGTCATGGAAAAGCATCCCCAACTCGCCGCTCGGATGCTCGGCGACCTCCGCAAACGCTGGGCCGAATGGACCTCCGGCGGCCGTGCGTTCGCGACCGTGAAGGATTCTGATTCCCTAAAATGAAAAACGGCGTTCTCCTTTTGGTTGTCATCTTTGCGTGCGCCGGATCGGGCCGCACGGCCATCCTGCGGCAGGAACAATCCCCCGGCACGACGACGGGCTGGGTGGCCAGCATCAACCTGCCGGACGATCTGCCCGAGATCCGTGGCCTGATCGTGGTAGGCAACGGCGCCGGCGGCGATGAGAGCGGCGCCGTCAACGATGCCGAGTTGCTCGCATTCGCCCGTTCGATTGGGTTCGGCGTGCTCGGGCTCGGACGCTGGAACAATCTGTATTCCAGCACGGAGCGCACGCGCTTTCTGAGCATTCTCTCCACGTTTGCGTCGCAATCGAATCGCCCGGAGCTCGTGAATGTGCCCTGGATTGCCTTGGGCTTCTCGCAGGGGGGCGGGCAGGCGTATTCGCTGAACTATCACTTCCCCTCGCGCACGATCGCGATCGGTCTGAACAAGACCGGCTATAGTTTTCTCAATGGCGGCTCCGACACCGGTCGGCTGGATCAAACCGGAGTGAGCGGACGCCCCGCCTCGCCCGACGCCGTCAAGACGCCTGCATTGCTCGTCGCCGCCGCCCTCGATGATCCCGGGCGCATTACCAATCTGACCGATGCCTACACCAACAACCGTGCGCTGGGTGCGCCTTGGGCCATGCTCATCGAGGAGGGGGTCGGACACGAGAAAGGCCGGGCTTACGAATGGATGCTCCCGTTCCTCGCCGAGGCCGTCGCGCTACGTTATCCCTCGGACCAGTCGCCGCGCGTTGGTGCGGTGGCCCTCCGCGACGTAAACCAAGCCCCCGGCTGGCTCATCGACCGCTCCACGCAGACCTCGGGCTTTCTTCAAGTTGAACCACAGGCCGGCTTTTCCGGGAATGCAACCACCCGCGGTTGGGTGCCCAGCGAGCGCATAGCGCGCTTCGCGCAGGCTTTCGGATCCTACTCGAAAACCGGAACCGTCACCGCGACGAGCAGCACGGCTAGCCCGCAGATCGCGCCGCTGACACTCACCTACGGCGTGGATCTCAGCGCAGTGACCGGATGGTCGCAGGTGGAGTTTTTTGACGGATCCACCAAGCTTGGCGAAGCCACCTCTGCCGGTGGGAACACGCCGACGTTCACCCGCACGATCGCGGCTTCGTCGGGGTTCTTCTCGACCTATGGGATTGTGACTTTGGCCGGTAACTCGCGGCGCTTCACGCCCCTGGAAACACTCTGGGTGAACGGAAGCACCGGTTTCACGATCATCCAAGGCGCAACCGAGGCGACGTGGACCTTCCGGAGCACGGGCAACAACACCGGAAACATCACGGGCTCGTGGGGAAATGCGACAAACTGGAATATCGGAGCCGTGCCGAGCGCGCCAAATCTCCGCGCGAACTTCTCCATTTTGGATTTTGGCGCGACATCGACCATCTCGCTCGATGGGGCAAGAACGGCGGGTTACCTGCAGTTCGGCGATGCCGCCGGCGGGCAGTGGACCACGGTCGCACCCGGCACGGGCGGGAGTCTCACGCTCAACGTCACCAGCGGGTCGGCGGTCATCCAACTTGCGCCGGGCTCCGGTCAGACCCTCCATTTCAGCAATGTCAGCCCCACCGGGACGAGTCCGCTTGAGCTCATTGGCAACGGGGATCCGGGCGCGCCGAACACGATGATTCTCGCCCTCTCGGGCAGCTATGGCGGCGCGGTGACCGTCCGCAATTCGCTGGATTGGCAGGTGGCTAGCGCGTCTGCATTCGGCTCGAACGCGCAGGGCACGACCCTGCAAGCTGGCTCCGTCCTCACCTTCCGCGAGTGGGTTGGTAATGCGACCTATTCCGAACCGCTCGCACTTTCCGGCCTCGGCCAGACGGGAAAGCCCGCTCTTCGCATCGGCACGGGAAACTCCGCGAACGCGACCGTGACGTTCACCGGGAATCTTTCGCTCGACGGTTCCGTCGCGGTTGGCGTCTCGGCATCCGTCGGCAACGGCACGGCGCTCAGCTTCTCGAACCGACTCACCACGACCGGCTCGAATCGCACGCTCTACCTCGGCTATCTCCGCTCGCAGGCCGGGGACCCCACGCTTCCCGCCTGGGGGCTGGACACCGGAGCGCTCGACGACGCCGCGGGCACGACCACATGGGGGCCGGTGAACGTCGAAGGCAACGCCACCTTTGCAGCCTCGGGGCTCGAGCGGGTCGTCTTGGGCCTCGGCTGGCTGCGCCTGCGCGGGGCGAACGATCGTCTGCCGGTCTCCGCCCGGCTCGTGCTGAATGCCGGCTATGCCACCAGCGCTCCGACGCTTCGGTGGTCAAAAGTCACGCTGGCGGGCATCTCACAGGAACTTGCGGGGCTAGACAGCTATTTCGGAGCAAATTCCAGCAACAGCACGATCGCCGTCACCGGCGGCGCGGCGACAAATGCCACGCTGGTCATGAATATCGCGGGAAATTCAACCTTCGCGGGTGTCCTGGGCGGAACGGGGACGAATGAAAATAATCTCGCCTTGGAGAAACGCGGGCCCGGCACATTTTCCCTGACGGCCAACAATACCTTCACCGGCCCCACGCGCATTCTTGGTGGCACCCTCTCCATCCCGCGGGATGCTGCCCTCGGCACCGCGCCAGCCTCACCCGTGGCCGACCAGATTACGATTGGCGGCGGGGGAGTTCTGGAGGTGCAGGGAAATACAACGATGGCCGCCACCCGCGGGATGACGCTTGGCGTCGGTGGGGGCGGACTCGCGGTAAGCGGAAACGTCACCCTTCCAGCCCCGGTCAGCGGCTCCGGACTCCTCACAAAGTCTGGCAACGGGACCCTCACCATATCCGGCTCTCTCGCCACGGGCGGTCTTGTGGTCAGCGCCGGCAGCCTTGCCCTTGTCGGGAACGCCTCCCTGACCGCGACGCCAAGCCTGCTCGTAAATTCCTGGGCGACGCTTTCGGACGACGGGAATCTCGTTCTGCCAGCCCTCACCACTCTCCGGCAAGCGGCCGCGGGTGGTGCTGCCGCCGTGCAGGTCGCAGGTGCCGTTACCCTCGGTGGCGCCCTCGTGGTGGAAACTCCCGGTTACACGCCCGTTCTAAATGAAGTCATCCCGCTGATCAGCGCCGGTTCGGTTTCCGGCAATTTCTCCAGCGTGGTGCTTCCCCGCTTGGCCAGTGGGCCGGCATTCCGCCTCGAAATCACGGCGACGAAGGTGAATCTGCGGGTTGTCGCCACCAGCTTTGAGAGCGCCCTTAGCCGGGCGGGCCTGCTTGGCGTCGCGGTCCCCGTGCCCCCTGCGCTCGCGACCTCCGTCTCGGCGGGGGATGGGTATGCGAACTTATTCAAATACGCGGCGGGGGCGTCGCTGGCGGTGCCAGCGGTCATTTCGATGGATGCGGGGTTGAGTAATGACCGGCTGACGTTGCGTTTTGCCCGCGACACCCGCGTCAAGGATGCGTCGCTATTTGTGGAGGCAGCCTCATCTCCCGGAGGCCCGTGGACGGTGGTCGCGCAAAACATCGCCGGCGCGGGATGGAATGGAACGGCCAGCGTGGTCGAGGGAGCGGCCAACGGTGCCGGGATTGCTTCCGTGCTCGCAACGGATCCGGTCTCCGGTTCGCCGCGTTTCCTCCGGCTTCGGGTGGAGTATGCGCCGTAACCCACCCCCGCGGCGCGGCGGGGCGGTTTCAACCAGGCGGTAGAATCCCGCGGCCACGAAGCCAGAACAGGCACTCCTGATCCCACGGCGGGGCCTTGGGGTTCGTGGCGGGCAGGCCCTGGCCGTGGTTGCCCTGTTCGTAAACGTGGAGCGCAAAGGGCACGCCGGCTTGGCGCAGCGCGGCGGCGAAGAGGAGCGAATTTTCCACCGCAACCACCGCATCCGCTGCGCTATGCCAGAGAAAGCACGGTGGGGTCTGGGGCGTGACTTGGAGCTGGTTCGAGAGAGATCGAGTCAGCTCAGGGCTGGGGGTTGGGCCGAGTAAATTTTTACGTGAGCCCGCGTGGGCAAACGGCCCCTCCAGGGTGATCACGGGGTAGCAAAGGATTCCGGCATCAGGGCGGGAGCTTTCCCGCTCGATCGGATCCGAAGCATCGGGCTGGCCAGAATCGTTGTGCGTAAGGAGTGT
>JAIYAZ010000114.1 GCA_027488755.1 Verrucomicrobiaceae bacterium | reverse complement strand
CTCGCCCAGCCCGGGCTCGCCTCGCTCCAGATCATCTTCAACCTGTTTCGCCAGAAGCCCGTTGACGCCCTCTTTGCCGCCGCGGCGCTGCGGGGCGTCGCCCTCATCGTGCGCCTCCCACTCGCCAGCGGCCTGCTCGCGGGGAGAATGACGAAGGCCACCACCTTCGCCCCTGACGACCACCGCCATTACAACCGCGACGGCGCCGCCTTCAACGTCGGCGAGACCTTCGCCGGCCTGCCGTTTGAACTCGGCGTGGACCTCGCCGACGCGCTCAAGGCGTTCGTCCCTCCCGGCCTCACCCTCGCCGCGATGGCCCAGCGCTGGATCCTCGACCACCCGGAGGTGACCACCGTGATCACCGGCGCGAGCCGTCCGGAACAGGCGCAGGCCAACGCCCGCGTCTCCGATCTCCCGCCGATACCGGAGGAACTCCACGCCCAATTACGCCGCTTCTACGCCGATCGCGTGCGCCCCCACATCCGCGGGCCCTACTAGACGAAAAAAGCGGGCTGCTTGCTCCGTGCCTCACGCCCCGAGCAGGCGCTCGGCTTCGGCGAGCGCGGCGGGAATCTGCGCCGCATCCTTGCCGCCGCCCCGGGCGTTGTCCGGGCGGCCGCCGCCCTTCCCGCCGACGAGCGGAGCGATCGCCTGGATGATCTTGCCGGCCTGAATGTCCTTCGTGAACGCCGCCGGCACCGCCGCCACGAGGGCCACGGCCCCCTGGCTCGCGCCGGCCAGCACCACGACGCCGTCAAACTTCGCCTTGAGCGCGTCGGCGATCGCCTGGAGCTCGTCGCCGCCGGCGTCGCCAAGATTCTCCAGAATCGCGGGAGCCTTGAGGCCGGCCCGGCGCACCTTCTCAAGCAACTCGCCCGCCGTCACGGCCGCCTGCTTTTGCTTGAGGGTCGCGAGCTGCTTCTCAAGCGCCTTCTGCTGCGCGAGCACAAGATCGAGCTTCTTCTCGACCTCGGCGAGCGGGGCGTTCAGCCGCGCGGCGAGGTCCACGAGACGCGCGGCGTCCGCGGTGGCGGCGACGTAGGATTCCAATCCCGCGACGGCCTCAATGCGGCGCACGCCGGCGGCGATGGCCGCTTCGGACACGATGCGGAAATACCCGACCTCACCCGTGCCGCGCACGTGGGTGCCGGCGCAGAGTTCCTTCGAGTAGCCGCCGATGTCCACGAGACGCACGGTGTCGCCGTATTTGTCCCCGAAGAATTGCATGACGTCCGCGCGGCCCTTCACCTCGGCGTAGGGCACCTCGGTCCAGACCACGCCGGCGTTTTCCACGATGCGCTCGTTCACGAGTCGCTCGACGTCGCGCACCTGCGCGGGCGTGAGAGCGGCACCGTTGAAGTCGAACGTGAGCTTGTCGGGACCGACAAACGAGCCCTTCTGCGAGGCCTCGCGGCTGACGACCTCGTGCAACGCCCAGTGGAGAATGTGGGTGACGCTGTGGTGGCGCTGAATCGCCGCGCGCCGGGCGGCGTCCACCCGCACGGTGACATGATCGCCCACGACGGGCGCGTCCTCCGCGGAGTCCAGAAAGTGCAGCCACGTGGCGCCGGATTTCTGGGTGTTCGCCACGCGCCAGACCTTGCCGCCCGCGTCGAGTTCGCCGGTGTCGCCGACCTGGCCGCCCATTTCGCCGTAGAGCACGGAGTTGTTCAGCACAACGAGCGTGCGGTCCTTGAGCGTGGCGACTTCCAGCACGTCCGCGCCGGTGTGGTCGTGATCGTAGCCGAGGAAGTTCGTCGGCGCTTTCGTTTCGATCTGCGAGAGCTCAATGACCTCCTTCTTCTGCGCCGCCCGCGCCCGTTCGCGCTGCTTCTCCATCAGCGCCTCGAAGCCGGCGACGTCCACCGTGAGCCCGCGCTCGCGCGCCATGAGCTCGGTGAGATCGAGCGGAAAGCCGTAGGTGTCGTAGAGCTGGAAGGCGAAGTCGCCGGCGATGCCCGCGCCTTTGCTGGCCTCGGCCTCAAAGAGCTGAATCCCCCGGTCCAGCGTGCGGTTGAACGCCTCCTCCTCGCGCTTGAGCACTTCCTCGACGTGCTTCTGACGGGCGCGGATTTCGGGGAACACGTCGCCCATCGTGCGGGCAAGCACGTCGACGAGCTTGTGGAAGAACGGCTCGTGCAGGCCGAGCTTGCGGCCGTAGCTCACGGCGCGGCGCAGAATGCGGCGCAGGACGTAGTTGCGGTCGGTGTTGCCCGGCTGAATGCCGTCCGCAATCGCGAAGCTGAGCGTGCGAATGTGGTCGGCGATGACGCGGAAGGCCACGTCGATTTTCTCCTGCTCCGTTTCTCCGGTGGACCCAGGCGCGGGCAGCGTGCTGCCGTAGGTTTTGCCGCTGAGGCGTTCGATCTCGTCGAAGATCGGGCGGAAGATGTCCGTCTCGTAGTTCGAGATTTTCGCGTGGGCGAAGTCGGAGAAATTTTTCGTGCCCTGGATGATCGAGGTCACGCGCTCGAAGCCCATGCCGGTGTCGACGTGGCGCGCGGGCAGCGGTGAGAAGGTGCCGTCGACGTTCGCGTTGAACTGGATGAACACCAGGTTCCAGATCTCGATGCAGCGCGGGTCGCCGGCGTTCACGAGCGCGCGGTCGCGGGCCTCGTCGATTTCGGGCAGGAGGTTCACGTGCAGCTCGGAGCAGGGGCCGCACGGGCCGGTGTCGCCCATCATCCAGAAGTTGTCCTTCTTGTTGCCGTTGACGATGTGGAGGGCGGGATCGAGACCGACGGAGCGGAACTTCTCGGCCCAAAAGTCATAGGCCTCCTGGTCAAACTCGCTGGGGTCGCCCGGCGACGGCGCGTAGACCGTGGCGTAGAGCCGCTCGGCGGGAAATTTCCAGCGCTCGATGATGAGTTCCCACGCCCACGCGATGGCTTCCCTTTTGAAGTAATCGCCGAACGACCAGTTCCCGAGCATCTCGAAGAACGTGTGGTGGTAGGTGTCGAGGCCGACGTCCTCGAGGTCGTTGTGCTTGCCGCCGGCGCGAATGCATTTCTGCGTGTCGGCGGCGCGGCCCGGCGAGTAGGGGCAGGGCGTCTCGTTGAGAAAGATGGGCACGAACTGATTCATGCCCGCGTTCGTGAAGAGGAGGTT
>JAIYAZ010000013.1 GCA_027488755.1 Verrucomicrobiaceae bacterium | reverse complement strand
CTCAACCTGCTCGAGGCCGCCCGCCAGGCCTGCCCGGAATCGCCCTTCGTGCACATGAGCACGAACAAGGTCTACGGCGACGCTCCCAA
Source organism: Verrucomicrobiaceae bacterium (assembly GCA_027488755.1). Taxonomy (GTDB): domain Bacteria; phylum Verrucomicrobiota; class Verrucomicrobiia; order Chthoniobacterales; family JAATET01; genus JAATET01. Next base: position 40,776 of record JAIYAZ010000013.1, on the reverse strand, counting down.
CCGGATCGCGCTGCGCGAACTGCCCACCCGCTGGGACTACGCCGACCCCGCCTACGCCGGGGGCATCGCGGAGACCTTCACCATCGACCAGTCGAAGCACTCCCTCTTCGGCGCCTCCAAGGTCGCTGCCGACGTGATGGTCCAGGAGTACGGCCGGTACTTCAACCTGCCCACCTGCGCCCTCCGCGGCGGCTGCCTCACGGGGCCCAATCACAGCGGCGTCGAGCTCCACGGCTTCCTCAGCTACCTCGTGAAGTGCAATCTCGAGGGCCGCGAGTATCGGGTCTTCGGTTACCAGGGGAAGCAGGTGCGCGACAACATCCACTCCCTCGACGTCGCCCGCTTCATGGACGCCTTCATCGCCGCCCCCCGCATCGCGGAGGTCTACAACCTCGGCGGCGGCAAGGCGAACAGCTGCTCCATCCTCGAGGCCTTCGCCCTGGCGGAACAATTCTCCGGCCAGCCGCAGCGCCACACCTACGTCGAGGAAAACCGCATCGGCGACCACATCTGCTACTACAGCGACCTCTCGAAAATGCGCGCCCACTACCCCGGCTGGGACCCCACCATCTCCCTCGAGGAAACCATCCGCCAGATCGTCGAAGCCTGGCGCACCCGCCTCGCGACGTAGCCTCCAGCTGATGCCTATTGAGAATATCCCCGCAGAAAGCATGGCGGGGTGGAGAAGTTGAGAGGTTTGAGAAACGTCACCGGCGATTTGCAAGGATGGCTCCCATCGTTTGGAAGCCAAAGGCTGATTTTATGCTCTTTCAAGTTGGTAAAAGAAAATCGGAAGTAACTGTTAAAAAATGGAAGGAAAAAATGATTATTGCGATTGACGGGTTGGCAGCGTCAGGAAAGACAAGTGTTTCTGCGGCGGTGGCCAAAGAGTTAGGCTTTGCATGTTTGAATTCCGGCTTGCTGTATCGCATGATAACTTGGGCAGTTCTTCGGGAAGGAATAGATCCCGCTGATTCGGTGAGGATTGCGGAACGACTCAAGATATGGAAGTTTCACGTCCATGTGCGGGATGGGGTTCAAATCATCCAGTGTGAAGGCCACATTCTTGGCTCAGAACTCAGCCTGCCAGCTGTAAACTCTGCAGTGTCGATCGTTTCGCAATTCCCGGCCGTTCGACGCCGGGTCGGGAGTTTGCTGAGGGAAATTGCCGCCCGGGAAGATTGTGTGACCGAAGGACGCGACATGGGGACGGCGGTTTTTCCGGACGCCGAATACAAATTCTTCCTCGATGCTTCGCCGGCGATTCGCCAGAAAAGGCGCGATGCAGAAGGCATCGTCGATGCCATTCAATCCCGCGATGAACGAGACCGTAGCCGCACATCGATGGCACCCGACGCAGTCTTTGTCGACACCGGGCTCTATGACCTTGCGGGCGTCGTGAATTTCATCATGACTCACGTCCGTTCTCCCCGCGGCGATAAGGATACGGGGAACTGAAGTCACTTAATTTTCAAAAAATGCAAATTCTTAGCCATCGTGGTTACTGGAGAGATCCCTCCGAAAAAAACTCAATCGAAGCTTTTGAGCGCTCTTTCCGGCTTGGCTTCGGCACGGAAACTGACTTTCGTGATCGGCAAGGCCGACTGGTTGTCGCGCACGATCTTCCGGGAGCGGAGGCACTGGACGCGGAGAATTTTTTCCATCAAATGGCCGCCGAAAACGCCCATCTGCCTCTAGCCGTCAACATTAAAGCCGACGGTCTACAGCAACTTCTCAGCAAGGCGTTTGCTGACTATGGCGTCGATAACTACTTTCTCTTCGATATGTCGATCCCCGACGCGATCCAGTCGATCAAGGCCGGTCTTCGCGTTTTTACCCGCCACAGCGACGTTGAGCCCGCACCGGTGCTTTACGCGGAATCGTCGGGCGTGTGGGTGGATGCGTTTTTCGACGATTCTTGGATCACGCCCTTGGCGATTCGAGCGCATCTCGACGCCGGCAAGCAGGTTTGTCTGGTCTCGCCCGAACTCCACCGCCGCCCCCACCTCCCGCTTTGGACCCGCCTGCGTGAGGCTGGGGTCGCCGCTTGGGACGGGCTTCTGCTCTGCAGTGATGTGCCGGAGGAAGCGGTCGCCTTTTTTGAACTATGAGTAAGATCAAAGCAGTCATATTTGACATGGACGGCGTCCTTATCGACGCCAAGGATTGGCACTACGAGGCCCTCAATCGGGCACTGAACCTTTTCGGGTTCAATATTAGCCGCTACGACCATCTCGTGACTTTCGACGGGCTGCCGACTCGGAAGAAACTCGAGATGCTCACCCGGGAGCAGGGGTTGCCCGCCGGCCTGCATCGCATGCTAAACGACCTCAAGCAACTCTACACCATGGAGCTCGTCCACGCGCGGTGCAAACCTGTGTTCCAGCACGAATACGCCCTTTCCCGCCTGCGGGCCGAGGGTTACAGGCTCGCCGTCGCGTCGAATTCGATCCGCAATTCCATCGAGGTCATGATGGAAAAGAGCGAGCTCAAGGGCTATCTCGATACCATCGTCAGTAATCAAGACGTCACGCAAGGAAAACCTGACCCCGAAATCTACGTGAAGGCCATGTCGATTCTCGGCGTCGCCCCTGAGGAGACGCTCGTCGTGGAGGACAACGAGCACGGTATTGCCGCCGCGCGCGCCGCCGGGGCGCACCTCCTCGTCGTGCAGGAAACCACCGACGTCACCTACGCCAACATCCAGAACGAAATTCAACGCGCGGAGTCCGTATTATGATCAATGTCCTTATTCTTTTATCCGGGGGCAGCCAAGCATTTGCCGACGCCGGCCACCTCTATCCAAAGAACCTCGTCGAGATCGCCGGAGCACCGCTCATTCGCCATGTGCTCGATCATCTCTCGCCGCTTCAGGACGAGGGCGCCCGGTTCCTTTGCCTCCTGCGGGCCGAGGAAAATCGCCGCCACCACATCGGGGCGGTCGTCCATCTGCTCGACCCAGCCGCCCTCGTGCTCGACGTTCGCGGCGAGAACGCCGGTGCCGCTTGCAGTGCCCTGCTGGCCGTCAGTCACATCGACAACGACGATCCGCTCATCATCGTGAATGGCGACCAGATTCTTGACGCCGACCTTCCCGCGATTGTGCGAGGGTTCCGTGAGGCCGCGCTCGATGGCGGCATCGTCGTCTTCGAGGATGTGCATCCCCGCTGGTCGTTCGTGAAGACCGATGCGCAGGGCCTGGTCATTGAGACGGCGGAAAAGCGCCCGATCAGCAAGCTCGCCACCGCCGGCTTCTATTACTTCGCCCGAGGCGCGGATTTCGTGCTCGCCGCCTCCGAGATGATCAAGAAGGACGCTCAAGTGGGCGGCCATTTCTTCATCTGCCCGGCCTATAATGAGCTCATTCTCCGCCAGCGCCGCATCGGCGTGCACGCGATTCCGCGCTCTGCCTACCACTCGTTGGCGACCCCCGGAGACGTCGCGGCCTACGAGGATTTTCTGCGCGAAGCCCACCACTAAATTCCCATGCAAGTCGCCAAACTCTCCGAGATGACCAAGGGCTGGTTCATCGGTAATTTCCAGCCCACGCTCCTCGCCACCGAGGCCGTCGAAATCGCCGTCAAGGAATACCCCGCCGGCTTTAGCGAAGAGTGGCATTACCACAAGATCGCCACCGAGTTCACCGTGATCGTGCGTGGCGAGGTCGAAATGAACGGCGTCCGCTACGGCGAGGGAGACATCATCGTCATCCCGCCGGGCGAGGGGACCGACTTCAGGACCCTCACTCCCGTCAGCACCACCGTGGTGAAAATCCCCGGCGCGACCAACGACAAGTATCTCCGCGGCGAGTAACCTGTCCCGTGCGCAATCCGTCGAATTTCGTCGGGCATGCCGCCATCCTGCTTGTCGCCAGCCTAGGGATATGGGGGCCAAAAGCCCTGGCCCAGCCCGTGCGCAAGATGGTTTTTGCGCACTACATGGTCTGCTGCCCGTTTGCGGGCGGGACGGTCACGGTCGGCGATTTTGAGCGCGAGATTCGCATTGCCCAAGCCTATGGGCTGGACGGATTTGCCCTCAATTGCGGCGGGTGGAGCAAACGCGAGCCGCACTACAAGGCGCGCGCGCGGATGCTCTATGAGGCGGCCGCGCGGCTCGGCACCGGGTTTAAACTCTTTCTTTCGGCGGATTTCACAACCGGCCTTACGTTCGACGAGACCACCGACATGGTGGAATCGTTTCGCGACCATCCGAACCAACTCAAGGTCGATGGGAAGCCGGTGCTCTCGACCTATGGCGGGGATCAGCGGAATGTCCTGGCCTTCGTGCGCGAACGGTTTGGCGACGGAGTTTTCTTCGTCCCCTACCATTTTCCCGACCCAGCCAGCGAGCACCCGGGAGGCGACGAGATCAATGCCGTCTTTCGGCGCTGGCAGGGCTCCGATGGTTTTTTCTATTTTGGGGCGGCCGGCACGGTGGACCAAATCCGCGCGAGCAATGAGCGGATCGGCCGCACTTGGCTGGCGAACCGTAAGCTCTACATGGCGAGTGTCACGCCGTATTACCGGGGTTCCCACCCTCCGAACTATCGACTGTTTGAGACCAACGGCTTCGAAGCAATGGCCTCCGAGTGGGAAAGCGCCATCGCCCTCGGGGCCCCATGGGTGGAAATCGTCACCTGGAACGATTGGCAGGAAGCCAGCTACGTGATGCCCTACGTGGCGATGACCGGCGACCCCGCCGCCGAACCGGCTTACCCGCAGAAGGTGATTCCCCACGATGGGTATCTGGCTGCCTCCCGCTACTACATCGATTGGTTCAAGAAAGGGAAGCCGCCCGCGATTGACGATGACCGCATCTGCTACTTCTACCGCCTGCATCCCCGGACGTTGGGGCACGCGTTCCCGGAGGGACGGGCCTTTCCTTCGGGGGTTGGGAATCTGCTGGAAGGGATCTTTGCAACAGTGTTTTTGACTTCGCCCGGTCGTTTTGAGATGCTGCTCGGTAGACAATCTGCAGCCTGGGACCTCCCCGCCGGAGTCCATCATCTGCGTGCTCCCTTTTTCTCTCCCGGGGTGCCCTGCTTCCGGCTCTTGCGCGACGGCAAAACCATCTTGAAGCACTCAGGTGAGCGCGCCATTAGCGACGCGGACGACAGTTCCAATTTCAACTATTTTTCTGGGGCATTTCCTCTTCCGCGATGAATTGGTTTGCGTTAAGATAGGTGGATTTGCTTTCTGGCCGCAGATTTATGAGCTGCGCTTCGCGGGTGGGGATCCGTTGTGGTTGGCTTGCGCGTGCACTGCTGGTCGGTCTCGGTGCTTTGAGTGCAGACTTAGGGGCCGAACCGGCCGTCGAGGCGTGGCGAAGCGCCCATTTCGGGGCGTCCGCAAATTCCGGGGTCGCCGCCAACGACGCCGACCCCGACTGGGACGGGTTGCCCAATTTTTTCGAGTATGCCGTGGGCGGCGATCCGCTTTCCGCCGCTTCCACGAATTCGTTGTTACCCTCCCTCTCCGGCAGATCCTTGCGCGTCGAATTTCCCCGATTTTCCGACCGCGCCGGTGTGGCCTACCACCTTCAGAGTTCTTCCGATTTAAAGACGTGGTGCACCGAGGCCAGTTCGTGGGGGGGGGCGGCACTCGCCACATCGCCCGCAGTGTCGGTCATTGAAGTCGGGTCCGCCCCGGTCAATGTCACCGCCGTGGACAACGCCGCGCCCGCTGCGGGGGCAAGTCGTTTTTTTCGACTGCGGGTGAGTCGCGGGGGAACGCTCACTGGGGAGAACTGTGCGCGACTGTTCACCCCGCGCACTCCGGGTCTGACGGCCGAAAGCTGGCAACCCGAGGCGAGCGGCAAACCCGTGATCGCCCAGTCCGGCTCCAGCGCGTTTGCGAACGCGACCCAAGCCTCTCTTTACACTGGCACGCCCGCGGATTTCGTCAACCTTGAGAGCGCGGTCTGGGTGGTCGGCAGCGGATATCCGAATGACCTTTGCCTCGCGCCGACGGGACTCGACTCGACCAACTCGGTCATGCCCGGGGCGTTCGAGTTCCAGACCGGTGCCGCCGATTTGGAAATGGTTTTCAAACGGGAAGGTGGCTCACCGTATCTGCGCATCTGGGTCGATGGCCAACTGGTGACCTCGCCGAACGGCCTGCCGGTCGAGGGCACACCGGGGAGTTTCCCGCGCTTCGTCCGGCTCACGTTCCCCCATGCGGCCTCCCGACGGATTCGCGTGGAAAGTTACCTCGTGCGCCTCTCGGCCCTGCGCTTCCCCGTTGGCGGCGGCGGGGCGGCACCGGGCTACTCGGCGGCCAATCGTCCGCCCCGGGTGATCATCGTCGGCGACTCCTACACCGAGGGGACCGGCGCGCTTGGCACCTGGCGGGGCTTTGCCCTCTCGCTGCGGCAGAAATTTGGCTGGGATACCTGGATGAGCGGCAGCGGAGGCACCGGCTATCTCAACCCCGGCCCGAATGGGCGAAAGAAGCTTCGCGACCGTGTGCAGACCGACATCATCAGGCAAAATCCCGATCTCGTGATCATCGCGGGCGGCACCAACGACGGCGGCTACGGCGAGGCGGCGTTATATTCTGAGGCCGGCCTGCTTTACGACGAGATTCTTTCCGCTCTGCCGAATACCCGGATCGTCGTGGTTGGGCCTTGGTGGCCCAATGCGTCGGCGGTTCCGGGCCTCGGTGAGGTCCGCGCGGGCATCAAGGCCGCGGCGGAGGCGCGGGGATTGCCGTTCATCGATCCGACCGAACCCGGCAACTTCTGGATCACCGCGGCAAACAAACAATCCTATCACCCCACAATCGCCGCCGCGGGCAAGGCGCAGGTCAGCGGAGGTTCGGTCGTATCCCTCAGCGTCACCAACGGGGGATCGGGCTACGACCGCGTCCCCGCAGTGACCTTCACGGGCGGGGGCGGAACCGGGGCGACGGCGACTGCCCTCGTGGATGGGCGCGTGTTTTCGGTCACGCCCCTGGCGGGTGGGCGGGGCTATGCCAGCGCGCCCACCGTGGAAATCGTCAACGCCCCCGGCGATACGACCGGCTCCGGAGCGACTGCGGTGGCGAGTGTCTCGGAGGGCTCACTCACGGGGATTACCGTTACGAATCAGGGCGCAGGCTACACGTGCGAGCCCCGGGTGAGTCTTGTCGGGGGCGGTGGGTGTGGAGCCGCGGGGGTGGCAGGGTTTGGATACGTCGTAATCGGCGCGACCGTGTCTGCTCCTGGGGTTGGTTACGTGAGTGCCCCTTCGGTGAGTTTTTCCGCTCCCAGCGATGGCACCCATCCCTCGACCGCCGGGCATGCATACTACGCCGCGAGATTAGCGTGGGAGCTTCAGCAGCTTGCTGGATTTGACGTGTCCGTGGTTGGGGTTTCTGGCATTCCCGTTAAGGCGGGTTCGGACTCCATCGTCAGCGTGCCCCTCGGCCGGCCCGGCGCGGTAAAGGCAAGCATTGCTGGAGCGACGACGGTGGGAACCTCCCAATGCCGTTTTGACCTCGCGACCGACGCCGGCTTTGCGGTGAACGCGCTGGCCGCGGGAGGTTACGTTCGCCTTCTAAGTGGAGCAAAACGGGGCATGGACTACGAGATCGTGGCCAACACGTCGGGGAGCGTCACCATCGATTCCCATGGGGATAACCTTTCCCCGGTTGCCCCAGGCGATCTGGTGGAGATCGGGCGATACTGGACGCTTGCGACGCTTTTCCCGACCGGTCAGTCGGGCACGGCGGTTAACCCGCTGGTGGCTTCGGCATCGACCTCGCCCCTCGCGCGAAAAAGTCAGCTGCTTATGGTTCCGCCGATGGCTGCGGGCATTAACCTCGCTGCCTCGCGGGCGTTTTACTTCACGGCTTCGCACTGGTATGCCGCCGCCACGAATCAGATCGTCGATAACGAGCCCATCTACCCGGAGCAGCCGATCATTATCCGTCAGCCCCTTGGCGTCGGGGATCGTCTTTGGAGCCAGGTTGGATCGGTCTGGGGCGGGCGCTTTACCACCCCCCTTACCACCACCCCCACATCCGCGCAGGATAACTGGGTGGCCCTTCCGCGCGCCTTGTCGCTGCGACTTGATCAGCTCGGGCTTGAGAGTGCCTTTGTGGCGAGTCCAAGCACGTCTCCGCTCCACCGGCGAGACCAGCTCTTCGTGTTCGACAACTCGAAGTCGGGCTACAATAAGTCCGCCGCCCGGGTCTATTACCGCACTGCCGGGACGTGGCGCCGCGCCGGGGCGGATGCGCTCAACGCCGGCGGCGAGACGTTCCCGCCGGCGGCGGGTATGATTGTGCGCAAGTTCCGCACCGCCAGCGGGGCCTCGTCCATTTGGAACCAGGATTCCGCCCAATGAGCCGGCGCGACCTTCCCCCGAACCGTCTGGCCGCCGCGCTTCTCGCCGGTTGGCTGGCCACCGCGCCGCTGGCTTGGGGTAGCGTGACCATCACTTCCGGTGCCGTCGGCATCCTGCGCGACGAAATTGGGGCCATGCTGCCGGCCGGGCGCGTTGGTCTGCTCGTCGCCGACGTTTCGGGGGACGGTCTCACCGACCCCCTTGGCACCACCCTGGTGGTAGAGTCCTCCCTCGGGGGCGACAGCGACGATCTCATCCTAGGCGTCTATCAGACCCTGGACCTTGGGGAATCGCAGTTCGGTCTCGATCTGAGCGCCACAACGTTCGATTACGGCGGCGCTTTCGATGCCGGAGTCCCTCTCTGGCTGGTGTGGTTTCCCGCGAGCGACACGCCCGGTGCATCTGTTTCTGCCGGGGCCGCCTACGGTAAGTTCCGCACCGATAGCATCGACGCCCTTGGGACCATGGCTTGGATCGCGCCCGGCGACGGCACGAACCACAGTCTCTTTTCCCTCGACGCCGCCCTGGGTGGCGAGCCGGCCATCCCCGAGTCGGCCTTTACCGCCAACTTTGTCGTGGTGCCCGAGTCCGGCGCTTTCGGGCCGATCCTCTCTGGGCTGCTCCTGCTCTTGGGGGTCGCGCGCCGAAGGCTCAAGCCGGGCGAGAATCGAAGCACCCTGGGAGCGCCGGCCTCCATCCGCTGATCGCCTCGAAGACCTCGCGGCCGGGTCTAGAAGACAGCATGGTCCTCGCCATCCGTGGCTCCTCGCGAGGAAGTCTGCGGCTTAAATCTCGCTGCCCCTTTTCCTCTCTGATACCTAACTTGAGAAAAATCGGGGCGAATCTGGAACTCAGGAAATTCACAAAGAAAATCTGTGAAAATCTGCGGAACCGGTTCCTTCTGATTCATTCTTCAATCTGGTCGGACAAATCCGTGTCATCCGTGCTCCAACTCGCTTTATGCTCAACATCGTAGTCCCCATGGCGGGGCGTGGCAGTCGTTTTGCCAACGCCGGTTACACCATCCCGAAGCCCCTCATCCCCGTCGGCGGCAAGCCGATGATCCAGTGGGTCATTGAAAACGTGCGGCCCGCGCAGCCGCATCGGTTTATCTTCATCTGCCTCGCCGAGCACCTCGTGACCTATCCCGAGGTGCCGGCCACCCTCCGCCGTCTCTGCCCCGGCTGCGAGATCGTCGAAGTCGCCCAGGTCACGGAGGGTGCCGCCTGCACCGTGCTGCTCGCCCGCGCGTTCATCGACAACGACGAGCCGCTCATGATCGCCAATGCCGACCAATACGTGCGCCTGCCCATCGACGACTACCTCGCCACCATGGAGCGCGAGCAGGCCGACGGCCTCACCATGACCTTCTGGGCCGACCACCCGAAGTGGTCCTATTGCCGGATGAAGCCCGATGGCACCGTGGCCGCCGTCGTCGAGAAACAGGTCGTGAGCAACGAGGCCACCGTCGGCATCTACAACTTCCGCCGCGGGCGCGACTTCGTGCGCGCCGCCGACGCCATGATCGCCAAGAACCTCCGGGTGAACAACGAGTTCTACGTCGCCCCCGCCTACGACCAACTTATCGATGAAGGTTCGAAGGTCGTCATCGCCGATACCGGCCGCGAATACGACGGCATGTATGGCCTCGGCACGCCCGGCGACCTCGACTTTTTCCTCACCACCGAGGTTTACCGCGCCGGTCGCGTCGCGCCGCAGCCCGGGGATCGCGAGGGCGCCGAACTCACGCGCGAACTCAGCCGCCTCTACGCCCGCTTCTTTCACGACAAAAACATCGCCGGCGTGCGCGCCATGCTCGCCCCCGACGCCCGGCTCAGTGACCCCACCGTGGACCTCGCCGGCCGCGAGGCCATCGAGGCCTTTGTGGCCGAGCTGTTCGCGAAGTTCGCCCAGCTCTCCTTCGAGCCGAAAAAAATCGTCGCCGAGGAAAACGCCAGCGTCATCGAGTTCGCACTCGAACTCGACGGGAAAAAGCTCGTCGGCACCGACGTCATCGAATGGGCCGGCCAGCAGATTCAGGCGCTCAGGGCGTATTTGTATTAAAGAAGCGCTGAATAAATCGCGCAAGAAATCGCGTCCGCAGAGTAACGCAGATTTTCAAAGTGAGAAGGAAACGGACGTTGTCTGAAATCCGTGCTCATCCGGGTGTATCCCTGGCTTAAATCTGCGTTTCCTTAGCCGGTTCCATTTCGGGCGGTGGCATTACCGGGATAAATATTGCCCTCCGAAGTTGAAACGCCAAATCAGGGGTTGGCGAAGTTGCCTTCATCCCCTGCTGCACGGTTTTCCACCCTTGCCTTGATTTCCCACCTCTCCAAGTTTCGCCACTCAAAACTGGCGGAAGATCTCACGCATCTCGTTGTTCGCCAGCTCGGGATCAAGTGCGTGTCTTTCTTTGCAATGTCGTATGCGATGCGGAAGCTCGGCCCGGATGGTCTCGGGGTCGCCGGGCTGCCGATGTCCATCGTCAGCCTGCTGGGGCTTACGACCAACCTTGGTTACGACGCCCTGCTGCCAAAATTCATGGCTCGGGCCGATGACCTCGGAGGCCGACGGGAAATTGCGGGGCGATACTATTCGCTCCGCCTTCTCCTAGTTCTCTTCTGTCTACCCCTTATGCTGGCGATCTGGTTAGGGGCCAGCCGGTTCGCCCCTTCCCAGACGTCACTGGAGCATGGCTGGGTCTGGCTGGCGGCCTATGCGGTGCTGTTCTGCGCGGCGTTGAATCCGCAGCCCGTCTCGCAAGGTCTCGATCGATTGCGGCAGTTTGGTAATGCGCAGTTTGCCTCTTCACTTGTCATGGCGGGGCTCTTTGTGAGTCTCATGTCCCTCTGGCCAAGCGCTCAGGTATTTCTCGCCATTCAAGCGATTGGCATGCTCACCGTAGCGGTGATCGTGTTCTGTCTGGGGCCGGTCACCATTCCCTTGAGGCCGCGGTGGGACTTGCTGGCCATGCTGCCAGGGCACGTGCGGGAGGCATGGCCCATGATGCTGAATGTGATCGTGATCTTCGGCCTCTATACCAGCGACGGCGTCTTTCTTGCGTTTTTTGCCAGTCACTATGAGATTGGTCTCTACGGTTCGGCGATGACTCTGTGCAACGCCGCGAATGCCTTTATCGCCCTGCTTCCCGCAGTCCTTTTCCCCCGCATGATTGTGTGGCACCGGGAATCGCCGGAGCGGATGCTTCGCATTTCGGGCTGGGTGGCCGTGGCAATTTTGGTGGCAACCCCGATGATCTATCTTGCCGCTCTGGCCGGCGCGGAGTTCGGGCTGCCTTTGCTGCTGGGAGAGCGGTTTGTGGGGGCAAGTCACCCCTTTGCCGCCTTGATCAGTTGCTTCTTTATCGGGGTGGCCTACGCAATCGTTTCCTCGGCTTTAGTCTTAATCGACCGGCAAAAGGTGGTTTTGGTGATGAGTGGGGCTGGGGCCATGATCGCGCTGGTCGTGTATCCTATGCTTGCGCCTTTTGGCGCGGGAAGGATTGCAGACGGAAAGCTTGGCGTCGTGACGTTGATTTTTTGCGTCAGCGTTTTGGTGCTTTTTCGGGAATGGACTTTAAGCAAAAAGGGCAATGAACGCGGACCAAATTAGCTTCGTTTTTCAAGGGCCAATTTCGAACCTGGAGGCGGCGGCCTATCTCGGCGAGTCGATTGCTGCCATCCGGCGCACATGCCCCGGGGCAGAAATTGTCGTCGCGACTTGGAAGGGCGCTGCGCTCGATGGCGTCCATGCAGATCAGCTTCTGCAGCTCGACGATCCTGGAGCATTGGCAACAACTCCATTGTGGTGGAATCGATTCCGATTTCGTAACCAGAATACAAAGAGGATGCTTATTTCGAGCCTCGAGGGATTGCGCGCGGGGGGCCGCGAGTTTGCGGTAAAACTGCGCACGGATGCACGGGTCAACGGCGAAAGCATCCGTCGGGAGATGGCAGGTCTTTCGGCATTAGAGCCCGAAGCGGCAATATTCTCCCGAAGGGTGGCGGTCGGGTGCCTTTTCTCCCGTAATCCGCGCCGCAGTGCGCTTCTTTTTCACCTCAGCGATATTCTGTTGGCGGGCGAAAGAACGGACCTTTTGTCCCTTTTTGAACGGGCTTGCCGGTGGGTGGGCGAGTTGGAGTCGAATTCCGAAACGCCAATTCCCTGGCTATGCCCGGAGCAGTTTCTTTGGTTTCCCACCCTCCGAGGAACTTCCGGCGTAAGCCTTGCTCATGGCTTCGCTTACGGGGTGCGCAAGGTGCTTGTTTACGACCGTGCCGCGGCGGCGAACGTCAAAATCCTTGAGTCCGCGGCGGTCGGGCTTGAGTTCTCGAAGCAATTCGGCACCTCCGTGCAGGATTGCTATTCGCCGGCGGAGTTGGTGCGTTATGAGCAGGATGCTCGGGTTCGCCCCATTCGCTATGCTCTGCATCTTGGGCTCTCAAGTCTGGCAAGCAATGCTTGGGCGCGGGTTTCGCTGTTGATGCTAGGGGTGAAAACTCGATTGCCACTTTCGCTGGGGGTGCAGCGGTGACAAACCAGACTCCCTGGGCCAGACTAGCCGTGAAGCGCGATGTCGTGAAAGTTCCAAAACTTAAACCGAACTATGATTAGAGGCCAGGGCGACGACCTGTCGGTAATTGTCTGCGGCCCGATCGAGGTCGAGACGCCGGCCTTCATGGGCACCTGTAAAGCCGCGGTGCGTCTTCGGGGATTGCTGCCGAGGGCGGAAATCATCCTGGTCACCTGGGAGGCATGCGAGGCATCGTTAAGTTGCCGGGAAGTCTTTGATAACATCGTGTTTCTAAAGGATCCCGGCCCCACGATTTTGGAAAAGCTTTCGGGTCTGGAGGTGAAAAATAACTTCGCGCGGATGGTTCTGGCCGCGTTTGAAGGGGGGCAAGTCGCTACCCGGCGATGGCTTCTGCGGATGAGGGCGGATTGCGTGCTGGAAACCACCGCGGCGCTGGAGGTCTATTCGCGCAAGCTGCGTTCCTTCACCGTGAGCGAGGGCCCGCGATTTCAGGCTCCCATGCTTGTTCCGAGTTTATACACGCGCAATCCCCGGAAAGGTGGCCGAACCTTTCACCCCAGCGATCTTTTGCACCTCGGCCTGCGAGAGGATTTCCTGCGACTGTTCGGGGCCGCGATCCAGGGGCCCTATTATCGCTCCCGCTTGTTGCCTCGGGCGGGAGGGGCTCTCAACTCGGAGCAAATGATTTGGCTTTCTTTCCTGAACGCGAACGGATTTTCGATCCGGCTTGCTTACGAGCACACCGCCGATCCGCGGCTCATTTTACTGTCGGAGAAGACCCTATGCGCAAACTTTATGGTGGGCACCTTTGGGGAACTTGGGCTGCGCTTCAAGAAGCCTTTCGAAACCCAGGCGGACCCTGCGGGCTGTTATACGCCGGAGGATTTTGAACGGTGCGCCGCAAGGCTCTCTCAAGCGCCGCTGGCGCATGGTGTCGGCTTGGTCACAAAAGCGTGGTGGCAGTGGCTCTTGGTTATGTGGAAATATAAGGTGATGCCCCTTTGTTTCGATTGGTCTCCCCCGGCGAAAGCTTGGAAGGCAAGTTTGCTGAGAAAACTTTGGCGGCGCCTCGGCTAGGCCTCGGAGATGAATTCGTCTCGTCGCATTGCCATATTTGTCTCCGGCCCGGTTCGATATGCCGGGCTGGTGCAGACGCGCCTATCCGCCCTGCTCGCGGAAAGGAATCCGGCGTTCTTTTTTCATCTTTGGAAGAGTGACCTGGGGAACAAGCAGCGGCAGGGGTTTGAGTCCGACTGGCGGGAGTTGCCCCCGCGGGCCGAGACCAAAGTCTGTCTTTTCCACGACCCCTACGACGAAGACTTCTACGCGAAACGGATCGGTAAGGAGGTCAACACGCATTCCACGGTGAATGCCGTAATGGGGATGTTCCTTGGGCTGGCGCAACTGTGCGCCGTCTTTCGGGCGCTGCCCGACCGGGCGACGTTTTCGCACGTTCTCCGGGTGCGCTCGGATTGCGCGTTTACCTCGGATGATCTGGCGTCCGTGCTCGCGCGGGATGCGGAGGCGGTGTTGCTTGCTCGCGATGTCGGTCTGCCGAAAGAAGGGTGGGTGTCGGACCACGTGCTCTATGCGCCCGCCGAGACGTTCCTGAAAATTTTTTCGATCGAGCGGGTGGAGGAACTTTACGAGGCCTTTGACCGGGGGCAGCGCAACCCCGAAAAAACGCTCAAGCACCTCCTCGATACCCGGCTCCCGGCGGAGACGAGGGTTCTGGAGGTCATCGAGCGTTACCGCCATTACCATCTCGTTTACGCGCCGCCGCGGCCAACCGACGTGCCGTGGACGCGGGAGCTCATCGAACAGGGCCGTTTCGAGGATCTCTTTTTGCGACCCGGGGCCTTTCGCCGGGCCGAGGAGGAGGTCGCGGTCTGCGCCGACCAGGCCCAAAATTGGTCCGCTGCGCGGGATCCGTTTCGCAACCCTTGGATGAACCAACTTCGCCGGTTGCGGCAGCGCTTTTTCCGCCCATGACGCGTTTTTGCATTGTCATTCCGACCTTTCAATCCGTCGCGACCTTGCCCGCCGCAGTGGAATCGGCCCTGGCCCAGGCGCACGGGGATTTCCAGGTTTATGTGAGCGATAATGGCTCCACCGACGGATCGGCGGATTATCTGCGGGGCCTCTCGCATCCACGCCTCCGGGTCGCCATCGCGGAGAAGTGCGTGGGCAAGACCGAGAACTGGAACCGGGCCTTCTCGACGGCACCCGAGGCGGAATTCTTCGTGATGCTGCACAGCGACGACGTTCTTTACCCCCATGCGCTGGAGACGCTGGATGCGGCGATCCAGCGTTCGCCCGGTGGCGCGCTCTACTTTGCCAACCATGATGGGCTCTCGGTCGATGGGCAAAGCGTCCGGGCCCGGCGCGGGTGGCCGTTTGCCTACCGGCTGGGTGGTCGGGCGTTTGACCGGCTCCAAACCCTGCTCAACGCGGTCACCGTGGTGGGCACCGCCTTTCGCGTGGAAGCGTTTCGCCGGGTGGGGGGGTTTGAAGGGGCCTACGACTTTTACCAAGACATGGAGCTCTACCATCAGCTCGCCCACCAGGGCGACGCGATCTACATCCCGCGCACCGTGGGTCAGTATCGCGACACCCCGCTCCGCCCCCAGAACCGCCTCAACTTTGCCCTGGAGGAGGTCCGCTGGCTGCGCAGCCGGCTCGATTGCTGGCCGCCGGGGATTTCGCGGCCGGTCCTAAAACTCTGGATCGCCCGGCGGCGCGCCCACCTTGCCGCCGATCTGCCGGAAGTCGCCGATGCCTTTACCCGGGCGGTGGAGGAGTCCGGCCTTGTCTGCCCGGCTCCGAACGACGATGGTCGGCTCGAAATGTGGCACCGCCTTTACAAAGCTGCCGTCAGCCTCACGAGTTTGATCTTCCGCCCTCGCGCATGACCGCTTTCTCCGCAACGCCGACCGACCGACGCCAGGTGCCCGTGGCCCTCCGACCGCCGCACCTCGCGGCATCACCGAATGACCGCCGGGCGGCGCTGGTATTCCTGCAATACGGATTGCTGCCGATTCTTTTTGTGACGGTGATAGTCGCGCTGGCTTTGCGCGATCACACGGGGGCGAGCGTGCTTACGGGGCTGCTCATTGCCATGTCGGTATGGTTTGTGCGGCACGATGCCAGGGCCTTTGGCGGAGTGACCTTCGCCTCGTGCTTCGTTGCCGTTTCCTGCTTTGTTTTCGCCGCGCGGGCGATCTACGTGATCGCGAATAACGATTATTCCATCATCCTGCGCCTTGGATTGCCCGTGCCGGTGGGCATCAATCATTTCGTGGACGCCCTCGCGTGGGTCGTCTCCGGTCTCGGGTGCTTTATCTTCGGCGCCTTGTTCAATGAGCAGCGCGCCGCCCATGCGGCCTGGCACCGCAGCGTGCAGGGGTTTCTGCCGCGGGGGCGGGACCTCACCCTTGTCTTTTTGCTGCTTCAAGTTGCGGCGGCGGCGGCCCTGGCTCCCTTGGGGTTGAGTGGGCGCCGCATCGCGCTCACGAATACCTCCGACAACGCCTACATCTATCTCCTGCCCACCTTGGTTCACGGCTTTAATCTCTACGCGTATGTTTACGTCGCGCGGCGGGTGCGGGAGCGACCCTCGGAGATCGGAATTTTTCTGCTCTTGGTGTCTTTTGCGATCGTGCTCGTCGACGCCTTTTTCCTCTACAATATGAGCAACTTCCGCGGGTTCTACACCGTGGGCGTATTCACTGTAGTGCTGGCGACGTTCCTGATCTTCCGCGGGAAAATCAGCGTGTGGCTGCTAGTGGCCCTCTTTGCCATCTACCCCTTCTTCAAGACGCTCGGGTCGGATCGCTCTCTCTCAAACGAGCAGGTCATTGAAGAGGTCATTCTCAAACCCGGGGATTCCTACACGAAGGAAGGCATGGATCGCGCGTTTGGTTATGCGTCCGACATCAATATGCTCGACACCTTGATTGCCTCCCTCAATTGGCGGCACCGCTGGCGGCCTTACTTTTTTTCGTATGTATATCCCCTGGTGCATTGGGTGCCCCGCAAGGTCTGGCCCGGCAAGCCCCGGGGCGGCGTGCTGGCCGATGTGTCCTACACCTACGGCATTCCCTACAGCCCGGGAATCATCGGCTTCATTAACGACGATGGGGGCAAGCTCTACATGCTTCTCGTGATGGGGCTCCTTGGCTGGTTCATGCGGCTTTGGCAGCTCTGGACCGAGCGACTCAGGACCTATGAACTGCGGATCGTGACGTGGTCCGCATTCTTTCTAACCGCTTTGGTGACGGTGCGATATCTGCCTTACCAGTCCTTCTATGGGTTTATGATCTTTTTTGTGCCGGCTCTGGTCTACAACGCCATGGTGTATTTTGGAAGCAGTCGCCGCCTTCCCGGCCGGTCCTTGTCTCGTTCCGTCCCGGCATGAACACTCGCCCGAGATACGTTTGCGCATTCAACCGAGACCGGGACTTTTACCAGGTGCCCCTTGCCCTGGAGGAGGCGGGTTGCCTGGAACGTCTGGTCACTGATCTTTACGTGCCGGATGCGCTGGCAAATCACTCCATAGTGCAACGTCTGCGCCTCGGCCACCGAAGGGCCCCGGGCCTCCCGTCGAGGCGAGTCCAAGGCTCGCCGCTCGCCCTTTTGCGGCAGATGGTCGGACTTAAACTTGCCCGCAACGAGGAGGAGCGGGTGCGAGTCTTCAAGCGGCTCGATGAGGGATTGAGCCGACAATCGCTGGAGATTGCCCGTCGCACGGGAGCGGGTTTTTTCACCTACAGCGGCTATGCGCTGGAGGCGTTCTCTGCGCCCGACTCCCGTGATCGGGAAAAAATTCTTTTTGTTTTTCATCCCCCGGCAACTCTCTGCCGGGAGATTCTGGAGGCGGATTTCGATCGCCATCCCGAGGTGGGCTGGTCTCACCGTCTGCATCTCCGGGAGATGGCCGAGAGCGACGCTGGTCGGGTCGAGGCGGAGTTGCGGCTGGCGGATCGGGTGGTGTGCGCGAGCTCCTTTACGCATCGAGCGATTGAACGCGTCGTCCCGGGTAAGCCGGTCGTGGTGGCTCCCTATGGGTGCTCGGAAGTTTCGGTCCAACCGGGTTCCCGCAAGGCCTCGCGGGACGGTCGCCCGCTTGTTCTCTTCGCCGGGCAGGGGGTGCAGCGTAAGGGTCTCCACCATCTCCTCAAGGCTTGGAAGCGCCGGGCGGAGTGGGGTGCCGATCTCGTTGTGGTCGCCGGAAAGCTGGATCCCGGAATCCGTGCGCTTGCCGAGGCTCTGGGGGCAAGCGTGCGAGTGTCGCCGCCGGTGTCTCGCGCCGAGCTAAACGATCTTTTTGCGCGGGCGGATATTCTTGCCATGCCTTCCCTGATTGAAGGGTTTGGGCTCGTGTATCTTGAGGCCTTTGCGGCGGGATGTCTTGTCCTCGGCACCGCGAACACTGGACTGCCCGATCTTTCCCCCAATCCCGATCACGTGAGCCTCGTTCCGCCCGGTGATATCGATGCCTTGGAGGCCGCGCTGGCCCGGTTGGTTGCCCGAAGTGCCGCGGGCGCGGTCGATCCCGCCGAGGTGCAAGCCTTCGCGCGTACGCGCAGGTGGGAGGATTTTCGCCGGGCCGTTTGCTCTTTCAGCCCGGGGGCCTGATTTGATGAAGACAACCAATGCATGCCAGCCGACCGATACGGAAGAATCGGTGGCCGTTCTTCAAACGTGCGTGCCAGATTACCGCTTGGCGGTCTTTGACGCGCTGGCGGAGCGTTCACCGGGGTTGAAGGTGTGGGCCGGTGATTCGTTCTTCTCGAGTGAAATTCGAACCTGTGCCCAGCAAAAGGATTGGTATCGCCCCGTTGAAAATCGGTTTTTCCTCGGGAGGCGATTTCTCTGGCAACGCGGGGTGGATGCACTGGCCGATTTCCCCGGAGCTTTGATTTGCGAGTTTAACCCGCGCATTTTGAGTTCGTGGTGGCTGTTGCTTCGGCGCCGTTTGGCAGGTCGTCCCACCCTCCTGTGGGGGCATGCTTGGGGTCGCATTGGGAGGAAAAGCGTTTACACCTTGGGGCGCATTCTGATGGGGCGTCTTGTTGATGGGATCGTTGCATACTCCGAAACGCAGGCCCGGCAAATAGACTTACGCATGCGGGGGCATGTTCCGGTTTTCGCGGCACCAAACAGCTGCGTGCGAAGGGACGAATGCGTTGCTCCCCATGGAACGGCTCAAAACATCATCTACGTTGGTCGGCTGGTGGGCGAAAAGAAGCCAAGGTTGCTCCTCGAGGCGTTTTTGGAAGCGGCGCAGTTCTTGCCGGAGGATGCCGCCCTTGTTTTTGTCGGGGAGGGGAGCGAGCGGGTGCCCCTTGAGGAGCGGGCCAGAAAATCAGGCTTTGGTCATCGGGTGCGTTTCGTCGGCCATGTAAGCGAGACCGAGCGGCTGAGAGATTTGTATGCGGCCGCTTTGGTGGCGGTATCCCCGGGATACGTGGGGCTATCGGCCATTCAGTGTATGGCATTTGGCGTTCCGATGCTCATTTCTAGCGACGAACCTCACTCTCCGGAGATCGAAGCCTGTCTTCCCGGTGAAACCGCCGAGTTTTTTGAAACGGATAGCACAAAAGACCTTGGCATTCGGTTGAGGCATTTTTTTGCCCAGGCGGTCATCTGGCACTCCCGTCGGAGGGAGATCTCTGAGTTCATCGCCCGACGATACAGCATTGAGCAGATGGTAAACCGGTTTTTGCTCGCCGCGGACTTCTTTTTCGAAAAAGCGCATCGCCCCACCGTTGCGCTCGTGTGGGCCCAGTATGGCCCCTACCACCTCGCGCGGCTTCAAGCGGTGCGGGAGTTTGATGGGCAGACGCGCTACATCGGAGTGGAGATCGCCAGCCAGACTTCAGACTACGCTTGGAATCGTGAAAACCCTGGCTTGCCTCTGCTTACGCTTCTGCCGGATTCGACGGCGGAAACTGCTCCGACCTTTAAGGCATTTCTGCGGGCGGTCCGAATTTTTCGCCGTGAGCGGGTTCGGACCGTTTTTGTGCCCAGCTACTGGCCCGAAGCATCAATGGGAATCCTGTTGGCCGCAAAAATGGTCGGGGCGTCTATCGTGATGATGAACGAATCTCATGGCCACACGTCACGAGCAAAAGGGTTAAGTTTGGCGATCAAACGCGCACTCGTGAGCTCTTTTGATGCCGCGCTGGTTGGGGGATCGCCGCAAATCGCCTATTTCTCGAGTCTTGGGTTTCCTCCCGATCGGATCGTTGACGGCTACGACGTAGTGGATAACGAGTTTTTTGCCCGAGAGGCGGATCGTTGCCGCAGTGAGGCGCAACGCTTACGAGAGGTCTATGAGTTGCCTCCAGCCTACTTCTTAAATATAGGCCGAATGGTGCTTAAAAAAAACCTCCAGAATCTCATCAAGGCGTATGCGCGAGTGATCTCGACGAACGAAGCAATGCCCCGGCTTGTTTTCGTCGGCTCCGGTCCCATGGAGGATGAACTCCGAGATCTTTGCGGGGAACTTGGTTTATCCTTCGTGGACTTGCGAAGCTGCCCCCGGTCGTTTACTGGTCGGAAGGCGTCGGGGGATGTCTATTTCTATGGGTTTCGACAGGCGGCTGAACTGGTGGTTTTTTACGGTTTGGCGACAGCATTTATTCTTCCAAGTCGTTGGGAGGAATGGGGTCTCGTCGTCAACGAGGCGATGGCGAGTTCATTGCCGGTGGTAGTGTCGAACATTGCTGGCTGCGCGCCCGATCTTGTTCACCACGGCAGGAATGGCTTTCAGTTCGATCCCGATTCGATTGACGAACTGGCTGCGCACCTCCACTCGATTGGGACGGATCTCCGCCGGGCGGAGGAAATGGGGCGCGCTTCACGTGAGATCGTGGGCGAATGGGGGCTGCAACGATTTGCTACGAACGCGGCGGCGGTAGCTCGCATGCCGAGGAAGTAGTGGCCATTCGAACATGAGCCCGCACCACGTTCATTACGTGCAGTCACTTGAACCTCTGCAAGGTGGTGGGCTCGGCGTCGCCGCACATGCGCTGCACTGCGCCATGCGTGCCCAAGGAGAACGATCCACCTTGCTCTCGACCCGAGGGCGGCAGACGATTCCGAATAAAGATGCGGAGGAGTTTTTGCGATGCGGTCCCGAGCGGGCGTTTTTTGCGCCGGGGCTCGGGCGACGCGGGCGTGAATTGGCCCGCGAGTCGGGGGCAGTGTTCCATAGTCACGGGTTCTACGTTTACCCGCAGGCGGTTTGTGGACACCACGCCCGCGCCAACCGGCGCCCCATGGTGATTCACCCTCACGGGATGTTGGAACCCTGGATTCTTCGTCGCTCCAAATTGAGAAAGCGCGTTGCCGGGTGGCTTTTTGAACGAGCAAATTGGAAGGCGGCGCGCCTCTGGCGGGCTTTGACGCAGGTCGAAGCCGACCAAATCCGCGCTCAAGGAATTCGGGCGCAGGTCATCGTTGTCCCCAATGGAATCGATCCCCTTGACTTTCAACCGTTTCGTAATGATCCGCGTGAGCGCACCATTTTATTCCTTGGACGTTTGCACCCGAAGAAGGGGATCGACCTATTACTGCGTGCTTGGAGCAGCTGGGGGCCACATTTTCCGGAGTGGCGCCTAGTCCTTGCCGGGCCGGATGAAGGTGGCTATGCGGCCACAATCCGAGAGACTCTTCGGCGGGAACAGATTGCCCGCGTTGAGCTCCCAGGGACAGTATCTGGGGCGGCCAAACTTAGACTTTTGTCATCGGCCGGCGTGTTTGCGCTTACTTCCTACTCGGAGGGTTTTCCAATGGCAGTGTTGGAGGCGATGGCCGCAGGATGTCCGGTTGTGGTAACGCGGGAATGTCGCATCCCCCAGGTGGAGCGTGCAGAGGCGGGTTGGGTTGCGGAAGCGGAAGAGCAAGCGGTGCATCGCGCATTGGGGCAGGCCCTGCATGCCTCAGACCTGGAGCGTCATCAGCGGGGACAGGCTGGCATCGACTTAGTTGCCCGGGAGTTTTCATGGCCGCGCTTATGCGGTCAAATCTCCGAGGCCTGCGTGAACTTATGATTCCGAAGTCGACTTCTTTCTCGATCCTTTTTCGACTGGGCGTTGGAGTGATCGCGGTGGGTCTTGGGATGCTCGATATGGCTCTCGCTTTTCAGCGCATGGGTAAGTTTGACCGGCTTCGGATGGTTCTCCGCCTTTTTACAGTAGCATCTGCAGTTTTAATGATCGTTTGCCTTTGGTCCGTTAGCCGTGTGGACCAAGCCATGAGGATTCTGCTTGCCGACAGCTTGGCCGGAGTCGATGCCAGTTTGAAAATGGGGTCCGTGATCACCGAAACACAGGCGTCGTTGGTTGAGATTCAACCCGGAGGAGAGATTCGACTGCCTGAATCAGTGCTCCGGAGATTTAATGACAAATTTGAAATGGCACTCAAGCGTTACCAAGAGGGTGTCATTTTGTCCGATGAAAAGACGATGGTGAACGCGATCACCCACTCCGCCGGAGATTACATGGAAGCGCTCGAGCGGCTTGTAAATGGAGAGTCCCAACCTGGGGACTGGAGGCAAGCATTTGGTCTTGGAACAGAGCTGCGGCTGAATGTTCGACGAGGGGCGACGTTTAACGCAGAGAGCATTGATCACCTGGCTAAAAATGCGAGGGCGAGCACGATGCAAGTTTACGTGACATTTGGGATCCTAGGCGGGGCATGGATTGTTAGTTCAGTTCTGGCGTTGAGTGTGCTTGGGATTGCAAAGCTGGTGAACGAGTCGAAAGAATGAATACGCGGGTTCGAAACGATTTGTTTGATCCCCGTCTCGGGTTTGAGCGTGGTTGCCCATACTGGGTCGAGGCGGTTTGGTATCTTTGTAAGGTCGCCTTTTTTCTTTCGGCCTTGCCTTGGCCCTCTAGGTTCAAGGCAGCTTTGTTGCGAGTTTTTGGGGCGCAGGTGGGACGACATGTCGTTCTGAAGCCCCGAATCAATATTCATTTTCCGTGGAAGCTTTCCATCGGAGATCACGCCTGGATTGGGGAGGAGGTGTGCATTTTGAACTTTGAGCTAGTGCGCATTGGAGCCCACGCATGCATTTCCCAGCGTGCCTTCCTCTGCTCGGGAAATCACAACTACCGCGATCAGGCAATGAGTTACCGAAACGGCCCCATTATGCTTGGTGATGGGGTTTGGGTTGGTGCTCAGGCTTTTGTTGGCCCTGATTGCCTGATTGGGACTGATGCCATGATTGCGGCTGGCTCAGTGGTCACGAAGCCTTTGCCCTCTGGAATGGTCGCAGGGGGCAATCCTTGCAAAGTTTTGCGTCCCCGTTGGACTTGACGTCTTGAAATGCAGGCCTCTTTGGATTCGGTGCAATCGAAACCAATCAACCATGTCCCGGATGATTGCTCTTTAGGGAGGATTTTGGTTTGAGAACCCTCATTCGAATTCTTGCCGCATTTGCCCTGCTCGCCATCGCGGTGCTCGGCGGATTCGCCTCCCATTCTTCTTCTTCGATCGCTAATCGGCCATCCGGCTGGGGCATTGATGCGTGCCTGTCCTGCCATGTGCTCCCACGGGAGGTCCCCGCCTATCTCCGCATGCTTGAGCGGGAGTCGCGCATTGTCTGGCTGCGGGAAAGAGGGCTGGGAAAAAAAGATGAGCCGCAGCAAAATGGAGACAGCCGGACTCAAAAGCTGAGTAGGCGAAATGCGGATAGGATATCGGAATCGCAGGATTTCAGACTTTCAGACTTTCCCGCCTCCCGCGTCTGGGCGGCGGAACGCCGTGCGGGATTTCGCGTGGTGGCGTTTGCGGGCGCGCCTGCGCGCGTGGAGCGACCGTTCAATCAATTGCCCGAGGATCTCTTGGCTGTTTACCTCGCGCACTGCGAATCGGCTCGTGCCACTACCGGTCTTGTGGACGCGTGGGAAATGGTTGGCGAGCCAGATGCACTCTATTGCCGCGATCTCCCCGACCGCGTCGCCGCCTACCAAAAAGCGGTCTACCTCGGTCTTAAAGTGGGGGCAATTTCTAAAAAACTGGAAAGCCAAAAAACGGACAAGACTTCAATTCCTCAGAGCAGCAGGCTGCTTGCAATTCCTGCCGTGCTAATGGGTGCCCTCGCCTACCCTCCGGGGCCTTGGTTGGATTTGGCCGCCCGCAACGGACTATATTATTATACCGATGCCATCAATATCCACCACTATGGGTTCGCAAGTGAGATGGCGGCGTTGATTGACGCTCACCGCGAGTTTTCCCAGTTCTGGTCGGGTGGCCGAACGCTGCCGGTCTGGGTGACCGAAGCGGGACACAATAACATCCCCCGCGATGACTGGGGCGACCCGGTTGCTCGGGCCGAGCAGGCGGACTACCTGCTCGAATGTGCCCGCCAAGCGATCATCGCTAAAGCCGCGGTCTTTATGCCGTTCATTTTGGTTTGGCGGGGAGAGCCTTTCGGAATGACGGAGTCCGCCCGCGATGTCCACCCGGCATGGGCCCGTTATGCCGCCTTCACGCGGGCCAACCGGTTGGTGCCGCCCGGCGGTATTTTTGCCCAACCCCCGCCCACTCCATGCCCGGTGGTGCTGCAATGGTTGCCCGCCGCCGCGAGCGCTCTGCCCAGCAAGGTCACGCGCAGTTATTGGTTCCGGCGGGACGCGCAGGGCGTCCGCGAGCCGATGCGGGGCGAGTTGCGGATCTATAATCTCTCGCCACAAGCGCAGGACGTGCGTCTTGAGCCGTTAGCCGTCGCTGCGGCAACCGTTCGGGTGGAGGGCGGCGGGGCCGTCACGCTGCGGGTGCCGTCTTTCACCCGAGTTACCCGGCTGATTACGATTACGCCGCCGGTCGAGGGTTACGCGAGGGTCGCGCTGCGCGGGTTTGCAAGGGTTGGGAAGAATATGACCACTGGCGTGGAGTTTGTGGTCGAAACCCCGGCGGGAGAATTGACCCCTCGAGCTGTCGTGCCGCTCACCCTCGCGGATCCCGGAACGACCTGGAACCGCATTGGAGGCCCGGCCCCGGTTACCGAGACAAGCCGGCGCGCACCCTGGCTCGGTCTCAATGGCGTGTTTTGTCGCGCTCCTGCCGCAGATGGCTCAGCGGAATTCTTCGTTTGCGACCGCAACCTCGACGCCGTCACTCCGCCGATGGCCGTCGCTGCCACACCCGCCGGCCTGCCCGGGCTGATTCCTGGGTTCCTGCGACTTCGGGTGATCAATCCCGCCGGTGGCGATCCGCCACTCGTGCGAGTGGACCTTGTTGATCGCGACGGGCAGAGGTGGAGTCTCGTAGAAAACTTCGGTCGCAACTACTTCCGCGACGAGGGCGATACCGTCCTGCTCGGTTACGCGGATTTTCACCCGTGGGTGTTCGGTCGCGTCCACCCCTTCAGCCCGTTCGATCCCGCCGCTATCCGAGAAATTCAGCTTCGCTTCGTCGGCGCGGGGGCCAGCAAGGCATATCGCGTGCGACTCGACGCCGTCTCGTTCCCGAAGGCAACGCCGGGCGACATTGGGCAATAGAGCAGGAGCCCGATATCCAACGCGCGGAGTGGGACCTTAACTCCCTCTTCGCCGCACCAAGGAATCAGAAACCCTTGCCCCATCCACTGTTTCCCTTTTCTTTCGCACTTCATGATTCGCATTCTCGGCATTGATTTTCGCACCGACGGTCCGGACCTCCCGGCGCTCATCGAGGAGGCGGGGCTCGTCGTCGTGCCCTCCGGCCCCGGGCTCGCCGTCGATCTGCTCCAGAGCACGACCTACCGCCAGGCCCTGCGCGGCGCGGATTGGGTGATCCCCGACAGCGGGCTGATGGTGCTCGTGTGGAATGCGCTTCACGCTTTCGCCGCCGAGCGCCGCATACAGCGTTACTCCGGCCTGCGGCTCCTGCGTGAGGTGCTGCCCTTGCGCCGCCTGCATGAGCCCGAAGCCACGTTTTGGATCATGCCCAGCGCGGTCGAGCAGACCCGCAACCTCGCCTGGCTGCGCGAGAACGGCTACCCTCACCTTACAGAGGAGCACTGTTACGTCGCCCCGTTCTACCAAGTCGCGGCCTCGGGAGCCGTCGAGGATCCGGAGCTGCTGGCCCGGCTGGAGGCGCGGCGCCCGAAGGTGATCTTCCTCAACATCGGCGGGGGCACCCAGGAACCGCTTGGCTGGTATCTCCGCCGCCACCTTTCGTTCAGGCCGACCATCCTCTGCACGGGGGCGGCCATCGCGTTCCTAACTGGCGGACAGGCCACCATCCCCCCGTGGGCCGACCGCCATTACCTCGGCTGGCTGCTCCGCATCCTCCGCGAACCCGGAAAGTTTTCCCGCCGCTACTGGAACTCCGTCGGTCTCGTGGGCCTGATCGTGCGCCATCGCGCGAGTTCTCCTGTGCCGGGGGAGGGGTGACGGTTGTTGGTTGAGCGTTGAGCGTTGATGGGAGCCAGAGCCGCCGGAATTCACCGGCGGTTTTTTTGTGCCCGCATCCTGGCGAACGAGTAAATAAAAACCAGGAACGAAGAACGCGCGCCCCCGGCGCGCTAATACGCGCTCTTCGGCGGGCGGATGACCTGCCAGGCGGTCTGGGCGATGATAAAAACGTCGAGGAGCAGCGACCAGCGCTCGATGTAGTCGATGTCGCAGGCGACGCGTTTTTTGATGGCGGCTACGGTCTGCGCCTCGCCGCGGAAGCCGCTCACCTGCGCGAGCCCGGTGACGCCCGGCTTCACCAGCGTGCGCACGTGGTAATGCGCGAGGGCCTCGGCGAACTTGTCGTTGTGCTCGATCATGTGAGGGCGCGGGCCGACCACGCTCATCTCGCCGCGCAGCACGTTGAGGAACTGCGGGATCTCGTCAATGCTGGTTTTGCGCAGCATCCGGCCCAGGGGAAAGATGCGGTCGTCGTGCTGGCTTGCCTGGCGGGACTCGTCGTCGTTGTCGCAGCGCATCGTGCGGAATTTGATGATCTCAAAGCGGCGGTTTTGCACCCCGGCGCGGATTTGCCGGAAGAACAGCGGCCCCGGGGATTGCGCGCGGTGGATGAGCCACACGCCGAGCGCAAGCGGCGCAAGCAGGAAGAGGACGACCGGCAGGGCCACGGCGACGTCGAGGGCGCGCTTGGTGATGCGGTTGAGCGGATCCTGCAGCGGCTCCTCGCGCAGCGTGATAAAGTCGAGGCCGAACTGGCGGTAGAAGCGCAGCGGGTGGCGGAAGGTCTCGGAAAGATTGTTGGCGACGATCATGCGCACGCCGGCGCGCTCCGTGGTGGTAATGATGCGGCTAAGCACCTCGGGGCTTCGCGGGACGTCCATGAGGATGACCATGTCGATGCGGATCTTGCTCAGGATGCTCTCCAGATCCTCCGCGTTTCCGACAATTGGCAGCTTCTGCAGGGTGTTTGTGCGGGTCGTCGCCTCCTCGGTGAGCAGGCCCACCATCTGCACGCCGTATTTTTCCATGCGGCGGATCCACCGGCGCATGCGGCCCACGCGCGTGACCCGCCCAACGAGCAGCGCTGGTGTCTGGTTGTGGCCGGAAAAAAAGACACGGCTCAGTCCGGGGGGAATCGAGCCGTTCGCGGCGAAAAACACGAATGGCAGCACTCCGAGATAAACGATGAAAAAGAAGCGGGAGATCGCGAGGTCCTTCGTGAGCACGAGCATGATCGCCAGGGCCATGGCGACGTGTAGCGTCTGGCTGATGGACAGGCGCAGGTTTTGCACGAAGTCGAGTGAGAGGATGTTCACACGGCTGTGGTCGGTCTGATAAAGCTGGAGGAGCAGCCCGCCGATCGAGATGAGGTTATAGGCGAGGTATGGCTCGACATTCTCGGTGAGGCTACGCAGCCCAAGGCCCTCAATGAGCATGACGCAACTCCAAAAACAGGCGGTCAGCACGCCGGCCGCCGCAAAGGCGTAGGCGTTGAAGAGGCCGATTTCCCGGGAGCGAATCATGGCGCGCTAGAAGCTGTAATTGAATCGGACCCCGTAGACATTCTGTAGATAATCAGACGTCGACACGTCGGAAGTGCGGTTTTGCCGCCGGTAGTAGATCGAGATCGTGAAGGCGTCGCGCCAGAAACGGTAATCGAGAGAGGCGTTGGCGTAGAGGAAATTCTCGGTGCGGCCGAAGGGTTCGTCGCCCTGGTATTCCAGGAGCTGGTAGCCGCCACTAAGGTTAAATCCCAGTACCCAGATCCGCTGCTGGATGCCGCCCGAGAAGCCCGTGCTGGTGTAGGTGAGCCCCTGCGCAAGGTCGGAAATGCCGACATCGCGCGCGAGTTCCAGATTGACCGTGGTTTTTTCGCGAGCCTTCCATGTCACGCCGAAATTGAACACTGGGGTGATGAAGTTTTTGGCCCCCACCGCGTTGATGCCCTGATATTGCCGTCCCTGCACCCCGACGGTGCCATCAAACGCCAGCTTCCGCAGGGTGTCGTATTGGAGGGTTACCGAGAGTCCCTGAAAGGTTTGGGTTCCTCCCTCGCCAACGAAGGCGATGCCCGCGTAGGGGCCGGCAAACACGGTGGTCTTGGGGCTGAGTTGATAACCCATTTGGGGGGCAAGGCTGAAGGTTTGCGAATCATTACTCTCATTCTCCGAGCTCTGAATGAGAGCGTTGACCGTGGCCTGTGCGAAAACCTTGTTCGTCAGGAAGTAGCGGTTCTCCGACGCGAAACTGAAGTTCGTGTAATTCTGCCCTCCCGACTGCGTGGCATTTGGTTGGTCGCTGCTCGTGTAACTCACCGCCAGCTTGGTAGAGAAGCGAGAGAAGGTGGCCTGTCCGGCGATGGCCAGGTTTTGATTCACCTGATTTCGCTCTTTCTGTTCATAATAGTAATTGAAGGCCGGGGAATAGTTCAGGCTGAGGTAGTCATCCTCGCCCCGTTGAAAGTCGCCTGCCCCCAAGAGGATGGTGGGATAAACGGTCGCGATGGCGTCCGCGACCGGGTCGACGCTGGTGCCGAAGATGTTGTCGTTGTATTCCAGCCCAACCCCCAGCGCAAACCGGAGATTCATTGGGCCGAAGCGGAACTTTAACCCATCGCGTTCAAACCACCCCTTGCCCTGATACTCGAAACTGGGGAGGAAATCGCCCACCGGCGCGGGCACGCCCAAGCTATCCTCGTCATCCAGGCCGGACTCCGCCGCCGCCTCGGCGTCGGAAAACATCCCGTCGGTCGGAAAAGGCGTCGGGGCGGGGGAAGCCGGGTTTGCCTCCGGGGCGGACACCTCCGTTGCGCGGGCGGGCTCATCATTGGCCGGGACCTCCCCGGGAGACGGCATGGGGCTTTCTCCGGCCTGCCAGTGCGGCTCTTCGGGCGCGGTGCCGGCGGCTCGCGCGGGCGCGGTCCAAAACACACCCACCCCAAGCAGGGCGGCGAGCCCCCGGGTCAGCAGTTTTTGCCGGTTACCCATGCCTCTCACAACGACAACTTTCAGCCAATCACGCCATGGCGGTGGAAGGCAAAACCGCAGGTTCCATGGATCGGAGTGCCAGAATGGAGGCAAGGAAGGCGGAGCGCGAAATCATGTGCGGTTAGCTTCTAAACGGATGACGGAGCAAACATACCAGCGTGACCTCCAATTAGGGAGGCGCGCCAGCACCGTCAATAAATATCCCGTCGTCGCAAGACCACGCGAAGTCCCTAGCTCGGAGACTGCGAGTTCCGCCGCAGGAGCAGCGTCGCACTGAGCACGGCGATGCATCCGGCGAGCACGACTTCCGTGCGCCCCGGACCGCCCGGCTCCTCGACATGGTTTGGCTGCGCTTGGGCCGTGGCCAGCCCTAGAAGCAGCAGCATTCCTGCCAGTGAAAGCGTTTTTTGCAGGTGTGTTCTCATTTCCCCCCCAGGTTAACGTGAACGAATCGTGGTGAATTGAATGGTTCGAGAGAAAGCGAAGCAGATGGGAGGCCATTTGTCGGCAATTTTTTAGAAATCTGGAGCCAGGTGACGGTTTGTTTACACGCCAGAGCCGCGTTCCCCGTCAAAGGCGCATCCTTTGGTCATCCATTCTTTCCCATAAGTTACTCGCGCTAAGCAATCTATGGCGGCGGGGCTCAAGTTGGCCGGGGGGATGAAACCTTTTCCCCCGGCTCGTCTGGTCCAGAAGATGCTTGGAACTTCTCGGGAAACCGCTAGAAACAAAGTTGCGATTTCTTCAAGGCTGCGGAATGGCCCATCCCAAAAATCCATCGAGAATACGCAAGTTGTTTATGCTCTTGCCGCTGCGGGTCCTTGCCGTCTGGCTGGCCCTGGGGGTGGCGATGTCTGGCGCGGGCCTACTCGCGACTCCGGACTCTTCGCCCGCGCCCGGCTCCACTTCCGGCGAGGTGTGGTTTCCTCCGCCTGAATCTGGATCGCCCGACGCCATCCGCTGGGACGGCAACTGGGATCCCGCGGTCAATGCTTCGGCCGCGGTCCTCACGGGCAATGCGGCCGAGACGCAGCATGCCTCCGGCGCGCTGCGCCCAACGGCGGAAGACGACTTTCTGACCAAGTTGCTCGCCCAGAAACGCCCGCTGCTCATGATCACCGCGCTCCTCATTCTCCTTGTCGGGGGGCTGATTCTCCGGGCATTCCTCAACGCCCGCCCCCCGGATCCCCCCGGCGACGCCCCGCCCCCCCGCTGACGGAGCGAATCGCCGGCCGGCGGAACGTTCTGCGACCAGGCGAGCGCGCGGGGCGTGCCCTTTGCCCCATGACCCGTTGCGTCGCTTGGATTACGACGGAAAAGCCGCGACCCCATCGTGGGAAGGATGGAAGGCTGAAATCGTGCGTCGGTGGAGCGCGTTGGCCCCATCGCGCTCACCCGCGCGGCGCGCGGGATTTGATTCAGAAACGGGTTGGGCCAACGCGTTTCACCTTCACCGGCATCCCATCCCGTGAATCTCCAAAATCCGGTTCATCCTGTTTCGTTCGACCTCCCCCTCCGTGACTTTGGAGGAACTTCCCTGCTGGCAAAAAGGATTTGCCCGGCTGCACGGCATGCTTCAACCTGACCTCATGAGCCCAGCCTTGAGTCACCTGCGGCAACTCCCCCTTTCCGAGCGCATTCAGCTGGTGGAGGATCTTTGGGACTCCATTGCCGAAGAGTCCCCGGACATTGGGCTGCACCCCGCGCATCTCGAGGAACTTGATCGTCGGCTCGATGCCGTGGAATCCCAGCCGACCGCGGGAACGCCCTGGGCGCTTGCCCGGGAACGCCTTCTGGCGGGGCTGTGAGTCTTCCGGTGATCCTTCGCGCCGAGGCGGAGGCCGACATTGCCGAGGCGGCCGCATGGTATGAGCGGCGCAGCCCCGGTTTGGGCGCGGAGTTCGTCCGAAGCCTCGATGCCTGCTTCACGCTCATTGGCCGCGAGCCGGAGATTTTTCCCGTCGTTCATCGCCAGGCCCGGATGGGGCTGCCGCGGAAATTCCCCTACCTCGTGATTTACTGCGTTTTCCCGGAAACGATTTCCATCGTGGCGGTCATGCATGGCCGCCGGCATCCCCGCCACTGGCAGGGAAGGCTGGACCGCTAGGGCGCGTCGTCGTCGGTGGAGCGCTTTGGCTCGAACGCGCTTGGGTGAGATCACCTGCGCGGCGCGAGGGATAGGATTCGAAAACGCGTTGGGCCAACGCGCTCCACCTTCACCGGCATCCCATCCCGTGAATCTCCAAAATCCCGTTCATCCTGTTTCGTTCGACCTCCTCCCCCGGTCGCACCCTGCTCCCCGGGGGTGCGAATGGCAGATGTTCCTAAGATTTTCTTCCCATTTCCCTCATCGCGTATCGGGGTTATCCCCGGTGTCTAAGTGGCTCAAATACAGGGCGCTCGGCCGATTTGGCGCCTCTCCCTGCGCTCCCTGCCCTCCCGGGTTACCTGAAGTTGGCATGGCAAAATTGTCACACCATTCCCGTTGTTGGCCCCGCTCTTGCTACGTATCAAACCAACAAAGCTGGCGTCCCGCCGCTGGCGCATCTCTTGGGAGGGGAAAATCTTCGAGGTGATGGAGTCGTAAATGCGGGCAAAACACTGCTGCTTCCATAACCATGAAAAAACGAAAAATTCTTGCCGCATTTGCCTTCGCTGCGACTTCTTTATCGGTCGGATATTCCCAAGCCCAGTATTGGGATACCAACGGGGCCACCTCCGGCTTGGGGGGGACAGGTAACTGGGATGGTTCTACCGCAAACTGGAATTCCTCCAACGGAACCGGCACAGCCACGGCCTGGGGAAACACGACCAGCAGCTCTGCGATATTCAGCGGCACGGCTGGAATTGTGACCCTCAATTCGAGCGGACTTGTGGCCAACAGTCTCGCCTTTACGGTTGATGGCTACACTGTTGCCGATTCGCTGGCGAACGCGCTTACGCTTGGTGGCACCACCCCCACCATTGACGTGGCCTCGGCTGCGACGGCCACGTTCTCGACCGGTGTCATCGCGGGCAGCGGCGGGCTCACGAAAACCGGGGCGGGAACTCTGGTTATTCAAAGTGCATCGACGCTGTCCGGGAACCTTACCATCAACGGAGGCACCGTGTCCTTGGGAACTTCGACGGGAAGTTTGGTTAATGTTAACGGGGTATCTGTGGCGCGCGGCGCAACGCTTCAGCTGAATAATTCTTCGGTAGGTAACAATAACAACAACCGGCTGGGAAATGTCGACGTCGCCTTGAATGCTGGGACTTTGAATTTTGTGGGAATTCAGGCGGCGTCCGGTAGTAGCGAATCCATCAACCGAATTGTCCTCGGTTCGGGGGCCTCGACCCTTTCCTTGGCGAGTTCGACTGGATCGGGCGCTCAGTTAGGAACGCTTACCTTGGGAAATGCGACGGCGGGATTTTCGCTCAGTGCTGGAAGCACCCTTAGCTTTGAGAATGATGCTAACGGTGCGGTGTCTGTAACCGCTTACACTGAGACAAACAATATCGTCGGAGGATGGTTTACCTTTGACCCATCCAATTTTGCCGCGTTAAGCGGGACAAATAACGGGACAGTCCAAGCTGTAACTGCTGATGAAACTAGTTTTGGAACCTCAAACTGGGCCGCCACGGAAAATGTCCGCGTTGCTTCGGGTGGTGGTGCATTCACAGTCGGCTCGGACCGCTCAGTTAATTCGCTGGTTCTTTTCGAGACCACCGCTCGGACCAACGTCATTAACTCAACTAGAACTCTAACAATTGGTTCGGGCGGTCTAATCATGACTGGAGCGAACCATCTGATCAACGGTCCCGGAAGCATTACATCTGGAGCCGGTGGGGAATACATGCTTTACGTCCATACCACTGGCGCAACGTCGAGAACGCAAACAATCGGAGCGATTATCGCTAACAATGGTTCCAACGTTGTCTCTTTGGTGAAAGCGGGGGCTCAGACCTTATTGCTCACAGGTGCAAATACTTTTAACGGCACCACGTATGTGAACGAGGGAACGCTTTCATTAAACACCGGAGTAAGTGGCACAAACGCAATCTCCGGAAATGTTATCATCACGGGCGGCACTTTGTCTTATGGGTCTACCGCCAATCAAATCAATGACACCGTAACGGTGTCGATGTCGGCCGGTGGATTTGATCTTGGTGCACGTGCTGAAACTATTGGGGCGTTAAACATGACCGGTGGCACGCTCTCTCGCGGTGGCGCGATACTTACCCTCGCCGGGAACTCGTCGATTACCGGCGGCACGTTGAACTTCACGAGTTCTGGATCTTCTCGTATTACAACTCAGGGTAATTTGGCCTTGGGCGGAGCGACTTTCAGCTTCGATTCGGGAACCAGTGCGGGCACCCTCACGGTCGCTCTTGGCGGGAATGTCTCCTATAGCGCTACAAACACGGGAGCGACTACGTTCTCGAACTCGCTGGCCGGCATCGGTCGCCTCGATCTTGGTAGCTCGGTTACGCGGGTGTTCGACGTGGCGGATTCGACCACTCTCGCGAGCGGCACGCCAGAAATCACCGTAGGCTGGACGGTAACTGGCAGCTCTTCAACGCTTGAGAAAAATGGGACAGGAGCGATTCTCCTCTCTGCGGCAAACACTTATTCCGGTGGCACGACGATCAAAGGTGGCACGTTGACGGTGACCAATGCGACGGCTCTCGGCACCGGCAACGTGACGATCAGCGGCGGTGCGCTTACCACGGGTGTAGCCAGCGTCAGTGCGGCTGGGTTTACCATGTCGAGCGGTAACTTCACGCTGAACGGGGCTTCGGCCGGCACGGTCTCCATTACTGGAGGAAACAATCTCTCGCTCACGGGTGGCACGTGGTTCTACACCAATGGCGATAGCTTTACGGCGGCGACCAACACGAGCGTCTTCAGTATTTCTGGGACTACCCTTGACCTTACTGGCCTCGGCCAAGGCTCCTACACGTTGGCTAGTGGGTTTGCTTCCTCGGGTAACAGTTTTACGGGGTTCACCTATGCAAACTTGGGCAACACTCTCTCGGCTTCAGCGGATTTTTCGGCGGGCGTCTTGACCCTCACCGTCGTGCCCGAGCCGCATGAGTATGCGCTGGGCGTGGCCGGATTGCTGGTCCTGCTGGTGGTCCTGCGTCGCCGCCGCGAGGCCCGGTCGAGCTAGCCCGCGGCAATCCCAACCAACAAAACCTTCCCAAAACGGCCGGTGGCGCGCGACGCTCTGGCCGTTTTTGGTTTGTGGGGGGAGCCTCCGGAGGCGGCAGTTCTTGGTTCCTCGTTCGTGGTTTCTGGTTGAGTGAGTGGATGCCTCCGCGCGAGAACCAGGAATCATGAACAAACAACCTCCTCCATGTTATCCATGCCCTCCATGGTTGAATCTCTCTCAGGTGTCCCGGCTCCGCGGCCGGCGATGATGCAAAAACTCGCGGCACAGGATTTGCTTTCTCAGAAAAAAGGTCTTAGTTTTGCGTTTTAGGGGAATATGTTTGCTTTCGTGTATTTGACATTTGGTTCGATGGGGTTTCTGGCCGGGGTTGCGCTCGTGGCCTACGCCCTCCTGAGGATTGATAACATCTGGCACACGCGCCGCGTGAAGGCGCAGCGGTGCCTGCTGGCGGGCGGGTTGATTGCCCTGGTCTCGGTGGTGGTGATCGTGCTTTCGCCCGGGTTCCGCGGGCTCCTGAGCTGACGCCCGCGGACGCGGCGGCGGTGTGGACGCCCCTTGAGGGGAGGCCAAAGGTGCAAAGCAAATCGACTGGCCTCTGGCCGGATTTGCGCGATAGGTTGCCCAAAGACCTGCGAGTAAGCGCATTAACCACGAACCATGGCGGAGGCGGATGATTTAGAACCCCAGGACCTGCCGGAGGTGCGCGTGCGGCGTCGTAGGCGTTCGACGGGGCGACCGGTGGAAAATGGCCGCGGCGGGCGCTGGCTGCGGTGGGGGGGCATGACGCTTGTTGCCGGGCTGCTGTATCCGCTGGCGAATGCTTTTCCGCCTCTCGGCTTGGGACTCGCGCTGGTGGGGCTGGTTTTGGTTGGCCGGGGTTTGCAGACGCGGGACAGTATCTGGCATCGCACGCGTGAACGGTCGCCCGATCTCCTGGTCGGGGGAATCTTGCTGCTGGGGGTTTCGACGCTGGCCCTGGCCCTCAATTCTTCACGCCTGACGGATCTGCTGCCCAACTCCGCGCCGGGAAAACCGACGGGTGAGGTTCAGGTGAGTGTTCCCGCCAAAAATTGGCCTTAGAATTGCTTCCATCCTCGATTTGGTTGGGCCGGAATTTTCTAGCCCGGCCGAAAATCTCAAAGGGGAGGGGATTTGTGAGCGAGAATCTGGGGAAAGACATTGGTAGCCCTTGGCGGTTGGGCTGGGGAGCCGTCGTGGCTGTTTTTTTGCTGGGTATGGCGACGGCTCAAGCGGGCGGGCCGAAAGGCGGGGACGACCGCGGATGGTCAGCGAAAATTCGCGCCTTGCCGATCTGGTTTCCTCCCGTGGAATGGGGGTCGGTGCAGGCCATTCGGGTCGATGGTTCCTGGGAACCAGGTGCCCTGCTGCCGATGCCGGGGAGTATGGATCTCTCGCGCTACGATCTCAAAATGTTCACCCAGCGAGGCGAGGCGGACGAAGATGAGATCGACCGGCTGATTCGGATTTCCGGAAAATGGTTTCGGATCGTCTACCTTCTCTCGCTCGGGTTGGCGGTGATGAAGATCGTGGACCTGTTCGTGAAGGCAAGTCCGCCAAGCCCAACGCCGCGTCCGAGAGGCCTCGCCCCCGCTTGAGAAAGGGTAAGTGCCCGTTCCCGGCGAGCGGCTCGAATCACTTCTTCCGCTTCTTTTTTCCCGTCGTCTTGGTCGCCTTGGCGCGGGCGGCGCGTTTTTCCTCGATGGCGGCCTGGGCGGCGGCAAGGCGGGCGACGGGCACGCGGAAGGGGGAGCAGCTCACGTAGTTGAGCCCGACGCGGTGGAAGAATTTCACGCTGTCGGGGTCGCCGCCGTGTTCGCCGCAGACGCCGAGCTTGATCTTCGGCCGGGTGGCGCGGCCGCGTTCGATGGCGATTTTGACGAGCTGGCCGACGCCTTCCTGGTCGAGGCTGGCGAAGGGGTTCTTTTTGAAGATTTCGTGCTCGGTGTAGGGCACGAGGAAGTTGCCCATGTCGTCGCGGCTGATGCCGAGGGCGGTCTGGGTGAGGTCGTTCGTGCCGAAGCTGAAGAACTCGGCGGTCTGCGCGATCTCGTCCGCGATGAGGGCGCCACGGGGAACTTCGATCATGGTGCCGACCTGGTAGGTGAGCTTTTGCCCGGTCTCGCGCTGGACCTCGGCGGCGACGCGCTGGACGACCTCGACCTGGAGGTCGAGTTCGCGCTTGAAGCCGACGAGGGGGATCATGACCTCGGGTTTGACCTTGATGCCTTCGCGCTGGACCTGGGCGGCGGCCTCAAAGATGGCGCGGGCCTGGGTGGCGGTGATCTCGGGGTAGGCGATGCCGAGGCGGCAGCCGCGGTGGCCGAGCATGGGGTTGAATTCGTGGAGTGAGGCGACGCGGCGGGCGACGCGCTCGGCGGTGATGCCGAGCTTGGCGGCGAGGTCGGCCTGGGCGGCGGCGTCGTGCGGGACGAACTCGTGGAGCGGGGGATCGAGCAGGCGGATGGTGGCGGGGTGGCCCTTGAGGGCGCGGAAGATGCCGACGAAGTCCTCGCGCTGGTAGGGGAGGATTTTTGCGAGCGCGGCCTGCCGGGCCTCGGGCGTGTCGGCGAGGATCATTTCGCGCACGGCGTCGATGCGGTTGCCCTCGAAGAACATGTGTTCGGTGCGGGTGAGGCCGATGCCGGTGGCACCGAAGGCCATGGCTTGTTCGGCCTGCTCGGGGGTGTCGGCGTTTGTGCGCACGGCGAGGCGGGCGGCTTTGCCGCACCATTCCATAAGCTGCTGGAAGGCACGGAACTTCTCGGTCCGCTGGGCGGCCTTGTCGCCGTGGAGCATGCCGGCAATGATCTCCGACGGGGCGGAGGAAAGCTGGCCGGCGAAGACGGTGCCGGCGGTGCCGTCGATGGAGAGGTAATCGCCCTCGTGGGTGGTGAGGCCGGGGACGGTGATCGTTTTGTGATCGTAGTCAATGTGCAGCGCGCTGGCGCCGCAGATGCAGACCTTGCCCATCTGCCGGGCGACGAGCGCGGCGTGGGAGGAGACGCCGCCCTTGGCGGTGAGGATGCCCTCGGCGGCGATCATGCCGCGCAGGTCTTCGGGGCTGGTCTCGTTGCGGACGAGGAGCACCTTTTCGCCGCGTTCGGCGGCGGCGGCGGCGCGGTCGGCGTTCAGGTAGACCTTGCCGGAGGCCGCGCCGGGGCCGGCGGGCAGGCCGGTGGCGATGACGGGGGCCTGCCGTTCCTCGGCGGCGTCAAAGATCGGCGCGAGGAGCTGGTCGAGCTGGTCGGCGGGGTTGCGCAGCACGGCGGTTTCCCAGTCGATGAGCTTCTCCTGGTGCATGTCCATCGAGAACTTGAGCGCGGCGGCGGCGGTGCGTTTGCCGTTGCGGGTCTGGAGCATGTAGAGGGTGCCGTCCTGGATGGTGAACTCGAAGTCCTGCACGTCCTTGAAGTGGCGCTCGAGGGTGGCGCGGACCTTTTCGAGCTCGGCGAAGGGCTTGGGCAGATGGCGCTTGAGCTGGGCGACGGGCTCGGGCGTGCGCACGCCGGCGACGACGTCCTCGCCCTGGGCGTTGATGAGGAATTCGCCGTAGAATTCCTTCACGCCGTTGGCGGGGTTGCGGGTGAAGGCGACGCCGGAGCCGGACTGCTCGCCGGTGTTGCCGAAGACCATGGCCTGGACGTTGACGGCGGTGCCCCATTCGCAGGGGATGTTGTATTTGCGGCGGTAGACGATGGCGCGGTCGTTCATCCACGAGCCGAAGACGGCCCCGATGGCGCCCTTGAGCTGCTGCCAGGGATCGGCGGGGAAGCCTTTGCCGGTGCGGTCCTTCACGAGGGCCTTGAAGCGGGCGACGAGTTCGCGGAGGTCGTCGGCGGTGAGCTTCGCGTCGTCGATGTCGGCCTGGTAGGTTTCGTGTTTGTAGGCCTCGATGAGCACCTCGAAGGGCTCGTGATCCTCGCCCTCGCGCTTCTGCACGCCGAGCACGACGTCGCCATACATCTGGATGAAGCGGCGGTAGCAGTCCCAGGCGAAGCGTTCGTTGTTCGTCGCGCGGGCGAGCGCGAGCACGGTCTCGTCGTTGAGGCCGAGGTTGAGGATGGTGTCCATCATGCCCGGCATGGAGTCGCGCGCGCCGGAGCGCACGGCCACGAGGAGCGGGAAGGCGGTGGCGTCGCCGAAGCGGTAGCCCATGATGGCTTCCATGTTTGCCACGCCCCGTTCGATCTGGCCCTGGAGTTCGGCGGGGTAGGTGCGCTTGTGGTCGTAGAAGTAGGTGCAGACCTCGGTGGTGATGGTGAACCCGGGCGGCACGGGCAGGCCGATGCGGGTCATCTCGGCGAGGTTCGCGCCCTTGCCGCCGAGCAGGGGTTTCATGCTCCCGTCGCCGTCCGCGCGGCCGGCCCCCCAGGTGTAAACGTATTTGTGTTTCTTGCGCTGGGACGCGGCTTTCGCCGCCGATTTGGCCGATTTTTTGGACATGTTCAGGAGATCAGGGAGGGGACCCTGAACGTAGCACTCCCCGGGACCCGCAAAAGGGCAAACTTGGCGCGGCGGGGCGGGATTTGACCAAGCGCAAATTCGGGCCGCGGCCGGAATGGGGAATCAAGCCGGCGGTTGCCGCTCGGCCCGGCGAAACGCCTCCAACTCGGCTTTGAGCGGTATCCAATAGCGCGCGTCTTCGGCGCGGGTCGCGCGTTCCTCGGCTTCGAGGGCGAGGGAGAGAGCCGGCGGATCGGGGAGGGCGGCGAGGGCGGGGCGGCGGAGTTGGCCGGCGGCAAGGTGCTCCGGGTGGGCGGCGGCGACCTCGCAAAGAATCTCCGGAGTGCGGGCCTCAAGAAGCCAGAAGGCGATTTGTTCCGGGGTTGGATCGTTCTGGTGGGCGAGGTAATGGGCTTCGATGAGCCGGCGGATCATGGGCCAATCCTTGTCGCGCTGGGTCTTCTTGGCCTGCACGAGATCGGGCAGGGAAAGGAGTTCGAACCGCTCGCCGGTGGCCGCGTCCTCAAGCGTGGTGCGGCGTTCCCAAAGCGTCGCAAAGTCCGCCACCCCGCGCATGCGGGCCATGAGGTCGATGCGCAGGCCGGCCGCCTCGGGGTGGCGGCAGCGAAAGTGAACGGCGTGGCCGCGTTCGAGCAGGGCAACCTCGTAGGGGGGCACCGCGATTCGTTCGGCCTGCAACTCAGCAAGGGCGCGGTCGAGGCGGACGATGTTTTCCGGTGCGGTGAGGACCGCAAAATCCGTGTCGCGGCTAAACTCCGCTCCGCCGTAAAACACGCAGGCCTGCCCGCCCATGAGCAGCGCCCTCACGTCGTGGAGGCGGAAGGTCGAAAGGACTTTGCGAATCGGGTTCGGGATCAAGGCGGCCCCCCAGCGTCAGAAAGGTGGTCCAGAGACGCTCGCTTTCCCGCCAGCGTTCCAGCGGGGAAAGGGAATACCACTCGCGCAGTTCTTCGTTTTCCGGCTGCCACACGAGTAGAAGATGGCAAATCGCTCCGGGCCTGGCAAGCCGGCCCTAGGCGGGCTGGTCGGTGGTCGCGGCGGTGGCGGCCTCCTGGAAGTAGCGGGCGAATTCCTCCAGGCCCGTGCTGGGGATAATGATCGAGTTGCGGCGGCCGTGCGCCTCCTCGGTGATGCGGACAAACCGCCCGCGCTCGTTCTCGCGGTATTCGATGAAGAAGTGCTTGCGTTCGATTTGCAAGTCACGCGCCAGGATGATGTTGTCCATGCCGAAAAAGTTACAACTTGGGATAAGGGAGCCCGTGGCAATATCGCGCCGGACCCACGGGGGACAAGTGGAAATGCGGCGCGGCCCTGCGAATTCGCAAACCGCGCGGGGCGCGGGCGGGGCGGGGGATCACCGCGGTTTGCCGACGATTTTGAAGTCGACCTGCTGCTTGAACATGTCGACGCGGGCGACGACGACGTCGACGGTCTCGCCGGCCGAGTAGGTGCGCTTCGTCTTGCGCCCGACGAAGCGGCCGCGGGCGGGGTCGTGCAGGTAGAAGTCGTCGTCGAGGGTGGAGACGTGCACGAGGCCGGAAATGAGGAACTCGGGCAGCTCGACGAAGAGCCCGTAGTTGCGCACCTCGAGGATGCGGGCGGGGAAGCTCTCGCCGCCACGGCTGGCGATCTGGCGCTGGAAGAACTCGAGCTTTTTCAGGCGCACGGATTCGCGTTCCGCGTCGGCGGCGGTGCGTTCGGTGGTGGAGATCTGCTCGGCGATGCCGCCGAGTTCGTTCGAGGCGGGGGCGGATTTCGTGAGGCCGAGGTGTCGCTCGAGGGCGCGGTGCACGAGGAGATCGGCGTAGCGGCGGATGGGGCTCGTGAAGTGGGTGTAGTTGGCCTTCGCGAGGCCGTAGTGGCCGAGGGGCGT
>JAIYAZ010000024.1 GCA_027488755.1 Verrucomicrobiaceae bacterium | reverse complement strand
GACGCGCCGGCCGCCGGGTTTTTTCGGGTCGGGGGAATCGCCCGGCAGGCGGCCCGCGAGTTCGAGGGTTTGGCCTTCCCATTCCATGGTGAAGGCATACTCGCCGGTGGTGGCGCTGTCCTTTGCCATCCAGACGCCGGGCCAGCCGGTCGTCATGGCGCGGTAGTCGCCGCGGAAAATCGTGAGCGTGCGCAGCGCGCCGCCGGCTCCGAGGTTGGCGACGACCGGGCCGTTGGCCGCGTCGAAGGTGAGTTTGTCGATGTCGCCGGCGGAGGCGTGGTAGTGACTCTCCGGATCGAGCAGGGCCCACGCGCCCTGCCGGCGCTCCACGCCGAAGATCGCCGAGCGCGGCGTGTCGAGGAAGGTCCGGGCGGCACCGGGATCCGGCGCGGCGGGGAGCTGGGCGGGGAGCTGGGCGGGGAGCTGGGCGGGGAGCTGGGCGGGGAGCTGGGCGGGGAGGGCGACGCAAAGGGCCGCAACGAGGGCACCGGGAAAGCGCGGATTCATGATCGGGGGATGGGGGCTTGGTGGGGAGGCCGGCCGACGGGGGTGGCGCCGCCGCCTCTGGGCCAGCTGAGTTTTAGTGTGGGGGTTTTCGGCGGTAAAGTGCGGCGGCCCGGCGGGCGCCGCGCGGGGGCAAGGTCTTTCCGGTTCCGGTCATCGCCCGTCGGCTTCCGCTCACTTTTGCGCGAGCACAACCTGGTCGCCCCGCCGGATCGTCAGCCGCGTGCGGCCGTCGGGACCGGGCGTAAACCGGATCGTGTCGCTCTGGTCGGGCCAGGTGATGGTGAGCTGCGTGCCGTCGGCCGACCACGCGGTCTTCGGCGGCTCTTCGCCGGGCGGGAGCGGAACGATTAGGGTTTTGAATCCGGGTTCCACCCCTCGTGCGCGGAAGGTGAGTTTCGGAATCACCACATCCTTCTGGGGCGGGTTGGCGGAGGTGATGGGTTCGATGGCAGCGGGCGCGGGGGTCGGTAGATTCCGCGCCTGCACCATGCGGACCATAAGCCGGCGCGACTGGGCCGGGGGCCGGCCTTTTTCCGCGAGGATGGCGTCGGCGCGGAAGGTTCGCGGGTCGGGAACGAGCTCGGTTTTCTGGAGTTCCACGTCGTCGCTGAGCGTCATGCCCCAGGCATACTCGCGCTCGGTCCCGTCGCGGTTGATGTCGTCCACCACGAGCACATAGGGATGCGCGCCGCGCACCAGGCCGGCCGTGCGGAACGCCTTTTCGTAGGGCACGTCGCGCTTGCGCCACCATGCGCCCGGGGCCGGGCGGCCGGTGATGGCCGCGCCCGGGGCGGGGTCGGGAATGCGGCTCGTCTGCCAGTTGGGCATTTCGTCGAGCCGGATGTTCATCCACGGCAGGGGCGAGCGGTGGAGCCGGAAATCATTCGGGGAAAAGGGCGCCTTCACCGCGCCGGTCCGCGCGACGTTCGGGAAAATGTAGTTGGAGATGTAGTCGTAAGACGGCTTGAGGTCCGTGGCGACGAACGCCGCCTGCGGGGTCTCGTCGAAGGCGACGCATTTGCCGGGGAGCGTCGAGACGCCCTCGTCGCCGACCATCACGCCGGTGCGGTTCTTCGGCTGGTAGGCCTCCGGCACCTGCCGCAGCGGCCGGTAGATGCCCCAGTAGCGGCCGAGGGCGTAGAGGCTGAAGTGCCCGCGGTCGCTGTAGAGGTGACCGCCCATGACCGAGCGGTTGAGGTAGTTGAGATACAACGCCTCCCTGGTCCAATCGGACCGGGCGATCAGGTTGCCGGTGTCATCGCAGAAAGAGGTGGTCGGCAGCGCCGCGACGACCGGGGCTTGGGCCTGCTCCCAGGTCTTCGTGCCGTCATACTCCGCAGCGAAGAGCGCCATGCAGAGCCCCTCGGTGAGGCCGAAGGCATTGCGGGTGTTCACCGGGTTCCCGAACTCCTTGTAATCGGGGCTGACGTTGTTGCGGTAAACGAAATCGAGCGCCGGGTCCGCCGGGAAGAGGGCTTTGTAAACGAGGATGTCCGACTGGCGGTAGAGCTTGTTGCCGGTGCCGCCGGAGGAATCGTAGAACGTGAAGTTGTTTCCCCACGGGTTCATGGCCTGCACAAAATAACTCCGGAACGCGTTGCGCACCGGCGTGAGCGCGAAAAGCTTCTCCCCGCGCTTTGCGGCGATCCACGCGTGCTCGGCGATGAGGAAATTCTTGCCCCAGCCCTCGAAGGCGTCGCCGGAGGGAAAGATGCCGATGCCGTAGAACCACTTG
The DNA here is from genome assembly GCA_027488755.1 of Verrucomicrobiaceae bacterium. GTDB lineage: Bacteria > Verrucomicrobiota > Verrucomicrobiia > Chthoniobacterales > JAATET01 > JAATET01. The sequence goes on along the minus strand of JAIYAZ010000024.1, from coordinate 3,952 downwards.
AGCGCCTCGACGCAGCGCCGGTAGGTCGCCGCGTCGTAGCCTTTCTCCCCCTCGATGCTCGTGGGGAGATAAATGAGCCGGGCGATCCAGGGGATGTGGTTCGAGCTGCTGGTGTTGCTGACCCGCAGCCCTTCGCTGCCGACAAACCCCATGCCGGTCGATGCCTCGGCGATGACCGACCGCACGGTGTCGCGCTGCTCGGGCGTCATCGCCGGGTAGCAGAAATCATACATCAACCCGAGGGTGCCCTCCTGCGTGGCGGCCTGCCCGACCTGCTCGAAGTCGGTGACGGCCCCGGGATTTTTTGCCCGCACCTTTTCGCGCGTCTCGGCGAGCACGCGCCGGTCAATTTTTGCGATGGTCGTGACCGCGGCCGCCGCCTTCACCGCGGCCGCCTGATCGTTGTCGAGCAGGGCGCGGAAGCTCTCGTAGAGCACCGTGTAGGGAATGCTGATCTCGGCGTGGATCGGCACCGTCTCGTCTCCGGCGGCGAGGGCGGCATATTGCGCGGCATACTTCGCGTTGGGCCCCGTGAGCAGGTCGCTCGTGACCTTGCGGATGCTGTCGCGAATCATCCGGCCCGGCTTGGTGGACTCCAGCCTGGCGCGGATGGCCGGCAACTCATCCGGGCCGAACAGCACCCGGGGATGGACTCCGGGCGGCGGGGCGGGTTGGGGGATCGCTGCGCCGGTGAGGTCGTAGGTGAACTCGCGCGGGGTGGTGAAGTATTTCGCCACGTATTCCGGGGAGTAGCCGAAGTAGTCGTTGCGCTTGAGCATCGCCGGGTCGGGCTGCTCGATCGTTTTCTCGATGGTCGCCGCGACGAGCGGGGAGGTCGGGAGAAGCAGGGCGGCGCAACCGGCCACGAGACAAACCCGGGGAAGGGGGGAGGAGAACATGGGGCGGGGGATTGGGGGATGGGGGCGACCCGGCGCTGGGGGGGCCGAAATCGCCTCGCCTTCTTTAGCCGCGAACGCGGCGGCGGTAAAGACGCGCCTTAGCTTGAGAGGATTCCCTCTCGGTGCCTCCGTGCGCACCAGCAAGTTTCGATTGGCATGGATGAACCGGAGGAAGGAATGACGGCGATTCCGCGTTGCGAGGTGCCCCCAAGGGAATGCCTCCCCTTTATCCCTTTCTGCCCGGTGGGTTACGCGAGCACGGTCACGGCGAGACCGGGCACCGCGCGGAAGTGGGCTTCGTCGCCGGGGCCGACGAGCACCCCGAAGCCAAGCTCGCGGGCGGTGGCGGCCACGGCGAGGTCATTTTGCGGGATCAGCCGGCCGGTGCGGGTAAGTTCCACGAAGATATCGGCGTAGTGTTCGGCGGCGGTCGGGGTGAAATCCTCGATGCCGGTGAGGCGGCGGATGGCTTCGAGTCGGGCGAGGCGGCGCGCGGCGCGGGAGGCATCGGCGGCGAGGCGCACGGCCACGAGGGCCTCCGCCCAGACGATGGCGGGCAGGGCGATTTCCTCCTCCGATGGCAGCGTGAGGGGGGAGGCGGTTCCCGCCGAGCGTTCCAGGGCGATGAGCGCCGAGGTGTCGAGGATCAATTCCATGGATTCGACGGCTTCTGGTCCAGTTGGTTCACCCGTTCCAGGTCCGCGGCAAAGTCCGGATCGTGGGGGAGCGCCGCCAGCTCGCGCATAATCTCCGTCCTGCGGGCCCGGGGAGCGGTGCCGGGGGGAATCAGGCGGGCCAGGGGCTTTTTGTTTTTGGTGAGGAGAAAGCTTTCCCCGGCATGTTTGACCCGCGCCAGCACGTCGCCCAAGTGCCGCGCCGCCTCGGTGGAACTGATCACGGTTTCCACCCAGAAATCTGTAAATTCCAATAATGCGGATTCCAAATTGAACGGTTGGACCTTCCGCGGGAGAGCCGAGTTTCACCTTGCGGCTGCCCGGCGGTTCTGGTTTCGTGTAGGAGGCTGACTTTATGGCCGCGCCGCGCTTCATTTTGGTCGGTTTGGATAGGACGGGACTCCGACAGGCAGCCGGTCACGCGCAGCCCCTCTTTTCGCGAGGTGCTTGCTGGGGATTTGGATCACGTCACGGAACCGGTTCGCGGCAATCTCTTTTGTCAAGATGCGACTCCAACCCTACTCCTTACCCTCGTTCCGCCGCCTCTCTTAACTTAAAAATGCATAAATGCCCGCATTCTGAAAATTAGCGTCACGAATTTTCACGCTTTTCGAATCATATGACCAAATTCTTCAACTTTATTAAGATAGCAGCATTGCTATTTATGTTTGTTCCTCAGGTTTGCGGGAGTGACTTCATTGTTGACCCGTCGTTCGGTGTAGATGGGAGAACTCGCATCCTCCCTGCATTCGGTAAATTAGTCGTGCTTTCAGACGGTAAAATTCTAATGTCTGGAACATACTTAAATTCCGACAACGACCTGGCGATCTCTCGATTTACGGCCGATGGGACCCTCGACACTACCTTTAACTCAACGGGCTTCAACACCGTCAGTCTGGGAAAATACGACAGTGAGGGTGGCCTGGCAGTTCAGGAAGACGGTAAAATCATCGTCGCGGGGAGCGCCGACGAGTATATTGGCGTAGCGCGGTTCCACTCTGACGGCAGTATTGACAGCACCTTCAATGGAAAAGGTTATAATGTGCTCCGGAATGACTCCACAAATCTCTCGGAGGATTCCTATATCACCTGCATACGCATTCAGGCGGATGGGAAAATTCTTGTGGCAGGGTATTGCCTCGAGAAATCCGCCGCCGGGGTGTGGTCCAAAGGTATTATCACCGCGCGCTTTAACGCGGATGGAACCGCAGACACATCATTCAACGGTGATGGTGTTGTTCGCACTCAGGTTATAGATAACTTAGATGACTCCACTCCACGCGATCTTGAATTGCAATCGGACGGAAAGATTTTGCTCGTGGGTTATGCTCTTGATAACAGCGGGCAGGATGGAAGGATTATCATGGTTCGTTATGAGTCGGATGGCACCCTTGATCAATCATTCAACTCATCCGGAAAGGTAGTAACTAACGTTTCAACGCGATGCTGGGGTGCATTTGCGTCGATTCTAAATGACGGGAAAATTGTGGTGGCCGCAAGAGTGGATCCGACTTATTCGACCAGCGCTTACAATACAAGAAATCTAATTTTGCGCTACAACACTGATGGGGCTTTAGACGAAACTTTTCATGGCAGTGGATATGTTACTCTCGACGCGAGTGACAGTTATGAGGATTTTTTGTATTTCGATGTCTCGCCTTCAACCGGCAAAATGGTCTTGATTGATCAGGGCCTCAATATCCTTCACCTCAATGCTGACGCAAGTTTGGACAAAAGCTTCAATGGCACTGGAAAAGCGAGGGTTTCAGAATTTAATTACCCGGAGCTAAATCCTGAAAATATATATGATGTTGAAAGAGTCTACTTTAACACCGCATTTACGAATGAGGGTAAGTTACTGCTTTCAGCCATGGTTAGCGTCTATTACTGGAAAGGAATGGGGTCCAATTATACTTATAAGGAAATTGTCCAAACATATCAGTCCACGGCAACCGCTACGCCGAAACCGGCCGCGCCTAAGGTTAAAATCTCCGGCCCGGTAACGGTAAAGACGACCAAATCCACCGTGACTATAAACGGCACGGCAACCGGAAGCGTGACAAGCGTGATGTATCGCATTGGCAGTGTGGGGGCGTTTAAACCGGTCACGGGTCGAAACGTCTGGAAGTTCACCGCGAGTCTCAAAAGGGGGCTGAACGTGATTTCTGTGATCGCGAAGGGCCCGGGCGGCAACTCGGCTCCGGCGAAAATGACCGTGAATCGAAAGTAATCGGACGACACCTGGGCGCGATGAGAGGTTCCATTCGACGCGCCGGCCGCCGGGTTTTTTCGGGTCGGGGGAATCGCCCGGCAGGCGGCCCGCGAGTTCGAGGGTTTGGCCTTCCCATTCCATGGTGAAGGCATACTCGCCGGTGGTGG
>JAIYAZ010000138.1 GCA_027488755.1 Verrucomicrobiaceae bacterium | reverse complement strand
GTTCCGGCCCCCACGATCATAAAATTCCGCGCGAGCTTTTCCCGGACCGCATCATCCCACCCAATGAAGGAATCCGTACGGCCATCCAGAAGGGCAAAAACCTCCTGCTGAACCGACCGGGTCCAGTCCATGACTCCGTAGAGCTTATCGACTTCATCGATGAAGATCACTCCGCGCTGATTTTCAGCGAGAAACGCCTGAACTTCACTGAGCGTCGGGGGCTCGGCTCGGGCACCCGATACAATCCACGTGCCCACGTTGTAATCCCGCATCGGAAATCCCTTGGATTCGGCGAAACTCCGCACAAGCGCAGTCTTGCCGCTGCCGGAAGGCCCGACGATCAACGGGATCGGTCGCGGATTGTAGCCCCCCGCACTTGCCCCGGTGGTCTTCAATGCCCAGAACTCTTCCAACGTCTCGCGCAGCCTCAACTGGGAGTTGGTGAGCTGGATTGAAGCCACGGGTTTTGCAGCGACGGATTTCTCCTCGTCCGCGATGCGCAGGGCCGGATGTTCTCCCCGGAAGAGATTGAACCATCCCACGTGATCAAAGGGCTTGAGGTCCCGGGCTTTCGGATCGGTGCTGACCCCGAAGTAGTTCCCGACCGAGTGGTCGACCGAGAGCAGGAACTGGAAGTCCAGCGAGTCGTCTCCAAGGGCATCCGTCAAAGCCAGGATGTGAACCGAAGAAATCGCGAAGCCAACCTCGGAAAGCTTCTTTCGGTCCCAACCCTCTGCGAGATGGAGTTGATGGAAGTGCCGAAGGATCTGCGAGCTTAAGCCGAAGTGCCCGTAAAGTTCCTCGTCCAAAAAAGCCAGAGAGGCCGTAGTTTCATCGGTTTCGTTGGTCCATTGCCGGACCATTTCTTGCATCCCGAGGAAGTAGCGCTGAACTTGGATCACGAACGCCTGTTCGTCTGGGCCCTTCGGCAGGTTGAATGACTGGAGCCGGCGACCGATGCGTTGGGTTGGTGTTTTCATCGGCGGGGAGATACCGGGCGGGAGTTTTTCGGGGATAAACCGCCACCCGGACTTTTGAGGGCCGCCAATTGCCTAGATTCCTTCCCGCCTTCTCCGAGTGGCAACCCGTAACGAAGCGCCTGAGCCAACGCGGCATCTATTTCCGGATCCTCATTCTCCGCTGGCCACTTTGAGCGGATGAACGCATCCCACTGCTCCGCGGCAACAACGAACCCCTCCCCCCTTGGGAGCATGGCCGCCTGGGGCCACCGCCAGCGGGAAAGATGGCGCAGCGGCGACACCGGCGTCTCTCCAATCGTGCGGACTTGGACCTCAGACCGGAGCCACTGCGTCGCAGCTTTCCGGTCCAGAAACCGCGGAGGAGTGTAGCGAAACGCGTTGCGTTCAAGGTCGGATCCATCCGGCGGCAGGTAGCCGAGGGCGGAAGACAAGCGGCGCGTTTCCCGGTGGCGCCCAAGCAGGAACCCAACCTCGGTTGTCCAGCCCGACCATGCATGGTCCGCCAGTCGCTGATACGCAGGATTCACCCGAAGAACGGCAATCGCTCCGGGAAGGTCGAGGGATTGGAGTTCACGCACCTGCTCCTCAATGCAGAAGTCATTGAAGCGGGCGGAGGCCTCGGCCGATGCCTCAAGGCAGTAGTAGTTCTTGCTGCGAAAGGAACCAACGCAGACGAGGACCGGCACGTAACCCTTGAGGGGGCGGGTCGCCGCGATCAACTGCTGTCCCATCCGCTTGATGAAATGGGGACGCTGCGCCGGATGGCGCCGCAGGTAGGCCTCGACGTCCGCGCTGCTTACCGGCCGCCCCAGGTTGCTGGAAACCCGATCAACCAGAACGAGCAACTTTGCCTTTTCGCTCCGGGCATGAGTGGTTCGCAGGGCCCGGGTTCGGCGTGCCGACCGCATACGCTTCAGCTCGAGGTTTCCCCGCGCATCATGAGCGAAAACACGCGGTCGGCATTTTCGGCCGTCAGGGCCTCGGCGTCGGGAAACTCAATCCGGAAAAGGCGGGCGAAGTAACTCATGCGCCGGAGGTTTCCGCCGGTCCCCTGGTGGATGCGCTTGGCCAGCAGCCGGGCCGCCTTGTCGCCTTCCTTGACCATCCCGGCAAAGTCGGCAAAGACGCGACTCCACTCGCGAAGCACCCCAAGCATCAGGTCCAGAGGCAGGGCGTCAACGCGGTCCACTCGCAGGGCGCGGGAAAGCAAGGGGGCGTGCTGGGTGATCATTCGAGGCAGCTCGTTGCCTCCGATCAGAATCGCACTGACGGGATGCCCCGAATCCTTGGTGGCATCAATGACGGCAAGGAATCCGCGCAGTGCATCCGTGGTCCATGCATCGGCTTCATCCACCAGCACGAGCCGGAGGCCCTGAGCCCGAAACTCGCGCTGGGCGAGCTTGTTGACGAGCTGGAGCGGAGCACCCGTTGGCAGGAGGGAGTTGCGCACCCCCATTCCGTCCAGGAGATCCTTGATGCCCCGCCCGGAACCCTCCGTGGCAAAGGCTCGGTAGTAAAATGCGTTGCCGATCCCAATGGCCGTCGCCCGCTCCACAACGTGCTTGGCGGAAACGCTCTTCCCCACCCCCGGCGCTCCGCACAACAACCCCAAACTGCCTACCTCGACGCAGTGCCGGGCGAGGGTTAACGCCTGCTCGACGGAGGGCAAGATCATGATCGATTCAGTCTTCATTGATACGGATCACTCCCCCGCCCTCGGAAATCCGGTGGAAAACTTTCTACCGGGGAGAAAAATGGTTCGCTCCTCCGCCCGACTCCCCTCCCCCCACCCACCGGGCGTAGTCGCCGGGGCTTGCCAGTTGTCCCAGGGCCTTACGGATCGCATCAAAGTCGGACGCACGCTCCGCGGCTCCGAGAGCCTTGGCGATGCGGCCGATCAGGCGAGCGGAAGATCCGCGCAGGCTGGTCTCCCGGCGTTCGAGAGAGCGCGAAAGCGCGGGAAACGTCCGGCCTTCCACCACGAGGCCCCAAAACAGCCTTCGATCCTCCTCGGATCGAACGGCATATCCAATGGCGTCGGCCAAGATTGCTGGATCAATCCGAGTCTTCGGCACCGCCGTCAACTTTTCGGCAGCAATTTCCCCCTCCGGGCCTCCCATCAAGACGCGTCCGCGCATGAGCCGGAGAGTTTCCTTTCGGACGATCGAAGGCAGGCGACGCTCAAGGTAGGCCTTGAATCCAAAGCTTCGTGGCTCCCGTCCGGCCTCGACGCAGCCAAAGGGTCGAAAGGAAGCGACGAGACGCACGTGATGAAACCTCACCAGGTCCGCAACCTCTTCTCGAAGGATTCCTCCGTCAAACGACCACGCGAACCCGGCCACACGCCGAATGACCGAATGATAGAACGGGCGCAGTGTGTCCGTCGCGGGATCGACGAGCATGCCGGGAAAAGCACCGCTGTCTAAGAACGCGGGAGGGAACGCCCCAAATTGGCGGCGAAGCTCCCGCAGAAAAGCGGGATCCGCAACCAGAGCCGCGATGGAGGTAAAATCCACCTCCACGTCGAGGGCGGCATCGACCAAGCCGGGATGCCACCGATAGATCGCGCAAAGGGGCGGTTCACAAAGAACCTGATAACGTTGGAGGCGTCGGGATAGCGGGCCATTGATCTTCACGCGGGGGAGATACCGCTGCGCTCCCCCGCTCCGCCGCGATCACTCGTCCTCGTCCTCTTCTCCAGCCTTCTTGAGTTCGGGCACGTCGGGCACCGGTCCATCGCTGTCCACGCGAACCGTGGTCTTCCCGCGACCCTTGCCGCGCTTCTTCGTGACCGCCGCCCCCCCGAGCATGCGGTCCGCGGCCTTGAGGAGATCCTTGCGCAGTCGTGCAAGTTCGCGGGCCCGGTCCAGTCGCGCGGACTTGATAGACTCGGCCAGTTCCCCGTTTCCTTCGACAAGCGTCAGTCGCGCCAGCAATTCCCCGCGGTAAAAGCACTCCGCCGCCTGGTCCCCGCCCTCAGGCAAAAGACGCAGCGTGACCCTTTCGCCCACGAGACCCGCGAGTTCAGGGGCGGAAAGGTGGGAGCCCGGGGCAATCTCAATGCCGTCGCGGTGAACGACCCGCTCGACCCGCAGTTTGCAGGCCTCCACGATTTCCGGGACCGTCAGGCTCAAACCCGGGGCGTCGAGAATTCCGTCGTGCCATGCCTCCCACGGGGATTTGCCAAGACTGCGGTGCGTGCGCAGGTGGTAGCCATCCATGAACTTTTCCGCCAACCGGGGCAGCATGGGCCACGGGATCGGGTTCTTGGACGCACTCGCCAGACCCCGGTATTGGTGAGCGTATCCTTCCAGCGAGCGAAGGAGTTGATCTCCGACCGTTCGAAAGAGACGTTCGATTTTCCCGTTCGCACTTGGGCAATCCTTCGGAATTTCCAGGAGTCCGATGTCGAGCCGCATCAGAGCGTCCAGAAAATCCCCGGAGCGGAAGATCGCTCCGTTATCCGACTGGATCTTTTTCGGGATGCCGTAAAACGGACGCGCCGCCTCATGCTTCGGGAGAATGGCGGCGCGAAGCGCGAGGAGCACGTCCGCACTGGTCGGTGCCGTGCGCGTAAGGTGAAAACCCATGATGACACGGGAGTGCGTGTCGATGATCCCGATTGCCCAGGGCTGGATGAGGTCGCCCGAGTCCATGTCGAGGATCCAGACCCCAAGCTGGGTCGCATCGATTTGCCACATTTCATTCGGGGCAGCGGTTTCCTTGCGTTGAACAACGCCCCACGACTCAAAGAGGTGACGCGAGCCATGAATCATGAGTTCGCGGGCGTCCGCAGGCAGGAGAGAGACGGCTCGGTGCAGTTGACTATATTTTGGGTAGCGCCAGCCGCGGCTGAGTGCGACCGGTTGAAGTTCCCGCCAGGCCGAGGCAACCGTCGCGCGACGGCGCGCTGAAAGAAACGCGAGCACCCAAGTGAGCGAGCGGTCGTCTATCTCGGAGCGTCGGCCGTTACCGGCGCGTTGGTCCAGAAAGCCGCTGGCTCCCATGGTGCTGCGGCGGATGGTCAGCGCGAGGCTCGACGGCGCAATTCCATGCTCAAGTGCAAAAGCACGCATGCTCATTCCCGACAGCTTGTAACGCTCAACAAGCGAGGATTGGGCGAGCACGCGTTCAAGTTGACGATCTGTGAGGAGGCTTTTTTCTTGGATCATGCTGGCGAGATACCGAGGCCGGGTGTCCGTGGCGGAATTCAGGCTAGCCCCGCAAAACAATCATCTCCCAAGGCGGCAGCGAGGCGGTCGCGCTTGTCCCGAATCACCATGCGCGGCACTAGAATGAGAATTGGGAGGTGACGCTGTTCGGCAATCTGACGGATTTTGGTGATCGCCAGCCAGAACTCCGGAAGCTCTGGAAATCCAGGAAGCACCTCAACCCACACCGGTAATCCAAGCTGGTCATCGCACCACGTTGCGTGCACTGCTCCGTCGCTCTGCGCTCCAATCCAACACATACCGATCAGTCCTCCGCTTCCCGGCTGCGCCGCACAACGCTTAATCGCCATCATGATCTCGTGCCGAGCGAGCGTCCGCCCGCTGTATAAATCGCGAAGCGCTTTTCGCGAATGGGCAAACTGTCGCTCTGGCAGGGGTTGAAGGTAATGCTTACGGGCGTCGACCCCGACCTCGTCGAGGGTTGCTAGCAAGGTGCCGATGTAGTCGTGGAGAGTCGTGACAATGCTGCGGTGTCCGTAGCAGCGAGCAAGCGCCGCAAGCGTTGCGAGTAAGCTCCCTCCCTGGTTCCAGCGGTTGAGGTGCCATCGGAGCGCCCTCCATGCGCTCGATCGCCGAAATCCGTGTGGATTAATGGCAAACAAACGGTCTATCAGTCGCCGCAGACGCTTCGTTCTCGCCCCCGGAGTGTTATGCTCACGCATCTCAACTCGGCGGTAATCTCCAAGCGTAAGTTCAAGCTTTCCCGCCCCGATGCGTTCGAGACAAACCGCTCTTCGCGCCGCTCTCGTTTTGCCGTCATACACGTAGACCCAAGAGCCGGAGAACGAGTTGATCACCTCCGCCGGTCGTAGGGCAACCGCCTCGCTGATCCGGAGGCCCGAATGGGCGCATAGTCGTGCGTGATCAATCGTCTGCTTTTCGATCAACGTTCGCTCCTCATCGATTACCTTTCCCAATCGAAGGCCCAGATTCACTTTCCCCCACACAAGCTCACAAGGGAGCTTATCCAGATTGATGATCGGTTCGGGTTCGCTTACCGCGAGGTTTCCTCGCTGACGAAAGTAATGATAGGCGGCCTTTGCGAGAGCATTACATTCATTCGGTTCGTATCCAGCGACCTCGAGCACGCTTTTGAATCGGCTGATGGCCGGGGCAAAACGGTGGCGGACAAACAACGCATGCAAGCTCAATATCGGGTTTGCACGGCGGCGAATCGAGTTCAGCCAGAAGTCAGAGATGTGTTCCCGTTGCGACTGGATCCACAGGGCGTAAGTCTGGGGCAACTCGCGGTTCACAACCTTGCGACGAAATGAAACCGGAACCCATTCGGACCAGCGCTCTCCCGCGAGGTTTCGGAGCTCGCGGCCTTCCTCGCCGTAGATCTCCGCGAGCACAAACCGCATCTCGATATGGTTGAGCCCGGGAATGACTCCACGAAAAGCCGCCGCCACGCTGTGAAGATGAAGGTGCGTGGCAAGCCGAGACGAGATTCGGTCGAGAAGCTGAACGGCGTCCTTTCCGCCGAGGTTGCACAGATGCCTGGGCGCCCGGCCACGGATTAGAAGTCGATTGACGTAGCGGGCAACTGCGCTCGACGCGTGGGACTTATCTCCAAATAGCGCATAATTGAGGGCTTGTTCGGGGGTTGTGTGGCCATCACGACACCGGCGTTCAAAGCGGCGGCGAATGTGCGACAACGAGGCGCAGTTCCGAGGTAGACGGATGAGAAACGGGCTTAAGTGGCCCACGTCCGCCTGCTCCATTAACGCTACCAGTAGGGCTTCCTCCCGCCCCTGCGGAAACGCAATCGAGCCAAACGCAAAGTAGCTTCTGTTCGAAACGAAAAAACTGAACGGGACCCCCGCCTCGAGGGAAAGAAGCACTGCCGAGGCCCACGGTTCGGCGGGCAGATTCAGTCCGGTCTGGAGACCCTGGTAAATCCACGTGGCGCATCGATCTTCGAGCTCAGTGAGCGGCGTCGGACGCGCTGCGTCAACGGACCAGACCTCGTAGGCATCTCGGTGGTGCAGCCACTCGGGAGGTATCTCGGGCCGAGTGAAGCGAGCGGCCGCGGTGCGCAGATCCGCAACCGCCTCAGGAAATCGGCATTGAAGCAGGATGGGCTCAAGAACACTTGCCGCCTCAGAATAGAGCCGCGCTCCCGTCAGTGGCAGTGACAGCGATCGGAGCACGTCGCGATCACCGTGTCCCATCAGGTAACTGCGTAACACGTCCCCTACCCCGCGACCTCTTAACTCGTTGTAAAACGCGGTTCGACCGAGGCTTGAACTCTCGTTACTTGCCAACCACGCGAACAGCGAACGATCCGAGACCTCTGATGACGTTACGACGGCACCGCCATCGATGTAAGGAAGGAAATCGCCGTCGACCCCCACAATCTCGATTGCGACATCAACGAGTTCGCGAACTGGGTCCACGACCGGAATCTCGCGGAGCCCAACAAGCTCCCCCTCGCGGTGTTTATCGGCAAACTGGAGGTGCGCGCATGGGTAGGCGCGGTAAAGCGATGCGGGATTGCGATGGATTCCGTTGCGGCCACCGAGGGCCTGCAGCAATGCGGCGATGCATACCATCAATTCGTTCCAGCACTGCGCCCGCGCCACCATTGCGCGCACAAGCTCGATGTATGCGGCCAGGGAAAGTGCCGATGGGCGACCAAGCAGATGCGACTGACCCGCGCATTGCGGGAAAACAGGCTGAACCTCGCATCCCGTTGCCCATTGATACAGTTGACCGTAAATGCGGGTCCACTTCTCCACGATTTCACTCGCAAGAATGCTGATGTAATTCGCCTCGGTTTCGGATGCGTAAACGGATTTTCCCCGCATGAGCGAAAGCTCTGCCGCGACGATGCCGCGATCGTAGAGGGCCGCCGCCTCGAAGGAGGCCTGCAGACTCTTGGTCCGAAACCGCATTCGAGGCTGCCACTCCCCAATAATAATGTGGAGCCGGCGCCGGTATGCGTCGTGGAAAACGCCCCCGGCGCCGAATGCGCCGTTTAAAGATCCGTAGAATCCTTGATCGACGCACTGATCGAGAAGGAGCCGCACGTGAGGCAGCAGGGGAAGCCGATAGGTCCCCAAAGCATAGCGCCTCCCGCTCGGAAAGAATCCATTCCCGACGATCCGAACCAGTTCGCCGCGTTGCCGGTCAATCCATCCGGGACATTCGCTGATGATTACTGGTGCAGATCCGTCGGGCGCTACGAGTAACTCGAGCGCGTCGGCCCATCCAAAGCCGTAGCAGATTTGCAGCTGATCGACCAAAAGATGCGGGGCGTCCGAATTCGCAACATCATGCCCGGCGAGGCCATCGCGAAGCAGTCGCATTGCAATCGGGCGCAGCACGTCGTGGCAGGCAAAGCTCGTCGTTTCCCATTCGGGCGGAATCTTGGCCGATTCCCATTTCTCAAAAGGTCGATCAACATCCTCACGACTTCCACGCGCCCCCTGCGAGCCAGAGTCGCCGCTGCGATGCACCGGCTCACGCTCTATGAAAGCTTGAAGTGAAGACAGGAACTGATGACACGTGCTTGGCGCAAAGGACTGCAATAGGTCCCTTGGGTCAGGGAATGCGGGAGGAAGCATCGAAGTCTGGCGAACCTCCCGGGAAATCTGGTCGTAGCTCGAGAGGCCGCGAAGCCGGTAGTGGGCGAATCGGCGCGCGGTGAGGGACACCTCGAGCGCCGAGTTGCGATCAAGGCAACACTCCGAGATTTGATCTGCGTAGAGTTCCGCGATGCCGCAGATTCCGGCTTGTGCCTCCCCCAAGCGTATCGCTCGCAGCCAGTTTGGGCGGGCTAACCAGCCGAGGAATCGTTCGAAAATTGAATCGCTGCGGGCGATAGCCAGGGCGCGAGGCGAGAGGGATACTCCAGTGCGCGCGAGCAGGGTCGCTGGATTATTCATCGGCGTCAGCGTGGAGATTGCGAATCAACTCCTTCGCGCGCGGGTTCGCCGACTTCCTGAGCCAGCAGTGCAGCAACCGGATAATCTGCGGCAATGATGCCGTGAGAAAGATTTTGTAATCTTCATCGCTCAGGGCGAACGCACGATCCAAAGCGACGCGAAAATCGTGGCGGTGCCGTGGGCTGAAGTGCTCGATAGCCAGGTCGAAAATCTCGCCACTCGCGTGGAACTGCGACACACCGATGCGGCGAAGACGTTCCCGCCGCTCGGCGTTTAGTCGCTTTTTCTCAGATTCCTCATCCAATTCTTTCTCAAATTTCAGCGTGGGCGCTTTCTCCATCGCGACCACAAAAGAAAGTCGGTCCCTTTCAACCGCCAGGTTGAGTCGCGGGAGCAAAAGCGAAAGATTCTCCAGGCCGCCGATATCAGTATTTTCAAGGCGCTCACCCGCTTGCGAATCAGAAGTAGAGCGGTCTCCGTATAACTTCTCCCGGTCCTCGATCACCGGAATCTCGACCAAAGCAATCTCATGCTTCTCGCCGTTATCCTGAGTGGAAGAAAGTTCGCACTCTTCTCCCTCGCCTCCGGAAGACTCCGCGATGAGGTCCATCACAAGTTGCGGCTCCCGTTCGGGAAGCTTCTCCGGCTCGCCAGGGGATTCCCTGGAACCGGAGAACACCTCCTTAGATTCGGAGGAAGCATCTCCTACAGGAGGCGGCGCGACAACATCACTCATCCCCTCGCTCCCATGCGCCGGGCTGTCATTGAGTCCCAACGATTTCGGTTCTTGAGTCGAACCCTTGGCTTGAGCGGCCTTTGCGCGTCTCCGGCGCCTCTCTTCGCGGAATTTACGAATCTCCTCGGCAGCGACCTCCCCGCTCAGTTTCTGGGGGACAACTTTGGTGGCTTTTTGGGGTGGGCGATGATGTGACATGGGTGAGTATAGCTTCCCGCCCGCCCCCGCCGTTTTTTGGGTCCCCTACCAGCATTAGACCACCTTCGATGGCTTCTGCTTCTTCTCGCCCTAACAGAGTAATTTTGGCAAATTTATGCTCTAGAAAGGGTGCAGCTCAGCCATCTGACACCGTTCGTTCTAGAGGCGACGGCCATACTCCATCCGTCCCAGTTTTGGTCACCGTGAATCCGCTTCGAGGATCGTTCACCGGTTGATCAAGGGGCGCCATCGCCGATTTGACTCTTTTGCACGTTAGGGCAGAAACACACCCTCATTTCACCCGAAGGCAGTTTGTCAAATAAGCCTGTCCTTATATTGCGTTATCGTTATCTCGGAATCGTGAAGCTGATCAACATCTACCGCTGCCTCTGCGATGAGACCCGCTTACGGATTCTCAATCTCCTTGGCGTGTCCCCGCTCTGCGTGTGCCACATTCAAAAGGTGCTCGGCAAATCCCAAGTCACGGTGTCCCAGCATCTGTCTTACCTTAAGGTGCGGGAAATGGTCGCCGTCCAACGCTACCGGAACTGGATGATCTACTCCCTTCCGCCATGCCCGCCCCCTGATCTCGACGCCAACTTGAGGTGTCTTCAGGACTGCATTCAGACCGAACCCATTTTCAAGAAAGACCGAGCGCGGCTTGCCAATCTATTGGGCGAGCGGAGTGTGCGCTCGCTGCTCGACGAAGGCTACTGCGATCCTCCTCCAGCGGCATCAAAGAATTCAGGCAGTAAAACAAACCCAACAAACCACCGCGTTTGAAATCTATCGAAGTTTATGGCCCGGCGATGTGCTGCTCGGCCGGAGCTTGTGGCACCGACGTTGACCCAAAGCTGGTCCAGTTCTTGAGCGATCTTGCTTGATCGAAGGAGAACGGCGTCAAGGTCCATCGCTACGATCTCGTGTAGTAGCCCTCGGCGTTTAGCTCCAAACCGCAGGTCCGTTCACCCGAGACCCATCGAGGCGCTCAAGGAGATCGGGATCGATTTTCTGAGCCGGCGAATCGACACCGGCGTCACGGTCTGCGGAAACGCTGATTAGGCGTGCCCATATCCCCTGGTCAGGGGAATCGATATCACCGCCTGAGGACCCGGCCTACGCCACCGGATCCGAAAACGAGATCATGCGCTGCTTCCACCGGGTTCGCGATCAGATCGAGTTGGTCTTCGAGGCTTGCGCTAGGGAATACGGGGGAAGCTACGGCAGCACCAATCTAGCGGTATCGGGCTCCCGGGAACGCCCGAACTTCATCCAAAACGCCGCCCAAACTTCAAAGCGTCTCTACAGGCTGTAGGTTGTAGGCGCTCGTTGATGCTTGTGCGTTTCTTTCCGGATATTCGTCGCCCCCCCTCGATTCTTCCGTTTTCTCTGTAACATTTCGCCCAAATACACGCTAAAGCCCCTTCCGTTTTCCATGTGGGGTAACATGCAATCGGTCTTTAGTTACGAGGAACCCCAAATGCATTCCGTCGAATCAAACACCCATCTAAGTCGGACTCTCTATCAGCATTTTGTGTTGGAGTATGCGGGGAGCGATCTTCCCGGCAGCGCGAGTTTCCCCGCCTTTCGCCGCGTGCCGCCAGAATTTAGCGACCTGGGGACCACCGGGAGACCCAGCGGATTTCCGGTTTGCCATCGGGGCTGAAAACAAGCGGAAGCCAGACGTAGCGGGAGTCCGCGAGGTTATGTTTGTTCCAACGGTCGGCGAGAAAGATGAACTGCTCGGGTTGTCCGGCGACGGGAAGAACGTAGGTGCTTTGGCTCTCGAAACTGGTATCGGCCTTACCGCCCTTGCAGGGATTGCCGAGTTCGGTCCAAGGACCCCAGATGGAATCGGCGGTGGCCGAACGGGCCGCGTTGGGATCCCAGCCGGTGCAACCCGAGGCAATGAGGTAGTATTTGCCGCGCCGCTTGAAGACGGCGGGTGCTTCCATGAGGCGGTTTGGGAAGACGCGGATATACTTACCGGTTGGGTAAAGATAGTCGTCCGTCAGCTCGGAAATATGCAGCGTGCGATTGTTCTCGGAAGCCGTGAAGAGATAGGCTTTCCGGTCATCATCGACGAAGACGGTCATGTCGCGGGCCATTTGTCCGCCCGCGAAGTTTTTCGCTAACGGGCTATTTTTGTCTTTCTTCTGCTCCGGGGTGACGTTCACGGGCCACTGACTGGCATTGGGGCGAAAACTCCCCCGATAGGTGAAGGGACCGGTGGGGCGGTCGCTCGTAGCGACCCCGACTTTGGCGGCGGCATAGTCCTTGGTATCGCAATGAAACCAGAGGACGAATTTTTTGGTTTTGGCGTTGTAAACGACCTTGGGGCGTTCGAGGACCATCTTCGGGTCAAGATCCGTGCCGGGGATGGCGGGCAGGACGTTGCCGCAGTTTTTCCAGTTCAGAAGGTCTTTGGACGTGTAGCAGGAAACGCCGATGACATCGACCCGGCTGCCGCCCCAGGCTCGGTTCTCTTTCGGCAGGTAGGTTTCCCCCGCCTTGATTTCGCCATACCAATGGTAGGTGCCTTCGTGAAAAAGGATGCCGCCGCCGTGGGCATTGATGGGCTTGCCGTCGGTATCGAGCCAAATCTCGCCGGGGCGGATTTCCGTGACGGGGCCCGCATTTTCACCCCGCGCGGAGGAGTCGCTGAGGCTGAAGAGACCGAGTCCGAGGAGGAGGATGAATGGCTTGAAAACGGTTTTCATGCAGGAGAGAAATTCCCCCATCGTCGAGTGATTCGCCAACTCGATATGGGATTAGGGGCGGGGGGCAACGAGGGCGGGAAAACTTTCCCAGCCAGGAAGATGATCGTGAGCCTCCGGGCTGCTGACAAGCACGACCTGCTGATGCGGGGGAATGACATGGCTCGTGGGCGCGGGCCGGATCGGGGCGACCGGCGGGGGGCCGGAGAGGTGAAGGCTGGAGCCTGGGGCGGGAGCTAGCTGGAGGGTCTTGGGCTCGTCGCCGGGATTCATCCAGACCACGTAGGTTTTCTGGTCAAATTTCACGCCAAGGCCGAGAAGGCCGTCTTGATTTATGAAACGCTTGACGAACGTGTCGCCCTTAGCCATTGGCGCGCGAACTTCGACCATGTTGTAAAATACCTGGCCCCGTTTGTAGGTTTTGAGCGTCTGGTTTGCCGTGGCAACCAAGGGGGCGCGTCCATCTTCTCCGGTCCCTCGTTCAATGAAGGGAATCGGCCCAGGTTTGAGGGGGGAAGGTTCGGAGCGCCAGTTTAGCTCCGTGGCGAAGCTGCGTTCGTTGCGGGTGTTGAAGCTACTCAGGTCGAGGTCTCGAAAATTGTGCTCATGGGCGCGGATTTCGAAGTCACCGAAAACAAACGAGCGAGGGGTGGGGCGAAGAATATCGGCCGGCGGCCCTCCGACCCCGAGCTGGATGTAGCTGGTGACATCGAAGGCTTGGGTTTCTTCGACGGCGGGCGTGATTTCGAGGAGCCCGACCAGCCGGTCGGGAAGACCGATCCAGATCTGACGGCAGGTCCAGTCGGCAACGACCCCCTTGCTGCTGCTGCCAAACGTGGCGGGAGCATAGGACGTGCTCACGGCGCTGAAATGGCGGCCGATTGAAATCGCGCCGTGGAAATTGGCGGTGATCCATGCCCAGGATTTGCGACCCTTATTGTCAATAAGGACCTTGGGCGCGAAGCGCGAAATGATCGATCGTTGACGGCCTTCGGCGTCGGCCATCATGCAGCCCATGATGGTACCGTGCCCCGTCTCGGACGGATCAAGATCGCGAAGACTGGCGGCGTAGGTGAAATCCCCATACCAAGCGCGCGGGCCGGCGATGTTTCGGTCGATGATGGTGTAGTTGTCGGGCATCGCCTTTGGCGCGACGTCATTCCGATACCAAGCGATGGGCATTCGCGCATCGCGCCATTTGTTCACCGTAAAGTTCCCGGGCTCGCCCCGAAGGTGATAGACGTAGGGGTTGCCACTCGCCGCGGCGACGTATTCGCCGCCGATATCCTGGCCGCCGCTATTCCACATCGCTTTCCAATTGGAAGCGGTCCACCATTCGCCGGCCCGGCCGGAGACGGGGCCATACCACTCCATGGATTTGAGAAGTTCCAGAATTTCCGGGTCGCGTGTGATTTCGTAGTAGCGCGCGAGGTATTTCGCCACGCTGTATTGGTAACCTTGCTGGGCGTTTTGCGTGCGGATATAGGCCACGCCCCCGTCGGTAAGGACATTTTTCTTTTGTACGACCATGAGTTCACGGGCTTTTGCGACCAACTCGTCGTCCTGGAGGTAGAGTCCAAAGTTCAGCAATTGGTAGGCACGGGCCGTGTCGATGTTGGCATACGTGCCAACGAAGCGACCGATGTCCTGCATCTGGGCTTCGGCGGCGCGGCGAATGGAGGCGTCCCAGAGTTGTTTTTGCGAGGGCAGCAGAAGTCCGGGGTAGAGCTGGGCGAACTCGCGCAGGGGTGCGGAGACCGGGCCAATGGCGAATTCATCCAGGTAACCCTTGCCGCTGGAGATCACCTCGTCCGCGGAGGTTTTCATGCCATCGATGTAGAAATGGGCGCGACGGAGGAAACGGCGCAGAACCTCGGGGTTGTCCACGAAGGGGCTGTCGGGATGGACGTACGCCCAAAAGAGGCCGTCGATGGTATTGGCGAGGCGGCCGTTGAGTGTGGTGGGAGAATCGCCGATCGCGTTTTTTTCGTAGGCGTCGGGGGCGAGAAAATCATCCGCGCGCGCTAGTTCGGCCCCCAGTCCCTCCTTGATCCAGTCGATGTAAGGATTACCTTGGGATGCACGCAGCGGGAAGAGCGCGCCGATCCTAGCAGTGTCGGGCGCGCGGGCGGCGAGTTGTTCGGCGGGCAGCTGCAACGCCGCCGCGACATCGGCGGCTTGCGCGGCGGCTTCGGTCGCCTGCCCGGCGGCGCGAAGACGACCAACTCGCTCCAACGTGACTTCCAGAACGGCTTTTTTGCGTTGTTCGGCGGGTGAATTTGTGGGCAGTTCGGCGACTTGAACCGAGAGGTCGGTTTGAGCGACCGCAGCGGAAGTAAGCGCGAGCGTAAGAAACACGGAACAAGCGAGGGTCGATCGCGTAAAAGCAAAGGGGTAGGACATGGGGTATCCTTACCGTAGCGATTGGCATCACCGAGTGAATGGCTGTCAACCACCTGCGCATACGGGATATCCACAACTCGAATGGACGGTTCCGTAGCGACAAGTTGGGGCTGATGCGGTCATTGCGGAGGGATGAAGCATTTCGCGGCTAAGGCTCTTTCGACGGTGGTTCTCTGGGTATCCTCGGCAATCTTCGCGGCAACCGCGCAGGCCGAGGAGGACGGCCGCGTCAACGGCACCACGCCGGCGGGACGCATGGCGGCACTGCGCGGCTATTGTGCCTCGATTCCCGTCGGCAGCCTCCGCGAAGCCCGCGCCGCCATGAGCCCGCTGGCCGCAAAAATCTACTCCGGACAGGAAGTCGAATCTTCGCTCAAGGCTTGGGGGCAGCTGGCGGCGACCGATTATACCGACTCGAAAGCGCGCCTCGACAAGAACCCGAAGGACAACAACACCCGCAACCCCTTCCAGAAACACGCGCTGATCCACGCGTATTTGGTCTGCCGCGACCGCGCCGCCATTACGTCTTCTTTCGTGGACGACATGAAACCCCGCCTATCCCGAGGTGAAAAACCTGGCAACGCTCACGCTCGACTCGATGCTGCTCCACGTTGCCTGCGCTTGGAATCACGGCTACTACGTCGCTCCCTCAAGCCGCGCAAAACTTTGGGGCTCCAGCATCACTTCGCCCGACGCGATGGACACCACGGCGACACGCCGATGGCCCGCGAGAGGGCCATGACGCCGTAGGCGGTGCCCCGCCGGTCGCTGCCCGCCACCACCAGCACGGGATCGGCACCGGGTAATCGCGTGACGATAAAGTGTTCCCACCGCCCGCGGATGGAGCTGACATCGAGCCGTCCTGAGGCAATCAGCGCATCGATGGTCGAACTGCGGCCGATTGTGCCGATGAGCACGCGGGGACCGGCGGTGTCGTCATTTGAAGGACGGCGGCCGGTTACGCGTTCCAGATCGTCGGCCAACAGGGCGGCGGCCCGGCGCACGACCTCGGCATCACCGGGATCGACGACCAGCGAAGCAACCCGCTCGGGTGTCGCGAGCGGAAAGGTCGCCGCCCCGGGAGTCGTTGTGGTGCCCAGATTCTTTGCGGCCAACGAAACAACCAGCAGCGGCAGTGCGGCACCAAGGATGCGAATGGTGCGGAAGAGTTTCACTCGGGGATCGAGGGGACGTCACGCCGGGCGTTTAGGGCGCGAGCCGGAGTTTGTCGCCAAGATAAATCTGGTAATCCTTGATGCGACCCACGGCGTCCCGGTCGGTGCCCTGGCGGGGCACATAGGTAAAGCCACCAAGCGTCTCGACGCGGCCCAGATCGAGGACGAGGAGGTGGGGATGGCCAGGTGACCTTCCCTTCCATTGCGTGTGCCAAAAGTTTGAGGTCTGGCCGTCGATGGCATTGCCGGCAGCACCGTTTTCACCGGACGTCTCCTGGCTGCTGAAGCTGGCAATCGTCCAGAGTTGTGTGCTGATCGGGTTCCCGGCGGCGTCGAGCAAGGAGAGATCGGCGATGGCGGCGTGGCCCTTCCCATCCTGAGCGTTGAGCGACTCAAGGGCAAAATAGCGGGCACGCCGGGGTTGCGAAAATTTCACCTCCTGGGTCTCGCCGCCGGGGGCGAAGGTGCCGCGGTGATAGACGGGGGCATCGACTCGCATGAGCCCGGTTGCGGCCGATGACGTTTTACCCATGACATCCAACTCGAGACGAAGCTGATCCAACACGGGTTTGGCGAGGCCGCTCAGCACGCGATCGGCTGGCTCGAGGTATTCGAGCGCGATGATCACGTTTCGGCCGGCTTTGAGCCATGGGCCGGGGACGTAGAGGGTCTGTTGCGGGCCGATGTTCCAATACCGGCCAAGGTTGTGGCCGTTGACCCAGACCATGCCCTTCCCCTAAGTCCGCATGTCCAGAAAGGTGTCACCAACCGCGGGGAGATGAACCTCGAAGCGGTAAAAGCCGGGACCCGCGAGCGGAGGAGACGTGGGTTTGAAGATCAAACGGCCCAGTTGGGCGGAATCCAACGGCAGCGAATACATTTCCCAACCGGTGAGCGGCTGGTTGCCGAGACGAACCGGACCGCGCAGGCCTTTGCGGTCATGCACCTCCGGACCGAAATTCACGCGCCCCATGGACTCGATCAGGATGTCGAGTCGGGCCGGTCCCGAACGTTCCGGCAGGGGGGATCTCGAAAAGACGGTTGCGCCGATCAAAAAAGCCCAGGCGTTTGCCATCTAGGAAGACCAGACCGAAATCGTGGGCGGCCTCAACCTTCAAGGCGGCGGCGGGGCCGGCACGCACGGTGGTGCGGTAGAGAACGGCTCCAAAGGGATGCTCGAGTTTCTCGTAGTTGAGCGGCTGTTCGTGACGGGCGGGAGCGGGCAACCCTTCCAGCAAGGGGACGAAGCCGATGGGTTTGACCGGCGCGAAGGTGATGGTCGGCGGCGCGGCAGGCGCGGCCGGCAAGGTTTCGCCGGGGAGCAGATAACGCGCAAAGAGTTCCCGGGTTTTCGTAAACTTGTCGGCAACCCAGCCGGCCTCGCTGATGGGGGCTTCGTAATCGTAGGAGGTGATGTCGGGCTTGAAAGGGCGGTCCGCGCCCGCCCAGAAGCCGAAGGTGGTGCCTCCGTGGGCCATATAAATGCTGAAAGATGCGTTCATCTTCAACATCGTCTCAAGGTCCCGGAGGTAACGGTCGGTCCCGCGCTGATTGTGAGGCTGGCCCCACGTGTCGAACCAGCCAGGGTAAAATTCGCCGCTCATGAGCGGGCCCTCGGGGAGGATTTTTCGCGGCTCCCGGAACGCTCCCTCGGGATTGGTGCCAAAGTTGACCACCGGAAAGAGGTCCGGGCGGTAGCCGTTGCGGAGTTGGTTGGTCGGGTTGCAGGCAAAGAGCGGTACGTCGAATCCGGCGTCCAGGAGGGCCTGCCGAATTTCCCCCATGTAGTCGGCATCCTTGCCGTAGAAACCGTATTCGTTTTCCACTTGAACCATTAGGATTGGCCCCCCCGAGTGACTTGGAGAGGGGCAAGCACGCGCCCGACTTCGCGAAGGTAACTGCGCGCGGCGGCGAGAAACCTTGGGTCGCGGCTGCGGAGCTTGATGTCGTCGTTTTTCAGCAGCCACCAGGGGAGCCCCCCCATTTCCCATTCGGCGCAGACGTAGGGGCCCGGACGCAGGATGACCCAAAGGCCCTCCTGCTGAGCGATCCGGCAAAACTCAGCTACGTCCGCCCGGTCGGACCAGTCGAACTGGCCGGGGCGAGGTTCGTGCATGTTCCAAAACAGGTAGGCGCAGACGGTATTCAGGCCCATGGCCTTCGCCATCTTGAGACGGTGGCGCCAGTATTCGCGGGGCACGCGGGCGGCATGGACCTCGCCGCAACGGATGACAAATCGCTGGCCGTTGAGGAGAAAGGATTCCCGGCCGATCTCGAAGGTCGTGCGCTCTGTCGGCTTGGGGAGCGGTAACGAGGCGGCCTGGGAGGGTTCGGCTTGCTGCGCAAGAGCGGGGAACGATGCAGAAAGCAAACCTAGGGTGAACCCCAGAATCGCGGAACGCAGGGATGGTGACATTGATTTTTTCATGGGGAGAACCTCGGGCGACAGGTGCAGGCCACAGCTTGATGTTCGCACCGTTTTGAATTCCTTGTTTTCCGGAACAACCCTAGCGGGCCATTTTCACGTCCATCCAGACCGCGAGCGAAAGCACCAAGCCCCGGGCAATGAACTTAAACTCCGGCGACACGGCCAGTAGCGTCATTCCATTCAGAAGCACCGCCATTAGGAGAGCGCCAAAAATCACGCCCATCACACTTCCACGCCCCCCCTTCAAGGCGACCCCCCCAATGACACAAGCGGCAATCGCATCCAGCTCCATGAGATCACCCACCGTGCTGGTGGAGGCGCCGGAGTAGGCCGTCTGCATAAATCCCGTGATGGCGACGATGACGCCCATGATCCCAAACGAGCCGATGAGCACGGCCTTAACCGGGATGCCGGAAACCGCGGCGGCTTCTTCGTTGCCGCCGATCGCGTAAAGATATCGTCCGAAGGGTGTGTGGGTGGTGAGAATGTAAACGGCGCAGGCAACGACCCCCAGGATCAGCGCAGGCAACGGAATTCCGCGAAACTGCGAGGTGACCAGCGTGATGAGAAAAATGAACTGCGCCGTCACCAGCAACCGCACATACAGAGCCGGGCCGCTTTCGACGGCAAATCCATAACTCAGCCGCGCCCGCCGGGCCCGGAGCGAGGAAATCACCAGGGCGATCACCAGTAATCCCGCCAGCAAAAATCCCCAGGCTGGGGGCAAATAGTAGGTGGTGAGCAGCGAATAGAGATTTGTCTGTCCTCCCTGCACGACCGGGACGGTGGAATTCTGGATCACCAGCCAGAACAGGCCCTTGAAAACGAGCAGGCCGCCAAGCGTGATGATAAAGGACGGCACCCGCTCACGGACAATGATTGCCCCCATGATCAGCCAGATTAGCAACCCAGCGACCAACGCGGTTCCCAGCGCCACAGGAGCGGGCCAGTCGTGCTGAAAAACGAGCACGCTCGCCACGCCCCCCAGCAGGCCCACGCCACTGCCAACGGACAAATCAATGTTTCCCGTCAGAATGATGAGCATCATTCCTAGGGCAAGAGTAGCGGTAATGGATAGCTCCGTAAGAAGCAGGGATAGGTTTCGCGCCCCCAGAAACTGCGGGGAAAGGGTCGCAAAAATGCCACACAACACAACAAGCGTGATGGCGATGGAGAAATCTCGAAGGGAAAGTTTGGTTGGCATAATGAATCACGTCATGGTTGTAGCCTGGCCGATCGCGGCCGCCATCAGGTCTTCGGGGACAGCCTCCCCGCGGAGGAATTCCCCGCCAATCCGGCCTTCGTGAAGCATGAGGATGCGATCACTCATCCCCATGAGCTCCGGAAGCTCGCTGGAAACGAGGATCACCGCCCGACCCTCGGCGGTAAGGCGGTTAATGATATCATAAATCTCCAGCTTGGCGCCGACGTCGATCCCCCGCGTCGGCTCGTCGAGAAAAATCACCTTGGGGTTGGTCATCAGCGCCTTGCCGACCACCACTTTCTGTTGGTTACCACCCGATAACTTTCCCACCACCGCCTCGAGGCTCGGGGCTTTTACCCGCAAGGAAGTTAAGAATTCTTGATTTCGTTGAAACTCGCGCCCCGCCTCGATCAGTCCTCTCCGGGTAAACGCCTTTAACGAGGAGAGGGAGAGATTAAAGCTGATGGATGCATCGAGCACGAGCCCGTAACGGCGGCGATCCTCACTGACGAGAACCATGCCCAAGGCGATAATCTCTGGCGGGAGTTGGTGCCGCAGCAAATGTCCATCCAGGCGCACTTCCCCACCAACCCGTCGACCAAAAAGACCAAAGAGATGCATGAGCAGCTCCGTGCGCCCGGCTCCCATCAGCCCCCCGATGCCCAAAACCTCGCCCGCATGCAGTCGAAGATTGATATTCTGAAGAACGGGGCGTTCTGGGTAGCCCGCGCGCACCTCGAGATTCCGTACCTCGAGGAGCACCCGGCCTGACTGGGTTGCCCGGCGGGGAAATAGATCGTTGATCTCCCGTCCCACCATGTGCCGGATCACCTCAGCCTTGGTCGTCGCGACGGTCTCCAACGTGGTAATGGAGGCACCATCCCGAAGAATGGTGATGCGGTCACACAACGCAAACACCTCGTCCAACTTGTGGGAAATATAGATGCACGCGATGCCTTCGCAGCGAAGATCACGGAGGATCTCGAGCAGGATGAGGACCTCGTGTTCGGCGAGGGCGGCGGTTGGTTCATCCAGGATGAGGATGCGGGATCGCTTGGCGAGAGCTTTGACAATTTCCACCAATTGCTTCTGGCCGACGCCGAGTTGCGAAACCGGGGCGGAAGGCGAAATCAGCACCCGGAACCGCTCCAGCAGGCGCGCGGATTCCCGATAGACGGCGGGCCAATCGATAAGCCCCAGGGCATTTCTCGGCTCCGAGCCCAGAAAAATGTTTTCGGCCACGGTCATTTCTTCGACCAGGGCGAGCTCCTGATAAATTACGGCGATACCGGCCTGCTCCGCATGCGCCAGAGATCGAAAGCGAGTTTCCACTCCCTCGACGAGCAGTTGCCCCTCGTAGCTACCGTGCGGATGAAGCCCGGAAAGAAGTTTGATGAGCGTGGATTTCCCGGCACCGTTTTCCCCGCACAGCGAGTGAATCTCTCCCGCGCGCAACCCAAAACTCACGTCCCGCAGCGCGATCACGCCAGGAAATTTTTTAACGATGCTTCGGGCCTCGAGGAGCGGCGTGCTCATGGCTGAATCGTGGGCACAACGCGGGTTCCCTCGGGCGTGTCGCCGGGTGCAATGATCGGCTGCCCTTTGGCCAGACGGGCCGCCGCCAGGGCCGCTCGCTGCGCCAGAGCCTCCCCAGGTGCCACGAAGAGCCCGATTTCCGCACCCGCCACGAGATTGCCCACCGCAACCACAAAAACTCCGCCCGACTGGGCCTGCGCCACCGCTTTGGCCGTGGCCGCGTCGAGCTCGCGTGGCGCAACGAGCACGAGGACCCGCGCCTGACGCATCACCGCGACGAAATCCGCCCCGACAAGTTCCTCCCTTTCGACCTGCACGCCCTCCGCCCGTGCCGTCGCGACAAATACCGCCGGATCAAAATTCAGAATCGATCCCGCCTTGGCATCCATGGCTAAGACAAATATCGGCTCCTGAAGGGAAGCCCCGCCATTAGCCAAGTCGCCTCGAGCCAGCACCAAGCCGATCAACACGCTCAGCACGCAGGAGACAATCAACAGGACTGTGGAGATTTTTTTCGGAACAGGCATGCAGAAGTTTTTTAAGTGCCGGGGCGACGAAAGACCGCTTCGCGCGTGTGCATCCCGTCGCGGATGACGGTGTCCTCGAGATTACCCTTGTCGACGATCAGAACATCCAGCAGCAGCGTCGGAACCATCACGCGGCCATTATCGATGCCATGGCGGGTGACGATGGGTTCCCGGCGGGCGAGGCGCACCGCGAGTTCCGCGGCCTGATCCGCCAGCTTCCGAAGCGGCTTGTATATCGACATTGCCTGCGTACCATTAACGATGCGCTGGCAGGCGGCCAACTCGGCGTCCTGCCCAGTGACGGTAATCCGGCCCGCAAGACCTTCCTCCAACAGGGCTTGGATCCCGCCCCCCGCCACGCCATCGGCGGAAGCGAGCACGGCGTCGAAATTTTTGCCCACCTTGGTAATCGCCGCATTGGTGATCTTTTTGGCGATTTCCGGTTTCCAATCCGCCGCCCAGTCGGCATGGACAAGCTCCACCCGACCTGCCGCAATCAGCGGATCAAGCACTTCATCCTGCCCCTGCTTAAACAGCAAAGCATTGTTGTCGGTTTTGGACCCGTAAATGCTGACGAGCCGAAGGGGGCGGTCCGGCGGGGTCCGTTCCACGAGATACTGCGCCTGAAGCCGCCCGACTTTCACATTATCAAACGTGAGATACAGATCGAGTTCACAACCGGTGATCAGACGATCATAGGCGATCACCGGAATCCCGGCTTCATGTGCCATGTTAACCGCCTTGGCCATGGCGGCACCATTGTGGGGCACGATCACAAGAACATCGACGTTCCGACTGATTAGAGCCTGCACGTCGCTGATCTGCCGAGTGTCATCGCCACTCGCCGACTGAACAAGCACTTCGCCGCCCAGCTCCGTCACCCGGCTCACGAAATAATTTCGATCCGTCTGCCACCGTTCTTCCTTAAGGGTATCCAGCGACAACCCGATCAGAAGTTTGCTCTGCCGCTTTTCCGGCGAAACTCGCTGGGAAAACCACCAGCCAGCCAGTAAGGAAAGAATCAGAACAACGCTGGCAAAAACGGGGGCAATTTTTTTCACTCGAATACAAAGAGGTTGATTCCCTGCCGTTTCTCAATGGCGGGGCGGACAAATATCTCGCCGCGACCTGAATTCCTCGACAGGCACTTAGTTGGACGCAGCGGTTTTGGCCGCCGGTTTTTTCATTTCCGTGTAGAATTGACTCACCTGATCCTGCGTCAAAGCCTCGTTGAAAATCCAAAGATCATCCAATTTTCCCACGAGATACGCCGGGGACTCCTCGACGCCCATTTCGGGATTCTCGATTTTGCTAACGACCCGGCCGATGGTCGCGTCGTCACCAAATGTGAGCTTTTGCTTCTTATCGTAGGGAAGCACCTTTTCGGCCACTTTTTTCCCGTCAAGGTAGAGCCGACCAATCTCTCCGTCATAGGTGCCGATCACATTCACCCAGGTGCGCATCGGTAAACGAAGTTCTTCCCCCCGGCCAAAGGGATGCCACGCCCGCCCGAAATTCATGCTGATAAATTGCCCATGCATGATGCGGAAATACATTCCTCGGTTCGCATTGCAGTTCACAATGGGCCCGTAGTTCGTTTCCTGGCTCTCTTTCGGAAGATACACCCAAACCGAGATCGTGATTCCCTTAGCATCCCGCTTGGAAAGGCCAGTGGGAACGGTGATGCGGGTATCGTCGTTGCTTAATTCCAGAGCGCGGCCAATCTTTCCATCGACACTTTTCACCCCGGCCACCTTGCCGTTTCGGCTTCCACTTGCATCCTTGATTTGCCCCAGGGCAATGGAATCAAAGGTCCAATGCCCCACAGGCTTAGGGACCGGCTTGGGTGTCGGAGACCCCAACGGGGCCAGTTGCGCCACGGCGGATCCGTATCCGATCAGAAAAACCAAGGAACCACCAATGACCCTCAGGGTTGAAGGGCGAGGACGGGAAAGACTCGTCATGAGATAAGGAACGGATTCTCGGGGGAGAGGTCATTAGCTGGAGAAGTTTCTGCCAATACTTTGGTCGTATCGCCCTGGCTAAACTTCATGGGAATAATGATTGAGCGACGACTCTCCTCCGGATTCCTCACCCGGTGCACCAGGCGACGCAAAGCCGAGGCACCAAACTCCTCGTCGGCAACGTCTACGGCGGTGAGACGACCCAAATCCGAACTGGGGAGTCGCTGGCGGTGAAAGCAGGTGATTTCGACTTCATCCGGGACCTTGATTTTCTCCTCGTTGAAATAGCGTTGAAGGGTAAGACCCGTGGCCGCACTAGCGGCGATCCATGCGGTCACCCCAGCTTGGCGACAAGCCTCCACCTTTCGAACCCAATGCCTCCGGGGAAAGGGGGTTACGGAGAGCGCCTCATTTAGGTCAATTTCGACTGCATGAGAAACTTCAAACGGGTGCCCGAGTGTCGTCATGGCTTCAACGTAGGCGGCGAATCGCGACCTTGCCCAAGTGACCTCGGGACAGAACCCAAAATAACCGATCTTCTCATGTCCTCGCGCTGCGAGATGTTCCACTAGGGCGAGGACACCCTGCCGGTCATCGGTCCCGATTACATCGACCGGCAAACCCGGATAGTCATGGACAATCGAGACCAAACGATAATCCGCCGCCAAAGCTTTAACAATGTGATTGGGCCAACGGTGGATCAGCACGATCCCATCCAAAGTGCCATAGCGCATTCCAACCGGTTGCAACGCGCGATCGAGGATGCTCTCCGCGGAGTCCAGAGAGAGATGATGCGACAAAATCGCCACGTTAAGCGCGACCGCGGTTCGACTTAAACCCGCAAGGTAGCGCTGATCGACGTAGGCCACCGAGTAAAGGCCAAGGGCAAGAACATGCAGCGGCTTCACCCGACTGAGCAATCTCGAGCGGTCTTTGCTGAAATAACCAATGGCTTTTGCCGTATCGAAGACCTGC
The DNA here is from genome assembly GCA_027488755.1 of Verrucomicrobiaceae bacterium. Taxonomy (GTDB): domain Bacteria; phylum Verrucomicrobiota; class Verrucomicrobiia; order Chthoniobacterales; family JAATET01; genus JAATET01. The sequence goes on along the minus strand of JAIYAZ010000138.1, from coordinate 5,132 downwards.
TGATGAATCGCGGATTTTTTCTTAACATTTGGGTTTCGCAATACTCGCGAAACCGTGGATATAGAAACGTTCAACCTTTGAGCAATTGCCGCGAGGTTCACATTGGACGGATTCGTTTTCCTCATAGATTTAACCCTTTGGATCGGCCAAGACAAGTTCGACCCAGACGATCCAAATGAGAAGGCAGGCATGCCGACATGACCTCAGCATCCGAATGGTATACGTTGGCGATAAACGTGAGAATGGGCGCCCGCATATCAGGAGTCTCAATGGGTAACTGATGAAACTTTTTTGACCATCTTTCGAGACCACATGGACATTTTCCAAATCCACATTCCAACTTTAATGCGTTTTCCAGGGTGGTGTCCCGGCGGCAGGGCTGAAACTGGACTCTGAAGAAGTATTTCCCGAATTCTCTAGCGCCAGCGGTTGCGAGTTGAGCGCAAGCCGGCGGGCCGGGTAATCGCCTGAGGAACCAAAAATGCATCAAACCGCTGAAGGTCCCGTCCGGACGAAATGCGCGGGCGAAACCAGCTGCCACGCTCAAACAAACTGGGGGGATAATCACCCGAAGGAGAGGAAACTGGCGATAGACCTAAGTTTTTCAGCCGCCGAAACTAGGGCTTCGACGAAAACCGATTTTCCAAAAACCGACGTTTGTCGCGAGAGCTTTTCCTTCGGTTAAAACCCGAGCAGACTTTTTGCTAAATATTAAAATCTCGGGGCCATTGATCGCAAACCACGGTAGCAATCCCTAATGATAAACTAGACTACGCCCCGCAACTAAGTTGGAAGCGCATCAACGTTTCGGCAACTCGCTTGCGCCGGCGTTACGCCGCGAGTCCAGTTTGACCATCGGCAGAATCCACCGATACCTTTTTAATAACGCCATTGGTGGGGCCATCCGGCTTGTCCACGGGCGTCGTTGATTGCCCTGGAAGCGGATGCGCGCGCTCCGGGCGATCGGAAAGGCAGGCGGCGGCCTTTGACTTCATCGATTTCCGGTATTCGAGGGGCGTTTTCCCAATCACTCGGCGGAAGCCCCGGCAAAACGAACTGGCATCAGAAAACCCGCACGACTCGGCGATCACCTCGATCTTGCTATTGGTGCATACCAAAAGCTCAAGGGCGCGTTGGATCTGAATTTGGATAAGGGCCTCGCGCGTGGAATACCCATATTTGCGCTGAAAGAGGTAACGGAGATGACTTTCCGAAACTCCGGTAACGTGGGAAAGAACATTGATCGAGGGGCGCTCCGTGAGATGGGCGCGAAAGTAATCTTCGGCAACTTCAATCCGAAAATCGTCCGAATCCATATCGGCGTGACCGGGGAGCTGCCGCGTGCATTTCTTGAGGAGAAGCAGGCTAAGGTCAATCAATGCACGTTCGGCGTAATACGGGAACAGGTTACTCCCCTCCCCTTTTCGCGAGATTAAGTCTTTTGCCAGCCGGTAAAGAGAATCGCATTCCGCGGGCAGCAAAGAGACCTTTAGATACCCGACCGGAGCCTCCCAGACGAGGGTATCGAGATCGGCGGGGATTTCTGTGTAATGAAACACGGCAATCCGCGCCTTTTTCGCGGGATCTCCCTGCCAACCATGCGGGAAGACCGGTGGAAAAAGCCAGAGGCAGTTTGACTCTAGATCAACCGGAGCATGGGAAGAATCAAGGAGCGGACTGATTTCCCCCCGCAGAGCCACGTAGAATTCCCACGAACGCCGCACTTGCGGGACCACCGGTTGGCGTCCGAAATCGCGAATTCCGGTGCTGACGTATGTAAGCATGGGGCAGAAGAGTAAGGGGGCCGGTCCTGAAGGACGTGAAACCTTTTCTTCTCATAGTCATTCCGCGAGTTTCTTCAACCTTGCATATTCCGACCCTTGCCGCCCGCCCCGTTATCTCGGGAGTTCGGCGGGAGTGGCGCCGCCGACGCGGGAAAGGTGAAGCCGGGTCCTCCCATCCTGATCACGGTTGAAGATGATATGGTCCACTTGGGAACCAATGGTCAACGTGAGTCGGCGTCGGTTGGCATCCCACTCCGTGAGGGGAAGAGGATCGTTGGCCCGATGCGGGAAAAGAAGAATGTGAAAATCCGGCGCAACGGAGCGGCTTCCGACCACGAGCCGCTTGTCGAGTCCGAAGCTGCGGCCGTCGGGGGTGAGGGTGTCCTTGCGTTCGAAGGTTTCGAGGCGGGTGGAAGGGCGACTCTGCAGGTCGCGGACCAGACTGGGCTCATTGAGATTGAGGATGCGCACCAGGAGCTGGCGATCGCCTTTGGCGGGGTTGGGCAAGCCATTGGGCTTGCGAGCCACGGTGGCGTCGCACAGCAAGATATCGTTTCCGGCAAAGGAAACCATTTCGGTGTTCTCGCCGGTTTGGAGCAGCCACTCATAAAGGCGTTCCTTATCGTCCTTCTGGAAATCATCGACGATCAGGAGGTAGGGAGCCGGTCCCCGGGCGAAAGCCAGCGTGCGGAAAGCGCGTTCGACCGGATTGTGCGGATACCGAACGGGCCAGGTATCCTCATCCCATAGGCGGGGGCCGCCACCCTTGTCGAAATAGGGTTCCCATTGCTTCTGGATGAAGGGGCGAGGGTCACGTTCACCGTTCAATCCCGCGTAACGCTTGCGGACGGCGGCAGAGCCGGCGACGTAATCCTTCCAACGTTCAAACCCGTGCCGGATAAATCCCTCCGGCTCGGTCTCAAGTTGCTTGGGCCAGACCCAGTCATAGGCGTCCTTGGCATCCACGGCGGCGAGGACAAAATCGCCGGTATCGACGTGACCGAGCCATTTCCCGGGCCCCGGCCAAAATCCCTGGCCGAGGCCGTCAACCAACACGCTGCTGTGGTGGCGGGTTTCGATGGAGCGGAAGTTTTCCTTCGACCAATCGCGGCCGTGGGCGGTGAGGGTGAAATGACCCCGATCCGCATGTTCGTGACCGGCGCTGAAGGAATCCGTGCGGCACTCGAACTGCACGGCGACGGCGTCGGGGGTCCAATCGCTGCGCAGATTAAGGGAGCTGCGCAGCGGATCGAACCAGGTAACGGCGGGATTAAGCGCGGCCCCGCCGGCGTAATCCACGAGTTTGCCCTTTCTATCGGTGACTCCGTCGCCGGCCCAAAGGACCGCTTCAACGAGATGCGGGCCACCCTTGGTGGCGGCTTTGTCCCCGGCGGCCGTTTTCACCGACTGCCAAAGGAAATCGGCCTTGGAGTCCCGGGGGTAAAAGTAACGCCACATCGAAGCGGTCATGAGGCTCGGGCCCCCGTCCCCACCGTCGCCATGGCTGATCCAGCGGTCGCCAGTGGGAGCCAAACTGTAGAGATACCAATCGAGGGAGGCCCGATAGTGGCTATGACCGATCAAAGGTTCTCCCCGCCGCGCGGCGGCGACGAGGAAGGGATTGAGCCAGTTGAGACCAAACTGGGTGTAGCCGACGGCTTCGGTAGAGCTACCCGAGGGGGAAAATCCGTAGGTGAGATAGTCGCGGGCGATTTCCAGACCGAGTTTATAGACGCGCGGATCGAAACCCTCCTCTCCTTCAATGGCGAGGGACATCAGGGGTGCCTGACTGCCAACCGCAATCCAGTTCCAATCGCGAAAATGATGAGGGAGGCGCGCGCCCATCCACAGTTTGCCGGCGGTGGCTTTGGCGATGAGAGTGCGGACGTCGGCGCGTTGTTCATCGGTCATGAACGGATGGCCGAAATCGTAGGCGTAGCCGAGGAGATGGTAACCGACGATGTCGCGCAGGCCGCCGGTGCGCCAGTTGGCAGGATTAGTCCCGGGAATGCGAGCCCGCCAGGAATCGTCGTGCAGGGGGGTGCCGTCGTAGCGATCGAGCACGGGGCGCATGACCCTCGCGTAGGTGGCGATGGCGGTGCCAACCTTGGCACCTCCCGCGGCGTCCTCGTCGATCAAGCACCGAAGAGCTTCCAAGGTGAGAGCCATGAGGTAGGGTTGATAATGGCCGACCGCCGGAGGCAGGCCACGCTGATCGAGCCCCTGCTCCACGGCGGTGACGTTACCGGCGGCGAGCAGTTGAAAAAAATCCCGACTCCAGCCGGGAGTGCGGAGGGCACCGTCGATGCGGGCCCGCATGGCGGCGGACACCTCACGACCGCCCGCCGTTTCCCGGAGACGGCGGCGCAGATCGGGGAGCTGTTCGGGACTGATCAGGATGCGGGGGTGGACGCCCGGCTTGGGCACCTTTCCAAGGCGGTCAGCCGCGAGACCGGCGGTGTCGTAGGTGAATGGATAAACGGGCGAAGGCGGAAAGGGATACTCCCCGTTCAAGACCTGTTCCGCGGAGAGCTCCCCGGGGAGATGAGGGGGGGCGGCGACGGCCACCGGGATCAGCGCAGCGGCCCAGAACATTACGACAGGCAGCGCGGAGCGGCGGCAGGCATCCGGAAAATGCATAAGAAAAACGGGAGATGAGGGAAAGAGACTCAAAGGCGACGAAACCGCCCGGCGGCTGGCACCACCGGGGATTCAGCGGCTGGGGTGAAGGCGCAGCAAAACCGCACCGTGTCGGGGCAGGCTGCGGGTGATGCCGGCAGCCGTCGGTTCGGTGCTTCCGCCCCATACGTCCTCGGCGGTCCAGGAGCCTTCGAGGCCCAGATCGGCAAGACTTAAGGTAATCTTCGCGGGCTGATCGCCGCGATTGTAAAGGGCAAGAGCCTTGTCGCCATTGGCGAGATCTCGCAGCCAGACCTCGGTGTGGTTTTCGTTCTTCAAAATGCGGCGACCGGGCGTGCCAAGCTTGTCCTGGTTAATTGCGAGCATCCCGGGATGGGTGATGAGTTCGAGGGTGCGGGCGTCGTTATCGGGCAGACTCATCCCGAGCATGAGCGGTGAGGGCATCATGGCAAAATGGGTGAGGAGCATGACCTGCTCGTCGGGGGTGAACTTGGTGCGGCGGTCCTTGCCGTGGCCGCTGCGGATGGCGATGCGCCCGAGCGGAATCATGTCACCGTCAGGCCAACGGCCGGGGCCGGCAATACCCGTCTTCTGCCAGGCGTCCGCGAGATCGAAGGAACGGTTAAGGTCCCGCCACTCGTCCCAAAAATCCGGCGAGATTCGCCACATGTTGGCGTGCTGAGCAACGTGTTGCGCCTTGTCAGTCGG
>JAIYAZ010000144.1 GCA_027488755.1 Verrucomicrobiaceae bacterium | reverse complement strand
TTCCCGGGCCAGACCGAGTTCTTCGCCGCCCGCACCGGCACCAGCGATTTCGCCATGTGCCTCACCGGCGGCGCGCTCACCGTCGGCCTCGTCACCTGCCACGTCCCCCTCCGCGCCGTGCCCGAACTCCTCACCGGCGACGAAATCGTCCGCGTCGGCCGGCTCCAGGCCGCATTCTGCCGCCGCCGCGGCCATACCCACCCCCGCATCGCCGTGGCCGGCCTCAACCCCCACGCCGGAGAGGAAGGCGACCTCGGCCGCGAGGAAATCGACCTCATCCAGCCCGCCGTCGACCGCCTCCGCGCCCTCGAGCCCGCCGCCACCTTCAGCGACCCACTCCCGCCCGACACCGTCTTTTTCCGCGCCGCCGCCGGCGAGTTCGACGCCGTGCTCTGCATGTATCACGACCAGGGCCTCATCCCCCTCAAGCTCCACGCCTTCGACGCCGGCGTGAATGTCACCATGGGCCTCCCTTTCCCCCGCACCAGCCCCGACCACGGCACCGCCTACGCCCTCGCCGGCAAAGGCCTCGCCCGCCCCGACAGCATGATCGCCGCCATCCACCTCGCCGTGGCGCTGGCCGAATAGGGGCCCACCCCACTCTCCCTTCGCGCCTTCGCGGGAACCTCCCTTCCCCCAAAAATGCATGAGGGCGGCGGGACTTTCGTCCCACCGCCCTGCATGGCTCCCTCTTAACCCTGAGTGTTTGACTTAGACGGCCTTTTCGCCGGTCTCGTCGGTGCGGATGCGGATCGCCTCCTCCACGGGGGAGACGAACACCTTGCCGTCACCGATCTTGCCGGTCTTGGCCGCCTTCACGATCGCCGCCGTCGCGCTCTCGAGGAGCGCGTCGGAGAGGACGACCTCAATCTTGATCTTCGGCAGGAAGTCCACGGTGTATTCGCTGCCGCGATAGATTTCCGTGTGGCCCTTCTGGCGGCCGAAGCCCTTGACCTCGCTCACGGTCATTCCCTCGATCCCGAGGTCCGCGAGCGCGTCTTTGACTTCCTCCAACTTGAAGGGCTTGATGATTGCTTCGATTTTTTTCATGGCGTTTGAGACTCCTTGATAACGGTGCCGTTAGTTGAGGATGTAGCCTTCTTCGCCGTGTTCGTTCACGTCGAGACCCTGGCTCTCCACTTCGGGCGTCGGACGCAGGCCGATCACGAGCTTGAGGATGAAGGCAATCACCGCCGTCGCAACCACCGCAAGGGCGATCGTCAGACCAACGGCCTTGAGCTGCTCGATCCAGAGCGTGCCGCCTTCGATCGCGGTCTTCAGACCGTTCTTCGCGGCGTAGGCGTCGCTCACGAGGTTCGCGTTCACGTTCGGGTCCACCAGGAAGCCCGTGAGGATGGCCCCCAGAGTGCCGCCCACCGCGTGGATGCCGAAGGTGTCCAGCGCGTCGTCGTAACCGAGGATCTTCTTGAGGTAAACCACCGCGAAGAACGGAACGATGCCCGCCGCCACGCCGATGATCACGGCGCCCGTGGCATTCACGAAACCGCAAGCCGGGGTGATGACCACGAGGCCCGCCACCGCACCGGAGCAGAATCCGAGGATGCTGGGCTTGCCGCGGAAGATCGCTTCCAGAATCGCCCAGACGAAGGCCGCAATCGCCGCCGCGAGGGTCGTGGTGAGGAAGGCGTTGGCCGCGATGCCGTCCGCCGCGAGGGCGCTGCCGGCGTTAAAGCCATACCAGCCGGTCCAGAGCATGCCGGTGCCGACCATACAAAGCACCATGCTGTGGGGAGCCATCGGCTCCTTGCCGAAGCCCAGGCGCTTGCCAAGGATGAGGCAGAGCACCAGCGCGGACCAACCCGAGGACATGTGCACCACCGTGCCGCCCGCGAAATCGATCGCCGGAATCTTCGCGTCGGAGTTCCAGACGCCGTTCATCAGGCCCGTGCCGCCCCAGACCATGTGGGCGAGCGGGATGTAAACGAGGAACATCCAGAAGAACACAAAGGCCATCACGGCCCAGAACTTCATGCGCTCCGCCGTGGCACCAAAAATAAGCGCCGGCGTGATGATCGCGAAGGTCAGCTGGAAGATGCAGAACACGCTCTGCGGGATCCAGTAGGCATACGTCGTGTTCGGCGCGGCACCCACGTCCTTCAGGAAGAAGAACTCCGTGCCACCAAGGAAGGGGCTGCCGAAATTCGTTCCGAAGACGAGGCTGTAGCCGACCGCCCACCAGATCACGGTCACGAGGCCCGCGCAGCCGAAGCACATCGCGAGGATCGAGAGCACGTTCTTGGAGCGAACGAGGCCGCCGTAGAACAGGGCCAAACCCGGGAGCGTCATGAAGAGCACCAGGGCCGCCGCCGTCATCTGCCAGGCCGTATGGCCGGGACCGGGCACGCCCACGATGGCGCTGTCCACCGGATCGACGTTGTTGATGTAGGCCTCGAGGCCGGCCACGCGCTGCTCAACCGTGGGAGCGGCGGGTTCGGCTTCCGCGGCGGGAGCCGCTTCGGCTGCGGGGGCCGCCGGGGTGGCTTCGGCCACGGGGGCCGGGGTGGCTGCATCCTGCGCCCAGGACGTTCCGACGCACGCCGCCCCGCCGATCAATACGGCTGCGAGCAGGGACGTCCACTTTCTAGATTTTATCGACATGAGTATAACTGGATTGTGGGTTGTTGGTTGGAGCGTCGGGGGCAGGAGCCCGCCACCGCGCGGAGTCCAACTTAAGCAACTGGCATGCCAACGGCAGAAGTCGCTTCCGCCGGCGGACTTAACGGCCAACCCTCTCCGTGGGGCGGTCCCGTTTTGCCCGCGCCGGCTTCCGCGGAGAAAAAACGCCACACTTTCCGCGCGCCAACGTAACCTCCCGCTGCCATGTCCCGTCCGAACCCCAACGCCCGCGTCTTCCGCTACCTCCGCCGCTACCCCTGGCTGGCGGCCGGCACGCTGGCCTGCGCCGTCGTCGGCACGCTCATGGTGGCCGTCTTTCCCGACGTGACCCGCCGGATCATCGACGACGCCATCCGCGGGCACCGCCCGGAACTCCTCCCGCCCCTCGTCGCCATCGCCGTGGGGGCCTTTTTTGTCCAGAACGCCCTCAACGGCCTGCGCATCGTCCTCAACAACGTCTTTGAGCAACGCGTCATCTTCGACCTCCGCAGCGACCTCTACGCCCACATCCAGACCCTCCCCCTCGGCTGGTTCGACAACCGGGCCACCGGCGACATCATGACCCGCCTCGTCGAGGACGTCACCGCCCTCGAACGCGTCCTCATCGACGGCGTCGAACAGGGCACCGTCGCCGTGCTCCAGATCCTCGTCGTGGCCGTCGGCATGGCCCTCATGAGTCCGAAACTCGCCCTCATCGCCGCCGCGCCCATCCCTTTTCTCACCGTCGGTGCCCTCGCCTACACCCTCACCGCCCGCTCCCGCTACCGCGGCCAGCGCCAGGCCGCCTCGGCCATGAACGCCATCCTCCACGACAACCTCGCCGGCATCCGCCAGATCAAAACCTACACCAGCGAGGCCGCCGAGCACGGCCGCTTCAACGCCGCCAGCCGCCGCCTCATGGACGCCACCCTCGTCGTCATGCGCGCCTGGGCGCTCTACAGCCCCTCCATGGCCTTCCTCACCGCCTGCGGCTCGGTCGCCATCATCGGCTACGGCGGCCACGAGGTCCTCGCCGGCCACATGGATCTCGGGGAACTCATCGCCTTCCTCGTCTTTGCCCCACTCTTTTACGAACCCATCGGCCGCCTCCACTCCCTCAACCAGATCTTCCAGGCCGGCCGCGCCGCCGGCGAACGCGTCTTCGAAATCCTCGACGCCCCCGCCGAGCCCGCCGGCCCCGCCCGAGAACCGGCCCCCCGCGCCCGCGGCGACGTCCGCTATGAACACGTCTCCTTCGGCTACTCCGCGGATCGCACCGTCCTCCACGACATCTCGCTGCACGCCCGGCCCGGGGAAATGATCGCCCTCGTCGGCGGCACCGGCGCCGGCAAAACCTCCCTCGTCAACCTCCTCGTCCGCTTCTACGCCCACACCGGCGGCCGCATCCTCCTCGACGACCAGCCCATCGAATCCCTCCCCCTCGCGCAGCTCCGCCGCGCCGTCGCCGTCGTCACCCAGGAAAGCTTCCTCTTCAACGGCACCACCGCCGAAAACCTCCGCGTCGGCAAATCCGACGCCACCGAGGAGGAAATGTGGACCGTGCTCGAGGCGGCCAACGCCGCGGACTTCGTGCGCCGCCTGCCCAAGGGCCTCGACAGCCAGCTCGGCGAGCGCGGCGTCAAACTCAGCGTCGGCGAAAAGCAACGCCTCTCCATCGCCCGCGCCCTGCTCAAAAACCCACCCATCCTCATCCTCGACGAAGCCACCGCCAGCGTCGACACCGTCACCGAACGCCTCATCCAGGACGCCCTCGACCGCCTCATGGCGCAGCGCACCAGCTTCGTCATCGCCCACCGCCTCTCCACCGTGCGCCACGCCGACCAGATCCTCGTCCTCGAGCGCGGCCGCATCGTCGAGCGCGGCCGCCACGAGGAACTCCTCGCCCTCGGCGGCGTCTACGCCGGTCTCTGCCGCACCAACTACCTCACCGACCCCGCCAACCCCGCCGTCACGGAATTTTCGCAATAAACCCCTCCCGCGCGCGGGAATTGCTTGGCTATTCCCCCGAGGAACTTCTGAATGAAACCGGTGATGTTTTCCGCGCTGCGCTCCCTGACCCTCCTGTCCCTCGCCGCAGCCGCCCTCCTTAGTGGCTGCTCGAAATCCTCCGAGACCGAGCCCGACGTCATCGTGCTCCAGACCGGCCGCCTCCGCGGCAACGTCTACCCCCTCGCGCTCCAAAACCTCGCGCCCCTCCAGCACTACCCCTACCTCGCCGGCTACGTGAAAAAAGTCCGCGCCGAGGCCGCCCGCACCGGCGCCCGCGTCGTCCTCGTCGACCTCGGCGACAGCCTCGGCGGCTCCTTCGCCAGCTACGCCACGGACCACGGCAACATGGTCACCTTCTTCAACGAGACCGGCTACGACTTCGTCGTCCTCGGCAACCTCGACAGCTCCATCACCCCCGCCGCCCTCGCCCCGCTCAAGGCCCGCGTCCTCTGCCCCTTCGCCGCGCCGGACGGCTCCCCCGCCACCACCGGCACCGCCTTCGCCGCCCGCCAGGACATCGGCGGCCTGCCCGTCACCCTCCTCGCGAACTTCTACGGCGACACCGACCCCGCCAGCCTGCCCGAGCGCTTCCCCACCTGGTTTGGCACCACGGCCGCCAACGTCACCCCCCTGCGCGACTACGCTTCCATCCTCCGCGACCTCGGCCCCGCCCCGGCCGGCGGCCTCACGCTCCTGAGCTGGATGAAGTTCGAGTCGCCGAAAACCCCGCCCACCGCCTTCCTTGCCGAACTCTCCCGCCTCGGCGTCAACGCCATCCTCGCCCACCGCATCTACTCCGGCCGCGAACGCGACGCCTGGTCCGAAAAAACCTTCTACCCCTGGACGCCCCCCGTCTCCGAAAACATCCTGCGCGACAACGGCGGCTTCACCATGGCCCGCCTCGACCTCAAGCGCGACGGCACCGGCTGGCGCGTCCTCCGGCAGGAACTCCTGCCCATGACCGCGAACACCGCCCCCGCCGACCCCGTCGTCACCCAGGCCATCGCCCGCTTCGCCGACCAAATCCGCCAGGCCGACAAACCCCTCGGCACCCTCACCGAAGCCGTCAGCGAGGACGAAATCCTCCTCGCCTACCTCACCGCCCTCACCGGCGTCCCCGGCACGCAGATCGTCGCCTATTCCCGCCAATCCGTCCGCGAGGAATGGCCCGCCGGCCCCCTCACCGCCAGTCGCGTCTACAACAGCCTCCCCTGGACCACCCGCCTCGTCCAACTCACCCTCACCCCCGCGCAGGTCGAACAGCTCGGCAAATTCGGCGGCATGGTCCTCCTCAAGCGCCAGGACCTCGCGCCCGACCAGCCCGCCGTCGTCACCACCTCGCAGTTCTTCGCCGCCCTCATCGCCCGCGAACTCTCCCTGCCCGCCGACGCCATCCGCGACATCGCCATCGGCAACGAATTCGAATTCTTCCTCGCCCACCTCAGCCAAAACCCCCAACTGCCCGCCATCGCCACCCCCGTCGGCTGGACGCTGGAAAACCTTCGCTCCCGGTAACCTGCCCCCGCATGAAACCCCGCGAAATCGTCCTCGCCAGCATCGTCGGCCTTCTCCTGCTGGCCGCCGCCATCGGCTGGTGGATCGCCCGCGGCCGGGAGGCCACCGGCGTCGCCAGCGCCCGCAACCTCCAGCAATGGGGCATCGCGCTCAACCTCTACCTCATCGACAACGAAAACCAGCTCCCCGAGGTCGGCGTCGCCCCCGTCACCCCCGCGCAGGAAAAAGCCTGGTTCAACGCCCTGCCCGTCTACCTCAGCCAGACCCCGCTCGCCGACCTGCCCCCCGGCCAGCGCCCGAAACCCGGCGTCCCCTCGCTCTGGGTCGACCCGAACTCCCGGTCACCCCGCAACTGGGACCCCGAAGTCTTCTACTTCAACTACGCCATGAACCGCTTTCTCCAGCCGAAGGCCGACGTGCGCAGCTTTAAAATCAACGAACTCACCTACCCCGGCAACGTCGTCTTCCTCGTCGAAGTCAACGACTACGAACCCGCCGCCACGCCCGACACCGTCGTCTTCCCCCACGGCCCCGGTCGCGGCCCCCGCGCCCTCACGAACGTCCTCTTCTGCGACGGCCATGTCGCCCCGGTCACCCGAGCCGCCCTCGTCGACGACCCCGCCGCCCGCACCGCCGCCAACGCCGAAACCGGCGTCTCCTGGTTCGAGCAGTAAGCGCAGCGAAATTCCCCTTCCGGATTTCCGCTTTCGGAATTTCAGCCTTTCAGCTTTCCGAATTTCAGCTTTTCCCCAATCACTCCCCCACCACGCTCACGACCACATGCCGCGTGTGGGGCGCCTCCCGGTGCTCGAACAGGAAAATTCCCTGCCACGTCCCGAGGGCCAGCCGGCCGTTCACGACCGGGATCGTCTCGCTCGTCCGCGTGAGCGCCATCCGCAGGTGGCTCGTCGTGTCGTCCGGCCCCTCCAGCGTGTGCACCCAGCCCGCGTCGTCCTCCGGCACCAGCCGCTCAAAAAAACGGTGCAGGTCCTCGCGCGCCGTCGGGTCCGCGTTCTCGTAGATCACCAGACTCGCGCTCGTGTGCTGGAGAAACACCGTTGCCAGCCCCGTCCGAATCCCGCTCGCCCCGACCACGCGCGCCACCGCCGCCGTGATCTCGTAGGTTCCCTTGCCCTGCGTGGGCACCGTCAGCGTCGCGGCTCGAGCACTCATTTGCCCCGGATCATC
>JAIYAZ010000153.1 GCA_027488755.1 Verrucomicrobiaceae bacterium | reverse complement strand
GAGGCGGAGCTGGGTTTGCTTGATGCGCTGGAGGTAATCCTGCTCCTGGTCGCGGAGGGCCTTCTTTTCAAGGCTGGCGTCGATGCGGGCGCGGAGGAGGGTGGGGTCGAAAGGTTTCGGGAGGTAGTCCTCGGCACCGTTTTCGATGCAGCGGACGACGCTTTCGACCTCGTCGAGCGCGGAGATCATGATGACGGGAAGGTGACGGAGGCTGGCATCGGCCTTGAGGGCGGCGAGGGCCCCGTAGCCGTCGAGCACGGGCATCATGACGTCAAGGAGGACGAGGTCGAAGGGCTCGCGGCGGGCGAGCTCGAGCGCGGCGGCGCCATCGGCGGCCTCGACAACGCGGTGACCCTGGCGTTCGAGGCGGCGGGCGAGCAGGGTGCGGTTTTCCTCGTTGTCGTCGACGACGAGAATGCGGCCGAGGATTTTTGGATTATGGATTTTGGATTCCGCGGGTGGCGCGGGGGCGGGCTTGTTGAGCGGGACCGGCGCGGAGATTTCAAGGTGGGCGAAACCCTCGTCGCTGAGGTTCGCGTCGACCATGCCGAGGAGCTGGCGGGCGGCTTCGCGGATGCGGGTGAGGTCGGGTGCGGCGGAGGTGACGCCCTGGTCGGCGAGTTCCTCGGCGAGGAGTTCGCTGTAGCCGAGGATGTGGTTGATGGGGGTGCGCAGGTCGTGGCGAAGCTTCGCCAGCGGGGTTTCGCCGGGAGCGGTCACGCGGTGGGGGGCGGGGTTTTGCCGACTCGGGTGAGTTGGGCGGCGATTTTTTCGAGGAGGCGGGGGAACTCGATGGGCTTGGTGTCGTAGTCGTCGCAGCCGGCGCCGAGGGCTTGTTCGCGGTCGCCGGCCATGGCGTGGGCGGTGAGGGCGATGACGGGGATGGCGGCGGTGGCGGGGTCGGCCTTAAGGCGGCGGGTGGCTTCCCAGCCGTCGATGAGCGGGAGGCTCATGTCCATGAGGATGAGGTCGGGCGCGGCGGTGGCGGCGAGGGCGAGGGCCTCCTGCCCGTCGACGGCGATGGCGAGTTCGTAGCCCTTGCGGGTGAGGCGGCGCGAGAGCATGTCGCGGTTCATTTCGTTGTCTTCGACGAGGAGGAGCTTCATGGGCAAAGGCGGAGATTCGGAAAGGCGTCAGGCTTTCAGCATTTTTTCGACCTGGGTGGAGACGTCCTGGAGGAGTTTTTCGCGGTCGGTGGCGCCCTTTTGGAAGACCTGCAGCACGCTGCCGGTGAGCTTTTCGCGGTCGGCGGGCGTGAGGTCCTTCGCGGTGATGACGATGACGGGGATGCTGGCGAGCTGGGGCTCGCGGGCGAGGACTTCGAGAAATTCGAAGCCGTCCATGACGGGCATCATGAGGTCGAGGAGGATGAGTTCGGGGCGGCGCTCGGCGATGCGTTCCAGGGCGACGCTGCCGTTCTCGGCCTCGGCGACTTCGTAGCCTTCGCGGGTGAGGACGCGGCTGAGCATCTCGCGGCTGGCGGGATCGTCCTCGACGACGAGGACGTGGGCGGAGTGGTGGAGCGCGTGGGTGGTGAGGACGGAGCGGAGCTTGTCGGCGTCGACGGGTTTGGTGAGGAAGTCGGCGGCGCCGAGGGAGTAGCCGAGCTGGCGGTCCTGGAGCATGGTGACCATGATGACCGGGATGCGGGCGGTGAGCGGGTCGCTCTTGAGCACGCTCAGGACGGCCCAGCCGTCCATGCCGGGCATCATGACGTCGAGGGTGATGGCGGCGGGCTGCTGCTGCTGGGCGAGGACGATGCCTTCCCCGCCCTTGCTGGCGCGGATGGTGGCGAAGCCGCTGCGTTCGAGGGCGCGGCTCATGAGGTCGGCGGCGTCGGCATCATCGTCGATGACGAGGACGGTGGGGCGGGTCTTCGATTTGATTTTCGGGGTTTCGGCGGGGGAGGCGGCAAGAGCAAGGGCGGCCTCGGTGGCGGGTTCGACGATGGCGGGCAGGTCGACGGTGAAGGTGGTGCCGACGCCGGCGCGGCTTTCCACGGCGATGTCGCCGCCCATGAGCTGGCAGAAGCGGCGGCTGATGACGAGGCCGAGACCGGTGCCGCCGTATTTGCGGGTGGTGGAGGCGTCGGCCTGGGTGAAGGCCTGGAAGAGCCGGCCGAGTTGCTCGGGCGTCATGCCGATGCCGGTGTCGGAAACGCGGAGGTGGATGCGGGCGCCCTTTTCGCTGGGGACGCGATCGGCGGTGAGGGTGATGATGCCCTTTTCGGTGAATTTGGTGGCGTTGCTGAGGAGGTTGAAGAGGGTTTGGCGGACCTTGGTGAGGTCGGCGCGCATGAGGCCGAGGTCCGCGGCGAGGCGCACGTCGAGGCGGTTTTGGTTTTTGGCGACGAGCGGCTGGGAGGTGCCGACGACGTCCTGGATGAGGTCCTCGAGGCGGAACTCCTCGAGGTAGAGGGACATTTTGCCGGCCTCGATTTTGGAGAGATCGAGAATGTCGTTAATGAGGGCGAGGAGGTGCTTGCCGGCGGTGCGGATTTTCTGGAGGTCGGGGATGAAGCCGGGCTGGCCGGCGTCCTCGGCCTCCTCGATGAGCATCTCGCTGTAGCCGATGATGGCGTTCATCGGCGTGCGGAGCTCGTGGCTCATGTTCGCGAGGAAGGTGCTTTTGGTGCGGTTGGCGGATTCGGCGGCGTCCTTGGCGTCGAGGGCTTCCTCGCGGGCCTGCTGCGCGAGTTCCAGGGCGGCGGAGAGTTTCGACGCGAGCCAGAACGACACGACCAGCACGGCCAGAATGACGACGCCGAGAATGCCGTAGGCCTGCCACATGAGGCGCGCGGTGATGCGGGTGACGTCGGGGAGATATAAACCCGCAATCACGTCGTAGTCCCACGGCGTAAACGTGCGTCGTTCGATCTGCCAGGTCGGATCCACCGCGCCCCCGGTGGCCGCGGAATGGGCGAGGGCGGGCACCTCCTGCGAGAAGGTGATGTTTTTCGTCTGGAAGAGAACGTGATCGCGGGAGTCGAGCAGGGCAAAGAATCCGCGGTCGAGGATGCCGCGGTCGTCGAGGGCGTCGTGAATGCTTGCGAGGTTTTCCAGGGCGTAGCCGACGTAATAGGCGCCGATCACCGCGCCGCTCGCATCGAGGATCGGCTCATAGCCGGTGATGTAGGGTTTCCCCAGCACCTCGACCACGCCGTAAAACGCGCGGCCTTCGCGCAGCGGGCCGATGGCCGGCCCGCGGGGATCGAGCTCGGTGTCTACGGCGCGGCTGCCGTCGGGGTTTTTGACGTTGGTCGTGACGCGGGAAAAACGGTCGCCCTCGCGCACAAACAACGTGGCCGTCCCGCCCATGATCGAAGTCACGTGATCGACGACCGAAAGATCCCCGCCCATCGCGTGCTCGCCGAAAAACAGCATGGGGCGCTCGCGGCCATCCGGTCCCGCCACGGGCCGAACCGACGGCGGGCCGAACCGCTGTGCCTCGATGCGCAGCACGTGCAGCGCGGCGGTGATCAGGTTGTGGTAGATCGAGTTCGTCGCGTCGAGCACGTCGATTACGTGCCCGAGCTTGGCCTGCATCTGCGTGCGGGCCTCGCGGCGGATTTCGTTGGCGATGTGGCGGTAGCCCAGCCAGGCCGC
Source organism: Verrucomicrobiaceae bacterium (assembly GCA_027488755.1). Taxonomy (GTDB): domain Bacteria; phylum Verrucomicrobiota; class Verrucomicrobiia; order Chthoniobacterales; family JAATET01; genus JAATET01. Next base: position 47,096 of record JAIYAZ010000153.1, on the reverse strand, counting down.
CGCCGTCACCACCACGGCGATTAGCAGAAACCACATCGCGACCTTCTTGCGCAGAGAACGGTGCATCGGCAGAGAGGAAGTATGCCCCTTCGCCCTCCGGCCAGAAAGCGCAAAAGCGGCCGGGCGGCTTTCCCCCGCGCGCGAAACCCGCTAACGAAGAATCCAACCGCCCGCCCCGGCGCGGCCCCATCCCATCCATGAACCGCTGGCTTTCGCCCGAGATGTTCGCCGCCTTTGCGGCCGAGCAAACCAACGCTCACCGCGTCTTCACCTCGCCGCAGTCCTGGGTCGAGCGCCTCGGCGAGGACGTGCTCATCTCGCACAAGAGCGACGCCGCCCGCGACGAGGCCCTCACCGGCCTGCGGGAATGGACCGCCCGGGTCGGCTTTGCGCCGGCGCGCATCTTTGCCCGCTTCCTTCCCCGCCAAAACGCCGAGCGCGTCTCGCCCGTGCTGCTCGCCGGCGATCCCGCCGCCACGCTGGAGTCCGTCGTTCTCGAGCGCGGCCTTCGCTACGGCATCGCGTTCAACGCCGGCTACGCCTCCGGCCTGTTCATCGACCAGCGCGAGAATCGCAGCTTCCTTCGCACCCTCGCTCCGCGGCGCCTGCTGAACACCTTCGCCTACACGTGCTCGTTTTCCGTGGTGGGTGCGCAGGCCGGCGCGGAAACGCTCAGCCTCGATCTCTCGAAAAAATCGCTCGACCGCGGCCGCGCCAACTTCGGCCTCAACGGCCTCGCCCTCGACGGCCACCGCTTCCTCGCCGACGACGTCATGGACGTGCTGCCCCGGCTCCAGCGGCGCGGGGAAACCTTCGACGTCCTTATCCTGGACCCGCCGACCTTCTCGCTTGGGGCGGGCGGTCGGCGCTGGCGCGTCGAGGACCAAATCGAAGACCTGCTCCGCCTTGCCCTTGAACTCGCCGCGCCGCCGGCGTGGATTCTTCTCTCGACCAATTGCACAAAACTCGACCGCCCTGCGCTCGAACGCGCCGCCCGCTACGCGCTGAAGGTCGCCCGCCGCCGGGGCGAGTTCCACGCCACGCCCGCACTGCCCGATTTTCCCGCCGGCGAAGGCGCGCGCACGCTCTGGCTGCGGGTCACTTAGCCCCGCGGCGCCGGAATTTACTTCATCGAGTAAACGGAAATGGGATCGCTTCAGTGCGTCCGATCGATTGGCAGTGGAGGCTGTCCTTCGCGGCGGTTCGCCCCCATTATCCAAACATCCCCCCGATATGTCCCTCCCGTCCTCCTTCCCGCGGGTCCGGCCGACGTGCCGCCGCCGCCTGACCGTTCTTCTCCTTGCGGGGGTCTGCGGAGCGTTGTCCGCCCAGACCGCACCGACCCCGCCCGCCGGGCGTCCCGGGGAATTGCCCGACGCCGGGTTCGAAGCGAACCCCACCCGCTGGGATCTCGACGGAGCCGCCGGCCTTGCCCGGCTCGCGCCGGAGGCGGCCTTCGAGGGCGGCAAGGGTCTGCGCCTCGAAAGCCCGGGTGACGACCGCGGGGCCTTGGTCGCCAGTGCGCGCATCCCCGTTCAACCCGGGGTGACCTACCGCTTGTCGTGGCAGGGCCGCGTGGTGGCGGGCGACGGCACCAACGTCTACCTGCGCTTCTTCGACGCCGACGGCCGCGAGCTCCTGCGCGAGGAGGGACGCGTGAACGCCGCGAAGGACCGCAAATGGGCCGCCGCCTCGCTCGACGCGGTGCCGCCAACGAGCGCCGTGACGATGGATGTCGCTATCCAGCGTCCGCCGTGGCGCCCGCCGTCCTACGTGATTGATCTCGATGCCTTCGCGCTGCGCGCCCAGCCCCTCGCGCTCGCCGCGCCCTGGCCCGGGACCTACAAACTCCGTCCCGCGGAGACCGCCCGACTCACCGCCGCCGACGTCATCGGTCCCGACGGCCGCGTCTACCCCGACTTCACGTGGGCCGGCGTGCCCGGCGGCATTCCGCAGGCCCCGGTCGTGGTGCGGCTGGCGGAACTCGGGGCCACCCCCGGAGGCAATGTTACCGCGGTGCTGGAGGCGGCCGCCGCGCGCGTGGCGGCGCAGGGCGGCGGGGCCATCCTGCTCGGCGAGGGCGACTACGTTCTCGACGAGCCCGTGATGATCTTTGGCAACCGCGTCACGATCCGCGGGGCCGGCCCCGAAAAGACCCGGCTGCTTTTCCGCTACCACATCCCCTTCGGCGAGATCCGCTTTTTCCGCCTCAAGCCCGGGCAGGAACTCGCGCAGAACTCCACGATCGAGTTTCACGCCAACCCCAAAAACCTCGTGGCCCTGGAGCTCCGCGCCGGGAATCAGACCCTCGACCGGCGCGTCCGCCAGGATCACTGGGGCAACACGTTCTCCCTCCGCGTCAGTGGCGCGCAGGCTCTGGGCAAGCTGGGCGAAGGCCCGCACGTCTTCACCGCCATTGCCGAATATGACGGCGGCCCCCGCGTCGAAAAATCCATCGAACTCCGTCTCACCCGCGGGTGGAACGGCGAGCCCGCCCCGGCCCAGTTGGGCGCCGTTAACTTTGTCGGGCGTGGCATCGTCGCGGGGCCCGTGCTCCTGCAGGCCGACGGTCGGCGCGGGCGCAACGCGCTTACTCTCGCCGCCGGCCACGGCCTAGTCCCGGGCGATAAAATCAGCCTCGTCGCGCCGGCCAGCGAGCGGTGGAAAACTCTCGCCGGGCACAACTCGAGCTGGGGCATCCAGGCGCAGAATCTCCATGAGATCACCGCGGTCGCGGGCGACCGGGTCACCCTCAACCAGCCGCTGCGCGCCGATTTTCTGCGGGCCGACGGCTCCTTCGCGCAGAAGGTGCAGGTCATTCAGGGATCGGGCCTCGAGGGGCTGAGCCTTGAGCAGGAGGTCGTGCCGGGGCAGGGACCACGCGGCCCCGTCATTGGCACCACCCTCTGGCACGCCATCGACGATCTTTGGACCAACGGGGTGAGCACCTCCTTCGCCTGGGGCTGCTGGCTGAAGAACGTCACCGTGAAAAATACCGGGCGCAACGCCGCCTACTTCGTGATGTCCAAACACATCGAGGCGCGCGACTGCCTCTTCGACGAAGCCATCTTCAAGGGCGGCGGCGGCACGGGCTACGTCGGCTTCGACCGCAGTTGGGATTGCCTGCTCGACACCATCGAGGTCCGCGGCATGCGCCACGCCCCGAACAGCCAGTGGAACTCCTCCGGCAACGTCGTGCGCCGCAGCCGCTTTCTTGGCAGCGACGGCCAGTGGCACGCCGGCTGGACGCTGGAAAATCTCTACGAGCAAAACTTCATCGACTCCCGTGGCGACGGCGGCAGCTACGGTCACGGCCTCTACGCCTCTGGCCCCTCCAGCGGGCTGCACGGTCCGCAGGGCCCGCGCAACGTCGTTTACAACAACGATATCGTCTCGCGGAAGGACGGCCTCTTCATGCTCGGCGGCAACGAGGGCTGGCTCATTCTCTTCAACCGCTTCGACGTCGGCAGCGGTCGCGCGGTCTACGCGAAGGAAAAAAGCTTCGACCACATCCTCGCGGGCAACGTCTTCATTCTCCGGCAGGAGGTTTCGCCGACCGTCGTGCTGGGGTCCGACGCCGTGGGCGTCGAACTCATCGACAATCAGTTCTACGGCACCCGGCCGCCGCTCGTGGGATTCGCCGGCGGCCGCACCCGCCTCGCGCGTGATCAGGGCAACGTCCTCGTCGCGGAAATCCCCGAGCCCCTGCCCCCGCGGCCCCAGCCGAAGGTCGCCTCGATCTACCAATGGCAGCGCGACCACGAGGCCCAGATCCGCGCCCGCCGTGAAGCTCTTCTCGCGCCGCCCCCAACGCCCACGCCGTCGCCTGCGCCCAGGCCCGCGACGCCACCCTGAAGGGAGAGCCCCGTCGTGATGACTCCGCTCGAAAAATGGCGCGACGCCCGCTTCGGTCTCTTCATCCACTGGGGCCTCTATTCCTTCGCCGAAGGCCAGTGGAAAGGCTCGTGGGTCGCCACCGAAGGTCCATGGAAGGGCAAGGGCTTCACCGAATTTCTGCAGCTCCAGGCCCGCATTCCGATCACGGAATACGAAGCGTTCGCGCGGGATTTCCGCCCCACGGCGTTTGATGCCGACGCTTGGGCACGGGACGCCCGCGCGGCCGGCATGCGTTACCTCGTCTTCACGACGAAGCACCACGAGGGCTTTGCGATGTTCCGCTCGCCCTCCCAGCCCTTCAACATCGTCGACCACGCCGGTTTCCTGCGCGATCCCGTGGCCGAACTCGCCGCCGCCTGCCGCCGCCACGGCCTGCTCTTCGGGCTTTATTACTCGCTTGGCCGCGACTGGCACGACCCCGACGCGCCCACCGACTGGCCGACCCCCGGCGGCCGCTCGAATACCTGGGATTACCCCAACGAGGGCGCCAAGGTTTTTGACCGGTATTTCCGCCGCAAGGTTCTACCGCAAGTTCGCGAGCTGCTCACGCAGTATGGCCCGGTGGATCTCCTGTGGTTCGATACCCCGGAAGGCATCACCCCGGCCCAAAGCGCGGAACTCCGCGCGCTCATCCGCGAACTCCAGCCGGCCTGCGTCGTCAACGACCGCGTCGGCAACGCCCAGGGCGACTACGAGACCCACGAACAGGACGTGCCCACGACCGCCCTCGACCACCCGTGGGAAACCTGCGCCACCCTCGGCAAAAACTGGGGCTTCCACCCCCGCGACCTTGACTGGAAAACCCCCGAGCAAATCGTCCGCCTGCTCGCCGACGTCACCGCCAAAAACGGCAACCTCCTCTTCAACGTTGGACCCCGCGCCGACGGCACCTGGCCCGCTGGCGCGGCCGCCCATCTCAAGGTCGTGGGCGACTGGCTCGCCGGGAACGGTGCGGCCATCCATGGCGCGCGGCCGTGGCGCGAGTTCGGCGAAAGCCCCGCCACGGAAAACGCCGCGCCGGGACCGACGGAGGACGCGGCGGCGGCGGACACCGTGCGCGACCGGATTTCCCGCGAACTTGAGCCCGACCTGCGCTTCACCCTTGGCGCGGACGGTGCCCTCCACGTGATCGCGCGAAGCTGGCGCGCGGAGACGGTCACCGTGCGGGCGCTTGGTCGCCGCGCTCCGGGCGAGCCCCGCGTCGCCGATGTCACGCTCCTCGGTCACGCCGGCGCGCTCGATTGGGAGCAAACCGACGACGAGCTCCGCGTGGTATTTCCCGCCACCCGTCCGGGCGTCGTGCCCGTGTGGGTGTTCCGCGTCACGTTTTCCCACCCCACCCCGACTCCCCCATGAAGCTTCGTTTCCTCCTCCTCGCGCTGGTGCTTCCGGGAATCTCCACGGCGGGTGGGCGCGAAATTTTTGTCGCGCCCGCCGGCGCGGGCGGCGGCGACGGCAGCCGCGGGCGTCCGCTGGTCGGGCTGGGGGCCGCGCGCGAAGCGGCCCGCGCTGCATTGCGGGCGGGGCCGGGGCCGGTGACGGTTTCCCTCCTCGGCGGCACCTACCGGCTCGAGGAAAGCTTTCGGCTCGATGCCCGCGACTCGGGCCGGCCGGGCGCGCCGATGACCTACCGGGCCGCGCCGGGCGAGAAACCGGTCGTGAGCGGGGGAAAGGTGGTGACGGGCTGGCGCGTGCTCGACGCTGCGGCCGGGCTGTATGAGGCCGACGCCGGGAAGGCGCGTTTTCGCCAGGTCTACCTCGACGGGGCTTTACTGACGCGGGCGCGCCACCCCAACGGGGGCTGGCACGGCCCGTTCTGGCGGTTGAAGGGCGCGGATGTCAAAGGCCGGCGCCTGCTCATCCCGCCCGAACAATGGCGCGAGGTCCGGGCTTTGGCGGGCAATGCCACGCTTGAAGTCGCATGGAACGGCCACTGGACGCATTACCGCGGCCGGGTGGGCGCGGTCGAGGAAGGCGCGGACCACGTGGCGATCGGCATTGATTCGCCGGAGGAGGCCGCCTTCTTTCTGAAGCCGAACGACTATTTCGCCAGCTTTCCCTTCCACTTTGAGGATGCCGCGGGTTTTGTGGACGAAGTGGGCGAGTGGTATCATGACCCCCGCAGCGGCCGGCTGCGCGTGCGTTTTGGCCCGGGAGTGGACCCCGCAAAACATCTTGTCGAGGTGCCGGGGGTGCCCGTTTTGCTCGACGTGGTCGGCACGCTGGCCGAGCCGGTGCGCCACCTGGAGATTCGCGGCATCGGCTTTGAATGCAGCAACTGGACGCGGCCGTCGGAGCGTTCGTTTGCGTCGACGCAGTTTGCGCAGCCTTACGATGGCCCCCGGGGTTATGAGGGCATGGATTACCCGCCGGGGATGATTCGCGGGCGGCACGCGACGAAGCTGGGCATCCGCGAGTGCCGCATCCGCAACGCCGGCGCGACCGGCATCCAATTCTGGCAGGATGTGTCGGACTCCGACATCGAGGGCAACGACATCGGGCCGGTGATGGCCAACGGCATCGAAATCGAAGTGGAGACGGGCACCACCCGCTTCATGCAGGAAGAGGGGCCGGGCACGTCGGGAAGCCAACCCGAGCTGCGCAGCGTGAACGTGGCGATCTGGAACAACCGCATTCACGAATGCGGCCGGCAATACGTGAACGGCGGCGCGATTCTCGCCCACTTCGTGCGCGGGCTGCTCGTCGACCACAACGAGATCCATGATCTGCCGTATTCGGGCATCCAGATCGGAAACCAACCCGGCGGTTACAAGGACTGGGGCTGCCGCGACAACCGGGTGCGCGGCAACCGCATCGAACGTGTGATGCAGCTGCTCGATGACGGCGGCGGCATTTACACGCTCGGCGGCCAGCAGCGCGGCACGGTGATCGAGGAAAACGTCATCGCCGATCTCCGGCGCAGCCCGTGGACGGGGGACTTCTGGATCAGCGGCATCTACCTCGATAACTTTACGCAGTTCGTCACCGTGCGGCGCAACGTCATCGTGAATGTGCCCACGTTTTACGGGGCCGTGAACCGTGCGAAGGACAACACCTTCGTCGAAAACGAAGGCATGCTCTGGGCCGCGCCCGATGGGGAGAATCCGCGCCCAAAGCCACAGCGCATGGTCGCTTTCCGGGCCATGGCGCAGGTCGAGGAGGTGATGAAGCGCGCGGGTATCCGTCCCGGTTATCATCCCCGGGCGCCCGGGGAGGCCGCCCGGCCGGACTAGTCGGCGGAGGGTTTCGCCGGTTTGGCCGGGCTGGGGGCCGGCGTGGCGGCGGCCTTCTTTTCGTAGTCCTCGGCGCGGCTGCCGCCGGGGGTGGTGGCTTTACGGAGTTCGGCCTCCTTTTCGATGAGCGGCTTTTTCGCGGGCTCCAGACGGAGCATGGCGGTGCGCACGGCTTTCCAGTAGGCGCGGTAGGCGTCGTCGAGGGTCTTTTTGGCAGCGATGACGTCCTTTTCGAGGTAGGCCCGCTGGCGCAGGGGCTTCAGCTCGGCCTTGAGGGCTTCGAGTTCGGTGAGTTGCGCGTTGCGGTCGGCGGCGGTCGCCACGAACCCCGAAAACCCCAGAACCACCCCAATAACCCCGAGAATCCGCTTCATGCCTGCTCGCTTAGCAAGCGCGTCGCGATTGCGTCAAGGGAGATCGGTTATCGCTAGACCTGCGGGGGCGGGGTGGGGCGAACGAGCTGGTTGGTGTAGGGGTCGATGTAGGGCCGGCCGCGTCGGCGGTGGGATTCCAGCATCTCGAAGGCGAAGTCGGCCATTTCTTCGAGGATGGCGTCCATGCGGGTCAGCCCTCCATGAGCGTGCCGATGGTGTCGGCCCAAGCGCGGTGGAGGTCGGCGAGCGGCCAGCGGTAGGTTTCGGGGCCGGCGCTGATTTCCAGCGTGTCGCCGGAGGTGACTTCGCCGAGGCGGGTGGCGGGCACGCCGAGTTGCTGGAGCTGGAAGAGGGTCGCGTCGAGGTTTTCCGGGCGGACGCTGATCACGACGCGGGACTGGCTTTCGTTGAACAACGTCACGAGCGGTGACGTCGTTCCGGAGCTGGAAGAGGGAAGATGGGAGATGCTGGCGCCGAGGGCGGGGGTGGCGGCGAGGCAGGACTCGGCGACGGCGACGGCGAGGCCGCCTTCGCTGCAATCGTGGGCGCTCCGGACGAGGCCGGCGGCGATGAGGGCGCGGAGGGCGTTGTGCAGGGCGAGCTCGCGGTCGTAGTCGAGCGCGGGGGGCGAGCCGGCTTTGCGGCCATGGAGGACCTTGAGGTAGTGGCTGGCACCCATGCCCTGGGCGGGCGTGTTCTCCACGAGGTCGCCGAGGAGGATGATGACGTCGCCGGCCTGCTTGAAGGCGCTGGTGGTGATGTGCGCGGGGTCGGCGATGAGGCCGACGACGGCGACGGTGGGCGTGGGGTCGATCGCCGCGACGGGGCTCTCGTTGTAGAGGCTGACGTTGCCGCCGGTGACGGGCGTGTCGAACACGCGGCAGGCTTCGGCCATGCCCTCGACGGCCTCGCGGAGCTGGAGGAAGTTTTCGGGTTTGTGGGGGTTGCCGAAGTTGAGGTTGTCGGTGAGGGCGAGCGGGGTCGCGCCGGAGCAGGCGAGGTTGCGGCAGCATTCGGCGACGGCGATGCGGGCACCCTCGCGGGGGTCCTGTCGGCAGTAGATCGCGTTGCAGTCGGCGGAGGCGGCGAGGAATTTGTCGGCCTCGCGGACGTGGAAGACGGCGGCGTCGGAGCCGGGGAGCACGGCGGCACCGAGGCGGACCATGTGGTCGTATTGACGCCAGACCCAGCGCTTGCTGGCGATCGAGGGATCGGCGAGCAGGGCGACGAGGGATTTCTGAACCGCCGAGGACGCAGAAGGCGCAGAAAGGATTTTAGAAAGTTCCTCCGCGAAATCTGCGAAATCCGCGGTTTTTTCCGCGGCTTCGCGGGCGTAGAGCGGGGCTTCGTCGGCGAGCTGGCGGGCGGGGATTTCCACGACGGTTTGGCCGCCGTGTCTCACGCGCATCATGCCGTCGTCCTTGACCTCGCCAACGAGGGCGTAGGGGAGGTCCCATTTTTCGAAGATGTCGCGGACGGTCTGCTCCTGGCCCTTTTTGACGATGACGAGCATGCGCTCCTGCGATTCGCTGAGGAGGATTTCGTAGGGCGTCATGCCGTCCTCGCGCTTGGGCACGAGGTCGAGCTCGATCTCGACGCCGGTGCCGCCGCGGCTGGCGGTCTCGCAGGTCGAGCAGGTCAGGCCGGCGGCGCCCATGTCCTGGATGCCGGCGACGCAGCCGCTGGCGAGGAGTTCGAGGCAGGCTTCGAGGAGGAGTTTTTCGCGGAAGGGGTCGCCGACCTGGACGGCGGGGCGGTCCTCCTTGGATTCCTCGGTGAGTTCGCGGGAGGCGAAGGCGGCTCCGGCGAGGCCGTCGCGGCCGGTCTCGGCGCCGACGTAGAAGACGGGGTTGCCGATGCCGACGGCGCCGCCGCGGGCGATCTGGTCGTGGCGGAGGATGCCGAGGTTAAGGACGTTGACGAGGGGGTTGCCGGCGTAGCTTTCGTCGAAGTAGACCTCACCGCCGATGGTGGGGATGCCGATGCAGTTGCCGTAGTGGCTGATGCCGGCGACGACGCCGGCGAAGAGGCGGCGGTTCGTGCGGGCCTCGGCGGAGTCGTCGGTGATGGGGCCGAAGCGGAGGGAGTTCAGCGAGAACACGGGGCGGGCGCCCATGGTGAAGATGTCGCGGATGATGCCGCCGACGCCGGTGGCCGCGCCCTGGAAGGGCTCGACGGCGCTGGGGTGGTTGTGGCTCTCCATCTTGAAGGCGATGGCCCAGCCGTCGCCGATGTCGATGACGCCGGCGTTTTCCTCACCGGCCTTGACGAGGACGCGCGGGCCGGTGGTGGGGAATTTTTTGAGCTCAAGCTTGGAGTTTTTATACGAGCAGTGCTCGCTCCACATGACGGAGAAGACGCCGAGTTCGGTGAAGTTCGGGTCGCGGCCGAGGATCTGCTGGATGCGGGCGTATTCCTCGGGCGTGATGCCGTGCTTGGCGATGACTTCGGGAGTGATGGCGGGGTCGGGCATTAGGAAACCATGGAGATCATGGAGGGCATGGAGAAAAGGCCGGAAAGACAGAAATGCCTCTCCCTGTTCTCCGTGCCCACCATGGTTAGGAACTCAGAATTGATTCGAAGAGGACGCGGCCGTCGGTGCTGCCGAGGAGGGCGTCGCAGGCGCGCTCGGGGTGGGGCATGAGGCCGAGGACGTTGCCGGCGGCGTTGCGGATGCCGGCGATGTGGGCGCGGGAGCCGTTGGGGTTCGCGGCTTCGGTGGTGGCGCCGGTGGCGTCGGTGTAGCGGAAGGCGATCTGGCCGTTGTTTTCAAGCTCAGCGAGGGTGGCGTCATCGCAGACGTAGTTGCCTTCGCCGTGGGCGATGGGGATGCGGAGCACCTGGCCGGGGCGGGCGTTTTTCGTGAAGGGGGTGGCGGTGGTCTCGACGCGCAGGTGGATGTGCTCGCAGAGGAAGTGGAGGTCGCGGTTGCGGACGAGGGCGCCGGGGAGGAGGCCGCTTTCGCAGAGGATCTGGAAGCCGTTGCAGATGCCGAGGACGGGGCCGCCCTGCGCGGCGAATTCCTTCACGGCGGCGAGGATGGGCGAGAACTGCGCGATGGCGCCGCAGCGGAGGTAGTCGCCGTAGGAGAAGCCGCCGGGGACGATGACGGCGTCGAAGCCGGCGAGGGAGTTCGTTTTGTGCCAGACGAGGTCGGCGGAAGCCCCGGGGAAGGAGCGGACGGCAGCGACGGCGTCCTGGTCGCAGTTGGAGCCGGGAAACTGGAGGACGGCGAAGCGCATGGCTCTAGGCGACGATCTCGAACGTGTAGTCTTCGATGACGGGGTTGGAGAGGAAGTCGCGGCAGAGCTGGTGGAGGCGGGCTTCGTCGATGGTACCGGCGGGGAGTTCGATTTCGATCGATTTGCCGATGCGGACTTTGCCGATGTTTTCGAGGCCGTGGTGGGCGAGGGCCTGGGCGACGGCGGCGCCCTGCGGGTCGAGCACGGATTTTTTCGGGGTGACGGTGACGACGGCTTTCATGCGAAGGGGTTAGGTTGCCGGAAAGGGGCGGAGGCTGAAAATCCGAAAATGGGAAATTCTCTCACGGGCGGCGGGCGGTGAGGAGGTGGGTGCGGATGGCGACGAGGGTGAGGACGAGGGCGAGCAGGGAAAAGAGGTCGCCGTGGCGGGTGTAGAAGGTCTCGGCGGGGCGGAGGGGGACGGCGACTTCGCCGAGGAGGACGCCTTCGACGAAGGTGTTGCCGCCGACTTCGAGGGTGCGCTGGACGGCGCCGAAGCGGTTGATGAAGGCGGTGACGCCGGTGTTCGCGGCGCGGACGAGGGGGAGCTTGGTTTCGGCGGCGCGGAAGACGGAGTTGGCGAGGTGCTGGCGGGACGCGGCGCTGCGGCGGAACCAGCCGTCGTTGGTGAGGGTGATGAGGAGCTGGGCGCCGTTTTGGGCGAAGCGGCGGGTGAGGTCGCCGAGGGTGTCCTCGAAGCAGATGAGCGGGGCGACGCGCACGGGTTTGTTTTGGAGCGTCATGACGACGGGCTCGGTGCCGGCGTCGAAGTCGCCGAGGACCTGGTCGCCGACGATCCAGGCGAAGAGGGGGAAGCTGTGGCGGAAGGGGACGTATTCGCCGAAGGGGACGAGGTGCATTTTGTGGTAGGTCTGCACGCCGGTTTGCTGGTCGAGGAGGATGGCGGCGTTGTAGGCCTGCGCGCCGAGGTAGCGGATGGAGCCGAGGAGGAAGTCGCCGCCGGCTTCGCGGGAGACTTCGAGGGCCATGGCTTTCATCTCCTCGTCCTCGAGGAGGGGGCGGGGCGTGGCGGCTTCGGGCCAGATGAGGAGGTCGGGGCGGAAGGCGGCGGCGGAGGCGGAGAGGCGGCGGTAGGTGTCGATGATGTGCCGCTCGAAGCCGGGGTCCCATTTGACGTCCTGCGGGATGTTGGCCTGGACGGCGGCGACGCGGAGGGCGACCTCGGGTCCGGCGGGCTCGCGGACGCGCCAGAGACCGAAGGCGAGCGTGCCGACGACGAGGGCCATGCTGACGGTGAAGTCGAAGTGGGGGCGCAGGCGGTTGGTGCCGGCTTCGTAGCCGAGGCGGCGGCCGGTGAGGACGAGGATGACGTTGACGAGGACGAGGAGAAACGAGAGGCCGGCCACGCCGGTGAATTCCGCGATCTGGATGAGCGGGCCGTTCTGCCAGGTGGAGACGCCGAGGCTGTTCCAGCCGAAGCCGGTGAAGAGGGTGCCGCGCAGCCACTCGAGGGCGACCCAGGCAAAGGCGGCGCGGAGGGCCATGCGGAGGTTGCCGAAAGAGCTGAGCCAGGGGTTGGGAGTTGGGAGTTGGGAGTTGGGAGTTGGCGGGAGCGGGTCGCGGGGGCGGCAGCAGAGGCCGACGAAGAGGGCCCAGAGGCCGGGATAAATGGCGAGGTAGAAGGCGAAGACGACCCAGCCGGCGACGGTGACTTCGGTGATCCATTGGAGCGACATCCAGAAATGGACGAGGCCGGCGAGGTAGCCTTTGGCGAAGAGGCCGAGGGCGCCGCGGCCGCCGGGGGCGCGGGGTCCCCACCAGAGGGCGACGAGCAGGGGCGTGAGACCGAACCAGCCGAGCACGGAGTGCTCGTAGGGCGGGAAGGCGAGGGCCAGCAGGGCGCCGCTCGCGGCGGCCAGGATCCAGGGCCAGAGGTGCTTCATCAGGCGGAGAGGCCAGCAGCCCGGGGGCGGTTTGGCAAGACCGCGCGGGGGGTGGGGTTACCGCTGGCCGACGGGCGAGAGCTGGGTGGGGGCGGGGTCGCCGGCCCCGGGGATGGCGCGGGCGGGGGCGAGCGTGCCGTCGGGTTGGCGGGCCATGGCGGGCTGGAGGCGAAGGGGGGGCGTGGGGCTGGGCCGGGCGGAGGCGGGCGTGGGTTTCGGCTTTTGGAGGCCGGCGGGTTTTTCGCCCTCGTGGCCGAAGCGGGGGAAGGTGAGGTCGAGGAGGGTGATGTCGTGGGCGGTGAGGCCGGAGGGGATGGCGGCGATGCCGTCCTTCACGCCGCGGTCGACGTAGAGGTCGACGACGTGGCGGCCGTTGAAGAACGCCATCATGTAGGTGCCGCGGCGGGACATGGTGTGCTGGGAGAGGAGGTTGACGCCGTGGGCGTCGAGGCGGAAGTAGGCGCCCATGGTGCCGGACCCGTCGGTGGCCGCGAAGGGGTGGAAGGATTTGATCTCGCTTTCTGTGAGGAGGGGCATCGTCTGCATGGTGACGGAGCGGCCGGACTGGAGGAGCTGGACGGGTTGGGAGAATTCCCCGCCCTCGGAGCCGCCCTGGGCGTGGAAGCGGACGGTGACGGGGGGCTGTTTTTTCGCGCCGGCGGAGGCGGCTCCCGCGAGGGCCACGAGGAGGGAGGTGGCGAGGAGGAGGGTTCGCATGCGGGCAAGGGTAGCGGCGCGGATAGGATTTGCAACCGTGCCCGCCCTGCGATAACCCGTTGCGCTGATATGCACGTTTCGCGATTTCTTGCGCCGGTCCTGATGGCCGCGCTGTTTCCGGGAGCCGGCCTGCGGGTGGCCTCCGCGCAGGAACCCGCCGTGCCGGTGATTCCGCCGGCCGAGAGCCCGTTCTTCAGCCTCAACGGCGAGGCGGAGAATCCCGGGCGCAAGGCGCGTCAGTTCCTCGACAGCCCGTCGAACCAGTATCCGCGCAACAAGTCGGGCGACGTGAGCGCGTCGAAGATGTTTTCGCGGTTTTTCACGGACATGTTTGCGTCGGTGAAGCTCGGCAAGGCCGCGAGCGACAGCAAGCTGGCGATCGAGCCGGCGACGTTTTCGCTGGATGACCGGCGCGAGATCACGGTGACGTTCACGGTGTTCAACCGCACGCAGCGGCTGGTGAAGATGGATTTCCCGACCTCACAGCGCATTGAGATTCTGGTGCGCGACGGCAGCGGGAAGGTGATCGAGAAGTGGTCGGACGACCGGGCGTTCACCGACCAGAGCGGCGTGGTGATGATCAACCCCGGCGAGCGGCTCCAATACGAGGAGAAGATCGCCACGCGCGACATGCAGCCGGGGCAGACCTACACGATCGAGGCCTCGATGGCGAACAACCCCGAATACACGCGCACGGCGACGGTGACGCCCTCGGGCAAGCCGCGCACCGACGCGCCGGCGGGGCAGACGCTGCCGGACGCGCAGCCGAAGCCGAGCGCGACGCCGACGCCGGGGGCGTAGGGTTCGCGCGGGGTTTTTTTACGCCGCGCCGGGTCGCGGGGCGGAGAAGTAGCGGCGCGTCACGGCGTGGCGCGTGCGAAACATGGGGATGAGCACGAGGAGGCGCACGCCGAGGTTGAGCAGCCCGCCGATCGGGCCCCAGGCGGGGCCGAGCAGCGAGTAGGTCACGCGATCGGTCATGCGCGTGCCGCCGTTTTCGGGGGTGAAGCGGTGTTCGTGGTCGAAGCGGGCGAAGGGGGCGGAGACGGCGCCGTCGACGACGCGGCAGGGCGCGTGGGGATGGGCGGGCGGTTCGACGGTGAGCCATTCCCCGAGCCAGTCGACGGGGACGACGAAAAACTGGCGGGCGACGATGCGGAAGCGGTCGCCGACGCGGGCGATGGGTTCGGCGTCGATGCGGAGCACGCGGAGCGAGGGCGGCGAAATTTTGCGGAGGTTGCGCGGGTCCTGGTGGAAGGCGTAGACGTCAGCGGGCGACGCGGGCAGCCACGTGTCGCGCGTAAAGACGGCGGCGTGGGCGGGAGGATTTCGGCTTGACCCCATGGCGGAAAAACGAGTTGCTGCGGTCATCGGAAATAAATCATTGTCAAACCCTGAGGCCGCGCCTAACTGCTAGCCCCACCTTACCAAACAACCCTGTCCCTATGTCTGAAAAATCCATCGAAGAGAAAGTCAAAGATATCATTGTCGAGCAGCTTGGCGTTACGCCTGAGCAGGTGACCCCGACGGCATCTTTTATCGAAGACCTCGGCGCCGACTCCCTCGATACGGTCGAGCTCGTCATGGCGTTTGAAGAAGAATTCAACGTCGAAGTGCCCGATGAGGACGCCGAGAAGCTCCAGACCGTCGGCGACGTGACGAAATACATCGAGGAGAAGAGCGGGAAGTAATCTCCCCTCCTTCGATTTCCAAATTTGAGCAGGCCGCGCGTGAGCGCGGCCTGTTTCGTTTTTGAGGAAGGTTCGCGCGGAGGCGCAGAGACGCGGAGGAGGGGGATGGGTATCCCCCACCATATTCCTTTCTCAGCGTCTCGGCGTTTCGGCGCGAGTTCCCCGCTACTCGTCGCGTTTGACGAGTTTGGCGAGGACGCCGAGGTCTTCGAGGGTGGTGGTGTCCCCGGTGACGCTGCCGCCGCCGGCGAGTTCCTTGAGGAGGCGGCGCATGATTTTGCCGCTGCGGGTTTTCGGCAGGGCGTCGGCGAAGCGGATTTCGTCGGGTTTGGCGATGGGGCCGATGGCGTGGCCGACGTGTTTGCGGAGCTTTTCCTTGAGGTCGTTGGTGGGGATTTCGCCCTCGCGGAGGGTGACGAAGGCGACGACGCCCTGGCCCTTGATTTCGTCGGGGCGGCCGACGACGGCGGCTTCAGCGACGGAGGGGTGGGAGACGAGGGCGCTTTCGACTTCGGCGGTGCCGAGGCGGTGGCCGGCGACGTTGAGGACGTCATCGATGCGGCCGACGATCCAGAAGTAGCCGTCCTTGTCGCGGCGGGCGCCGTCGCCGGTGAAGTAGCAGCCTTTGACTTCGCTCCAGTAGGTTTTTTTGTAGCGGGCCTTGTCGCCGAAGATGGTGCGGAGCATGGAGGGCCAGGGCTTGCGCACGACGAGCTTGCCGCCTTCGTTGGGGCCGACTTCGCGGCCCTGGTCGTCGACGATGGCGGCGTCGATGCCGAAGAAGGGGAGGGTGGCGGTGCCGGGCTTCGTCGGGGTCGCGCCGGGGAGCGGGGCGATCATGATGGCGCCGGTCTCGGTCTGCCACCAGGTGTCGACGATGGGGCAGCGACCGCCGCCGATTTTGTCGCGGAACCACATCCAGGCTTCGGGGTTGATGGGTTCGCCGACGGTGCCGAGGAGGCGGAGGGAGGTGAGGTCGTGTTTGGCGGGGTGTTCGTCGCCCCACTTGATGAAGGCGCGGATGGCGGTGGGGGCGGTGTAGAGGATGGTGACGCCGTAGTTGGCGATGATTTCCCAGAAGCGGTCGGGCTCGGGCCAGTTGGGCGCGCCTTCATACATGACGCAGGTGGCGCCGTTGGCGAGGGGGCCGTAGACGAGGTAGCTGTGGCCGGTGATCCAGCCGACGTCGGCGGTGCACCAGTAGACGTCGTCCTCGCGGAGGTCGAAGATGAACTTCGTGGTGGTGTGGGCGCTGGTGAGGTAGCCGCCGGTGGTGTGGAGGATGCCCTTGGGTTTGCCGGTGGAGCCGCTGGTGTAGAGGATGAAGAGGGGGTGCTCGCTGTCGAAGCCGGCGGGGGGGCAGGTGGCGTTGACGTAGTCCATCTCGCGGTGCCACCAGACGTCGCGGCCTTCCTCGATGTGGATGTCGAGGTTGGCGCGGCGGAAGACGATGACGCGGCGGACGGCGGTGTTGCCCTCGAGGGCGTGGTCGACGTTTTGCTTGAGGGTGACGGTCTGGCCGCGGCGGTAGCCGCCGTCGGCGGTGACGACGACCTGGGCGCCGGAGTCGTTCAGGCGGTCCTTGATGCTTTCGGAGCTGAAGCCGCCGAAGACGACGGAGTGCACAGCGCCGATGCGGGCGCAGGCGAGCATGGCGATGGCGGCCTCGGGGATGAGGGGCATGTAGATGAGGACGCGGTCGCCCTTTTTCACGCCGTTGCGTTTGAGGACGTTCGCAAACTTGCAGACCTCGCGGTGGAGCTGGTGGTAGGTGAGGGTGCGTTTTTCGCCGGGCTCACCCTCCCAGATGATGGCGGCCTTGTTGCGGCGGGGGCCGACGAGGTGGCGGTCGAGGCAGTTTTCGGCGGCGTTGAGTTTGCCGCCGAGGAACCACTTGGCGAAGGGCGGCTTCCATTCGAGGACCTTGGTCCACTTTTGCTGCCAGCGGAGTTCGCCGGCCTGGGCAGCCCAGAATTTCTCGGGCTGCTTGATCGAGGCTTCGTAGAGGCGGCGGTAGTCGGCGAGGCTGCCGATGCGGGCGGCCTTCGCGAATTCGCGGGTGGGTTTGAAGACGCGTTTTTCGACGAGGTGGGACTCGATGGAGTTGCTCATGGGGGATGATTGGGAGCGTCACCATGCCCAAGGGAGCGGCGGGGGAAAAGCGTGAAGTGCGCGGTGCCGGGGCCGGGCGGGGCGCCCTTTTTCGTGGACTTGCCCCGGCGCGGGGGGCTACTTCACAGCCCATGTCCAAGCAGCCGACGATCATTTACACGAAGACCGACGAGGCGCCCGCGCTCGCGACCTATTCCCTGCTCCCGATCATCCAGGCCTTTACGAAGCATTCGGGCATCGCGGTGGAGACCCGCGACATCTCGCTCGCCGGCCGCATTCTGGCGCAGTTTCCCGATGTGTTGCCGGAGGATCAGCGCGTGGCCGATCACCTTGCCGAGCTCGGCGCTCTCACGCTCCAGCCGGAAGCGAACATCATCAAGCTGCCGAACATCAGCGCATCGGTGCCGCAGTTGAAGGCGGCGATCGCCGAGCTGAAGGCGAAGGGTTACGCGCTGCCGGATTACCCGGAGAATCCCGCGACGGACGCCGAGAAGGACATCCGCGCCCGCTACGACAAGGTGAAGGGTTCGGCGGTGAATCCCGTGCTGCGCGAGGGCAACAGCGACCGCCGCGCACCGAAGGCGGTGAAGGATTACGCGAAGGCCCATCCGCACAAGATGGGCGCGTGGTCGAAGGACTCGCAGACCAGCGTCGCCACGATGGCGGGGGACAACTTTTTCGCGAACGAGAAGTCGGTGACCGTGCCCGCGGCGACCGACGTGAAGATCACCTTCGTCGCGAAGGACGGCACGGAGACCGTGCTCAAGGAAAAGACGCCGCTGAAGGCCGGGGAAATCCTCGACGCGACGTTCATGAGCCGGCGCGCGCTTCTCGCGTTTTTTGAGGAGCAGATCGCGGAGGCGAAGGCCTCCGGCGTGCTGCTCTCGCTGCACCTCAAGGCCACGATGATGAAGGTCTCGGACCCCATCCTGTTCGGCCATGCGGTGAAGGTGTTCTTCAAGGACGTGATCGCGAAGCACGCGGCGACGCTGGCGGGGCTGGGCGTGGACTTTAACAACGGCTTCGGCGACCTCGTGGCAAAAATCCAGACGCTGCCCGCCGGGGAGCGCGCGGCCATCGAGGCGGACATCCAGGCCGCCTACGCGGCGGGGCCGGCGCTGGCGATGGTGAACTCGGACAAGGGCATCACGAACCTCCACGTGCCCAGCGACGTGATCGTGGATGCGTCGATGCCGGCGATGATCCGCGAGGGCGGCAAGATGTGGAACGCGGCGGGCAAGACGCAGGACACCCTCGCGCTGATTCCCGACGCGTGCTACGCGGGCGTTTACCAGGCGGTGATTGATTTCTGCCGCGAGAACGGTGCGCTGGATCCGAAGACCATGGGCAGCGTGCCGAACGTGGGCCTGATGGCGCAGGCCGCCGAGGAATACGGCTCGCACAACAAGACCTTTGAGATTCCGGCCGACGGCACCGTGCGCGTGACTGACGCCGCGGGCAACGTGCTGCTCGAGCATGCGGTCGAGGCGGGCGACGTCTGGCGCGCCTGCCAGACGAAGGACGCGCCGATTCGCGACTGGGTGAAGCTGGCGGTGAACCGCGCGCGCGCCACGGGCGTGCCGGCCGTATTCTGGCTCGACGAGAGCCGCGCGCACGACGCGGAGATCCTCAAGAAGGTGCGCGTCTACCTCGCCGAGCACGACACGACCGGGCTGGAATTCCCCATCCTGCCGCCCGCGGAGGCCTGCAAATACAGCCTCGAGCGCATCGTGAAGGGGCTGGACACCATCAGCGTCACCGGCAACGTGCTGCGCGATTACCTCACCGATCTCTTCCCGATCCTTGAGGTCGGCACGAGCGCGAAGATGCTTTCGATCGTGCCGCTGATGAACGGCGGCGGACTTTTCGAGACGGGTGCGGGCGGGTCCGCGCCGAAGCACGTGCAGCAGTTTCTCGCCGAGAATTACCTGCGCTGGGACAGCCTGGGTGAGTTCTTCGCGCTCGCACCGAGCTTTGAGCACATTGCCGAGACGTTCGGCCTGCCGCGGGCGAAGGTGCTGGCCGACACGCTGGATGCGGCGACGGGCAAGTTCCTCGAAAACGACCGTTCGCCCGGCCGCAAGCTGGGCACGATTGACAATCGCGGCAGCCATTTCTACCTCGCACTCTACTGGGCGCAGGCGCTGGCGGCGCAGGAGACCGACGCGGAGCTGAAGGCGCTCTTCACGCCGATTGCGGCGGAGCTCACCGCCAGCGAGGAGACGATTGTGGCCGAGCTGCTCGCGGTGCAGGGCCAGCCGGTGGAGATCGGCGGGTATTTTCAGCCGGACGACGCGAAGGCGTTTGCCGCGCTGCGGCCGAGTGCGACGTTAAACTCGATCCTCGCGAAGCTCTAGGGCGGCGGGCTCCCGGGGGGCCTAGCCGCGCGGGCCGTTGACGATGAGGTGCACGGGCAGGCGGACGTAGAGTTCTAGCTCCTCGTTTTCGTCGAGGCGGCCTTTGACTTCGGCGTGGGCGTATTCGGCGATCTTGCGGCAGGCGGCGAGTTCGAGGCCGAGACTGGCGGCCGGGGGGCCGGGCGCGGGGTCGAGGGCGCGCTGATTTGGGCGAGGTCCTTGAGCGTGCGGGAGATGGCCTGGACCTGGGCGTTCACGTCGCGGAGGAAGGCGGGGTCGAGGGGCGGCGCCTGGGTGGTTTCGCCGAGTTGCTCGAGGAGGACGTTGACGGGGCAGAGGGCGTTGTGGACGTAGTGGCCGATGCGGGCGGCGATTTGCGCGAGGTCGTAGGTGCGGCCTTCGAGCAGGGTGGCGCGGAATTCGTCGAGTTTCGTGGCGAGCAGGCGCTGGGCGGAGGCTTCGGAGGCGTGCCGGGCGAGGGCCTGGGTGAGGGTGCGTTCGAGGTCGCCGAGCTGCCAGGGTTTCGCGACGAAGGAGAAGACGGCCCCGGTGTTGATGGCCTGCACGAGGACGTCGAGGTGGGCGTAGGCCGTGGTGAGAATGCGGATGATGCGGGGGTGGCGCCGCCGGACCTCGCGCAGGAGCTCGATGTCGGTGGCCTCGGGCATGCGCTGGTCGGTGACGATGACGGCAATGTCGGCGCCGGGTTCGGCCAGGGTGCGGAGCGCGGCGGCGGCGGCGTCCGCGGGGTAGACCCGAAACTTGCCGGCAAAAGCCTTCGCAAAATACTTCAGCGCAAGGGCTTCGTCATCGACGAGCAGGACTCCGGGAAGGGACATTAGGCAGGCGTTGAGGAGCCCTAAACTGCCGCATTTTTTTCGCAACTATAACCGCGCGATGTCGAATTGGGCGAACTTTTCGGAGAGGGCGTCGATGAGTTCGGCGGGGTCGGCGGGGGTTTGGCCGGGGTCGAGGAGGAGGGGGGCGGGGTCCTGCGGGCCGCGGGTGATTTCGAGGCGGGCTCCGGCGCCGGCGAGGGCGCTGAGGGCGAGGAGGAGAAGGCGGGACTCGGCGGTGACGGGGCCCCCGCTGGCGAGGCCGAGGAGGCGGCGGGGGAGGTCGTCGTCGCCGGCGGCGGGGGGGACGAGGAGGCGGTGGAGGTCGGGGTCGGGGTTATCCAGGCTGGCGGCGGGGAGGGCGGCGCGGAGGTTTTCGAGGGCTTCGGCGGCGGGGGGCGGGGGGAAGGAGCCGAGGAGGTGGGTGCAGGTTTCGTATTCGCGGCGGAGGAGGTGGCCGGCGGGTTCGGTGGCCGGGCCTTCGGCGGGGGCGGGCGGAAAATCCCCGGGCAGGGCGAGGATCATGGCGCCGAGGGCCTGGCGGAAGGCGAGGGCCTCCGCTGCGGGCAGGGTCTGGCTGCCGAGGAGGAGGCCGCGGAGGCGGTCGCCGCAGATGAGGCGCTGGAGCACGGTCATCTTGGCGCGGAGGAGGGTGTCGCGTTCGGCGAGGACGTGGTGGTAGTCGGCCGCGCGGCGGAGGATCATGCCGAGCTCGGGGATTTCCCAGGGTTTGACGACATACTGGTAGATGTGGCCCTTGTTGACGGCGTTGATGGCGCTTTGGAGGTCGGAGTAGGCGGTCGTGAGGATGCGGACCTTGTTGGGGTGGCGCTGGCGAACGAGGGCGAGGAAGTCGGAACCGAGCATGCCGGGCATGCGTTGGTCGGAGATGACGATGCCGACGTCGGCGGCATCAGACTCGAGCCGCTGGAGGGCTTCGTCGGCGGAGCTGGCGGTGAGCACGGGATACTGCGCGCCGTAGGCCCGGTGGAAATATTTGAGGGCCATTTCCTCGTCGTCGACGTAGAGGATGCCGCAGGGCTGGGGTGAGGATTCGTTCAGCATGGTTGAAGGGTTTCGCGGGCCGTGGGAATTTGGAGGAGAAAGCGGGCGCCGCCGGCGGGGTCATTGCCGGCGGTGATGGAGCCGCCGTGGGCCTGCAGGATGGTGTGACAGATGCTGAGGCCGAGGCCCATGCCGGCGCCGACTTCGCGGGTGGTGAAGAAGGGGTCGAAGATGCGCGTGAGGATGGCGGGGGGGATGCCGGGCCCGTTGTCGACGAAGGTGAGGGCGAGGAATTCCCCGCGGGTTTCGGCGGAGATGCGGATGCGGGCGCCGGCGGCCGGGGGGTGGGCGGCGAGGGCCTTGGCGGCGTTGTCGAAGAGGTTGATGAAGACGTGGGTGAGCTGGGTGCGCTGGCCGGAGACGAGGAGCTCGGCGGACACGGCGAGGTCGACGGTGCAGTCACGGAGTTCCCCGGCGGCAATTTTCTGCGCGGCGCGAATGGCGTCGAGGAGCGGGAAGACGGTGAGGTGATCGGGACTCTCGGGGTGGGCGAAGGTGCGGAGGTCGGTGATGACGTCGCGGATGCGGCCCATGCCCTCCTCGATGTCGGCGAGGAGTTCGCGGAGGTCGGGCGTGAGGGTGTCGCGGAACTGGTGGACGAGGCTGATGGCGGTGAGGGTGTAGTTCAGCGGGTTGTTGATCTCGTGGAGGAGGCCGGCGGAGAGCGAGCCGATGGCGTTCATCTTTTCGCTTTGGATGAGGAGGGACTCGGTGCGCTGGAGTTTCTCGAGGGTGGCGCGGAGTTCGTCGTTGCGGGTGCGGAGGTCGCGCTGGAGGCGGGCGGCGCGGACGAGGTTGGCGACGCGGTTTTTGACCTCGGCGCTGCTGAAGGGTTTGGTGAGAAAGTCGTCGGCGCCGGCGGCGAGCGCGTCGAGTTTCGAGCGTTCGTCGATGCGGGCGGTGAGGAGCATGATCTTCGCGTCGCGGTGGAGCGGGCTGGCGCGGAGTTCGCGGCAGAGGGTGAGGCCGTCCTTCCCGGGCATCATCCAGTCGAGGAGAATAAGGTCGGGTTCGTGTTCGGCCGCGAGGTCGAGGACGTTGCCGCCGTGCGGGGTTTGGACGATGCGGTGATCCTCGGCGAGGAGGGCGGTGACGAACCGGCGCAGGTCGATTTCGTCGTCGGCGACGAGCACGGTGGTTTCGCCCTGGCCGAGGATGGGCGGGAGTTCGTCCGCGGGGTCGGCGGGGGGCCGCACGGCGCGGTCGGCGGAGCGGAAGGCCTGGGCGAAGGGTTCCTCGGGGCCGGAGGGGGCGGCGGGAGCGGGGGTGACGGCGGCGCCGGATTCGAGCGGGAGGAGGACGCGGAAGGTCGAGCCGTGGCCGGGCTGGCTTTCGACCTCGATGTGGCCGCCGTGTTCCTCGACGAGTTCGCGGGCGAGGGCGAGGCCGATGCCGACGCCCTGGGTTTGGTTGGTGAGATTGCTGCGGACCTGGTGGAAGCGGTCGAAGATGCGGGGGAGGTCCTCGGCGGGGATGCCGACGCCGGTGTCGCGCACGACGAGGGCGGTGTTCTGGCCGGCGGCGTGCCAGGCGACGACGATGGAGCCGCCGGCGGGGGTGTATTTGATGGCGTTGGTGAGCAGGTTGACGAGGACCTTCTCGATGCGGGAGGCGTCCGCGGTGAGGAGGGTGGCGGGGTCGCCGTCCTCGACGCGGAGGCGGAGGTTTTTCGTGAGGCCGAGGTGGCGCACGGAGTCGACGATGCCGCGCACGAACGGCCCGACGGCAAAGGTCTGGCGGCGCAGGACGTCCCCGCCCTGGTCGAGGCGGGTGAGGTCGAGCAGGTCGTTGATGAGCTTGAGGAGGCGGAGGCTGTTGCGGTGGACGAGGATGAGGCTTTCGTGGACGCGGGCGTCGAGTTGATCGGGGCGGGAGAGCAGACTTTCGACGGGGCTGAGGATGAGGGTGAGCGGGGTGCGGAGTTCGTGGCTGATGTTGGCGAAGAACTGGGTTTTCTGGCGGTCGAGTTCCTGGAGTTCGCGGTTTTGAACGTCGAGCTGGTGGCGGAGGCGGAAGTCCTCGAAGCGAACGCGGGAGAGGAAGAGGGTGACGCCGATGCAGACGAGGGTGGTGATGAGGATGAAGGAGGTGTTGAAGCCGAAGAGGGGGAGGGAGGCGGGCAGGGAGAAGCCGGGGCTGGTGAGGCAGCCGACGGTGTAGATGGCGAGGGAGCCGAGGCACATGATGAGGGTCTCGGCGACGGACCAGGGCAGGAGGCTGGACCACGTCAAGAGCACGAGGATGATGCCGGCGAAGTAGGGGGAGCGTTCGCCCTCGGTGAGGGAGATCATGAGGCTGAAGGACGCCGTCATGAGAAGGAGCGAGAGGATGCCGAGGCTGGAAACGAGGGGGCGGGCGGGGTGGTGGCGCCGGAGGTGGAGGATGCCCATGATGGCGAGGAGCAGGGCGTCCACGCCGAAGCGGATGGCGGCGAAGAGGGCGAAGCGTTCGGGGTAGAGGAAGTAGTCGAGGAGGACGCCCGAGGGCATGCCGACGAGGGCGATGGCGTTGGCGACGATGATGCTGCGGGAAAGCTGTCGGTTGTTGTGCTGGCGGTAGGCCTCGCGCAGCGGTTCGTCAGGGAGTGCGGGGCGCGCTTTCATGCGGATTTACCGATGGTGAGAAAGACATTCGCGTCAGCTTGGTCGGTGCCGAGGAGGCCGCCGAGCCGCACCCGTCGGGGGTGGAGATGGAAGAGTTTGCGGCAAAAGATGCCAATTCCCGCAACTTTGACGCGAGAGGAGAGTGCCATCAGGGTGAGGCGTTTAGCAGAATCTCGCCGATTCTCCCATCGTCTCGTGGGAAAAATTTGCGCCTAGGTCGCGGGCTGCGGGTCGGGCCGGGCGGGGAGCGGGGCGGCGGGTTTGGCGTCCGCCTGGAACCACGTGCGCCAGCCTTCGCGGAGTTCGAGCCCGAGCCAGGCACGGAGCGGGCGGAGGAGGAGACGGGCGTCGGCGCGGTCGAGCGTGTAGCCGTTGGTGAGGGCGCGGTGGCGGTCGTTTGTGCGACCGAGGCGGCCGGTGGCGCGGCGGTGGCGCGCGATCGCGGCGAGGCGGCGGTTGTAGAGGCTCATGAGCCAATGCGCGGGGCGGGCGGCGGGCACGCCAAAGGGCGGATCGACGAGGGTTTGCGCGCCCTGCACGTAGGGTGAGTGGACGATGCCGAGGTAGTAGAGACCGAGGTCGAGCAGAAACGCGATGCGCACGAGGTCGAACTCACCGAGGTATTCGTATTTGTCGCGGTAGAGCGCGTCGAACGCGCGGTGGTAGCCGGTGGTGAAGGCGTGGTTGTAGGCCGCGACGAGCGGGGCGACGTCGTCCCCGCGCTGTTGCGCGCCGATGAGCGCGGCGGCGCGGGTGGCGCCGGCGGCAATCCAGTCCATCCCCGGACTGTAGAGCGGATCGAGGAAGGAGCCGGCGTCGCCGACGAGGACGAAGCCGTCGCCGGCAAAGGTGCGGCTGCAGTAGGCGAGGTTTTTGCGCCAGTTGATGTCGCCCTCGACGAGCTCGGCGTCGGCGAGCATTTCGCGGGCGACGGGGTGGCGGCGGAGGAACGTCGCGAGGCGGTCGCCGAGGCTGCCGCCGGCGGGCCAGTCCACGAGGCGCTGGTCGAACACGACGCCGACGCTCACGTCGCCGCCCTTGAGCGGAATCCACCAGCTCCACCAGCCGTCGCCGACAATGTGGTTCGTGGCGGTGTTGCGGGTGGTGTGGCAGGCGCGCGCCCACTCGGGATATTTCGCGGCGAGGTCGAGGCCGTCCCAATCCTTCACGCCGCGCCAGCGGCCCCAGGCGGAGGCGGTGGGGTGCGCGGTGATTTCCTCGCGCCAGCCCTCCTGCCGCGCGAGGAGCGTGGCGGGGCCGGAGGCGTCGACGACCCAGCGGGCGTGGAGCGTTTCGGGTCCGGCCGGCCCGCGCAGGGTGACGGTTTGGAGTCCGCCGGGGTTCAGCTCGACGCGGGCGACCGTGACGGGGCGGCAGAGTTCCGCGCCCGCGGCCACGGCGCGGCGGAGGACCTCCTCGTCGAGCACGGCGCGGTCGCATTGGTAGGAGGGGAGGCGGACCTGGTAGCGCGGGCCGATTTCGCTGGCCTCGGCGAGGTTGGTGACGCGGTCATTCGCGAACCAGAAACGCAGGCCCTGCTTGGGGAGCTGGGTCTCCGCGAGGAACGAGCCGAGGCCGAGCACGCGGGAGAGAAAGAGCCCGCTCACCTCGACCGTGGCCTCGCCGACCTTGCGCGTGAAATGCTCCGACTTCTCCACGATGAGCACGCGGAGGTCGGGGTGCTCGCGGCGGAGCAACGTCGCCACGGACGCGCCCGAAAGCGCGCCGCCGATGATGATGACATCGTAGGCCATGGCCCGTAGAATACCGCCTCCGCCGCGGAAGGCGGGCAAAAAATTCCATGCGTCCCCTGCTCTTCCTAGCCGCGCTGGCGTTGGGCCTCACCGCGGCACCCGCGCAAACGATCCGCACGGTGGACGTCGGCCCGCTCCGTTCCTGGCTGGCGCAGCAGCGAGAGATTCGCACGCTGGCGGCGGATTTCACGCAAACGCGGCGGCTGCGCGTGCTGCGCGATCCTGTCGTGCGCCCCGGCCGGCTGTGGTTCCGCGCGCCGGGCGCGTTCCGCTGGGAGCTGGGTCAGCCGGCGGAAACCATCGTGGTGCGCGACGGCGGGCCGGTGGAGGTCATCCGCGTGCGGGCGCGGGAGGTGAGCCGCTTCGACCCCGCGAAGCTGGACGCGACGCGCGACCTGCCGATCCTGGAATTTCCGCTCGCGGCGGACTACGAGGCGTTCCGCGCGAGGTTTGAGCTGCTGGACCTTGAGGCCACGCCGGAGCGCTGCACGTTTGCGATGCTGCCACGCGACGCGGCGGCGGCGCGGGCGCTCAAGGAGATTCGCGTGAGGTTTGATCGCGGGAGCGGGCAGCTTCTTTCGTTTGTCGTCACCGCGCGCGATGGGTCGGAGCTGCGCAATGATTTCTCGAACGTTCGCGTGAACGAGCCGCTGCCGGCCGACGCCTTCCGCGTGGACCTCACCGGCTACACCGTGCGCGATGAAAAGTAGGCTCCTCGTTGCGCTCGCGCTGCTCGGGCTCGCCGCGCTCGTCGCCGTCGGGCTCACGCGCATCCGCTTCGACGTGGACATCCTCAAGCTCCTGCCGCGCGATCTGCCGCAGGTGGACGGACTGGCGCTTTTTCTCGAACGGTTTGCCCGGCCGAATGAATTGATCGTGACGCTCGAAAGCGCGGAGGCCGGCGAAACCGCCGCGGCCGCGGAGGCCGTCGCGAAAATGCTGCGGGCGCGGCCGGATCTTGCCGCGCGGGTGGTGGACGCGCCGCCGTGGGAGCAGGCCTCGGGCGACGCGGCGGAGCTCGTGGCGTATCTCGTGCTCAATCAGCCGCCGGCCCGCGTGGACGCGTTGCTGGCGCGCCTCGCGCCGGACGCCGCGTCCGCGACGGCCGCCGCCGCGGTGGAGCGGCTCGCGAATTCGCTGTCGCCGCAGGACATTGCGCTGGCGGGTTACGACCCGTTCGGGCTGAGCGCCGATTTGCTGGCGGACGGCGGGGCGGCGCGGGAGTTCGGTTCGGAGTTTGCGTCGCGCGACGGGATGTTCCGCGTGATTTACGTGGAGGCGCCGGCTTTGGGGGAGGGTTACCGCGGCCGCGTGGATTGGGTGGCGGCGGTGCGCGCGGCGGCGCGAACGGCGGTCGGCGCGAAGCCGGTGAAGGTGGGCATCACGGGCGAGCCGGCGTTCGTGGCGGACATCTCCGGCACGATGGAGTGGGACATGAAGTCCTCGGCGTTTGTGACGCTGGCGGTGATAGCGGGGTTGTTCTGGGTCACGTATCGGCGGGTGCGTCCGCTGGCGGTGCTGCTCGCGCTGCTGGGCGCGACGTTTGTGATTTCCCTCGGGCTGGCGGGTCTGCTGCTGAGCGAGCTGACGATGATCGGCGTGGGCTTTGCGTCGATCCTGATCGGGCTGAGCGTGGACTACGGTTATCTCGTGCACCAAAAGTCGCGGCAGGGTGCGGCCTCGCTCGCGGAGCTTCGGCGGGATGCGTTTCGCAACGTGGCGTGGACGGCGGGGACGACGGCGGCGGCGTTCTTCGCGCTGAATCTGAGCCGGCTGCCGGGGCTGTCGCAGCTTGGAAATCTGGTGGGCATCGGGGTGGTCGTGGGAGCGGCGGTGATGCTGCTGGTCTTCACGCCGATTGCGTGGCGTTGGCGCACGCCGGAGCCGCCGCCGCGCGTGCCGTTTGACCGATTGGCGCGGCCGGGGGCATGGGTCACCGGGCTGCTTGTGATCGTGCTCGCGGGGGTGCTCGTCGTGAAGGGGCCGCCGGGGATGGATTTCTCCGCCGAGTCGCTGCGCCCGCGCGTGAGCGAGGCCTATACGGCGCTGGACCGGTTGGCGGCGCGGCTCGGGAGCGATCCGGCCTTGCTGAATCTGGTGGTGTCGGGCGGGGAAGAGGCGGAGACGTTGGCGCGGTTGCAGCGGGCGGAGGCCGCGCTGCGGGCGGCGCAGGCGGCGGGGGACGTGCGGTCGTTTCAATCCGCGCTGCCGTTGTGGCCGGATGAGGCCGCGCAGCGCGCGAATCTGCCGCGGTTGGCGGCGCTCGCGGCGGAGGCTCCGCGGCTGGAACAGACTCTCGCGGAGGCGGGGTTTACGACGGAGGCGTTTGTGTTCACGCGGGCGGTGGTGACGCGGTGGGCGGAGTGGGGGGCGCGGCCGTTGCCGATCTGGCCGCAGGGGGAGGCGGCGCGGTGGATCCTGCGGCGCGTGGCGCAGACGGGGCCGGATGGCAGCGCCGCGCTGGGGCTGGTGCATCCCGTGCCGGGGCGCGAGGACGCGGTGGTCGCGCGCGTGCAGGGGCCGGGGACGTGGCTGGTGAGCTGGGCGCAGCTTGGGCGCGAGCTGGCGCGGACGGTGCCGGGCGAGCTGGCGCGTCTGGCGCTGGGGCTGGGCGTGGTGGTGGCGTTGATTTTGTTCGCGGCGTTCCGGAACGTTCGCGAGCTGCTCGTGCTCGGGCTGACGATGGCGCTGGTGTTTGTCGCGCTGGCGGGGGCGATGTCGCTGTTCGGGTTGACGTGGAATCTGTTCAACCTTGCCGCGGTGCTGCTGCTGCTGGGCACGGGCATTGATTACAGCCTGCTGCTGCTGCTGGCGCTGCACCGCAACGGCGGGGACGTGCGGGCGGCGCAGGCGCAGGTGGGGTTGCTGATACTGCTGTGCGCGGCGTCGGCGGTGGCGGGGTTTGGCACGATCGGGTGGGCGAACCATCGCGGGCTGGCGAGCCTGGGGATCACGTGCGCGCTGGGGCTGGCGCTGGACGCGTTGATTTCGCTGTTTCTGCTGCCGGTGCTGTGGCGGCGGATCAGGCCCGGCGCAGCTTCCCGCTCGCGGTGAGGGGGAGCGTTTCCACGAAGCGGAAGTCGAGCGGGATCTTGTAGCGGGCGAGAGCGGCGCGGCAGTGGGCGACGAGGTCGCCGACGGCGGGCGGGGAGAGCGGGTCGCGCGGGATGATTTCCGCGACGGGCACGGCGCCGACCTTCGGATGGGGGCGGCCGGTGACGCGGGCGAGGGCGACGCCGGGGTGGGCGCCGAGGACGGCCTCGATTTCCTCGGGGAAGCATTTGAGGCCGGCGACGTTGATGACGGAGTGCCGGCGGCCGAGGAGGAAGTAGTCGCCGTCGGCGTCCTGCTCGGCGAGGTCGCCGGTCGCGAACCAGCCGTCGCGGAGGATTTCGGCGCGGGGTTGCCAGGGGTCGAGGTAGGCGTCGAGCAGGCCGGGGCCGCGGAGGTGGAGTTCGCCGTCGCGGAGCGCGGCGGTGAAGTCGGGGAGCGGGCGGCCGAGGGCGGTGGGTTTGGTGCGGGCGGCGGCGAGGTTGAGGAGCGGGAGGCCGACTTCGATGAGGCCGAGGCCCTGCGTGAGCGGGAGGCCGAAGCGGGCGGCGAAGGCTTCGGCGGTGGCGGCGGGGAGGGCGGCGGCGGTGGAGACGGCGAGGCGAAGGTCGGGCCAGGTTTGGCCGGAGGGTTCGGCGGCTAGGAGGGCGTGGTGGAACGGCGCGCCGTAGAGCACGGTGCCGCGGTGGGCGCGGCCGGCGGCGAGGACGTCCGCGGCGAGGTGCGAGGGAACGAGGACAGTCGCCGCGCCGTGGAGGAGGTAGAGCAGGATGGAGGCGGCGAAGTGGTGCGCCATGGGGAGGATCCACACGACGCGGTCGCCGGGGCCGATGCCGAGGCCGCGATTCGCGGCGCGGGCGCGGGCGAGGAGGGTCTCGTGGGAGAGCACGATGCCCTTGCTGCTGGCGGTGGTGCCGGAGCTGAAGCGGATGAAGGCGGGATCGAGCGCGGCGAAGGCGGCTTCGTCGAAGGCGGGGGCGGCGGGGTTGGCGAGGGGTTCCAGCGCGCCGTCGGGACCGACGACGGCGGCGACGGCGGTGCGGCGGAGGATTTCGGCGCGTTCGGCAGCGGAGAGTTCGTCGGCGAGGGGGATGAGGCATTTGCCGGAGCGGACGATGGCGAGGGCGAGGACGACGTAATCGATTCCGCTGGGGCAGCGCAGGCCGATGCGGGGGGCGGGGCAGTGGGCGAAGCGGGCGGCGGCGGCGTCCACGCGGTCGCGGAGCGCGGCGTAGGTGAGGGTGGTCGCGCCTTCGATGAGGGCGGGAGCGGCGGGGTCCGCGTCGCGGAAGAGGAGCTCGACGACGTTCATCGGGAGGAAGCGGCGGCGAGGCGGCCGGCGGCTTCGCCGGTGGCGAGGCAGGTGCCCATCACCCGAATCGAGGCCTGGGCTTCGTGGCTGCAGGAGACGCAGCGGCCGGCGGCGAAGAGGCGGGGGAGGTCGCGGGCCTGGAGGCAACCGGCGGGGATGTCGGCGGGGCGGTTGGATTCGGGGAAGCGCAGGCGGGGTCCGCGGTGGTTTTCGCGGAGTTCCATCGGCCAGGTGGCGCGGGCGACGGCGTCGGGGAAGGTAGTGCCGCGGAGGAGGTCGTCGGCTTCGAGCCGGGCGCGGCCGATCACGCGGTGGCTTTCGCGGACGCCGAGTTGCCGGGCGTGGGCGGAGATGACGGCGGAGGCGAAGCCGGGGGATTCGCGGCGGAGGTAGGCGGTGAGGGCTTCGGCGAGCTGGCGGCCTTCCGCCAGGAGGGCGGCGAGGGTGGCGGGGTCGGTGGGGTCGTAGTCCGGCGGGCCGGCGAGGTCGATGGTGACAAACGTGTCGCCGCCGGGCTCGAACGCGCGGAGGGCGGCGCCGACGGCGCCGGGGGGCAGGTGGCCGGCGGAGACGGCGCGGGCGATTTGCGCGGCGAGGCGGAGGCGGGCGTCGGGTGCGAGGGCGGCGGGGTCGACGCCGCTGAGGGTGACGATGTAGGCAGGGCGCTGGAGGCGGTCGGGCGGGGCGTGTTCGGTGGGGGCGCCGGCGAGGCGGGCGAGCGCGGCGTCGCCGGTGGCGTCGATCCAGGCGTCGGCGGCGAGGGTTTCGCGGCCGGTGGGGGTGGAGATTTCCACGCGGCCGGTGGCGGAATCGGCGGCGCGCAGGTTTGCGAGGAGGCGGACGGTGACGCGCGGGGTTTCGGCGAGCCAATCCGCGGCGGCCTGGGCGAGGCCGGCGGGGCGGTGGGGGAGGACGTGGACGCGGCCGAGGCGGACGGGGGGGAGTGCGTCGCCGCGGGCGAGGAGGCGGGTGGCGAATTCGGCGGGCAGGCCGGGGTTGGCCCAGCGGGGCGGGGTGTCGTCGGCGAGTTCGTAGAGGCCGCAGAGCGTGTGGACGAGGGCGACGGAGCCCATGCCGCCGAGGAGGCCGTGCCGTTCGACGAGGGTGACGGTTGCACCGGAGCGGGCGGCGGCGACGGCGGCGGCGAGGCCGGCGGTTCCCCCGCCGGCAACGAGCACGCGGGGGGAATCGCTCATGGAGGAGGGGGGGCTCACCCGCGGCGGGCGAGGGCCTTTTCGACCAGGTGGGCGAGCTGGGTGATGGTGCGGAAGTTCGCGCAGGTGACCTGGGCTTCGGGGAGGTTCACGCCGAAGCGTTCCTCGATGAGGAGCATGAGCTGGAGGGTGGCCATGGAGTCGAGGCCGGCATCGTAGAGGTCGGAGTCGACGGTGAATCCGGGGGGTAGCTCGAGGATGCGCTCGCCGATAGCGGCGAGGAGTTGCTGGTGGATCGGGATGGATTCCGTGGACGGGGACGACATTCGCGTCTTGAAAATTCTTTTCCCGGGCGGGGGGAGTCAAGCCGCGAGGGGCGGGGAAACGCCCTCGCTTTTCGGCGCGGGGCGGCGTTGATTTTTTGGATGGCCCGTTTGCCTTCCGTCCGACCCAGCGCGTTGTGGGAGGCTTTTGCCGCGGTGGCGGCGCGGGGTCCGCGGCGCGTGGTGGTGAGCGCAGCGGACGGGGATGTGACGTGGACGGCGCGGGAGCTGGCGGAGCGGGCGGAGGCGTTGGCGCCGCGGTTCGCGGCGGCGCGGGGCGGACTGGTGGCGTTTGCGCGGCCGACGGAGCCGGGGTGGCTGGAGGATTTTCTGGCGATGCAGCGGGCGGGGGTGGCGGCGTTGGCGCTGGAGCCGGGGGCGGATTGGATGGAGCTGGCGCGGGGGCTGGGGGCGGGGCACGCGTGGACGGATGGAGCGCTGGTGCGGCTGGGAGGGACGTTTGCGGCGGGGCGATTTGCGGGGGCGAAGGTGACGAGCGGCTCGACGGGGCGGCCGGCGCTGGTGCCGTATCGCGCGGAGCATTTGCTGGCGGACGGGCGGAACATCGTGGCGGGGATGGGGATTCGCGCGGCGGATCGGAATCTCGCGTTGCTGCCGCTGGGGCATTCCTACGGGCTGGGGAATCTGGTGATGCCGCTGATTTTGCAGGGCACGGCGCTGGTGACGGCGGCGGCGTGGGTGCCGCGGCAGGTGCCGGAGTGGATCGCGGCGCATCGGGTGACGGTGCTGCCGACGGTGCCGGTGGTGCTGCGATTGCTGGCGGAGTTGCCGGAGTTGCCGGCGCTGCCCAGCCTGCGGCGGGTGATTTCGGCGGGGGCGGTGCTGCCGCCGGAGGTGGCGCGGGCGTTTGCGGCGCGGTTCGGGACGAGCGTGCGGAATTTTTACGGGTCGTCGGAGACGGGCGGAATTTGTTTCGACCGGACGGGGGCGGCGTCGCGGAGCGGGCGGGCGGTGGGGCGGCCGCTGCCGGGCGTGGAGGTGACGGTGGGGCGGGACGGGCGGATTCGCGTGGCGGGCGCGGCGGTAACGACGCGTGGCGGGCGGTTCACGCTGGCGGATGTGGGCGGGTGGACGGCGGCGGGGGAGCTGCGGATTCTGGGCCGGGCGACGGCGCTGGCGAACGTGGGCGGGCGCAAGGTGAGTCCGCTGGAGGTGGAGCGGGTGCTGCGGGGGTTGCGCGGGGTGACGGAGGCGTGGGTGGGGGTGGTGCCGGGCGAGGGGCGGGATTATTTGGTGGCGGCGGTGGAGAGCGGGCGGACGGATGTGCGGGCGGAGCTGGCGCGGCGGTTGCCGGCGTGGAAGCGGCCGCGGGAATTGCGGGTGGCGGCGGAGTTGCCGCGGACGGCGAGGGGCAAACTGGATAGCGGGGCGATCGAGCGGTGGTTCAGCGCGGGCTGAGGGGGACGAAGTGGAACCACTGCCCGGCGTGGGCGGTGAGGGTGGGGGTGAAGGCGTCGGCGAGGCGCTGGCAGGCGTGGTCAAGGAAGTCGGGGCCGGTGCGTTCGACGAAGAAGGGTTCGTGGGCTTCGACGCGGTAGCCGCCGGTGGGGAGGTGGACGGTGGTGACGGGGAGGACGGGGCAGCGTTGGGCGAGGGCGAGGAGGAGGATGGCGCCGGCGAAGTGGACGGAGCCGCCGGGGAGGCGGACGGGTTGGCCGCGGCCGGCGGGGGGGCGGTCGATGAGGGCGGCGACGAGTTTGCCGGCGTCGAGGTGGCGGACGACCTGGAGGAAGGCGAATTGGTCGTCGGTGGCGATTTCGAGGGTTTCCATGCCCCAGCGGGCGCGGGTGGCGGCGCGCCAGGCGGTGAGGGCGGGGGAGGATTCGGGGCGGGTGAGGGCGACGAGTTCTAGCCCGAGTTCGCGGGCGGCGGCGCCGCCGAGCTCGAAGAGGCTGAGGTGGGCGGTGAGGAGGAGGCCGCCGCGGCCGTGGCGGCGGATGGTTTCGAAGTGTTCGAAGCCGGCGCGTTCGGTGATGAGGGCGGTGGCGGTGGCGGCGGGGCGGCGGGCGAGGTGGAAGTAGTCGCCGAGGGTGCCGGCGAATTCGCGGAACACGCGGCGGGCGGTGGCGGGGTCGGCGGCGTCGGGCCGGAGGAGGCGGAGGTTTTCGCGGACGAGGGCGACGCGGGCGGGGTGGGTGGCGGCGTAGACGGTGCCAAGGAGTTCGGCTAGGCCGCGGCAGAAGGCGCGCGGAAACACGCGGCCGAGGGCGGCCCCGAGGGCGTAGGCGGCCGCGCCGTGGAAGCGGGGGTAGCGCGGCGGGGCTGGGTCGATCAGGCCTGCGTGGGCGGCGGGCATGCGGTGAGGGAGGGGATGCGCGGGGCGAGGGGGAGCCAGCGCTGGAGGTGGCGGCAGAGGTGGAAGGCGTGCAGCCGGCAGCGGAGGGGGAGGGGGAGTTCGGTGCGGCCGCCGACGAGGGCGAGGACGGCGCGGCGGACGTCCCACGGGGGCTCGGGGTGCATGAAGAGCTCGAAGGAGGGGGCGTCGTAGAAGGCGCGGATGATGCCGCGGTAGAGATTCATCATGCGGCGGACGTCGGCGGTGTAGCGGGCGCGGGTGAGCGGGCCGAGGGGGCGTTCGTCGTGGCGGAGGAGGAGGCGGGCGGCGCGGTGCGCGGATTTGAGGGCGAGCAAAACGCCGGAGGAAAAGATGGGGTCGACGAAGCCGGCGGCGTCGCCGGTGAGGAGGATGCGGGGGTGGGGGGCGAAGGAGCGGAAGCGGTAGCTGTAGTCGCCGGTGGAGTGGGCGGGGGCGACTCGGTGGGCGGTGGCGAGGCGGTCGCGGAGCGCGGGGAAGGCGGCGAGGGCGCGGTCGAAGTCGGCGTCGGGGGAGAGGCCGTTTTCCTTGAGGTCGGCGAGGAGGCGGACGTAGCCGACGGAGGTTTTTTCGGCGTCGAGGGGGATGAGCCAGAACCAGCCGCCGGGGGCGCGGAGGATGGTGATGTTGCCGGCGGCGTCGCCGTCGTTGCGGGTGACGCCGTGGAAGTGGGCGTAGGTGGCGAGGCGGCGGGCGGGTTGGGTGGCGATTTTCGGGAGGTGGAGGAGGCGGCCGGAGACGGCGTCGCGGCCGGTGGCGTCGAGGAAGTGGCGGGCGCGGACGGTGTGCGGGGTGCCGGCGTGGGTGTAGGTGACGGTGACGCCGTGGGCGTCGGGGGCGAGGCTGGTGACGGCGGCGTGCTCGCGGGTGGTGGCGCCGGCGGTGGCGGCGCGGGCGAAGAGGAGGGCGTCGAAGCGGGAGCGTTCGACCTGGAAGGTGAAGGCGTGGGCGGGGCCGAGGCCCTGGGCGAAGGAGAAGCGCTGGAAGTGCGCGCCGTCGGCGGTGCCGAATTCGGCGCCGCGTTTTTCCATGAAGCGGCCGTCGGCGACGAGGTCGTCCCAGACGCCGAGCTCGCGGAGGAGGTCGTTGCCGTAGGGGAGGAGGGATTCGCCGATGCGGAAGCGGGGGTGGGCGTCGCGTTCGAGGAGGAGGACGCGGCGGCCGGCGCGGGCGAGCGTGATCGCGGCGGCGGAACCGGCGGGGCCGCCACCGGCGATGACGACGTCAGCCTTGTCCGGCGGGTTCATTTTTTTGGCGGGTGATCCAGTCGCGGAGGGAGGCGAGGCTGTGGAGGGCTTCGCGGGCGACGGAGGAGTCCTTGATGGCGACGCCGTAGGTTTTTTCGACGGCGACGGCGAGCTGGAGGGCGTCGATGGAGTCGAGGCCGAGGCCTTCGGGCGAGAAGAGCGGGGTGTCCTCGGCGATTTCCTCGGGGGAAAGCCGCAGCATGCAGTTTTCGATGAGGAGGTTTTTGAGTTCGGCGAGGTCAACGGTCATGGCTGCGCCATGGGAATTAACCCGGCCATGGCGGGGGCGGCAATCCTGCGTTCCTGCGGGCAAGCTGCGGGCGGCGTTGTGGGACCTTCGTTTACCGATGACGCCCGGGAAAGGGAGGCGGGCCCGGGAAGGTGTATTCGAACGAATCGATATCCACAAAACCGGCTTCGGCGGTTTCGTTATAGGAGAACAACGCGAGGCGGATGCCGCGATACCATGCCCATTTCAAGGCGTAGGGTTCTCCGAAGGGAGTGAAGTGTTCTCCGTCGAGACTGTAGGCAAAGGTGGATGTGGCCTTGTCGTCGATGATGGCCCGAAGCCAGATGGAATTCTGCGTTAACACCGGGCCTTGTTGCGCGGTGTCGTTGGTGAGGTAAACCAACCGACGGACGCCCTGCGTTTGGTGGACGCCGAGCACGCCGTATTCCTTGGAGAAGAGTCCGAAGCCGGCGGTCTGTCCATCGGCGAGATTCGTGAGATCAAGCCGGGCCGTGGCGGTTCCCCCCGCCGGGGTCATGAGGCGCTGGGTCAGCGTGTTTCCGGCGTTAAGCAGCACGCCGGGGGGAACCGGTTTAGCTCCCGGGTCGGGTGAGAGCGGTCGATGCAGCGGCTTGAAGGCGCGCAAACGCAGGGAGCCGGGACGTTCCGTGAGCGACCACATGTCCGCGCGGGGCTGGTAGTTCCATTCCCACTGGGGGCCCAGCGTGGCGGAGGAGAAGTCATCCGAGGCCTGCGGCGCGTGGGCGGGGAATCCGTCCACCGGTTTTTTCCCGCTCCAGGGGATGGTGCCGATGGCGAGGGCGTCCGGCTCGCCCAGCACCGGCCAACCATCGACCCACTTGACGGGCAGAAGCGAGCAGGCGCGGCCGTGGATGGAGCCGCGGCCTTGATGCGTAATGAACCACCAATCACCCGCCTCGGTCTGAACCAAACCTCCCTGATTCGGCTCGCCGTCCAGGTCGGGCTGGCGGCGCCCGCGGAGAGCCACGCGTTTCTCGTAGGGTCCCCAAATGTTCCGGGACCGCATGAAGACCCCGATGCGCTCGGTGTTTTGATCATTCGGACCGGCGAATTCGCACTGGTTGTGGAAGATGTAATAGTAACCGTTGAGCTTGTAGATTTTGTTTCCCTCGCTCGTCTGGTGGGCATCGATGACGCGTTCGGTGGAGGGATCAACGCTTGTCCCATCGGGCGACATTTTGACGATGCGGGTATACCACTTGTTCCCGGGCGTGGAGAAAAGCATGTAGGCCTGGCCGTCGTCGTCCCAGAATGGGCAGTTATCATCCACGCCCTTTCGGTCCCAGATTTTGAGCGGCGGTGCCCAGGGGCCTTCGGGCCTGGTCGCGGTGGTCATGAAAACCCCTTCGTCCAGCGTGGTGGTGAACATCCAAAATTTGCCGTCGTGGTAACGCAGCGAGCCCGCGTAGACGCCGCGGTTGTAGCGGTTCATGCGATCCCAGTTGAGCTCCGGTCCCAGTTGGGTGAGATCGGAAAAGCAGTGACTGAGATACCTCCAATTCACCAGATCCTTGGAATGCAGCACCGCCATGCCGGGCGAAAACTGGAACGTTGAGGTGATGAGATAATAATCACCGCCCACGCGGATGACGTCGGGGTCGGAAAAGTCGCCGGGGAGGATGGGGTTTCGAAAGGTGCCGTCGCCCTGATCTCCCCAGTGGCGGAAGTCGGGTTTATCGGGCGGGGAGGCGGCTTGCAGGTTCATGAGAACGGCGGCTCCCAGCACGGCGCTTAAGCCGGCGAGAAAGGGGATGTTTTTCATGGGGGATTTCGCTCTACCCGTCAGGTCTGGTTATCGGATTCAACGTTCACCCGGCGTGAGCGGGAACAAAGCCGGAGGGCGGCGGAGCCGTGGTCGTGGCCGGGGAGGGGGACCCAGAGGGCGGAGTCGGCGGCGAGCTGGCGGGCGGCGGCCTGGATGCACCAGCCGGCGCTGGCGGTGAAGGCGCGGGGGGTGGTCGCGGGGTCGGGCGGGAAGACGGGCTCGGAGCCAAAGGTCGTGGCGACGGCGGCGTGGGCGGCGCGGGCTTCGGCGGGGGTGCGGTGGGTGGGGCCTTCCACGAGGTCGGTGATTTGGATCGCGGCGTCCGGTTCGCGGCCGACGAGGAGGGCGGCGGCGCCTTCGGCGGGGAGGAAGCCGCGGCGGAGCCAGCCGGCGGCGGCGTAGGCTTCGAGGGCGATGGCGTCGAGTTCCTCGGCGCCGGCGACGAGGACGTGGTCGGCGGTGCCGAGGGTGAGCCAGGTCCGGGCGACGGTGAGGGCGGAGACGAAGGCGGCTTCGTCGCCGACGAGGGCGTAGGCGGGCCCATTGAGACCGAGGACGCTGGCGACGTGGCTGAGGCTGGCGTTGTAGACGGTGTCGGGGAAATACGCGGGGCTGGCGGCGGTGGGGCCGCGTTCGAGCACGGGCTGGAAGAAGGCGCGGGAATACTGGCTCGGGCCGGTGAAGTAGGCGACGACGAGGCCGAGGCGTTCGCGCGGGACGGGGGCGGCCTCCACGGCCTGGGTGCAGGCTTCGGCGAGGAAGTGGGCGATGGGGCTGGCGCGGCGGAGGCGGGGTTCGCGCTGCCAGCGTTGGGTGGCTTCGGGGGCCACGCGGCGGACCGCGAAGGGGGCGGCGTCGGGGCGGAGGCGGGGGAGGGCGGCGGCGACGGTGGCGGGCACGGAGCCGGCGGCGAGGAGGGCGAGCGGCGTCATTGCGCGGTGAAAACGAGGGCGGCGTTGGAGCCGCCGAAGCCGAGGTTGGTGCTGGCGACGACGCGGGGCGGCCGGGCGGGCGCGGCGCGGAGGGCGGTTTCCATGCCGGGGATGGGTTCGCGGAGACCGAGCTGGGGCGGGACGGCGCCGGTGCGGAGGGTTTGGACGGCGAGGACGGCCTCGATGGCTCCGGCGGCGCCGAGGGTGTGGCCGGTGGCGCCTTTGGTGGAGCGGATGAGGGGGAGGTCGGGGCCGAAGACGGCGTGGTAGCCGGCGAGTTCGGCGGGGTCGTTGGCGGGGGTGCCGGTGCCGTGGGCGTTGACATAATCGATGGCGGCGGGGGCGAGGCCGGCGCGGGTGCAGGCGGCGCGGAGGGAGCGGGCGAGGGCTTCGCCGGCGGGGGCGGGCTGGGTGATGTGGTGGGTGTCGGTGGCGTGGCCGTAGCCGGCGAGGGTGACGAGGGGGGCGGCCCCGCGGCGGGCGGCGTGGGTGGCGGTTTCGAGCACGAGGACGGCGGCGCCTTCGCCGAGGAGGAGGCCGGAGCGATGGACGTCGAAGGGGCGGATGTCCTCGTCGGTGACGGCCTTGAGGCAGTCGAAGCCGGCGAAGACGAGTTCGTTGAGGGCTTCGTATCCGCCGGCGAGGAGGATTTCGGCCTGGCCGGTGTGGAGGAGATCGAGGGCGTGGCCGAGGGCGTTGGCGCCGCTGGCGCAGGAGTTGGAAATGAGGTGGGCGGGGCCGGCGCGGAAGCGGAGGGTGCGTTCGAGGTCGAGGAGTTGCTGGCGGGGGTGGTAGCGGGCGATTTTGGCGAGGGCGGGGCGGCGGTTTTCGAGGAAGCCGCGGAGGAAGTCTTCGCCGAATTCCATGCCGCCGGCGGTGGTGCTGAGGCAGAGCGGGAGGCCGTCGAAGGGCTGCAGGCGGGCCTGGGCGAGGGCTTCGCAGGCGGCGGCGAGGAGGAAGTGGCTGGCGCGGGGGGCGCGGTCGCGCGGGGCGGGGGTGAGGGGAATTTCCCCGGCGCGGTGGCAGCGGTAGCCGGCGGGGTCGAAGACGGTGAGGGGGCGGAGGCCGTGCTCACCGGCGACGAGGCGGGACCAGGTGGCGTCCACGCCGGTGGCAAGCGGCGAGACAAGGCCGAGTCCGGTGATAACGACGTTCATGCGAGGGAATCGACGAGGAGTTGGGCTTCGGCGGGAAGGGTGACGCGGAATTCCGCGCGGCGGAGGCGGGTGAGGAAGGCGTCGAGGATGGCGGTGCCGGCGGTGGCGCCGCGTTCGTGGAGGAGGACAATGGCGCCGGGGTAGCAGGCGGCGGTGAGGCGGTCGAGCAGGGCGGCGGGGTCCTGCGGTCGGGTGTCGAAGGCGCGGACGGACCAGCCGAGGCGGCGGAGACCGCGGGCGCGGAGGAGCGGGTCGAGGAAGAGGTTGGCCATGCCGACGGGGGGGCGGAAGAACGCGGGGGTGATACCGGCGGCGGCGTGAATGGCGCGCTGGGCGTCGTCGATTTCGCGGGCGAGGCGGGCGGGGCCGGCGGTCCAGAACGTGGCGGCGGGGTGGGTGTGCGAGTGGTTGCCGATCTCGTGACCGGCAGCGGTGATGGCGCGGACGAGGTCGGGGTGGCGGGCGGCGCGTTTGCCGATGAGGAGGAAGGTGGCGCGGGCGCGGTGGCGCTCCAGCACGTCGAGGATGGCGGGGGTGGCGGCGGGGTCGGGGCCGTCGTCGAGGGTGAGCCAGAGTTCGCGGTCGCGGGGGGTGAAGCGGCGGATGAGCGGGCCGGTGAGGGCGTGGTTTGGCGCGGCGGCGGTGGCGCAGAAGGTGGCGTGGGCGGCGGCGAGGGCGAGGAGTCCGGAGCGTGGGCGGCCGCCGAGGAGGAGACCGGCGCCGAGGCCGGCGGTGGCGAGGAGGCCGGCGCGAAGGAGGGGCGCGGGGCTCATGGGGTGGCCGCGACGGCGGGGTGGAAGGCGGCTTCGACGCGGGTGAGGAAGGTTTTGGTGGAGTCGCCCTCGCGGGGGGGGAATTCCGCGCCGGCGCGGAAGACGTAGCGAATGGGGAGGGGCTGCCAGGGGCGGAAGAAGGCGGTGCCTTTGCGGAGGAAGTCGCCGGGCGGGCCGGCGACGTGGAGGGTGATGACGGGGGCGGGGGCGTGGAGGGCGACGTGGGCGAAGCCGGGCTTGAAGGGGTGGAGGCCGCGTTGGGGCGAGCGGGTGCCTTCGGGGAAGACGAGGAGGTTGTCCCCGGCGCGGAGGCGGTCGGCGCAGGAGCGCATGAGGCGGCGGGGTTGTTCGACCTCGAGGTAACCGGCGGCGCGGAGGATGGGGATAAGCAGCGGGTGGCGCAGCAGGCTGGCCTTGGTGACGCAGAAGACGCCGGGGAGCACGCCGAAGAGGAGGAGCGCGTCGAGGAAGGTGGGGTGGTTGGCGGCGAAGATGACGCCGCGGCGGGGGCGGAGGGCCTGCAGGCCGCGGAGGTCGAACTGAAAAACCCCGGCGCGGTGCATGGTGACGATGAAGGCGCGGGAGATGGCGGCGATCACGCGGGTGGTGGTGCGTTGCCGCCAGCGGGCGGAGCAGGGAATGAGAAGCAGGGCGGCGCCCAAGGTCGCGCAGACGACGACGGCGAGGGCTCCGTAAAGGTAGCCGAGCCAGAAGAGGAGACGCCGGAGGGCGGAAGTCATGCGGGAGGCTTCGTTCTTAGACGAAGGCTCGCGCGCTGGCGAGACGCCTGTGGGCGGTCAGGCGGGGGCGGTCCATTCGCTGAGGACGATCTCGCCGGTGGCGACGGTCTCGGAGCCGACGGTGGCGTGGACGGCGCATTGACGGAGCGGGCCGAGGCGGGATTGGACGGTGGCGGTGAGGAGGAGGAGTTCCCCGGGGCGGGCGGCGCGGGGGAATTTCATGAGCCGGACGGCGGAGAGGAGGTAGCGGGCGCCGGGCTCGGCGACGGCGATGCCGGCGAGTTGGGCGAGGGCTTCGGTGAGGAGCACGCCGGGGACGATGGGTGCGCCGGGGAAGTGGCCGGCGAAGACGGGGTCGGCGGGGTCGAAGGTTTTCGTGGCGCGGGCGGAGGTGCCGGGCTCGAGGTCGGTGACGGCGTCGAGGAAGAGGAAGGGCGGCCGATGCGGGAGGCCGAGGGTGGTGGGGTCCATGCGGTGGTGGGGACATGCTCCGGCACGGCCGCGGCGGGATCAAGCGCGCGGCGGGGGCGGGAGGCGAGCGGGCAAAGAAAAAGCCCGCCCCGGGTTGGCGGGGCGGGCTTTTTGGAAGGGTCGGCGGGCGCGGGGCCCGGCGGCGTTCTTAGTAGCGGTAGGTCTCGGGCTTGTAGGGGCCTTCGACCTTGACGCCGATGTAGTCGGCCTGGGCGGGCGTGAGCTTCGTGAGCTTGGCGCCGATTTTCTCGAGGTGGAGGCGGGCGACTTCCTCGTCGAGCTGCTTGCTGAGGACGGTGACGCCGGGCTTGTTCGTCTCGCGGTTTTTCCAGAGATCGATCTGGGCGAGCGTCTGGTTCGTGAAGCTGTTGCTCATGACGAAGCTCGGGTGGCCGGTGGCGCAGCCGAGGTTCACGAGGCGGCCTTCGGCGAGCATGTAGAGCTGGCGGCCGTCTTCGAAGGTGTATTGGTCGACCTGGGGCTTGATTTCGAGCTTCTTCGCGCCGGCGTAGTTGTTGAGCGCGTCGACCTGGATCTCGTTGTCGAAGTGGCCGATGTTACAGACGATCGCCTGGTCCTTCATTTTGGTGAGGTGCTCGAGGCGGATGATGTCCTTGTTGCCGGTGGTGGTGACGTAGATGTCGCCCCAGCCGAGGGTGTCCTCGATGGTGAGGACGCGGAAGCCTTCCATGGCGGCCTGGAGGGCGCAGATGGGGTCGATTTCCGTGACGACGACCTGCGCACCCTGCGCGCGGAGGGCCTGGGCGCAGCCTTTGCCGACGTCGCCGTAGCCGCAGACGACGCCGACTTTGCCGGAGATCATCACGTCGGTGGCGCGCTTGATGCCGTCGACGAGGGATTCGCGGCAGCCGTAGAGGTTGTCGAACTTGGACTTGGTGACGGAGTCGTTGACGTTGATGGCGGGGACGCGGAGCTTGCCGGCCTGGTGCATCTCGTAGAGGCGGTGGACGCCGGTGGTGGTCTCCTCGGAGACGCCCTTCCAGGCCTTGAGGTAGGTGGTCCACTTGAGGGGGTCCTCGGCGTTGACCTTTTTGAGGAGGGCTTTGATGACGCCCTCTTCGAAGGAGCCGGCGGGCGCGTTCACCCAGCTGGCGTCGCCTTCTTCGAGGTCGGCGCCCTTGTGGATGAGGAGGGTGGCGTCGCCGCCGTCGTCGACGATGAGCTCGGGGCCGGAGCCGTCGGGCCAGGTGAGGGCCTTGATGGTGCAGTCCCAGTATTCCTCAAGGGTCTCGCCCTTCCAGGCGAAGACGGGAATGCCGGCGGCGGCGATCGCGGCGGCGGCGTGGTCCTGGGTCGAGAAGATGTTGCACGAGCACCAGCGGACGTTCGCGCCGAGGTCGACGAGGGTCTCGATGAGGACGGCGGTCTGGATGGTCATGTGCAGGCTGCCCATGATGCGGACGCCGGCGAGCGGCTTTTGAGCGGCGTATTTGCGGCGGGTCGCCATGAGGCCCGGCATTTCGTGCTCGGCGATCTGGATTTCCTTGCGGCCAAACTCGGCCAGCGAGATGTCGGCGACCTTGTAGTCGACGGCGGGAGTCGGGGTGGTGGCAGTGCTCATATCAATAGATGTTGTTATGTTGATTCGTTTAATCCGCGAGGGTGGATGCGCCTATTTGACGGCTTTTTTCAGGGCGGCGGCTTTGTTGGTGGTTTCCCAGGTGAGGTCGGGGTCTTCCTTGCCGAAGTGGCCGTAGTTCGTGGTTTTGGCGTAGATCGGGCGGAGGAGGTCGAGCTGGGCGACGATGTCGGCGGGCTTGAAGCTGAAGGTCTTCAAGACGGCGTCGAGGATGGCGTCGTCCGCCACGGTGCCGGTGCCAAAGGTGTCAATGTGCACGCTCACGGGCTGCGGGTGGCCGATGGCGTAGGCGAACTGGACCTCGGCGCGGGCGGCGAGGCCGGCGGCGACGATGTTTTTGGCGACCCAGCGGCCCATGTAGGCGGCGCTGCGGTCGACCTTGCTCGGGTCCTTGCCGGAGAAGGCGCCGCCGCCGTGGCGGCCCATGCCGCCGTAGGTGTCGACGATGATTTTGCGGCCGGTGAGGCCGGTGTCGCCCTGCGGGCCGCCGATGACGAATTTGCCGGTGGGGTTGATGAGGAACTCGGTGTCCTTCGTGAGCATGGCCTTGGGAAGAACGGCTTTGATGACCTTCTCGATGCAGAATTTCTCGATCTCGGCGTGCTCGGCGTCCGCGGCATGCTGGGTGGAGATGACGACGTTCGTGATGCGGGTGGGCTTGCCGTCGACGTATTCCACGGAAACCTGGGATTTCGCGTCCGGGCGGAGCCACTTCGCGGCGCGGCCGGCCTTGCGGATCTCGGTGAGCTTCCGGCCGAGGCGGTGGGCGAACATGATCGGCGCGGGCATGAGCTCGGGCGTCTCGTTGCTGGCGTAGCCGAACATGATGCCCTGGTCGCCGGCACCCTGCTCGGCGGTCTTTTTGCCCTTGGCCTTTTTGGCGTCCACGCCCTGGGCGATGTCGGGCGACTGGGCGGTGAGGATGTTCTGGACGAAGATTTTGTCGGCGTGGAAGACGTCGTCGTCGTTCACGTAGCCGATCTCGCGCACGGCGTCGCGGACGATCTGGACGTAGTCGAGTTTCGCCTTCGTGGTGATCTCGCCGCCGACGATGGCGATGTTGCTCTTCACGTAGGTCTCGCAGGCGACGCGGCTCCGGCGGTCCTGCGCGAGGCAGGCGTCGAGCACGGCATCAGAAATCGTATCGGCAACCTTGTCGGGGTGGCCTTCACCAACGGACTCGGACGAAAAAATGTAACGGCGGGACATGGGGTGAGGATGGGAGTTGATAAAACGTATGAACGTATGCCAATGTCTTCATAAGTCCAATGGCGTCAATCCTAAAGTCCTTCCGCATTCTGGCCGACCCGACGCGTCTGCGCCTGCTGCGTTTGCTGGTGGCGGAGGAGTTGACGGTGGCGGAGTTGCAGGAGATTCTGGGCATGGGGCAGAGCCGCATTTCGGCGAGTCTGGCGCTGCTCAAGCGGGAGAACCTCGTGGCGGACCGGCGCGTGGGCAAAAACATTTTCTACCGCGCGGAGCTGCGGCCGGAGGGTCCGCTGGCGGGCTTGATCGGGCTGGCGGGCGAGGAGATGCCCGAGGCGGCGCGGGACGACGCGGCGCTGGCGCTGGCGCTGCGGAAGCGGAAGGACCGGGCGGCGGAGTATTTCAACCGGCTCGCGGGCAAATTTGGACGCACCTACATTCCGGGCCGCTCCTGGCAGGCGCTGGCGCACGGCCTCCTGCGGCTGCTGCCGAGCGAGGT
Organism: Verrucomicrobiaceae bacterium; assembly: GCA_027488755.1. GTDB lineage: Bacteria > Verrucomicrobiota > Verrucomicrobiia > Chthoniobacterales > JAATET01 > JAATET01. The sequence continues at coordinate 2,475 of JAIYAZ010000153.1, read as the reverse complement.
GGTGATCGCCGATCTCGGCGCGGGCGAGGGCACACTCTCGCAACTGCTGGCGCGGCATGCGCGGCGGGTGATCGCGGTGGACAACTCGGAGAAAATGGTCGAGTTCGGCGCGGGCGTGGCGCGGGAGAACGGTTTTACGAACCTGGAATATCGGCTCGGGGACATCGAGGCTCCGCCGATTGCGGATGGCGAGGTGGACGTGGCGCTGTTTTCGCAGGCGCTGCACCACGCGGCGCGGCCGCCGCGCGCGGTGGCGGAGGCGTTTCGCATCCTGCGCCCGGGCGGGCGCGTGCTTATCCTCGATCTGGCGAGCCACAGCCACGAGCAGGCACGGGAGCTTTACGCGCACCAGTGGCTGGGATTTTCCGAGGTGGAACTGGACGAGATGCTGCGGGCGGCGGGTTTTACGGACGTGGAAGTCTCCATCGTCGCCCGCGAGAAGCAGGCCCCGCAGTTCCAGACGATCCTCGCCACGGCGGGGAAGCCGGGGTGAGCGAACGCAGGAATTCTTTTCCGGAGCAGCAAAAGGGCGTCACCTTTCCCGGCGACGTGGCACTGGATGTCGATGAATGAAATCGAAGAAACCCGGTTGATCGGTGCGGCACGGCGGGGCGATCGCGCGGCATTTGCGAGCCTCGTGGCGGAACATCAATCCATGGCCTGCGCGGTGGCTTATGCCCGCACGGGCTCGTTCGCGGCCTCGGAGGAGATCGCGCAGGAGGCCTTCCTGGCGGCATGGAAACAACTCGCCGTGGAGCCGCCCCGGAATTTCCGGGCCTGGCTGTGCGGGACGGTGCGGCATCTCGCGGCGCGGTTCCACCGCACGGCGGCGCGTTTCGAGGGGCTCCCGGAGGAGGTGACGGACGACGCGCCCGGCCCGGGGGAAATCGTCGATGCGCGGGAGGCGGAAGCGCTCGTGTGGGCGTCGCTCGAACGAATGCCCGAGCGCTACCGGGAGCCGCTGGTGCTGTTTTACCGCAAGGATCGCTCGGTGCGCGAGGTGGCGGCGGCCCTGGAGCTGAGCGAGGAGGTGGTGCGGCAGCGGTTGTCCCGCGGGCGCGGCATGCTGCGGGAAGCGGTGCAGGCGAGGGTGGAGGGCGCGCTCGTGCGGTCGGCGCCGGGGCGGGCTTTCGCGGTCGGGGTGCTGGCGGCGATCCCCGCCTTCACGCATACGGCGCAGGCCGCAACGATGGGGGCGGCGATTGCAAAGGGATCCGGCGCGGCGGGGGTGGGATTCTTCGCCAGTGTGGCCGGGGCGTTGGGCGGGCTCGGGCTCGGTTGGATGGGGGCACGGCTGGGCTTCGGCATGGCGATGCGAGCGGCGGAGTCCGAGCGGGAGCGCGAGTTTTTGCGCCACTCGATGCGCTGGATCGCCGGCATTTTGCTGGGATTTCTGCTGGCGCTGGGCGGTTTGTGGGCGACTTCGGGGGCGTTCGCGCGTTCGCATCCGGGCTGGTGGGCGGCCGGGGTCGTCGCGAGCATCGTCGTTTTCCAGGCGGCGATGATCGGGGGGGCAATGTGGAACCGGAAGGAGCTGCGACGAATCCAGCGCGAGGAACGCATCCGGCGCGGTCTCGACCCGGAGGCAAATCCCACGGGCGAATGGCATTTCGAGCATCGGAGCCGCGCGGAGTTTCTCGGGCTGCCGCTCGTGCATGTGAGCGTGGGGTCGCCGGCGCGGGTCGGGCGGAGGGTGGCGCTAGGCTGGCTGGCCTTGGGGGATGTCGCGGTGAGCCCGTTCCTGGCGGTGGGCGGCGTGGCGATGGGCGGGGTTGCGCTCGGGGGGCTGGCGGTCGGGGTGTTCCCGATTGGCGGATTGGCGGTGGGGCTGGTGGCGTTTGGCGGGGCCGCGATCGGTGGCCTCGCGTTCGGGGGCGTTGCCCTGGGCTACGTGGCGTCGGGCGGGCTGGCGCTGGCGTGGTGGGCGGCGTATGGCGGGCGCGCGGCGGCGCATCATTTCGCGCTGGGTGGGCACGCCACCGCGCCGCATGCCAATGACGCAGCCGCGCGGGCGCTGTTTGCCAACGACGCGCTCCTCGACTTCGCGCGCCAGGTGCCGGACTACGCGGGTTGGGTCTCGGTGTTCCTCTGCGTGATCTTCGGATTACTGCTCCACCGACTGGCCAAATGTGGTCCGAAGGGGCGTTAGTTCGGAGCGGGAGTCGGTGTGGGCTCGGCGAAGCCGCCGACGTTGAGGAAGGGGATGGGGCTGTTGCCCTGGATGCGGGGCAGGACGCCGTCCCATTTCTCCACGCTGCGGAGCTGGATGATCTCGGGGCTGGAGCGCAGGGCCTCGGCTTCGCGGCGAATGGCGTCGGCGCGGGCTTTGGATTCCACCTCGGTGGTGTAGGCCTGGGCGTCGGCGGCGAGCTGGCGCTCGGCGGCGCTGGCTTCGGCCTGGGTGACGCGCATGAGCTTCTCGTTCTTGGCGCGCATGGCGTCCTGCTCGGCCTTGACCTTGGATTCGATGGCGCG
>JAIYAZ010000136.1 GCA_027488755.1 Verrucomicrobiaceae bacterium | reverse complement strand
CGCTTTTTTACGTTGAGTCGGGCGGAAATAAGCGCAGGGTCGGGTTGTGAACGCGACGGCTGTCCCCCTGATCGTTGGAGCGGGCCCCACGGGATTGAGCGCGGCGCTGGCTTTGGCGCAGGCGGGCATCCGGGTGCGGATCATCGACCGACTGCTGGAGCCGACGAATCAGTCCCGGGCGGCGATCCTGCACGCACGGACGCTGGAGATGTTTCAGCGGCTGGGGATCGTGGAGGATTTTCTCGCCAAGGGGGTGCGGGTCCATGGGGCGGCGATCTACGACGCGCAGGGCCGTTTGCTCACTCGGCCGAACCTGGATCACCTGCCGACGCCGTATCCGTTCATGCTCGGCCTGGAGCAAGCGGAGACCGAGCGGTTGCTGACGCTGCGGCTGGCCGGGCATGGCATCACGGTGGAGCGCGGCACCGAGCTGGTGGGCCTGGAGCCGGCGGTCGACGGCGTGGGGGCGCGGATGCGCACGGCCGAGGGCGAGGAAGAGTTGCGCGTCGTGCCGTATTTGCTCGGCGCCGACGGGGCCCGGAGCGCGGTGCGCGCTGCGCTGGGTCTGCACCTGGAGGGCGAGACGCTGGATGCGACGTGGATCACGGCCGACGTGAAGATTCGCTGGGACCGCCCGAATGACGAGGCGGTGGCCTACCTTTCCCCGGAGGGATTTGCCTTCATCGCCCCGATGAACGACGACCGCTGGCGCGTGATCGTGAACGTGCCGAAGCTTTCGCCCGAGGAGGCGGCGGGGGTGACGCTGGCGGAGATCGAGACGCTGGTGCGCGAGCGGTTTGGCGTGGCGGCCCCGATGTATGACGCGGTGTGGATCAGCCCGTTCAGCATCAACACGCGGTTGACGCCGCTGATGCGTTCGGACCGTGTCTTTCTGGCCGGCGACGCCGCGCACGTGCACAGCCCGATCGGCGGGCAGGGCATGAACACGGGCATCCAGGACGCGCTGAACCTTGCGTGGAAGCTCGCGCTGGTGCTGCGGGGCGAGGCGCACGAAGCCCTGCTCGACACCTACGAGGCGGAGCGGCACGCGAACGCGGAGCGGCTGCTGCGCACGGTCGGCCCGGCCACGAAGATGATGAATCTGCGACACCCCGTGACCGTGGAGCTGCGCAACCACGTGATCCACGCGATGGCGCAGCTCGGGCTCACGGCGAGCGTGGCGCGCACGTTCAGCATGCTGGAGGTCGCCTACCGCGAGAGCCCGGCGGTGGAGGATCATCGCACGGGCTGGCGCGGGCACGGTCCGCGGGCGGGGGAACGGGCGCCGAACGCCGTGCTGGTGGATGATCGCGGCGCCGAAACGACGTTGTTTGCGGCGTGGAGCGGGGATCCGCGGCATCAGCTTCTGATTTTTCCGGGGCCGACGCCGGACGCTGCGCGGCTGATGGAGTTGCGCGAATTGGCGGCGGATTTTGGCACGCGGCCGGACTTTGTGCGGGCGACGGTTTTTGACGCGGCGGTGGATCCCGAGGGCGAGGCGCACACGTCCTACGAGGCGACGGGCGAGGCCGTTTATCTCGTGCGGCCGGACGGTTACATCGCGTTCCGCTCGGCGCCGGCGGACGCCGAAAAGCTCCGCGCCTACATCGCGCGCTGGTTCCCTGCCTACTCGTAGCGGAGGGCCTGGATCGGATCGAGCCGGGAGGCCTGGAGCGCGGGGTAGATGCCGGAGACGAGGCCGGCGACGGCGGCGAACGTGACGCTGAGCAGGACGCTGAAGCTGGAGATGAGCGGCTCGTTGTCACCCGGGGCGATGAGGGTGATGAGTTGCACGAGGCCAACGCCAACGAGGATGCCGAGGACGCCGCCCATGAGGGCAATGATGACGCTTTCGATGACGATCTGGAAAAAGATGTCGCGGGCCCGCGCGCCGACCGCGCGGCGGATGCCGATCTCGCGGACACGCTCGGTGATGCTGGCGAGCATGATGTTCGTGATGCCGATGCCGCCGACGATGAGGGCGATGGCGGCGATGAGTCCGCCGCTGGTGCGCGTGGCGTTCATGCGCTGCTCCATTTGATCGAACCAATCCTCACGGGTGTCGAAGCCGAAGTCGTCCACGCCGCGGTGGGTGATGTCCAGCGCCTGGCGCATTTCGTTGAGGGCGGCCTCGAAGTGGTCGAGGTTGCCCACGCGGACCGAGAGGTTTTCGAGGCGAACGGTGTCGGCGGAGTCGTCGGGGAATGCGCCGGAGCGGAATTCGTAGAACATCGTGGTGAGCGGGATGGCGACGGCTTCGTTCTTGGTGCGGAAGGGATCCCACCCCCCGCCGCGGCCACCGCGGCGGGCCCGGCGTTCCTCCACGGCCTGGGCGGTGCCCCGTTCGCGGGCGAGGCGATCGCGGTCGCGCTCATAGCGTTTGAAGACGCCGACGACGGTGAACGGGGTGTCGTTGAGATGGATGGTCTGGCCGATTACGGCCTGCGGCGACCAGTGGGGCCAGAGGTGGTCGACGACGGCGGCGCCGATGACCGCGGTGCGAAGCCCCTTGTCGACGTCGAGGTCGGTGAGGAAGCGTCCGGCTTCGATCTCGTGCTTTGCGACGGCGAGGTAGTCGGGCCAGACGCCGGCGGCGCGCACGCGCAGGGAGTCGTCCGCGGTGGAGGCGGAGAGGCCGAAGGCGATCTGCGGGGAGACGTGGGAAACGAGGGGCGCGGCGGCCTTGATGACGTGGGCGTCCTGGAGCGTGCGGCCCGGGGAGAGATTCCAGAAGTCGAGGAGGTCGCTGGAGATTTCCTTGTCGACGATGTTGACCATTTCGAGGCCGCCCATTTGCTCCATGAACGCGCGCATGCCCCGCTCCATGCCGCCGGTGAGAGCCATGGTGGCGACGAGGCTGGCGACGCCGAGCACGATGCCTAGCATCGAGAGAAAGCTGCGGAACTTGTGCGAGAGAATCTCGCGCAGCCCGGTCTCGAAGCTGATGAAAAGGTTCATGGTTACGCGAATATCGCCAGGGTCGGATCGCTAATGACCGGCGATTTTTGCCGCGTCGGGCGGGGCGGTGCGGGGGTCGTATTCGCGGCGAACGCGGCCGTCGCGGATTTCGATGACGCGGTGGGTGACCGCGGCGATCTCGGGGTCGTGGGTGACGAGGACGACGGTGCGGCCGGCCTGGTGGAGTTCGGCGAAGATGCCGAGGATGAGCTCGCCGGTGTGGCTGTCGAGGTTGCCGGTGGGTTCGTCGCCGAAGACGATGCGGGGGTTGTTGACGAGGGCGCGGGCGATGGCGACGCGCTGGCATTGACCGCCGGAGAGCTGGGTGGGGCGGTTGCGCATGCGGGCCTCGAGCCCGACGCGGCGCACGACGGCCTCGGCGCGTTCGCGGCGCTCGCGCGCGGCCATGCCGGAGTAGATGAGGGGGACCTCGACGTTTTCGACGACGTTGAGACGGGGCAGGAGATTGAAGGATTGGAAGACGAAGCCGATCTCGCGGTTTCGCACGCCCGAGAGTTCGTCGGAGCTGGCGGAGCTGAGGTCGTGGCCGCAGATTTCCATCTTGCCGGAGGTGGGGGTGTCGAGGCAGCCGAGGAGGTGCATGAGCGTGGACTTCCCGCTGCCGCTGGGGCCGATGATGGCGACGAATTCGCCCTCTTCGATGCTGAGGTCGACGCCGGCGAGGGCGTGGATTTCCTGCCCGCCCAGAACATAGGTTTTCCGCACGTCCTGGAGGTGAACGAGGGGCACGGGGTCAGGAGGGATTGTTGGCGCCGCGGGGTTCGACGAGGAGGATCTCCTCGCCTTCGCGGAGGCCGCCCTTGATCTCGACGAAGCTGGTGTCGGTGAGGCCGACCTCGACGCGGCGGCGTTCGGTGGCTCCGGTGGCCTTGCGGACGTAGACGACGCGCTCGTTGTCGCGCTTGAAAACGCCAGCGAGGGGCACGCTCACCGCGCCGCGGGCCGCGCCGACGGGGGCGAGCAGGCTGACGGACATGCCGGGCTTGAGGAGATCGCCGCCGTTTTCAATGAGGGCCTGGACCTGGAAGCCTTTGATGTTGTTTTTGACGGTGGCGAGGGGCGCGACGAATTCGATGCGGGCCTTCACGGAGTTCGTGTCATCGCCCTGGAGGTGGACGGTGACCTCCTGGCCGGCGCGGAGTTTGGTGACATCCATCTGGTTGACGTGGGTGTCGATGAGGAGGCGGCTGAGGTTGGCGAAGACGATGAGCGTGGTGCCGGAGTTCACGCTCGCGGCGGCGGTGACGACCTGGCCTTCGTTGACCGCGATGTCGAGGATGGTGCCGTCGCCGGGGGCGACGATGCGGGTCTTGGCGAGCCGGTCGTTGACGGTCTGGAGCTGGCTCTGGGCTTTTTCGAGGGCGTTCTTGGAGATGTTCAGATCGGCCTCAAGGTTCATGTAAACCTCCTTGCTGATGAGCTTTTCCTCGAAGAGGGCGCGGGCGCGGTCGTAGTTGCCCTGGTTTTTGTCGACGGAGAGCTGGGCGCCCTCGATGGCGGTTTCGGCGGTGCGTTTTTCGGTAAGGAGGTCGCGGTCGTCGATGACGGCGAGGAGGTCGCCTTTTTTCACGTCCTGCCCGACGTTGACGACGATTTCCTTCACCTTACCGCCGACCTCGGGTTTCACGTCGACCTGGATGGCGGGGATGACTTCGCCGGAGAGCAGGAGCGAGGAATCGATGTCGCGGCGTTCGGCCCGGGCGACGAGCTGCGCGGCGGCGGTCTGGGCGTCGGTGGCGGCCTGCCAGCGGGTGTAGACATACCAGCCGCCGCCGAGAAGCAGGGCGGCGGCGGCGAGGAGGAGGGGCAGGGTGGGGCTGTTTTTACGCGCCATGGTCTTCCTCCACGAAGAGCGCGAGCGAGGCGGTGTAGCCGTTCACGCTGTTGCGACCGGCGACGGGGCCGATCTCGCCGTTGCAGAAAAAGCCGGCCGAGTGGTGCTGGCCGGCGACTTCGCGCAGCAGGGCGGCATCGTGGCTGGTCTCGCCGAAGAAATCGGCCCCGCGGCCGTTGCAGCAGAAGAGCAGGGAGCCGATGGGGCGGGGGCGGCCGGTGGTGGCCTCGAGCAGGACGCGGCGGAGGTCCGCATCGGCGGCGGCGCGGTCGCGGAGCTGATACTGGACGGTCTGGCCGAGGCGCGGGATGCCCGCGATGACGACGGCGCCGGAGTCGGGGTCGGCGCCGATGATGTTGCGGATGAGGAAGTCGCCGGGGCGGAATTCCTCGACGTATTCGTTGCCCGCGAGGCCGGCAAAGAGGTTGCCCTGCGCGTGCGAGCGCTCGGTCTCGGTGAGGGATTGGAAGGCGGATTCGAGCGCCTGGTAGGCGGGGCGGGAGCCGAGGGAGAAAATGATGTTGTCCTCAGCCTTGGTGACAGGGAGGGGTTCGCCGATGGGCCGGCAACCCTGGCTGACGGCGGGCACGAGGCGCAGCGAGCCGGCGAGGGCGACGGCGATGCCGCCGTCGATGATGCGGCCGTTGTGGAAGACGGCGAGGGCCTCCTCGGAGCGGCCGCCGCTGGCGAGGCCGCCGATGGTGGGCACGCCGGGGAAGGCGGCGTTCCAGTCGCCGAGCCAGTCATCCACGGCAAAGCCAAAGGGGTTGGTGAGCACGATCCAGCCGGTGGCGGCGGGCATTGTGTGGCGCCAGAATTCCGGGCCGTCGGCGTTTTCGACGAGCTGGTTGCCGAGCTCATGCACGGTGAGGGAGGCGGCGGCGGCATGCAGCGCGAGCAGGCTGAAACCCTGGGCGCCCTCGCGTTCGACGGCGTCGTTGGTGAGCCCGCCGGCCGTGCAGCCGACGACTTCGAGCGCGTGTCCGTCGACGCGAATGGTGTCGGCGAATTCCTCGAGGTGCGGGAGGTAATCGGACGAGACAAAGGCAAAGACGACGGCGGCGGCCCCGGGCAGCCCGGTGCGGATGCGGTCGGCCGCTTCCCGCACGGCCGCCGCGGAGTAGGGGCCTTCGTGCAGGACGGATAGGGATTGGCTCGCCATGATTTTCAGAGAGTTTCTCCCGGAGAGGGGGGGTGTCAACCCCGGGGCGGTTGCGTGCTAGCCGGCCCGCAAGACCCGGAGGGCCTTTTTGGGGTCGCTCACGCTGAGAATGAGCAGGCCTTTTTTGGCGGCGGGGGCGGAGGCGAGGTAGGCGTATTCGATGTTGATTTTCTTTTCGGAGAGGATTTTCGCGATGCGGGAGAGGGCGCCGGGGCGGTTGTCGTTCTCGATCATGAGGACCTGACTCTCGATGGCGAGGGCACCGTAGGCCTCGAAGATGTGCAGCGCCTTGCGCGGGTCGCTCACGACCATGCGAACGACGGCGTGGTCGGTGGCGTCGGCCACGCTGAGGCCGTAGATGTTGATGCGGGCGGCCGCGAGAGCGTCGCAAACGTCGGCGAGGGTGCCGGGCTGGTTTTCGAGCAGGAGCGAGAGTTGGTCGACGATTTTCATGGGCGGTCGGGTCAGAACTCCACGCTGCCGCCGATCGCCGGCAGGTGCAGGCGGCGGCCGGCGCGGGCAAAGGTCGCCGTGGCCTCGGCGTGATCGATGCGAATGGGCGGGAACGTGTCGTAGTGCACGCCGACCACGTCGTTCACCCCAACAAACTCCGCGGCGCGCACGGCGTCGGCCGCGCCCATGGTGAAGTTGTCGCCGATGGGCAGCACGGCAAACGCGAGGTCAAACTCCTCGCCGATAAGTTTCATGTCCGCGGTGAGCGCGGTGTCGCCGGCGTAGTAAAACGCCCCGGCGGGGGTGCTGACGACGAACCCGCCGGGGTTTCCGCCGTAGGTGCCGTCGGGCAGGCTGCTGGAGTGGATGGCGTTGACGAATTTCACGCGGCCGAACGGGAACGTGAAGGCGCCCCCGTGGTTCATGGCATGGATTTTCTCCACGCCCTGCGCGCCCACCCAGGCCGCGACCTCGAAGTTCGCAATCACCGTTGCGCCCGTGCGGCGGGCGATGCGCACGGCGTCGGCCACATGGTCGGCGTGCCCGTGGCTGAGGAGGATGTAATCGGCAGCGATGGCATCGACGTCGATGCCGGCGGCGAGGGGATTCGGCGAGATGAAGGGATCGAAGAGCAGCGTCGTTCCGGCGGTCTCGATGGCGAAGGCGGCGTGTCCGTAGGAGGTGAGTTTCACGTTGCGAGGAGGTTAAGGGTCAATAAGGTGACTTTGGCGGTCTTTGGCAACCCGCAATCATCCCGCATGAACCGCTTTTCCCTGCTCGCCGCGCTGACGGCCATTGGCTTCGCGCTGACGGCCGGGCCCGGGCGCGCGCAGTCGAACTACGACGGCGGCTGGTGGACCACCCGCCCGCTGCAGTTTACGGTCGATGTCTCCGCCGCCGGCGCCGCCACGGCGAACGCGACGGCCCGGCAGGAAGCCGTAGCCGCGGCCGCCCGCGCCTGGAATGCCGCGATCGGGGCCGAGGTCATCGTCACCACAAACGCCACGGTGAGCGATCCCCGTTTCGGCGACGGCGCCTCGGCGATTTATTTTGCGAACGCGTTTTCGACCCAGAACGGGACCTCCTCGTTTTCGGGCGAGTTCGCCCACACGGCGACCGACCAGTCTCTTTTCGGCGAGTTCTACGAGAGCGACCTTGTGTTTAACCCGGTGCACGCCTGGGCCGTCTACGCCGGCGCGCTTCAACTTGACGGGGGCAGCAACCGAATTCCTGACCTCTATCGCGTCGCGCTGCACGAAATGGGGCATTCGCTCGGCCTGCGGCATCCCGATTCGGATGCCACCGTGACGATCATGCGGTCGGAAATGACGGACCTCGACGACCTGCAGGCCATCGATCTCGCGGATGCGAAACTCATCGGCGAAAAGCTCACCGCTAAAAATCGTCCCGTGCTGGCGCGGCGCAGCGTCACCGCCAATCGCGCCACGCTGGTGCTGCGCGGAACGTGCGCGCCCTTCATCGTGCGGGCGGTCACGGCCACGGTCACGAACCGCGGGAAAACGCGCATCGTCCGCACCACGACGACGGGGAGCAACTGGGTGCTCCGCGTGCCGCTCGGGCCGGGGGTGAATCAGGTCGGGCTCGACTACGCCTCGCGCGCCCAGGCCGGCGCGTTCCGCATCCAGACGCTTCGGGCGACCGTCGCGCGCTAGGCGTTGCGGCCGCAGCAGTTCTTGAACTTCTTCCCGCTGCCGCAGGGGCAGGCGTCGTTGCGGCCCACGCGGGGCAGCTCGCGCTTGAGCGGGAGTTCCAGCCGCGGGGCATCGGGTTCCTCGGCCGGGGCCGCGGCGGCGGGGGCCTCGCCGGTGAGTGCGGGGTCGACCCCGGGCAGGCCGCCCGCGAGCATTTGCTGGATGAGCGTCTGCGGCAGGGAGCCGAGCAGTTTTTCGAACGCCTGGAGATTCGTCGTGCTGCGGAAGAGGTTGTTGAGGACCTCGTTTTTGATGTTCTCCATCAGCTCGACGAACATCGCGTAGCCGTCGTTTTTGTATTCGACGAGCGGGTCCTTTTGGCCGAAGGCGCGGAGGTTCACGGCTTCGCGGAGGCCGTCCATCGCGTAGAGGTGCTCCTGCCAGAGGCGGTCGATGGCGTTGAGGATGATGTATCGCTCGAGGCCCTTGAGGGCGGTCGGCTCCTCGATCTCGCTCTTCTGCTCGTAGGCGGCCTTGATCGTATCGATGAGGTTCGTCGCGTTTTCCTCGACGGTGTGCTGGTCGAACTGCGCGCGTTCGGGCGTGAGGCCAAGGGGGAAGGTGGTGTTCACCCAGTTGAGCAGGCCGGCGGTGTCGGGCTCGGCGTCTTCGCCGGGGGCGAGGTATTCGGCGACTTTTTTCGGAACAACCTCGTCGATGACCTCGTAGATCATGGCGCGGGGATTCTCCGTGTCCATGACCTCGTTGCGGTAGCCGTAAACGACTTCGCGCTGCTGGTTCATCACGTCGTCGAACTCGAGGGTGCGTCGGCGGATCTGGTAGTTGCGGGCTTCGACGCGCTTCTGCGCGGTTTCGACGGAGCGGTTCAGCCACGGATGCTCGAGCTCCTCGCCCTCCTTCATACCGAAGGTCTCCATGATCTTCGTCATGCGCTCGGAGGCGCCGAAGTTGCGCATGAGGTCGTCCTCGAAGCTGACGAAGAAACGGGTGAGGCCGGGGTCGCCCTGGCGGGCGCAACGGCCGCGGAGCTGACGGTCGATGCGGCGGGATTCGTGCCGCTCGGTGCCCATCACGTAAAGGCCGCCGAGTTCCTTGACGCCCTCGCCGAGTTTGATGTCGGTGCCACGGCCCGCCATGTTGGTGGCGATGGTGACGGCGCCCTTGAGGCCGGCGCGCTGGACGATCTCGGCCTCCTGCATGTGGTATTTCGCGTTGAGGACGGTGTGGGGCACCTTCTCGCGCTTAAGCATGCGGCTGACGAGCTCAGAGGCCTCGACGCTGGCGGTGCCGACGAGGATCGGCTGGCCCTTGGCGTAGGCGGTCTGGATCTCGGCGATGACGGCGTTGTATTTCTCGCGGCGCGTCTTGTAGATGCGGTCGTTGAGGTCGACGCGGGCGACCTTGCGGTTCGTCGGGATGATCGAGACGTCGAGCCGGTAGATGTCGTGGAATTCGTTGACCTCGGTCTCGGCCGTGCCGGTCATGCCCGCGAGTTTTTCGTAGAGGCGGAAGTAGTTTTGGATCGTGATCGTGGCGAGCGTCTGGGTCTCGCGGTCGATCTGCACGCCTTCCTTGGCCTCGACGGCCTGGTGGAGGCCATCGCTCCAGCGGCGGCCGGCCATTTTGCGGCCGGTGAAGGTGTCGACGATGATGACCTTATTCTCCTCGACGACGTATTCGACGTCCTTCTCGTAGAGGCAGTAGGCCTTGAGGAGCTGGGTGATGTTGTGGATGCGCTCGGCCTGCGCGTCGCAGAACTGCTGGCGCTTCGCCTTTTCGGCGATCTTCTCGGCGTCGTTCAGCGCCTTGTTCGTCTCGATGTCGGCAAACTCCGTGAGCAGGTCGGGCAGGACGAAGGCGTCCGCGTCGTCGGGGTTGAGGTAGTCGCGGCCCTGCTGGGTGAGATCGGCGTCGTGCTGGCGCTCGTCGATGGTGAAGAGGAGCTCCTCCTTGAGGGCGATGAGTTCGTCCTTGGTCTTGTTGTCCTGGTAAAAATAAAGCTCCGCCTTGTCCACGAGGCGGCGGACTTCGGGGTCCTCCATGAGGCGCAGGAGCGCCTTGTTGCGGGGCTGGCCAAGCTTGACCTTGAACAGCGTGCGGCCCGCGGCGTCCTTGTCGCCTTTGTCGAGGAGCTCCTTGCCCTCGGCCACGAGGCGGCCGCAGAGCAGGGTCTGGCGTTTGACGAGCTGGTCGACCAGCGGCTTGAAGCGGTCGTATTGATGCGTGGAGACGGTCGCCGGGCCGCTGATGATGAGCGGCGTGCGGGCTTCGTCGATGAGGATCGAATCGACTTCGTCAACGATGGCAAAGTAATGTCCGCGCTGCACCTGCTGCTCGCGGGAGGTGGCCATGCCGTTGTCGCGCAGGTAGTCGAAGCCGAACTGCGCGTTCGTGCCGTAGGTGATGTCGGTGGCGTATTGTGCGCGGCGCTCCTCGGGGTCCTGGTCCTCCTGGATGATGCCGGTGGTGAGGCCGAGGAAACCGTAGAGCTGGCCCATCCATTCGGCGTCGCGGCGGGCGAGGTAATCGTTGACCGTGACGACGTGGACGCCGCGGCCGGTGAGGGCGTTGAGGTAGACGGCCAGCGTGGCGACGAGCGTTTTGCCTTCGCCGGTGGCCATTTCCGCGATGCGCGATTTGTGGAGCACCATGCCGCCGATGAGCTGCACGTCGAAGTGCACCATCGCCCAGGTGACGGGCTGGTCGCAGACGTTGAAGCTGAATTTGCGGTCGGTGAGCCGGCGGGCGGCGTGCTTCACGAGGGCGAAGGCCTCGGGGAGAATCTCGTCGAGCCGGGCCTGAAGCGCCTTGGGGTCCTTGATCTGCGTGAGCTCATCCTTCCAGGCGGCGGTCTTGGCCCGGAGTTCGTCGTCGCTGAGGGCGGCGTAGGTCGGTTCGATCTCGTTGATGCGACGCACCGTCGGCTGCATGCGGCGCAGCTCGCGGGTGTTTTTCGAGCCGAGAATGAGTTTAAGAATCCAGTTAATCATGGCGGGCGCCGCGGGGCGGCTTCAGGCGGAGGAGGAATGAAAGACCGTTTCCGCGGAATGTAAATCGGAAACCCGCTGCGGCCCCGGCCCGGGCGCGGCCCGCCTCAACGCGGCGCCAGCGGGTGCGCGACATCCGGCAGCAACGCCTCGGCGGAGATCTCCACCTCGCGTTCCATCCCGAGCACCTCCAGCAGCACCGCCACCCGCTCACGGGCCGGCATCACCCGCGAAACCACCGCCGTCACGCCGGCATACACCCCTCCGACAATGCGCACCTCCGAGCCCGCCGCGATCTCCTGCGGGATGACAATCGTCTCCTCGCCCGTCACGTGGGCCCGCAGCTCCTCCACAATCGCCCCGGGCACCACGGCCGGTCGCTCGCCAAAACGCACGATGCTCGACACGCCCGAGATCGACAGGACGTGGCGGTGGCTCTCCGCAAAGGCAAACCGCCCGAACAGGTAGCCCGGGAACATGCCCTCCGTCACCCACATCGTGCCGCCGCGCCGCGCCCGCTTGAAGCGCACGAACGGGCAGAACACCTCCAGCCCCATCTCCGCCCGCAGCATGCGCGCCGTCACGGCCTCCTGCTTCGGCCGCACCCGCACGCAATACCACTGCGGGTCCGCGGGGATTTGCGAGGGATCGAAACTCATGGGACCCACGGAGAAGCCAAAAACCCCCCGCCGTGAAAAGCAGGAAATGCCCCGGACCCCCGGATGATTTGTCTCAAAATTGTCACACCGCCGGCGTTTTCGCCCTCCCGCGATTGTGAATAACTTCCGCATAACTTCTTTTCGGGCGCATGGCACACTACCGCACAGGCTGGATCTCTGACGTGCATCTTGGCACCCGCGGCTGCAAGGCGGCGGCATTGCTTGAGTTCCTCAAAAACTACGAATTCGAAACGCTCTACCTCGTCGGCGACCTCATCGACATCTGGGCGCTCCGCCGCGGCATCTACTGGCCGCAGGAGCACAACGACGTCATCCAGAAACTCCTGCGCAAAGGCCGCAAGGGCACGGAAATCATCTACATCATCGGCAACCACGACGAATTCCTCGGCAGCTTCTACGGGAACTTCGCCAGCGTCACCCTCCAGCAAAACGCCATCCATACCACCGCCGACGGCCGCCGGGTGCTCGTCATCCACGGCCACGAACTCGACACCGTCGTCCAGAACCTCGGCTGGCTCGCCCACGTCGGCGACATCGGCTACACCCTGCTCATGCGTTGCAACGGGGTCGTGAATTTTTTCCGCCGCCGCATGGGCCTCGGTTACTGGTCGCTCAGCGCCTACGTGAAGGCCGAGGTGAAAAACGTCGTCAGCTTCATCGGCCAGTTTGAGCATTCCGTCGTCCGCTACGCCCGCGAATACCAGGTCGACGCCGTCCTCTGCGGCCACATCCACACGCCCGCCCACCGCGAGGTCGACGGCGTCACCTATTACAACACCGGCGACTGGGTCGAAAGCGGCACCGCCATCGTCGAACACCACGACGGCCGCATGGAACTCCTGCACTTCCCGCTCGACGGCGCCCCGCCGGCCGAACCCGAGGTCGAGCCCGCCCTCGAGCTGCTCGAACCCCCGCTCAACCGCGCCCGCGCCACGACCGCCGCGGCCTAAAACATCCGCACCCGCCCGTCGGCAAAAACCACGCTGATCCTCCCGGCGTGCACCGTCGTGAAATCCGACGCCAGCGGCAGCCGGCTCGGCGGCGGCGTGATCTCCCCCCGGCGCGGATGGTAAATCTTCGGATTGCTCACCAGCTCGTCGTCCACCATCGGACGCCACATGTAACTCGTCCCCTCGCGCCGGAAATACGGTTGCCGCAGACGCATGTCGGCCGGGCATTTGAGCGCCGCCTCGGTGATGCCATACGGCCCGAGCACGGCCAGCATCGTGCCGGCATTTTGGTCCGCGGGATAAACCGGATTCGAAGGCATCGACTCGATCGTCGGATACCGGTTGTCATTGTCCTGCGCGTAACCCTGCACGGCCGTCGCGATGCCTCGCAGATTCGCCGCGCACTTCACCCCCTCGGCCTTCTCCCGAATCCGGCCCAGATTCGGCACCAGCAACGACGCGAGCAGTCCAATGATCACCACCGTCACCAGCAGCTCGATCAGCGTGAAGCCCGCCGCGCGCCGGTTCACGGGTTCCCCCCCGCGGCCTTCATCGCCGCCTTGCGCTCCACGTAGCGGCGAAACCGCTCCGCCCGCTTCTCCGGGCTGCGCTTCGCGTCCCGGCTCAGCATCCGGTCGAGCATCCGCTCCTGCACCTTCGGGTCGTTGAAAAATTTTTCCATCTCCTGCCGCCGCTCCGCCTCGGGCAGGGCGCGCACCCGGTCGAAGAACCCCTGCATCTCCTGGTAATCCCGCCGCGCCGTCTCCCGCTCCGCCGCCGGCAACTGCTCGATCCGGGCCAGCGCCCGCTCCGCCGTCCAGTCCGCCCGACTCTCTCCGCCCCAGCCGCCTCCCGGCGGGCCTCCCCCGTCGAATCCCCCGTCCGAACCCGCCGGGCGTCCCCCGGGCGCGCCCCCCTGGGCCGAACGGTCACCCCCCTCATCGGTCCGCACCCGCAGCACAAAAACCTCCGACCACCTGCCCTTGGCCGCCTCGATCAAATCCTTCATCGCCTCTCCCGCCGGCCCCCCCTTCGGCGGCCGCGTCACTCCGGGATCCCACGCCGTCGGCAGCAACGCCGCCACGCCGGTCTTCTGCGTGAGCTGGTCCACGTAATCCTGCAGCGTCCCCTTTTCGGAGGGCGACACCGCCCACACCACGCGCCGCGCATCAATCACCGAATCCCCAAAATCCATGCCCCAGCCCCCGACGCTAAACCGCCGGTAATCCGGGTTCCGCTCCCCCTCGGTCAACACCGCCACCCCCGTCGTCACGTCGGACGCCGACGGCCCCGCCACATACGTCACGCTCCAATTGGCATCCAGATACGCCGCCAGCGTGTCCAGCGCCTGGGCCGGCGTCACCCGGTCCACGTCCATGCTCACCGGCGCGTCGCCCGGGGCATTCGTGGCGATCTTCACGCCGCCCTGCCGCTCGATCGAACGCACGATTTTCGCCAGCGGCACCGCCTCCGCATGAATCGTCACCAACCCCCAACCGGAGATCCAGTGCCAGATCACGGCCACCAGCAACACCCCCGCCAAACCAAACAAAACCTGAAGCCGACGTGGAAGCATACAAACGTTAAACGCCGCCCCCGCCCGAAAGTTGCGCAAAATCGCCCGCCGCCCCCGCAATTTTTGCCCCCCGCAATCGGGCTTGATCTTTTCCGGGCCGGGACCGATAGTCCTCTCCGTCAGGGGTGTCTTTCGTGCAACTCGCGGCCTGCTATCTCGCAACTCTCTCACCCGGATCGCTTTGGATCCGGCTGTTCTTGCGTCCGTTGTTCCGCCTGCTCGAAAACCTGCTCGCCCCTGCGCCGGGACCTGTCAACCCCGACCGCGATCGCGAGCCCCTCGACCACATCCATCCGTTGCGAAACGGGGAGGGCGTTTTTCGTTCTTCACGCGCCGAAGTCCGGCGCGGCGCCCCCGCCGCCGCAACCTTGCCACCCAAACATGTCCACCAATTACACCACCGAAAATCCCCGCCGCTCCTCGCGCGGAGGACGTCGCCGCCGCGGCGGCAGCAACCGCAACTCCAACGAATCCTCCAGCTCGACCAGCTCCAGCCAGGGTTCCTCCCGCCCCCGTCGCTCCGACACCCGTAGCCGCGCGCCCAAAAAGCTCACGCTCTGGCAGAAGATCGTCGCCTTCTTCACCGGCGGCAGCAAACCCGCCGCCGAACCCGCCCGCGCCCCGCGCAGCGAATCGGCTCCCGCCGCCCGCTCCGAGCGTTCCGAACGTTCCGAGCGCGCTCCCCGCGAGCCCCGCTCCGGCATGCGCAAGCCCGAGTCCGTCGAGGTGACCACCCCCCGTCTCTACGTGGGCAACCTCTCCTTCGACGCGACCGAAAGTGACCTCCAGGAGCTCTTCGCCGGCGTCGGTATCGTCCAAAACGTCGAGATCGTCAGCAACCGCGCCACCCAGCGCTCCAAGGGCTTCGGATTCGTCCAGATGCAGACCATCGACGAAGCCAAGCGCGCCGTCAGCGAACTCCATGACAAGGAATACATGGGCCGCAAGCTCGTCGTCAGCGGCGCCAAGGCCTCCGACCGCCGCGATGACCGCGACGAGCGCGAGCAGCAGCCCGAGCAGTAATCCACCCGATTCGTTTCAGAAAAGGGCCGGCCCCCGCAAAGGGCCGGCCCTTTTGCTTTACGGAGTCGGGCGCCACCGCCACAAAATCCGAAGCCGAGCGAAGCGAGACAGCCGTTCTGAATGACCCTCCCCATGCCAACGGCAATCCAAAACCCAAAATCCAAAATCCACTGCCTCGTCGGCCCCACCGGCGTCGGCAAAACCGCCCTCGCCCTCGCGCTGGCCGAGCGCCTCGACGCCGAGATCATCGGCGCCGACGCCTTTCAAATCTACGCCGGCCTCCCGCTCCTCACCGCCCAGCCCGCCGCCGCCGACCTCGCCCGCGTCCCCCACCACCTCATCGGCGAAATCCCGCCCGCCGAATCCTTCGACGCCCCCCGCTACGCCGCCGCCGCCCGCGCCGCCCTCGCGGCCATCGCCGCCCGCGGAAAAACCGCCCTCGTCGTCGGCGGCACCGGCCTCTACCTCCGCGCCCTCTTCGAAGGCTTCGCCCCCACGCCCCCGCCCGACCCCACCCTCCGCGCCGCCCTCGAAAGCCTGCCCCTCCCCGCACTCCTCGACCGGCTCGAACGCGCCGACCCCGCCGCCCCCGCCCTTGTCGACCGGCAAAACCCCCGCCGCGTCCTCCGCGCCATCGAGATCGTCGAATCCACCGGCCAGCCCCTCGCCGCGTTCCGAGCCACCCCCCGCGCCCCCTGGCCGCCCGGCGTCCTCCTCGTCCGCGACCGCGAAGACCTCCGCCGCCGCATCGCCGCCAACGTCGACGCCATGTTCGCCGCCGGCGTCATCGACGAAGTTCGCGCCCTCCTCCCCCACGCCGGCCTCACCGCCGCCCAGGCCATCGGCTTCCGCGAAATCTCCGCCCACCTCCGTGGCGAACTCACCCGCGACGAAGCCCGCGACGCCATCCTCACCGCCACCCGCCAATACGCGAAAAGGCAGTTGACATGGTTCCGCCGTCAAACCACGTTGCCGTCGTTGGATTTGACCGACTCGCCCCATCCCTCAATGGCCGCGGAAAGCGCCCTGCGCGCGCTCGTCCCCTCATGATCGACCCCCGGCCGCGCGTGATCGAAAAGGCCATCCTCGTCGGCCTTGAGCAGCCCGGAGTCAGCCGCTGGGACCTCGAAGACTCGCTCGCCGAACTCGAACAACTCGCCGCCACCGCCGGAGCCCACGTCGTCGACACCGTCGTCCAAAAGCTCGAACGCCCCACCGCCCCCTTCTACATCGGCAAAGGCAAGGCCGAGGAAGTCCGCCGCCAATGCGGCGAAAAGCAGGCCAGCTCCATCATCTTCGACGACGAGCTCTCCCCCGCCCAGGGCCGCAACCTCGAGGAACTCACCTCCCGCAAGGTCCTCGACCGCACCCAGCTCATCCTCGACATCTTCGCCCAACGCGCCCGCACCCGCGAAGGCCGCCTCCAGATCGAGCTCGCCCAGCTCCAATACCTCCTCCCCCGCCTCACCCGCATGTGGACCCACCTCTCGCGGCAATCCGGCGGCATCGGCACCCGCGGCCCCGGCGAAACCCAGCTCGAAGTCGACCGCCGCCGCGTCCAGGAACGCATCTCCCGCCTCGAACGCGACCTCAAGGACGTCCGCCGCAACCGCACCGTCCAGCGCGAAGGCCGCCTCCGCCACAACTGGCCGCTCGCCTCCCTCGTCGGCTACACCAACGCCGGCAAATCCTCCCTCCTCAACCGCCTCACCGGCGCCGGCGTCCTCGCCGAAAACAAACTCTTCGCCACCCTCGACCCCACCACCCGCCAGCTCGTCCTGCCGAACAAGCTGAAGCTCCTCCTCACCGACACCGTCGGCTTCATCCGCAAGCTGCCCCACACCGTCATCGAGTCCTTCAAGGCCACCCTCGAGGAAGTCGCCCTCGCCGACCTCCTCATCCACGTCGTCGACCTCAGCCACCCCCGCTTCCACGAACAGATGGAGGCCGTCAACGCCACCATCAAGGAGCTCAACGCCGCCGGGAAACAAACCCTCCTCGTCTTCAACAAAATCGACGCCGTCGCCGACCCCGCCGTCGTCTGGCAAACCCTCCAGCACCACCCCGGCAGCGTCGCCGTCTCCGCCCGCACCGGCGAAGGCATCGAAACCCTCATCGAAGAACTCGAATTCCGCCTCACCGCCT
This sequence comes from Verrucomicrobiaceae bacterium, assembly GCA_027488755.1. GTDB lineage: Bacteria > Verrucomicrobiota > Verrucomicrobiia > Chthoniobacterales > JAATET01 > JAATET01. The sequence goes on along the minus strand of JAIYAZ010000136.1, from coordinate 61,992 downwards.
GGCGCATGCGCGTCGAGTTCCACATCCCGAACTCCGAAAGCGCCACCCTCGCCGAGCTCCACCGCATCGGCCACGTCCTCAGCGTCCGCTACGAAGGCGACACCGCCATCGTCACCGCCCACGTCCCCCCCGAAGCCAAAGCCCGCTTCGCCGCCTACGAACTCGCCCCGGCCTGATCAAAGGCACCTCCGCCCCGCCCGCGTCGTAACGTCCGCGTGACCCCGACCCGCGCCGCCGCCCTCGCCGAGCTCGACGCCTTTCTTCCCCGCGTCGCCCGCTACGCCGCCGACCGCAACGACACCACCCTCGCCGGCACCTCCCGCCTCTCGCCCTACGTCACCACGCGGCTGCTCACCGAGGAGGAAATCGCCCGCGCCGTGCTCGCCCGCCACCCCTTCGCCCGCGTCGAAAAATTCGTCCAGGAAATCGCCTGGCGCACCTACTGGAAAGGCTGGCTCGAAATGCGCCCCGGCGTCTGGTCCGACCTCCGCGCCGACCTCGCCGCGCTCGCAGCCGACTCCGCCTCCCCCTCCGTCCAGGCCGCCCGCGAGGGCCGCACCGGCATCGCGGCCTTCGACGCGTGGGCCCGCGAACTCACCGCCACCGGCTGGCTCCACAACCACGCCCGCATGTGGTTCGCCAGCATCTGGATCTTTACCCTCCGCCTCCCGTGGCCGCTCGGCGCGGCCTTCTTTCTCGAGCACCTCCTCGACGGCGACGCCGCCAGCAACACCCTCTCCTGGCGCTGGGTCGCCGGCCTCCACACGGTCGGAAAACACTACCTCGCCCGCTCCGAAAACATCGCCCGCTTCTCCGCCTTCGCCGCCACGCCCGGCCTCGACGAAACCGCCGAACCCCTCCGCGATTCCCGCGCCCACCCCCGAACCCCGCTCACCTTCCCGTCCCCGCCCGCCGGAGCCCGCATCGGCCGCATCGCCCACCCCGAGGACGTCACCTGGCCCGCCGCCCACGCGATTCTGGCCGAGCCCGACCTCGGGTTCTCCCCCGCCGTCCACGCCTTCCGCGCCGGGGCGGTCGCCTCCACCGGCCTCCCGGTGGTCGCCTTCTCCGGCCCCGCCCTCGACAAATGGGCTGCCGCGAACGGTTACGACCTCCTCGTTCTCCCCTGGCTGCCCGTGGGCCCGCGACGCGACGCGTTCATGGCCGATCCGCCGCAAACGCCCGTGCACTTCGAAGCCCGCGCGTGGGACGCCCGGCTCTGGCCCCACGCCACGCACGGCTTCTTCCGCTTCAAGGAACAACTCCCCGCCCTCGCGGCGGAACTCGTCGCGTGAGATCCAAACGCGACCTCCCCGAAAGAATCTGCGCCGTCTGCGGACGTCCGTTCGCCTGGCGCAAAAAATGGGAGCGCGACTGGGCGAATGTCCGCTACTGCTCCGACCGTTGCCGGATGCGGCGCGGATCCGCCCAGGCCCGGGAGACCGATCAGCGGACCGCGTCGCGGACCTTCTGACGGTATTCGAGGGCCTCCTCGAAGGTCACGTAACCGTCCTTGTCCACGTCCGCGGCGTAGAAATTCACCGTCATCGTATCGAGCGCGATCTTGGCGGACTTCGCCTCCTCGAGCGTGATGCTGCCGCTGGCGTCCTTGTCGATCTGCTTGAACGACGCCGGGCTGCCGCCGTAGGCCACAAATTCCTCCAGCGTCACCGAGCCGTCCTTGTTCTGGTCGTAGCGCAGGAAGGCCTCCTCGATCATCGAGTAGCCGTATTCCTTTTGCGTCACCTTGCCGTCGGCATTGACGTCCGCCTTCTGGAAGCGCTCGGCAAAGGTGGTGTTCTTCGGCTTGCTGGCGCAGCCGAGCAGGAGGGAGGCGAAACCGACGGCGAGGAGGAGGCCCTTGGAGGTCATGACAGCCCTGAGTCAACGCGCGCCGCCCGCGCGGCGTCAATCCCGAAAGCCGCCGCCAAAAGGCCTTTCCCTCCGCCCGGGCAAATCCGCATCATGCCGCATGCCCCGCTTCTTCCTGCCCGCCGACGCCCTGCGCGGCGACGCGCCCGTGCTCACCGGCGACGAAGCGCACCATTGCCTCAACGTCCTGCGCCGCGGCCCGGGCGACCGCATCACGCTTTTCGACGGGGCCGGCCACGCCGCCGAGGCCGAGATCGTGAGCGCGACGAAGCGCGAGGCAACCCTGCGCGTGCTCTCCCGCCAAGCCGCCGAGCCGCTCCCCTGCCGGCTCCGCCTCGCCCAGGCCGTGCCGAAGGGCAAAAACATGGACCTCATCCTGGAGAAGGCCGTGGAACTCGGCGCCGCCGAGATCCTCCCGCTGCTCACCGAGCGCACCGTCGTCCAGCTCGACGCCCGCGAGGCCGCCGCCAAGCAGGCAAAATGGCAGACCATCGCGCTCGAGGCCTGCAAGCAATGCGGGCAAAACTGGCTGCCCCGCGTGGCCGCGCCCGTCCCGCTCCGCGCGTTCCTCGATTCCGCCCCGCTCGACGCCGGCATCGCCGTCATCGGTTCGCTTCAACCGGGCGCCCGCCATATTCACGACGTGCTCGCCGACCGCCCGGAACGCCCACGCGAGGCCACGGTGTTCATCGGACCCGAGGGCGACTTTTCGCCCGCCGAGATTGACCTCATCCTCGCCCACGGGGCCCAGCCCATCACGTTCGGCCCGATCATCCTGCGCACCGAGACCGCCGCGATCTACTCGCTTAGCGTGCTCGCGCACGAGCTGTTCTAGGCCGCCGCGTCAGGCGGGGAGCTTCTTGACCTCGCCGGTGGCCTCGTAGTGGCTGAGCTCGTCGATGCGGTGCTGGTGGCGGCCGCCTTCGAACGGGGTGGCGAGGAAGATGTCCACGAGGTCGAGCGCGATCTCGATGGAGGTCATGCGCTGGCCGATGGAGAGGACGTTCGCGTCGTTGTGCCGGCGGGTGAACTCGGCGGTCTGGTTGCACCACGCGAGGCCGCAGCGGATGCCCCGCACCTTGTTCGCGGCGATGGCCTCGCCGTTCCCGGAGCCGCCGACCACGATGCCGCGCTCGGCCTCGCCCTTGGCCACGGCCTCGGCGGCGGGAATAATCCACAGCGGGTAGTCGGTGGAGTCCGCGGAATGCGTGCCGTGATCCGTCACCTCGTGCCCGGCGGCGCGGAGATGCTCAATGATGCGTTGCTTGTAGCCGAAGCCGGCGTGGTCGGAGCCGATGGAGATTTTCATGCGTGGGCGGGTTCGAGGGACTCGGGGCGGGGAAGGTCGCTGTAGGGGGTCTGCGGGCGCAGACCGAGCTCGCGGAGCAGGGCCATGTCCTCGTCGGCCTCGGGGTTCGGCGCGGTGAGGAGCTTTTCGCCGTAGAAGATCGAGTTCGCGCCGGCGAAGAAGCACAGCGCCTGCGCCTCGCGGGAAAGGAGGGTGCGGCCGGCGGAGAGGCGGATTTTCGCCTTCGGCAGGACGATGCGCGCGGTGGCGATGAGGCGCACGAGTTCAAAGGTGTCGATGGGCTGCTGGCCCGCGAGCGGGGTGCCGTCCATGGGCATGAGGCAGTTGATCGGCACGCTTTCCGGCGGGGGATTGAAGCCGCAGAGCACCTCAAGCATGCGGAGGCGGTCGGTCTCGCTCTCGCCGAGGCCCAGGATGCCGCCGCAGCAGACGGCCATGCCGGCGCGCTGGACGGAGGCGATGGTGTTCAGGCGGTCCTGGAACGTATGCGTGGTGACGATGTTCGCGTAATGTTCGGGGCTGGTATCGATGTTGTGGTTGTAGGCGGTGACGCCGGCCTCGCGGAGCTGGCGGGCCTCCTCGTCGCCGAGCTGGCCGAGGGTGACGCAGACTTCCATGCCGAGCTTGCTGACCTCGCGCACGGTGTCGAGCACCTGGCCGAAGCGGGCGTCGCCGGCGCGCACGCCCTTCCACGCCGCGCCCATGCAGAAGCGGGTTGCGCCGCTGGCGGCGGCCTGCTCGGCGATGGGGAGCACCTCGGCGGTGGTCATGAGTTTGCCGGCGTCGACCCCGGTCTGGTAGCGGGCGCTTTGCGCGCAGTAGCCGCAGTCTTCGCTGCATCCGCCGGTCTTCACGCTCAGGAGCGTGCAAAGCTGCATCTCGTGGTCGTGCCAATGCTCGGAGTGGACGCGCCGGGATTCGGCAATGAGGTCAAAAAACGGACGGCGATAGATCGCTTCGAGGTCGGCAAGCGTGGGCATGACGGGCAAATGCTAGGCTCGCCACCCCGCCCCCGCCAACGAAAACTAGCGCAGGGCGGCCAGAAGCGGGGCTTCGAGAAAGTGGATAAGAAAGACGACCGCGAGCACGATCATGACGGGCGTGAGCCGTTCGCGGCGGCCGGTGACGAGCGCGAGCACGGTGAGCGCGAGCACGCCTAGGCCGATGCCGGTGCTGATGCTGAAGGCCAGCGGCATCATGACGATGGTGAGCACGGCGGGCACGAAATCGACGAAGTTCTTCGGGTCCAGGTCGGTGACGGCTTCAAACATGAAGACCCCGACCATGACGAGTGCCGGGGCGACCGCGACGGCCGGCACGGCGAGGAGCACGGGGGTGAAAATGAGCGCGGCGAGGAAGCAGAACGCGGTGGTGACGGCGGTGAGTCCGGTGCGGCCGCCGGCCTGCACGCCGGTGGCCGATTCGATGTAGGTGACCACGGTCGAGGTGCCCAGCAGGGCGCTGAGCATGGCCGCGGTGGAGTCCGCCGTGAGCGCGCGGCCGGCGCGGGGGATTTTGTCGTCGGGGCCCATGAGCCCGGCGCGGCGGGTGACGGCGATAAGCGAGCCGATGTTGTCGAACATGTCGACGAGGAGCAACGTGAGGGTGAGGACCAGCGCGCGGAGGGGGTCTTGGACGAAAAGGTCGAAGTTCAGGTGCAGCGCGACGGGTTCCAGCGAGGCCGGCCAGGATACGACGGCGGTCGGCCATTTCGTGATCGTGCCGCCATTGCCGTCGGGAACAAAGAGACCGAGCGCCGTCATGCCCAGCACGGCGATCAGAATCGCCCCCGGCACGCGGCGGACGATGAGCGCGGCGGTGAGGAGCAGGCCCGCGAAGAAAAAGGCGACGCCCGGTTTGGCAAGGTTGCCCATGGCGACCATCGTGTCCGCGTTGGCCACCACGAGCCCGCCGCTTTGCAGACCAATGAGCGCGATGAAAAACCCGATGCCGGCGGTGACCGCCACCTTCAACGCGTGCGGAATGGCGTCGATGATGCGTTCACGCGCCCCGGTGACCGACAGCAGTAGGAAGACCGCGCCATTGATGAAGACCAGCCCGAGCGCACTTTGCCAGGGCACGCCCATTCCGAGGCAGATCGTGAAGGCGAAGAAGGCGTTGATCCCCATGCCCGGCGCGAGGGCGAGGGGGAAATTCGTGAGCGCCGCCATGAGGAGCGTGGCCACGGCCGCGCTCACGGCCGTCGCGGTGACGAGCGCCTCGGCGGGCATTCCGGCCTTCGCGAGGATGAACGGGTTGACCGTGAGAATGTAGGCCATCGCCGCAAAGGTGGTGAGCCCCGCTGCGACCTCGCGGCCGGCGGTGGTGCCGTTTTGCCGAAGCTTGAAGATGCGATCCAGCACGGCGGGGTGGGTAGCACGTCGCGGGCCGGTGTGGGAAGAATCACCCGGTGTCCGCCGCGAAAAAGCGGACTCCCCGGACGGTTCCGTTCGTAACCGACCGTGAACCCGTGAACGAAACCCTTCCCAACGAGCTTGGCGTGATCGTGCTGCCGGGGACGGTTTTGTTCCCGCACTCCCTGCTGCCGCTCTACATTTTCGAACCCCGTTACCGCCAGATGCTCGAACGCGCGCTGGAAACCGGCCGCATGTTTGCGGTGGGCACGCGGCTGCCGGACTCCGACGACGAGAAGCCCTACGCGGTAGGCGGCGCCGGGGTCATTCGCGCCTGCGTCCGCAATCCCGACGGCACGTCCAACCTCGTGCTCCAGGGCGTCCGGCGGGTGCGTTTTCTCGGCTGGACGCAGGAGCACCCCTACCGCATCGCCCGCGTGGAGCCGCTGGCCTCCCGCAACGCGAACCAGGAATCCTCCGCCCAGCTCGCCGGAGTCGTGCGGGAAATCTGCGCGACGCTCACCAGCGACGGCACGGCGCTGCCCCCGCAATTCCAGGCGGCGCTGAACCACCTCGCGGATCCCGACGCCCTCAGCGACGCGGTGACTTCCACGCTCGTTTACGACCCCGAGCTCCGCCGTCAACTTTTCGAGGAACTCGATGTGCCCACGCGCCTCGCGGGCCTCATGGCCTGCCTCCGCGCGCAGCTCGAGGATCAGGCCCGCGGGGAATAAAGCCGCGCCCTACGGTCGCCCGTAGGCCACGAACCGCCCGTCGCGCCGGAAGAAAAAGAAAAAGCGGTAGCCGCCCATTTTCTGCCCGGGGCGGAATTCATAAACATCCGGCCCGCTCGCGCGTTGCGAGCCCGCCATGAGCATGCGCCCGCGTTCGTCCGTGCCAAGGTAGACCATCACATGCGTGACCGGCGGCCGGCGCGGCGGACGGTAGGTGTGTTCCCAGAACAGCAGGTCCCCCGGCTGGAGGCGGCGGCGGAGCCGGTTTTCATCCGGACCCGTGCGCCAGAGCCGGCGCCGCGCGCGGAGCCATTCGTATTGGTCGGAGGCCGTGCGCGGCAGCTCGATTCCGCGGACCTCGCGGTAAAGCCAGCGCGAGGTGTTTGAGCAATCCATCACCCACGCGCGATCCTCGCCCGGGGGCACCCAGCGGCCGTTGTAGGCGACGCCCTCGGCGGCGGGGATGCCGATCGCCTGCGCGAAATCCCGCGGCGGCGCGGCCACGGGCTCGGCGCGGGCCACGGGGACCTCGCTCCATTGGGCGCGGGCACCGGCGACGATCAGGAACAGGAGCAGGGCGGGGATCAGGCGCATCGGAGGATGTGGAGAACGATTTCGGAGGGGCAAAACCAACGCACCGCCGCGGTGCAGCCGCCCGTGCCCCGGCTGGTGTAACCCGCCATCGCCCCCACGCGCCAGGGGCCGGCCAGCAGCGGCGTGGGCACCGGGGCCTTGCGCACGAGAATATGCCCGCCCGGCAGACATATCTGGCCGCCATGCGTGTGGCCGCTGAGTTGCAGGGCATACCCGAGCCGGGCGGCCTCCACGGCCACCTCCGGGCTGTGTGCGAGCAGAACGCGGCACGCGTCCTCCGGGATGCCCCGCGCGGCGGCGGCAAGGTCGTGGGTGCAAAAGTCATGGGGGTCGTCCACGCCGCAAATCCAAAGCCGCGCTCCGCCGCGTTCGAGCGCGACGTTTTCGTTGAGCAGCACACGCAGGCCGCCGGCCTCGAGCACGGGGACTTTCGCGAGCAGGTCGTGGTTGCCCAGAATGGCGAGCGGGGCGGCCCCGAGATGCGGCACGAGTCGGAGCGTGAGCTCCACCGCCCGCTCCCACGGTGTGCCGACCTGATCGTGAAAATCCCCCGTGATGACCGCCTGGTCGAACGCGATTCCGCCCAGTCGCTCGATGATCACGTCCATCAACGCCGGCTCCAGATCCGCGTGGAGGTCCGTCAACTGGAGGAGGCGAAACCCGTCAAACGCCCGCGGCAGGCCGGGCAGAACGACGATGTTTTCCACCACCTGCACGGCGAGAAATTCCCGGCGCGCCCGCGCGCTTTGCCCAAGCAATGCGAGCCCGGCATGCACCACGCCGCGGACGAATTGCCCGCGTCGCGCGGACCATCTGCGCCCGAGGAGCACCTGCTCGCGCGCGCGGCGCTGCGCGGCCTGCGCCGGCCCGAGACGTTCGGCGGGATCGGCGGGAACGGGGACCATGCCGCCACTAAGCCAGCATCGGAAAGCGTGCGCAAGGGCTTCCCATGGGCCGGGGAACACTGGCAGACTGCGCGCCTTGCTGCGGTTTCAGTTTCCCCCCCAAAACTTCCTGTCGTCACTCCCGGTCGCCGCCGCGGGGCTCGCCCTCGCCCTGCTCGCGGGCTGCGCCTCCCCGCGCCTGATCGTGCAGCCGGACGACCGCCCGGGCAAACCTGACGTATTGTTCGATCCGAAACCCGTCGTCGTTCAGCATGGCAAGGCCTCCTACTACTGGCAGTGCACCAAGACGGCGAGCGGCGAACGGTTCTACCCGGAAGGCCTGACCGCCGCGCACCGCAAATTCCCCATGCAGAGCTGGATTCGCGTGACGAACGAACGCAACGGCCGCTCGGTCATCGTGCGCGTCAACGATCGCGGCCCCTACATTCGCGGGCGCATCGTCGACCTCAGCCGCGGTGCGGCGCGCCAGGTGGACATGATCCAGGCGGGCGTCGTGCCCGTGAAGGTCGAGCTGCTGCGGCGCATCGACGTGGTGGAAAAACCGAATCTCAGCCTCTCCGCCAGCGTGCGGAAAAAAGCCCAGGATCACGCCGCGACCGCCGCCGCCACGCCGCGTCCCCGCCCCGGGCATTAATCGCCGCCGCGGGGCTGGTCAGCCCGCCCGCCGGCTGCTACATCGATCCCGCATGCGCCGACTGCTTGCGGCTCTTTTTTTCGTTCTGGCCCTGGGGGGGGTGATCGTGCGCCTGACGGTGCGCGATGGCTACGCCGCCACGGCCACCCTTTTTTACGCCACGCCCTGGCTGGTGTTGGCCGCCCTGTTTGCCCTCGCCGCGCTGCTGGGCCGGGGGCGAATGCGGCGCCTCTCGGGCCTGGCCGCCCTGGTCGTTGCCGGCGGCGGCTTCGCGCTCAGCTACGGCTTTGCGCGGCCCGAGGCCGGCACGTGGAAGATCATCACCTGGAACATGGAGGGCCCGAAACACCCCAGCCGCGCCCTCCTCGATCTTGTGCGACTGGAGCAACCGGACCTCCTCGCGCTCATCGAGGCCGGCACGCTCAATCCTGAGGTCGCCCGGGCCTACGAGCGGGCCCTGCCCGGATACCACTTTGTCATCCTCAATGAGGATCGCGCCCTTCTCTCCCGCAGCCCGGTGACCGCGGTCAGCGTGCAATCCCTCGGCCACCGCAGCCGGCTGCTGAGCTCGCGGGTGACGCTGGGTGACCATTGGCTGCGCGTGCTGCTGGTCGATCTCGATTCCTCCCCGCTGCTGCCCCGCCGGGATGCGCTCACGCTCATTGGTGCCGCGGCGGCGCGGGATCGCTCCACGGTGGTGCTGGGAGATTTCAACACCCCGGCGGACTCGGTCTGGCTCGAACCGCTGCGCGACCATTTCGACAACGTCATGGAGGGCCCGCACGCGGGCTTTCGCGAGACGTGGTTTCACAACGTGCCGCTTCTCTCGCTCGACCAGATCTGGGTTTCCCGCGACCTGCAGCCGGTCTTCGCGCGGCGGGCGGTCACGACGAGCTCGGACCACTCGCCGGTGATCGCCCTCGTCTCCCCGCGCTAGCTGCGCGCCGCCTCCGCCCGCCAGCGCGGCGGCCACTTGGGAAAACGCCACGCCACGAAGAAGCAGACCGCCGCGGCGACAAACAGGAAGAGCGAAAGAAACTGCCCGCGCGTGAACGGCCCGGTGAGCGCCGCGTCGGGCTCGCGAAAGATTTCCCCGACGATGCGGAAAACCGCGTAGCCCGCAAAGAACACGCCGGTCAGCACGCCATTCGGCAGCCTCACACGCGTGCGCAGCACCCACAGGATCGCGAAGAGCAAAAAACCCTCCAGCGCCGCCTGGTAAAGCTGCGAGGGGTGGCGCGGCGTCAGGAGCCCGGCGAGCAGTTCACGCAGCTCGGGCGAGGTGCGCACCGCCGCATCAATGGCGTCGAGCGAGTTCCAGGCGGGATTGAGGGCGACGGCGCCCTGCACGGCGGCGGTGGCCGCGGCGGGGGATTCGTAGAGTTCCTTCGGAAACTGCACCGCCCACGGCACCGTGGTCGCGCGGCCGTAGAGCTCGCCGTTGACGAAGTTGGCGAGCCGCCCGAAGGCCAGTCCGAGCGGCGCGACCACGCAAAGGTTGTCGGCGAGATTCCGCCACGAGACGCGGTGACGGTGCGCATACCACCAGGTGTAAAGCGCCAGCCCGAGGATGCCGCCGTGGCTGGCCATGCCCCCCTCCCACACGCGGAAGATCAGGAGCGGATCCGCCAGAAATCCCGGCAGATCGTAGAACAGCATGTATCCCAGCCGGCCGCCGAGCACGACGCCGAACATCGCCCCCCAGACGATGAAATCCGTGACCGCCTCGGCCGGAATGTCCGAATACCCCTGCCGGGCCAGGCGCTTGCAGAGCGCGATGCCCACGACGAAACCGAGCACATACGCAAGGCCATACCAGCGCACGCCAAAGTGGGAGCCGATCTGGAAAACAAACGGGCTCAGATCGTGGACGTAATGGGCAAAAAGCATGGCAACCGCCGCAGCTTGGCCGCGGGCCCGCGGGCGATCAACGCCCAATCACGCGGGTTTGACATCCCCCGGGGAAACCGATTTATCTCGACCCCGTGAAAGTTGCCCTCCTTTGCCTCGGCGCCCTGGCCCTCACGCTGTCGGCCTGCACCACCCTCGAAAATCGGCGCGATCTCTACTGCGGACGCGGCAAGGTCTGCGGACCCTACACCTGCGGCAAATACAAGCAGAAGCCGCCCGCGCCCGTCGTGACGGCCGCCGCGCCCGATTACAAGGGCGTGACCAAGTAACCCGCGCTACAGCAGCCCGGGAGCGGGCGCCCGGTAGACCGAGGTGCCCCGCACGAAGGTTTCGATCACCGCCGCCGGCCCGCCGCGGTAGACGAGCAGCGTGATGATTTCCTCCGGCGTGAGATCCGCGTGGGCGTTGCCGCGGCCATCCACCGGCAGCACCGCCGCGAGGTCCACGACGACCACATCCGCCTCGCGCCCCGGCTCCAGAGTGCCGATGAGCGCCTCCTTGCCCAGCGCCGCCGCCCCGCCCGCGGTGGCGAGGTAAAACACCTCCGCCGCGGTCGGCACCCGCACGCCGGGCTCATAAAACGAGCGCGCCTTCTGCGACTCGATCGTGCTGCGCATGACCTGCCAGAGATTCAGCTCCGGTCCCCCGGCCACGTCCGAGGCGAGGCCGATGCGCAGGCCGGCCTCCAGCCAGCGGTCGAGGGGCATGATGCCGCTGTTGAGGAAGAGATTCGACGTCGGGCAATGCGCCACCACGGATCGCGACCCGGCGAGCAGGCCGACCTCCTCGGGCGCGAGGTGGATGCAATGGCCGAATACCGAGCGCGGACCCAGCAGGCCGCAGGCCTCGTAAACCGCCGTGTAGCTGGCGTGGCGCGGGAACTTGCGGCGCACGGTCTCGATTTCGTCGTGGTTTTCCGAGAGGTGCGTCTGGAGGTAGGCCCCATGCTCACGGGCCAGCGCCCCGGCCGCGCGCATGAGCTCCTCCGTGCACGTCACCGCAAACCGAGGGCTGAACGCGTATTCCAGCCGCCCGCCATCGTGCCCGTGCCACTTGCGGCACAACCGCTCGCTCTGCTCGAGCGAGAGCGGGAGGATTTTCTCCGGCTTGAGCCCGCCGTAGCTGCCGTCGTCCATCATCACCTTGCCGAGAATCGCGCGCAGGCCGCTGCGGTCGGCCGCGGCAAACGCCTCGTCGCAGCTCTCCTCGTAGATCGTCGTGTAAAGCATCGCGCAGGTCGTGCCGTTGCGGGCCAGCGCCTCGAAGAAGGCCGGGGCGAGCCGGCGGGCGGTGGCAGCGTTGAATTCCTTCTCGACCGGAAACACGTGCCGCTCCAGCCACGGCAGCAGGCCGCTCTCCACCCGCGCCACCACGGGATACTGCGGCAGGTGCGCATGCACATCGATGAGCCCGGGCAGAATGACCGCCTCGGGCGAGTGGAGCCACGTCAGGCCCGCCGCCTCCGGCAGCCGGCGCAGTTCCTCCCACGGGCCGGCGGCAAGAATCACCCCGTCCTCGATGAGCATCGCGCCGTCGCGCACGGCCCGCAGCCGCCCCGGCTCCGGGGCATCGATCAAAAAGCCGCGCAGTCCCTTCGTGGTTTTTCCCAGCATGCCCGCTCCCGCTAGCGCGCCGGGGGCCGGACGGGAAGCACGATTTTAAAGGTCGCCCCCGCTCCCGGCGTGCTTTGCACCGAAACGCGGCCGCCGTGGGCCGCGGCGATGTTCTTCACGATCGAGAGCCCGAGCCCGGTGCCGCCGGCGTCGCGCGAGCGATCCTTCCGCACGCGGTAGAAGCGCTCAAAGATGTGCGGCTGGTCCCGGTAGGGGATGCCGGGCCCGTTGTCCGCGAGGCTGATTTCGACCTCGTTACCCGCCAGCAGCCGCGAACTCACCCTCACCTCAGGCGTCTCGGCGGTGCCGTATTGCAGCGCGTTCGTGAGCAGGTTGATGAACACCTGCTCCAATCTCGCCGGGTCGGCATGAATGGCATCCACGCCGAGTTCGACGGACACGCGGGCCGAACGCTCGCGGATGTGCGGCTCAAGCTGCTCAAGCACGCGGTGGATGACCTCCCCGAGGCTGATGTCGCGGCCGTCCACCTCCGCCCGGCGGTGCTCGAGCCGCGAAAGGGTGAGCAGATCCGCGATGAGCAGCGTGAGGCGCTCGCTGTGTTTCTGGATCGTGCGCAGGGACTTTTCCGTCATCTCGCGGTCGTCCAGAGCCCCGTCGAGCAGCGTTTCGACGTAGCCGCCGATGATGGCGAGCGGCGTGCGAAATTCATGCGAGACATTCGCCACGAATTCCCGCCGCACGGCCTCGAGCGCGCGCACGTCGGTCACGTCGTTGAACACCCCGAGCACCCCCGCCGGAGTGGAACCCCCCGCGGGCACAAGCGGCGTGAAGTTCACCCGGTAATGCCGCTCGGCGCGGGTCTCGCCCAGCCGCGGCGTGTCGCGCAGCTCCAGCACGACCGAGCGGTTCTCGCGAAACGCGCGGTCAATCGCGCCGGAGAGTTCCGGGTTGTGAAAAACCTCGAGCACCGTGCGGTTAATCGGCGGCTGCTTGAGGTCGAACATCGTGTAGAGCGCGTCGTTGGCCAGCCGCACGCGCTGACTCGCGTCCACGATGAGCACGCCCTCGAGCATGCTCCCGAGAATCGCCCGCAGGCTGAACCCCTCGTCGGCAAGCTGGCGGCGCTGGCGTCGCAGCCGGTCGGCCACCCGCCCGAGGTCGGCGGAAATCTGCGCAAAGGGCCGCAGCGACGAGCGCACGATGGGGTGGTGCGGGTCGTCGTTGGCCAGCGCGCGAATGAGGTCACGCAGGTCCCGCAACGGTCGCACCCAGACACTCCAGACCAGCCACCCGACGAGAGCGGCAAGGACGGCAAAAATCAGAAACTCGAAAATCAAGACGGCTCGACAGCACTGAAGCGATAGCCTTCGCCGCGCACGGTTTCAAGCCGCGCGGCGTGGTCCCCCAGCTTCTCGCGCAGCCGGCGCATGTGCGTGTCGACGGTGCGGGTGTCGATGGCGTTCTGATAACCCCAGACGTCGAAGAGCAGCGTCTCGCGCGACTGGGTGCGCCCGCGCCGGTCGATAAGCAGCGTGAGCAGTTTGAACTCGGTCGTCGTCAGGTCGAGGCGCTGCCCCTCCAGGCGGATCTCAAACGCCCCCTTGTCCACGAGAAACGGCCCCGCCTCGATCTGCTCCGAGCGGTTCGCCGTCTGCACCCGCCGCAGCAGGGCCTGCGCCCGCAGCACGAGCTCGCGCGGGCTGAACGGCTTCGGCACGTAGTCGTCCGCGCCGATTTCAAAGCCGGCGATGCGATCCTCGGCCTGCGCCTTGGCCGTGAGCATGATGATCGGAATCCCCGCGGTGGAGGCGTCCTCCTTGAGGGCGCGGCAGACCTTTTCGCCCGTCATTTCCGGCATCATCAGGTCGAGGATGATCAGATCCGGCCGCTCGGCGCGGGCCTTGGCGAGACCCTCCAGGCCGTTCTCCGCGAGGGAAACCCCAAACCCGGCGCGGTTCAGGTTGTAACGCAGCAAGGCGGCGACGTCCGGCTCGTCTTCGACAATCAAAACAGTCTCAGCCATGCCCGGTCGGGTGTAACGAAACCTTCACCGGCCGACAAGGACCCCATTTTCGACAAAATCGTCACATTCGGCGCGGGGCCGCCCGGGAAAAATGATTCGGGCCACTGCCGCGAGACTCAGAAAAAACAAAGAAAACTGAAGTCGCGGGTGGCCCGAATCGCTGCCTTAACCGATATCTTTGACCCCCTCCCAGGGGGGTTGTTCAAAAATTTTCCGCTTTTTTTGGGCCAACGTTTCCTCGGGTCATTCGTCTCCTTGTGCCCCTCCGGCAACCCGCTAAAATCCCCCGATGAACGAGCCCGCCTCGGCCCCCAGCCCCTTTTACCAATCCGTCGGCGCCTACTTCGACCGCGCCGCGGATCTTTCGAGTTTCCCCGTGGGCCTGCTCGACCAGGTGAAGTCCTGCAACGGCATCTACCGGATGAAATTTCCCGTGAAGGATGACGAGGGCAACATCGTCGTGATCGAGGCCTTCCGCGCCGAACACAGCCACCACCGCCTCCCGTGCAAGGGCGGCATCCGCTTTTCGCCGCACGTCACGCAGGAGGAAACCGTCGCCCTCGCCGCGCTCATGACCTACAAGTGCGCCCTCGTCGGCCTGCCCTTCGGCGGCGCCAAGGGCTCCGTGCGCATCGACCCCCGCGCCATCTCCCCCGGCTTCCGCGAACGCGTCACCCGCCGCTACACCGCCGAGCTCGTGAAGAAAAACTTCATCGGCCCGCAGACCGACGTGCCCGCTCCCGACTACGGCACCGGCGAGCAGGAAATGGCCTGGATCGCCGACACCTACCGCGCGCTGAACTTCAACCAGCCCGACACCTACGCCTGCGTCACCGGCAAACCCCTCGACCTCCACGGCATCCCCGGCCGGCGCGAAGCCACCGGGCTCGGGGTCTATTTCGGCATCAAGGAATGCCTCGACCGCGCCGAGGACATGGCCGCCCTCGGCCTCACCCCGGGCGTCGCCGGCAAGCGCGTCATCATCCAGGGCCTCGGCAACGTCGGCTCGCACGCCGCGCACTTCCTCCAGAAAAACGGCGCCCTCATCGTCGGCCTCGCCGAACTCGGCGGCGGCCTCTACGACCCCGCCGGCCTCGATCTCCGCCGCGCCCAGCACCACTTCCGCGAAAACGGCAGCCTCGCCGACTTTGGCGCCGGCACGTTCGTCGCCGATCCCGCGCAGGTCCTCGAAATGCCCTGCGACATCCTCGTGCCCGCCGCCCTCGAGAGCGTCATCACCCCCGCCAACGCCCCCCGCATCCAGGCCAAAATCATCGCCGAAGCCGCCAACGGACCCGTGGAATTCGCCGCCGACGAGATTCTCACCGCCCGCGGCATCCTCGTCATCCCCGACCTTTACCTCAATGCCGGCGGCGTCACCGTGAGTTACTTCGAGTGGTTGAAAAACCTCAGCCACGTCAGCTTCGACCGCATGACGACCCGCATCTCCGAGCAGGCGAAAACCCAGATCATCGACGCCGTCGAACGCCTCACCGGCCGCACCCTCGAAAACGGCGACCGTCACCAGATCACCGCCCCGCCCCGCGAGGTCGACATCGTCCACAGCGCCCTCGCCGAGACCATGGCCTTCGCCTACCACCAGATTCACGACGCCTGGAAAACCCGCGACCTGCCCGACCTCCGCACCGCCGCATATACCGTCGCCCTCGACCGCGTCTGCCGCAGCTACCTCGCCCACGGCATCTTCCCGTAAGCCTTCCCCTTCACCGCCGGGTGCCCCCACTCCCGCGCCCGCCATGTCCTTCGCCGCCGAAAACCGCAAAACCCTCGCCCTCGCCGCGCCCATCATCGCCGGCCAGCTCGGGCAAATGCTCATGGGCTGGGCCGACACCCTCATGGTCGGCCGCGTCGGCGTCGTCCCGCTCGCCGCCTGCGCCTTTGCCAACACCCTCGCCTCCGTCGCCCTCGTCTTCGGCTTTGGCGTCATGTCCTCCGTCACCGTCCGCGCCTCCCAGGCCTTCGGGGCCGCCGCCCGCGCCGAGCCCGGTTCCCCCGCCACCCGCGCCACCGGCAAAGTCTACCGCTCCGGCCTCGCCCTCGGCGCCGCCCTCGGCCTTGCCCTCTGCCTCGGCATGCTGGCCCTGCTTCCGTTTCTCTCCGTGCTGGGCCAGCCCGCCGAGGTGAACGCCGCCGTCGGCCCCTTCCTCATCCTCATCGCGCTCTCGATCATCCCCGCGATGCTCTTTACCGCCGTGAAGGATTTCGCCGAGGCGCTCTCCCGCCCCTGGCCGCCCTTCTGGATCATCCTCGTCGGCGTCGCCCTCAACGTCGTTCTCAACTACCTCTTCATCTTCGGCGCCGGCCCCGTGCCCGCCCTCGGCCTCACCGGCGCCGGCCTCGCCACCCTGCTCGCCCGCCTCGCGTCCCTGGCCGCCCTCCTGCTATGGATCCACCGCTCCACCCACTTCCGGCCCTACCTCGCCACGGAACCCGCCGAACGCGACCTCCCCGGCGAACTCCGCCATCTCCTCCGCATCGGCATTCCCGCCGGTGGTCAATACCTCGCCGAGGTCGGCGCGTTCGCCGCGGCCTCCCTCATGATGGGCTGGATCAGCGTCAACGCCCTCGCCGCCCACCAGATCGCCATCACCTGCGCCGCCACCACCTTCATGGTTCCGCTCGGGCTCGGCATGGCCGTCACCGTGCGCGTCGGCCAATCCTACGGCGCCGGTCGGCTGGATCGCGTGCGTCCCATCGCCTTCGGCGGCCTCGCCATGGGCGTCGGCGTCATGCTCCTCACCGCCCTCGGTTTTGTTCTCTTCGCCCGCCCGCTGGCCGCCCTGTTCCTCAACGATCCCGCCGTCGTTGCCCTCGCCGCGTCCCTTCTCGTCATCGCCGGCCTTTTCCAAGTCGTCGACGGCACGCAAATCCTCATGATGAACGCCCTGCGCGGCCTCGCCGACGTCCAGGTGCCCATGGGCATCGCCGTCTTCTCCTACTGGGCCCTCGCCCTGCCCGCCTCCTACTCGCTCACCTTTTTGGCCGGTTTCGGCCCCGCCGGCATCTGGGGTGGGCTCGCCCTCGGCCTCGCCGTCGCCAGCGCCGCCCTCACCGCCCGCTTCGTTTGGAAATCCTCGCCCCGCCGCCTCGCCGCCGCCTATCGTGCCTCCCATGCCTGACTACGAGCCCTTCCGCGCACTGCTCTGCCGCCTGGGCGACGCCATTCGCGACGCAGTCATCGCCGGGCGCGCCCGCCAGACCGTCGAGCAACTCTCAGCCGTCCACGCGGAATCCGCCGCCGACACCATCTACGCCATCGACAAGCTCAGCGAGGACGCGATTCTCGCCTGGTTCCGCGACCACTGGCCCGCCGACGAGCCCGTCGAGCTCATCTTCGAGGGCATCGACGAATCCGAGCCCCCCTGCTTTCCCGCCGGCACCGCCGCCGACGACACCAAGTGGAAGGTCATCCTCGACCCCATCGACGGCACCCGCGGCCTCATGGTCGACAAACGCCCCGCCTGGGCCCTCGCCGGCCTCGCCCCGCAACTCGGCCCCACCACCGCCCTCTCCGACATCGTCGTCGCCGCGATGACCGAAATCCCCCTCACCAAGCAATGGCGCGCCGACCAGCTCAGCGCCATCCGCGGCCGCGGCGTCACCGCCGAGTCCGTCAACGTCCTCACCGGCACCCGCGAGCCCCTCACGCTACGCCCCTCCACCGCCACCGATTTCCGCCACGGCTTCGCCTCCCTCGCGAAATTCTTCCCCGAAGGCCGCACCCTCATCGCCCAGATCGAGGAGCAAATCTGGGACGAACTCATCGGCCTCGGCGCCACCGCCTCGCCCACCATCTTCGACGACCAATACATCTGCACCGGCGGCCAATTCTACGAGCTCCTCGCCGGCCACGACCGCTTCATCGGCGACATCCGCCCGCTCATCCACGCCGTCCTCGACCTCGACTCCACCCTCGTCTGCCACCCCTACGACGTCGCCGCCGCCCTTATCCTCATAGAAGCCGGCATCGTCTACGAAAGCCCCGAAGGCGGCTTCCCCGACGCCCCCCTCGACACCACCTCGCCCGTCGCCTGGCTCGCCTACGCCAACGAATCCCTCGCCGCCCGGCTCCGCCCCGTCCTCACCGCCGTCCTCGGCCGCTCCCTCGGCTGAGAAAAACGCCCCCGCCCCGTCGTGACCCGCGAGCAACTCCTCTCCCACCTCGGCGCCCTCATCGCCCGCGCCCTCTTCCTCACCCTGCGCGTTCGCATCATCGACCACTCCGGCTTCACCACCCGCCCCCCCGATTTCCCCCTCATCTTCACCTTTTGGCACAACCGCATCCTCGCCATCACCACCGGCCACCAGCGCATCTACCCCCACCACCTCCGCAAAGGCGTCGCCGTGCTCACCAGCCCCAGCCGCGACGGCGAAATCCTCGCCCAACTCATGGCCCGCTTCCGCATGGGCGCCATCCGCGGCTCCAGCTCCCGCCGCGGCTCCCGCGCTCTCCGCGAATGCGTCGCCTGGCTCGAAAACGGCGGCGACCTCGCCGTCACCCCCGACGGCCCCAAGGGCCCCCGCTACACCCTCGGCCCCGGCCTCATCCTCCTCGCCCAGTCCACCGGCGCCCGCCTCATGCCGCTCCACGTGAAATTTTCCCGCGCCCTCACCATCAAAAGCTGGGATGGCTTCCGCATCCCGTTGCCATTTTCCCGCCTCGACATCACCATCTCCCCCTACGAAGTCATCCCCCCCACGCCCACCCCCGAAGCCTTCGAAGCCGAACGCACCCGCATCGAAACCCTCCTCAAAAATGAAGCTGATTAACGGCACCGAAATCGCCGCCAAGGTCCACGCCGAGACCGCCGCCCGCATCGCCGCCCTCCAATCCCGCGGCCTCACCCCCGGCCTCGCCGTCGTCCTCGTCGGCGACGACCCCGCCTCCCGCGCCTACGTCCGCTCGAAGGACAAACGCGCCGCCGAGCTCGGCATCCACTCCGTCAAACACGAGCTCCCCGCCACCACCACCCAGGCCGAGCTCCTCGCCCTCATCGCCCGGCTCAACGCCGACCCCGCCATCCACGGCATCCTCGTCCAAAGCCCCCCGCCGAAACACATCGACGAAGCCGCCATCGTCCTCGCCATCGACCCCGCCAAGGACGTCGACGGCTTCCACCCCGTCAACGTCGCCAAACTCGCCCTCGACGACCCCACCGGCTTCGTCCCCTGCACCCCCCTCGGCTGCCAGCGCCTCCTCACCGAAGCCGGCGTGAAAACCTCCGGCGCCCGCGCCGTCGTCCTCGGCCGCAGCATGATCGTTGGCAAACCCATGGCCCTCCTCCTCATGGCCAAATCCACCGCCGAACGCCCCGGCGGCGACGCCACCGTCACCATCGCCCACAGCCGCACCCGCGACCTCGCCGCCGTCACCCGCGAAGCCGACATCCTCATCGCCGCCATCGGCCGGCCCGAATTCGTCACCGCCGACATGGTCCGCGACGGCGCCGTCGTCATCGACGTCGGCATCAACCGCGTCGACGACCTCATCGCGCCGAAAGGCTACCGCCTCGTCGGCGACGTCGACTTCCAAAACGTCGCGCCCAAATGCGCCGCCATCACCCCCGTGCCCGGCGGCGTCGGCCCCATGACCATCGCCATGCTCATGGCCAACACCGTCACCGCCGCCGAGCGCACGGCCGCATAATTCCCCGCCGCCCCCCGGCCCGCCGCCATGCCCGCCCCGACCCCCATCGGCGCCCTCGCGCGGCTCGGCCTCTCCTACTATCCCGCGCTCATCGCGTTCTGGATGGTCACCACCTGGAGCACCCTCCGCCTCGCCGAGCGCGGCGTCGACCCCGCGCTCATCGGCACCTTCGCCGCCATCCCCTGGATCGCCGTCCTCCTCGTCTCCCCGCTCGTCGCCCGCCTCCGCGCCGCCCTCGGCTGGCGCGGCCTCTACCAACTCGGCAACGTCCTCGCCCTCGCCTCCGTCGCCGGCTTCGCCACCACCACCTCGTTTCCCGCCTGGTGCGCCTGGGCCGCCCTCAGCGGCCTCGCGCTCACCCTTCGCTGGATCATCGCCGACGCCTGGGCCGCCGCCATCACCCCCGCCCACTCCCAGGGCCGCATGGTCGGCGCCTACGAAACCCTCGCCGGCACCGCCATCGCCGTCGGCCCCGCCCTCGTCGCCGTCACCGGCCTCGGCGGCTCCCGCGCGCCCCTCGTCATCGCCGCCCTGCTCGCCGCCTCCTGGCTCATCGGCCGCTCCCTGCAGGAACCTCCCGCCAACAGCACGCCACCCGGCTCCCGCCGCCCGCACGGCCGGTGGTGGGGCTCCGCCGGCATCCTCGTTGTCGTCCTCGCCGGCGGCCTCCTCGAAAGCGGCTTCGGCGGCATGCTGCCCGTCTTCGGCGTCGCCCGCGAAATGACCCCCGCGCAGGCCTCCCTCCTCCTCGCCGTGGCAAATTCCAGCGCCCTCTTCCTCCAGTGGCCCATCGGCTGGCTCTCCGACCGCTTCGGCCCCGAGCGCGTCCTCCGCGCCAGCGCCGTCCTCGGCCTCGTCGCCGCCGCCGCGGTGGCCTGGGCCCCGGGAGCCACCCTCCTCTTCGTCACTATCTTTGTATGGGGCGGCCTCGCCGGCACCTTCTACACCCTCGGCCGCATCCTCGCCGCCCGCCAGCGACCCGACGAAGTCGTCGCCGTCATGAGCGCCGTCGCCATGCTCTACACCCTCGGCGCCATCGTCGGCCCCCTCCTCGCCGGAGCCGCCCTCTCGACCTTCGGCCCCGCCGGCTTCGCCCTCACGCTCGTCGTCTCCGCCGCCCTTATCGCCGCGCTCATTTTCACCCTCTTCGCCCATAAACCCCGACCCACCCCTTCCGCCTGAGCCCGCTTCATCCCATGACCATCACCTCCATTGACCACCTCGTCCTCACCGTTGCCGACGTGGAAGCCACCGTCTCGTTCTACACCCGCGTGCTCGGCTTCCAGGCGATCACCTTCGGTCCCGGCCGCCGTGCCCTCGGCTTTGGCCGGCAAAAAATCAACCTCCACCCCGCCACCGCGCCGATCTCACCCCACGCCCGCCATCCCTCCGCCGGCTCTGCCGATCTCTGTTTCCTAAGCGAGACGCCCATCGCTACCGTGCTCGCTGAGTTGGCCGCACTCGGCATTACCGTCGAAGACGGACCGGTCCCACGCACCGGCGCAACCAGCCCCATCGTTTCCATTTATTTCCGCGACCCCGATGGCAACCTTATCGAGGTCTCAAACCTCGTGGACTGATCCACAACCCTCCAACCAACGCCTGGTAAAGCGCGCCTGACTTGTCGCGCCCCACGCCCGCGTCCATCATCCCCCCATGTCCGAACACCACGCCTCCCTCCGTTGGATCCGCACCGGCACCGACTTCCGCCGCGGCCAATTCTCCCGCGCCCACACCTGGACCTTCGACGGCGGCCTCACCGTCCCCGCCTCCGCCTCCCCCGGCGTCGTCCCCGCCCCGTGGTCCGACCCCGCCGCCGTCGACCCCGAGGAAGCCTTCGTCGCCTCGCTCGCCAGCTGCCACATGCTCACCTTCGTCTGGCTCGCCTCCCGCGCCGGCTTCGTCGTCGAAACCTACGAGGACCACGCCGTCGGCACCCTCACCAAAAACGAACGCGGCATCCCCTGGATCAGCCACGTCACCCTCCACCCCCGCATCACCTGGGGCGAACGCACCCCGACCACCGCCGAGCTCGACGACCTCCACCACCACGCGCACGAGCAGTGCTTCATCGCGAACTCCGTCAAAACCACCCTCTCCGTCGCCCCCGCCGGCTGACCCCGCCGCCCTGATCCCGCCCAACTCCCTCGAAGTCCGCTCGCGCGCCGAGTGGCGCTCCTGGCTCACCCTCCACCACACCAGGCCCGAGGGCATCTGGCTCATCACCTACAAACGCGCCGCCGGCCCCCTCCACCTTCCCGCCGCCGAAGCCGTCGAGGAAGCCCTCTGCTTCGGCTGGATCGACAGCCTGCCCCGCAAGCTCGACGTCGACCGCACCATGCTCTGGTTCGCCCCCCGCAAACCCCGCAGCGGCTGGTCCCGGGTCAACAAGGAACGCATCACCCGCCTCCACGCCGCCGGCCTCATGCACCCCGCCGGCGAGGCCAAAATCACCGCCGCCCAACGCGACGGCTCCTGGACCAAACTCGACGCCGTCGAAACCCTCACCCTCCCCGCCGACCTCGCCGCCGCCCTCGACCAGCAGCCACCCGCCCGCGCCTGCTTCGACGCCTTCCCCCGATCCCAGCGCCGCGGCATCCTCGAATGGATCGCCCAGGCCAAACGCCCCGAAACCCGCGCCCGCCGCCTCGCCGAGACCGCCCGCCTTGCCGCCCTCAACCAACCCGCCAACCAATGGCGGCCCCGCCCCGGCCCCTAGCCCCGCATTCCCTCTCGACGCCGCCGCCCCACCCGGCTTACGGTGCAAGCAATGGCGGAAGCAGTGGCGGAGATTCCGGGCACACGCAGCCGATGGCGCAAGCCACCGGGCACGACCGTCCAACGCTGGCTCTTCGGCGGGTGGACGTTTCTCGTCTTCGCCTTCCTCTACATCCCGATCATCCTTCTGATCGTCTTTTCGTTCAACGAATCGAAACTCGGCATCCGCTGGACCGGCTTCACCACCCACTGGTATGGCGTCCTCTTTAACAACGAGGTCCTCCTTCGCGCCTTCCACAACAGCCTCATCGTCGCCGGCTTCACCACCGTCCTCGCCACCACCCTCGGCACCATCGGCGCGTGGCTCATGTTCCGCTACCGCTTCCCCGCCCGCCGGACCCTCGGCTTGCTCATCTTCATCCCCATGGTCATGCCCGAGGTCCTCATGGGCGTCAGCCTCATGTCCCTCTTCGTCCAGCTCGGCATCGAGCTCGGTTACGTCGCGATGATCATCGCCCACACGACCTTCTGCTTCCCCTTCGTCCTCGTCGGTGTGCAGGCCCGCCTCGAAGGCATCGACCCCTTTCTCGAAGAAGCCGCCATGGACCTCGGCGCCACCCCCGTCCAGGCCTTCTGGAAAGTCATCGTCCCCTACCTCATGCCCGCCATCATCTCCGGCGCGCTCATGTCCTTCACCCTCTCCTTCGACGAATACATCGTCAGCATCTTCCTCACCGACGCCGGCTCGCAAACCCTCCCCCTCAAGGTCTACGGCATGGCTAAAAAAGGCCTCAGCCCCGAATTAAACGCCCTCAGCACCCTCTTTGTGGCAGGCACCCTGCTTCTCGTTCTCGCCAGTCAACTCATCCAAAAACGAAAATCCGCCTCATGAAAACCCCACGCACCCTGCTCGCCGCTCCCCTGGGAGCCCTCGCGGCCCTCACCCTCCTGCTCTCCGGCTGCGGCAAACCCGCCGCCCCCGAAGCGCCCAAACCCGCCGCCGCCAGCCCCACCCCGGCCGCCGCCGCCAGCCCCGCCGACACCTCCGCCGCCCCCGCCACCGCGGAGGACGCCGAGGACCGCTTCGACACCGGCGAACCCAAGGAGCTCAACCTCTTCTGCTGGTCCGAATACGTCCCGCAATCCGTCATCGACCGCTTCACCAAACAGACCGGCATCAAGGTCAACGTCGAGAACTACGCCTCCAACGAAGAGATGCTCGCCAAGCTCCTCTCCGGCGGCGGGAAATACGACCTCATTCAGCCCAGCGAATACATCATCGAGGCCCTCATCAAGGACGGCCAGCTCCTCGAGCTCGACCCCGCCCTCATCCCGAACCTCAAAAACCTCGCCCCCGAGTTCCGCAACCTCGCCTTCGACCCGGGCAACAAATACTCCGTCCCCTGGATGGCCGGCACCGTCGGCATCGTCGTGAACACCGAGCTCGTCACCGACGAAATCAAGGGCTTCGGCGACGTCTTCCAGGACAAAAACAAGGGCCAGATCGTCGTCCTCGACGACGCCCGCGAGATCACCAGCTGGAGCCTCGCCACCCTCGGCATCCCCGTCAACGAAGTCTCCGACGAAAACCTCGCCAAGGCCAAACCCGTCATCGCCAAATGGCTCCCCCTCGTGAAGGTCTACGACTCCGACAGCCCGAAGACCGCCCTCCTCAACGGCGACGTCTCCCTCGGCGTCGTCTGGAGCGGCGAAGGCGCCATCCTCCTCAACCAGGACAAGAAATTCAAATGGGTCCTCCCCTCTGAGGGCACCCACCTCTTCGTCGACAGCCTCGCCGTGCCCAAGGGCGCCAAACACCCCAAAAACGCGCAGCTCTTCATGAACTTCATCCTCCGGCCGAAGATCTCCACCCTCATCTCCGACGACTTCCCCTACCTCAACCCCAACGCCGAAGCCCGCAAACTCCTCACCCCCGAGCAGCTCGCGAACGTCGCCAGCTTCCCCACCGCCGAGGAAATGACGAAACTCGAAACCTTCCGGGACATCGGCCCCCAGGCCGCCAAGGTCGACGACCTCATCACCACCCTCAAGGTCCAATAACCGCCCGGGCCCCGCGCCCCTCCGTCCATCAACTCCCAACTCTCAACCGCCGCGCCCGCCCCCACGGGCGCGTCCAGCTTCGAGCGCCGACCAGGCTGGGGGGCGTGGCTTTTCCTCGCCCCCCTCCTGCTCTGGCTCATCCTCTTCGTCGTCGCCCCCACCATCCTCCTCATCGTCTACAGCTTCGCCGAACGCGACACCCTCGGCCGCGTCATCCTCACCTTCTCCTGGGACAATTACGTCCGCGCCCTCGACTGGCCCGTCCTCAAAAACCTCCCCCACGCCATCGCCACCAAAGGCTGGCAGGGCCTCGTCGAAACCTATTTCGCCCTCAGTTGGTTTCGGATTTTTCTCAACTCCGTCTGGTATGCCTTCCTCACCACGATCATCTGCATGATCGTCGGCTTCCCCGCCGCCTGGTTCATCGGCCGCGCCCCCGAGCGCTACCGAAACCTCCTCATGACCCTCGTCATGATCCCCTTCTGGACCAGCTTCCTCATCCGCACCTACGCCTGGATCACCATCCTCAGCCGCGACGGCTTCCTCAACGCCTCCCTCCTCTCCCTCGGCCTCATCCAGGAACCCCTCGTGATGATGTATACCCCCTTCGCCGTCGTCCTCGGCCTCGTCTACAACTACCTCCCCTTCATGATTCTCCCGATCTACACCAGCGTGGAGAAACTCGACAACGCCCTCGTCGAAGCCGCCCACGACCTCGGCGCCGGCCCCATCCGCGCGTTCTCCAACGTCATCATCCCCCTCACCCGCCCCGGCATCGCCGCCGGCGCCCTCCTCGTTTTTGTCCCCTCCATCGCCATGTTCGCCATCACCTCCCTCATGGGCGGCGGCGGCAACCCCACCATCGGCGAAGTCATCCAGAAACAATTCACCTCCGCCCGCAATCCCCCCTTCGGCGCCGCCCTCGGCACCCTCCTCCTCCTCATGTTCTTCCTCTCGATCTGGTTCACCCGGGGCCGCAAAAAAGCCTGACCCTCCCCCGCGTCGCGCGCATTTCACCCCGCCCGGCTTGCATTTCCACGCGCTTTCAGATTTCTGGGGCGTGGAAAAAATGCTTCGCAAAACCAAGATCATCGCCACGTTGGGCCCGGCCACCGAGTCGCCCGAGAAACTGAAAGAACTCATCCAGGCGGGCGTGAACGTCTTCCGGCTCAACATGAGCCACGCCAACCACGACTGGGTCCGCGCCATCAGCCGCACCATCCGCAAGGTCGCCGCCGACCTCGGCACCCCCACCGGCATCCTCATGGACACCCAGGGACCCGCCATCCGCACCGGTGACCTCGCCACCAAACTCGACCTCAAGGCCGGCGACATCCTCGAATTCACCGTCCGCGGCGCCCGCAGCGAGGAACTCTACTCCGTCGACGTCAACTACGACGGCCTCATCAACGACATCGGCATCGGCGACACCGTCCTCGTCGACAACGGCGTCATGCACATGAAGGTCCTCGCCAAGCAGGACCACAAAATCCGCTGCGAAGTCCTCACCCCCGGCCTCCTCGGCTCCCGCCGCCACATCAACCTCCCCGGCGTCAAGGTCAACCTCCCCCCCCTCACCGCCAAGGACCTCGCCGACATCGCCGTCGGCGTCGAAGCCGGCTGCGACTTCTTCGCCCTCAGCTTCTGCCGCGAAGCCGCCGACATCCTTGAGCTCAAGCGCGTCCTCCGCGAACAGGGCAGCGACGCCCGCGTCATCGCCAAAATCGAAGACCAGCACGCCGTCAAAGTCATCGACGGCATCATCGAGTCCTCCGACATCATCATGATCGCCCGCGGCGACCTCGGCGTCGAATGCCCCATGGAGGAGCTCCCCATCATCCAGCGCCGCATCATCAAGCACTGCATGGCCATCGGTCGCCCCGTCATCGTCGCCACGCACATGCTCGAATCGATGATCGAAAACCCGCTCCCCACCCGCGCGGAAATCACCGACATCGCCAACGCCGTCTTTGAACAAGCCGACGCCATCATGCTCAGCGGCGAAACCACCGTCGGCAAATACCCCGTCAAATGCGTGGAAATCTTCGACCGCGTCGCCAAACGCATCGAACACAGCGGTGGAGCCGGTTACGCCGCCGACGCCCAAATCACCGACCCGCGCCAGAAGACCGTCAAATCCGCCGTCGTCCTCGCCAACTCCTTCGACAACAGCAAACTCGTCGTCTTCACCCGGCGCGGCATCATGGCCGACTACACCAGCCAGCTCCGCCCCCTCCACGCGCCCATCTTCGCCTTCGCCCCCTCCGAGGACGTCGTCCGCCGCCTCGCCCTCAACTGGGGCACCTACGCCATCAAGATGCCCTTCAGCGTCCGGCCCGAACACACCGTCGCCGACGCCGAAAAGTATCTCAAGGAACAGGGCCTCGCCGCCCCCGGCGACCGCCTCATCGTCGTCAGCGACATCCTCGCCGGCGAAAGCCGCTTCGACTCCATCCACCTCCGCGTCGTCGAGTAGTTGATCTCCTCCCCCCTCGCGCGCGCCCATCCTCCTGCCGCACGCGAGGGGCTCCTCCGCTGCAACTAGCCGCGGATATTCGTGGCCACCCTTCCCGGTGGACGCTACCGTCCGCCCATGCAGAAAAAACCCTTCGCGGAGCTTGGGCTCTCGCCGGAAATCCTTAAGGCGGTCGAGAAAATGGGCTTCGAGGAGGCCTCCCCCATCCAGTCCGAGGCCATCCCCGTCCTTCTCTCCGGCGCCGACGTCGTCGGCCAGTCCCAGACCGGCTCGGGCAAAACAGCCGCCTTCGCCATCCCCGCCATCGAATGCGTCGACCCCACCGTCCGCGCCCCGCAGGTCCTCATCCTCTGCCCCACCCGCGAACTCGCCGTGCAGGTCGCCGAGGAGGTCGCCAAACTCGCCAGCTTCAAGCGCGGCGTGCGCGAGCTCCCCATCTACGGCGGCGCGTCCTACGACCGCCAGATCCGCGGCCTCAAGGACGGCGCCCAAATCGTCATCGGCACCCCCGGCCGCGTCATCGACCACCTCGACCGCGGCACCCTCCGCCTCGAGGACCTCAAAATGATCATCCTCGACGAGGCCGACCGCATGCTCGACATGGGCTTCCGCGAGGACATCGAGAATGTCCTCAAAAACGCCCCGCACGACCGCCAGACCGTCCTCTTCTCCGCCACGCTCCCGCGCGCCATTCAGGACCTCATCAAGAACTACACGCACGAGCCCGTCAGCGTCCGCATCGAGCCGCAAACGCTCACCATGCCCGCCATCGACCAGGTCTACTACGAGGTCGATCGCCGCGGGAAACTCGAGGCCCTCAGCCGCATCATCGACGTCCAGAACATCAAGTGCGCCATCGTCTTCTGCGCCACGAAAATGATGTGCGACCAGCTCACCGAGCACCTCATCGCCCGCGGCTACGTCGCCGACAAACTCCACGGCGACATCACCCAGACCGCCCGCGAGCGCGTCATGAAGCGCTTCCGCGACCGCAAGGTCGAGTTCCTCGTCGCCACCGACGTCGCCGCCCGCGGCCTCGACGTGGACGACATTGAAGTCGTCTTCAATTACGACCTCCCCCACGACGGCGAGGACTACGTCCACCGCATCGGCCGCACCGGCCGCGCCGGCCGCAGCGGCCGCGCCATCACCTTTGTCGCCGGCCGCGAGGTCCGCAAACTCGAGGGCATGATCCGCCTCACCAAGGGCCGCATCCGCCGCGAGCGCGTGCCCTCCATGGAGGAAGTCGAGGAGAAGCGCTCCAACCAGACCTTCGAACAGCTCCGCGAACTCCTCGAAAGCGGCGATTTCGTCCGCCGCGACTCCCTCGTCGATCGCCTGCTCGACGCCGGCCACGCCCCCACCGACATCGCCAGCGCCCTGCTCCACCTCCTCGGCGGCGAATCCACCCGCCCCGCCGCTCCCGAGCCGGAGCCCGCCCCGCGCGAACGCCGCGAACGCGACTTCGACCGCCCACGCGACCACGACGATCGTCCCCGCGGCCGTCCCGCCCGCGACATCGACGACATCTCCGACGAACCCGGCATGACGCGCCTCGTCTTCACCGCCGGCCGCCTCAGCAACGTCCGCCCCGCCGACATCGTCGGCAGCGTCCTCGGCCTCAGCGGCATCCCCCGCGAAGCCATCGGCGCCATCCACATCGAGCCCAAGCACACCCTCGTCGACATCGCCGACGAACACACCCAGGCCGTCATCGGCGCCGTCAACGGCATCAAGTTCAAGGGCCGCAAACTCGCCGTCTTCATCCCCGAGCCCAAGTAGCGCCCGCCCCATGCCTCGCGCGAGGTTCCTCCTGCTTCTGCTCACGGCCGCCGCCCTCGCGGCCTGCTCCGACGCCAGGCGCAACGTCGCCCGCGAGCACCTTCGCACCCACCCGCCCGCCGGCTTCGCCATCGTGTCCCTGCCGGACACGATTCCCTTCACCGCGGTCACCGACACCTCCGCCGAAGCCCTCGTCCGCCTGCGCCTGCGCCGCGTCGAGCCCACCTTCGAAACCTTCGACGGCTCCATGCTCCCCGCCGGCCAAGCGCTCGAACCCGCCCTCGCCGAACTCCGCGGCTGGGCCCTCGGCTCCCTGCCGCCCGACCACCCCCTCCGCAGCCACCTGCTCGAGGAAATCGCCGCCGCCCGCGCGCCGTTTCCCGTCAAACGCATCGTCACCCCGGCCGGCGCGGGATTCGAGGGCCTCGCCAGCCTCCAGCTCACCCGCAGCGGCGGACCCTGGACCGTCCGCGCCGCCACCTTCGACGTTACCGCCCCCGGCAACCCCGATCCCGGCCCCGCCGTCCCGCTCACCACCGACGCCCGCGTCACCGCCCGCTTCGCGGCCACGCAGGACGTCCTCCGCCGCCTCTCCGCCGAGCGCACCCGTTACCTCGAGGCCCGCCGCGAACGCGCCCGCCAGGATCGCAGCCGCCTCCTCGAGCAGCTCCGCCCCGCCCGCACCTTCACCGGCCGCCTGCCCGACGGCCGCGCGCTCCGCCTCGTCGTCACCCGCGCCCCCGACGCCACCGGCCGCGGCGTCGTCGTGCTGACCGTCGCCGACAACGGCGAAACCCACCTCCGCCTGCCCGGCACCTTTGTCGAGGAACCTGACGGCCACGTGCGCTGGCGCTCCACCGATTCCGTCCTCCTTTCCGCCCCCGCGCTCACGCCCGCCTTCCCCGGCTCCGCGCCCCCGCGCCTCAGCCTCGCCGCCGAAGGCCCCGGCATGCGCCTCGATCTCCTCGGCGACACCATCCCCCCGCAGTCCGTCCCCCTCGAACCGACCGGCACCGTGGACCTCATCCCCGACCCGGCCTAACCACCCCGCCCCCCCGACAATTGGCTTGCCACGCGTTGGCCCGGTTTGGCATGCTTTCAAACCCGTCCCCAAAAATGGCGACGGAAGAAAGTAGGTGAAATAAACCATGCCCGAAGTCATCGTTCGTAAAGGAGAACCCATCGACCGCGCCCTCAAGCGCCTCAAAGGCAAGATGGACTCCGAAGGAATCATGGACGAAGTCCGCCGTCTGCGCGCCTTCGAAACTCCGACGCAGAAGTCCCGCCGCAAAGCGAAAGCCAACGCCAAGCGCGCGAAGATGAAGCAGCGCTTCAACCTCAACTAAGGCGGCCCTCTGCGCCTTGGACGAACGCCGGAGTCACCTTCCGTGCCCCGTCTTTTGATTGCCGGCTGCGGTTTCCTTGGGGAGGCCGCAGCCGACTTTTTTTCCGCCCGCGGCTGGCACGTCGCCGGGCTCACCGCCTCGCCGGAATCCGCCGCCCGGCTCACCGCCGCCAAACCCTACCCGGTGCTCGCCGCGGATCTCGCGGCCGACCTCTCCGCAACCGCCCGCGCCCTCGGGACCTTCGACGTCGTGCTCCACTGCGCCAGCTCCGGCCGCGGCGGCGTCGAGGCCTACGAGCAGGTCTATGTCGGCGGCTGCCGCCACCTGCTCCACGCCTTTCCCGGCACCCGCCTCCTCTTCACCGGCAGCACCTCGGTCTACGGCCAGACGGACGGTCAATGGGTCGACGAGGATTCCCCGGCGGAACCCGACCGCGACACCGGCCGCCGCCTCCTCGCCGCCGAGGAAATCACCCTCGCCGCCGGCGGCAACGTCCTGCGCCTCGCCGGCATCTACGGCCCGGCCCGCTCCGTGCTGCTGCGGAAATTTCGAGAAGGCACCGCCGTCCTTGAAGCGGGGGGCCACCGCTGGATCAACCAGATCCACCGCGACGACGCCGTCACCGCCCTCGCCGCCGTCATCGCACGCGGCACCGCCGGCGCGATCTACAACGTGGCGGACAACACCCCCGCCACGCAGCGCGAGGTTTACGGCTGGATCGCCGCGTTTCTCGGCGCGCCACTCCCGCCGGAAGGCCCGGCCGACCTCCAGCGCAAACGCGGCTGGACCAGCAAATGCGTAAACAACGCCCGCCTGCGCGCCCTCGGTTGGCAGCCGGCCTTCCCGGCCTACCGCGACGCCCTGCCCGCGCTTTAGCCCGAACGCCCGCTCAGGGCTTCGGCGTGGCCGCGGGCGGCACCTCGTAGCGATCCACCGCAAACGGCGACGCACTCGGGCTCGCCGACGCCACCGGGCTCGGAGCCACCGTCGCGCTCGCCGCCGGGCTCGCGCTGGGCGCGGGAGCCACGCTGCCCTCCATCGCGATGAGCTCGGAGACGGTCACAAACTTGTAGCCCCTGGCCAGCAGCGCATCAAGCGTGCCGGGCATTGCCGCCACCGACGACGGGTGAATGTCGTGCACGAGAATGATCGAGCCCGGTTTCGTCTGCGTGAGGATCGCGTTCTGCACGCGCGCGGCGTTGCGGTATTTCCAATCCATCGGATCCACGTCCCACATGATGATCTTCAGCCCGTATTCATCGTGCAGCCGCTGGCTGATCTTGGCGTTGGTGGCACCGTAGGGCGGGCGCAGCGTCTTGGGATTTTCGCCGATGGCCGCGCGAATCGCCGCATTCGTGCGCTCGACCTGGCTGGTCACCCCGGCGGCGCCAATCTTGGTGAAAGCGGGGTGATTCCACGAATGGTTCCCGACCTCATGTCCCTCCGCCACCATGCGGCGAAGAATCTCCGGGTGCGCCTCGGCGTTCTGCCCGACGACGTAGAACGTCGCCTTCACCCCGCGCGCCTTCAGCATGTCGAGCAGCTCGGTCGTGAGCTTGGGCGAGGGGCCGTCGTCAAACGTGATCGCGACGGTTTTGCCCACGCCGGTGACGGAGTTGTAGGTCACGCGTCCCGCCGCCGGCTTTGGCGCCACGCTCGGCGAGGGGCTCGCGGCCGGGCTGGCCGTCGCGCCTGGGCTGGGGGCCGGCGTCGGGGCGAGCGTCAGGGAAACTGGCTGATCCAGCGTGGGAGCGGCGTTCTGGGTGTGAACCGACTGGCAGCCCGCCAGCGTGAGAATGCCAACGGCCGCGGCAAGGGTGAGGGAACGGACACTCATGAAGGAAGGAAAGATCACGCGAACCGTTCCAGCAGCGCGTGCAATTTGTCCAGCGTTTCCGCCGGCCAGAGCTCCCGCGGTGTTATGATCGCGTCGTCCAGCACCCGATGCTCCGGCCAGTCGGGCGTCTCGGGAATGCGGGGAATCACCCGCGCGAGCACTTCCTTCGCCGAGGCCGCGTTGGCCAGCAAATGCGCAACGACCGACTCGGCCGTCACCGGATCCTCGTTCGTCTTCCAGCAATCGTAGTCCGTGACCATCGCCATCGTCGCCAAGGCGATCTCGGCCTCCCGCGCCAGCTTGGCCTCGGGCAGATTCGTCATGCCGATCACGTCGTAATTGCGCGCGCGGTAGGACTCCGACTCCGCCCGTGTGGAAAACGCCGGCCCGTCCATGCACACGTAGGTCCCGCCGGAATGATACGGCTTGCGCAGCGCAGCGCACGATTGCGCCAGCAGCGTCCGCAGCCGGTCGCTGATCGGGTCGGCAAAACTCACGTGCCCGACAATGCCGCCGCCAAAAAACGTGTGGTTCGCCCGGTTGCTCGTGCGGTCGTAAAACTGCGCCGGCAGCACGATGTCGCGCGGGGCGTATCTCTCCTGCAGGCTCCCGACGGCCGTCACGCAGATGACCCAGCGCACGCCCAGCCGCCGCAGCGCGTAGATGTTCGCGCGGTGGTTGATTTCATGCGGGGCGAGCCGGTGGCCGCGTCCGTGCCGCGGCAAAAAGTAAACGCGCCGCCCGTGCAGCGTGCCGCCGACAATCGCATCGGAGGGATCGCCGAAGGGCGTCTCCACCTCGAAGTCCTGCGCGCCTTCAAAGCCGTCGATTTCGTAGAGGCCGCTTCCGCCGATTACGCCGATGGCGGGCGCCGAATGGGGGTCGGATGTCTGGGGGTCCATGGTTTGAAGGGATTAAATCGCGGGCGACCCCCTGTTTCCAAGCGCGAACACCCCGGCGGCCGGGAAAAACCGCTTACGTCAACCGCCCGAGGTCCACCTGCTCAAGCATGCCGAGAAACTCCTTGAGCGCGGTCGGCGGGGTCACCCCCCGCCGCACCACCGCCCCGAGCGGCCGCCACATCTCCGGCTCGTCGATCTCCACGGTCGCCAGCGTGTCACCGCGCACCTCGTCGCGCGCGCAGATTTCCGGCACGATGGAAATGGCCTCCTCCACCCGCACCGCCCGCTTCACCGTCTCGATGTTGTCGAATTCCAGGATCGGTTTGATGCGCACCCCGCACGCCCGCAGGCGGCGGTCGATCTCCTTGCGCGTCGGAAGGTCCGGCTCAAACGCCACGAACTTCTCGCCGGCCAGATCCCGCAACGGCGCCCGCCGTTTCTTCGCCAGCCGGTGCGTCGGCGAGCAAATGATCACCAGCTTGTCGCGCCAGAACGTCATCACCCGCAGCCCCGCCTGCCGCGACGGATACGCCACCAACCCCAGGTCGGCCCGCTGGTCCCGCACGGCCTCGTAAACCTCGTTGTAGCGGCAGTAATCCACCCGCACCTCCACCCCGGGATGGCTCCGGCGAAACGCCCCGAGATACGGCGGCAATTCGTGCAGCCCGATGCTGAACACCGTCGCCAGCCGCAGCTCGCCCGGCTCCGGCTGCGGGGCCGAGCCAATCCGCGCCGTAAGCCCCTCGTAGGCATCCACGATCTCCCGGCTCACCCGCAGAAACTCCCGCCCCTCCGGCGTGAGTTCAAAAAAGCGTTTGCTCCGGTCGATCAACGCCACGTTGAAACGCCGCTCGATTGCGCGCACCTGCTGGCTCACCGCGCTCTGCGTGATGCCGTTTGCTTTCGCCGCCCGCGAGAAACTGGTAGTCTCGACCAGGTCGCGAAAAATTTTGAAACTCTGGATCTGCACGAACCCGGGGAAATTAGCCCACCTAATCGCGCGCTGCCACGCATAATCTCCGCTTATGACCGACCTCGACCGCAACCTCGCCGCAGTCCACGAGCGCATCGCCGCCGCCACCGCCCGGGCCGGCCGCGCCCCCGGCTCGGTGGAACTCATCGCGGTCACCAAAACCTTCCCCGCCGAGGTTGTCCGCGCCGCCTGGGAAGCCGGCCAGTCCCTCTTCGGCGAGAACCGCGTCCAGGAGGCCGCCGCCAAGATCCCCGACCTCCCGGGCGGCGCCCGCTGGCATCTCATCGGCCACCTCCAGAAAAACAAGGTCCGCCGCGCCCTCCCGCTCTTTGAACTGCTGCACAGCATCGACTCCCGCGACCTCGCCGAGGCCGTGGACCGCATCGCCGCCGAGGAAGGCCTGTTCCCCCGCGTGCTCCTCGAAGTGAACGTCGCCGGCGAAGCCTCGAAGTTCGGGTTTGCGCCCGACGCCCTCGAACGCGAACTCGACGCCCTGCTCGCGCTGCCGCGCCTCCAGATCGAGGGCCTCATGACCATCGCCCCCTTCGCGGACGATCCCGAGCTGGCCCGCCCGCACTTCCGCGCCCTGCGCGCATTGCGCGACCGCCTCGCCGCCCGCACCGGCCTGCCCTTCGGCACGCTCTCCATGGGCATGAGCGGGGATTTTGAAATCGCCGTCGAAGAAGGGGCGACCCTCGTGCGCGTCGGCAGCGCCATCTTCGGCTCGCGCTAAGGCGCGCAAAGTTGCGGACGCCACCGCCCAACCTGTGCTAAGAGGTCGCGCGATGGAACGACGGTCCTCCCCCCGCATTGCGCTCACCGCGCTCGCCACCCTTGCCGCCCTGCTCGCCGGCTGCGCCCGCGACCCCTCGTTCATCGGCCGGGACTACCCCACCTTCTACGGCTACCAGGACTCCCGCTCCGCCCCCGCGCCCGAAGTGGTCGACTCCGTGAGCTACTGGCAGGGCGGCGGCTCGGGCACGCCGTCGATCACGATCAACCTCAGCGAACAGCGCGCCTATTTCTACCGCGGCGGCGAACTCGTCGGCGTCGCCCTCGTCGCCACCGGCAAGGAGGGCTACGGCACCCCGGCCGGCACCTTCCGCATCATGGAAAAAATCGCCGACAAACGCTCCAACCTCTACGGCTGGATCTACGACGGCGGCGGCAACGTCGTGAACTATGACGCCGACGTGCGCGAGGACCCCGTCCCCCCCGGCGGCCGCTTCGAAGGGGCCGACATGCCCTACTGGATGCGCCTCACCGGCGGCGGTATCGGCATGCACCAGGGCATCATCCCCGTTCCGGGCTCGCCCGCGTCCCACGGCTGCATCCGCGTGAGCAAGGCCGTCGCCGCCGATTTCTTCGCCAATGCCACCGTCGGCACCCGCGTGAAGATCGAATACTAAGAACCTTTTCTTTTCGGCGAAACCGACGCACTAATGCGCCCCAACGCCTCGTCGCATGAGTGAAGCCACCACGCCCGACCATCTCGAGCTGATCGCTCGCTGCAAGCAAATCGGCCCGCGCGAAGCGGCGGAACTCCTCGCCCGCGAGACCCCGGCCGAAGCCGCCGACATCCTCGGCCACCTGCTCCCGACCGAGGCCCAGGCCATCCTCAAGGCCGCCGAGCCCGCCCAGCGCGCCGCCATCCTCAGCGCCGCTTCGCCCGAGCGCGTCAAGCAATGGGCCCTCGACCTCCAGTATCCCGCGGACTCCATCGGCCGCCTGATGGAACACCCCATCGCCGTTTTCCGCCCCGAACAAACCGTCGGCGAAGTCACCGAGGAACTCCGTGAACTCGTGAAGCGCGCGTTCATCACCTACGGCTGGGTCGTCGACCCCGCCGGCTTGCTCATCGGCGTCATCACGATGCGCGACCTGCTCTTTTCCGACAAATCCGCGCGCCTCGACGCCATCATGCTCCGCACGATCTTCTCGCTGCGCGCCACCATGCCGCTGCTCGACGCGATGAAGGCCACGCTCGACCGCCACTACCCGGTCTATCCCGTCGTCGACGACGCCGGCAAACTGGTCGGCCTCGTCCGCGGGCAGCAGATGTTCGAGCAGCAGGCCGTGGAATTGAGCGCGCAGGCGGGCTCGATGGTCGGTGTCACCAAGGAGGAACGCCTCACCACCCCGTGGCCCCGCGCCCTGCTCTTCCGCCACCCCTGGCTCCAGCTCAACCTCCTCACCGCCTTCATCGCGGCGTTTGTGGTCGGCCTCTTTGAGCACACCCTCGCGCAGATCGTCCTCCTCGCCGTCTTCCTGCCCGTGCTCGCCGGCCAGTCGGGCAACACCGGCTGCCAGGCGCTCGCCGTCACGCTGCGCGGCATGACGCTCGGCGAATTCGGCCCCGGCAGCTTTTTCAAGGCCCTCCGCAAGGAGGCCATCCTCGGCTTTGGCAACGGCGCGATGGTCGGCGTCTCCGCCGGCCTCGGCATGTTCATCTACGCCACGCTACAGAAAAATCCCAATGCGGCCATGCTCGCCTTTGTCACCTGGCTCGCGATGGTGCTCGCCTGCGTCATCAGCGGCATCTCCGGCGTGGTCGTGCCCACCACCCTCAAAAAACTCGGCGCCGACCCCGCCACCGCCTCCAGCATTTTCCTCACCACGGCGACCGACGTCGTGAGCATGGGCGCGTTCCTCGGCCTCGCCACGCTCCTCCTGCTCTAGCGGGAGGCATTGACTTCCGCCCCACGGGGGCGAGAATAAAGTCTGTTTCGTGCAGGGTCCGGTTGCCGTTTGGGCGATGGGGATTGCTGCCACCGGGAGGCGCGCGATTCCAGTGTCCGCGCGCCCATGGAAACCACCCCTCCCACCTCCCACCTCGCCTTCGTCGGCGACTACGTTCCCCGCCGCTGCGGGATCGCCACCTTCACGGCGGACCTCTGCGAGGCTATCGCCGCGGAGTTCCCCCGCATGAAGTGCATCGTCGGCTCGGTGAACGACCGCGCCGCCGGCTACGACTACCCCGAACGCGTGCGCTTCGAGATCGCCGAGCAGGACCCCGCCTCCTACCGCCGCGCCGCCGAGTTCCTGAACATCAACAACGTCGAGGTGCTCTCCGTGCAGCATGAGTTCGGCATCTACGGCGGCCCCGCCGGCGAATACCTGCTCGAGCTGCTCCGCGGCGTGCACATGCCGGTGGTCACCACGCTGCACACCGTCCTCGCCGCCCCCAGCGCCGCCCAGCGCGCCGTGATGGCCGAACTCGACGCCCGCTCCAACCGCTTCGTCGTCATGGCCGACCGCGCCCGCCAGCTCCTCGAGGACGTCTACGCCGTCGCGCCGGAGAAAATCGACCTCATCCCCCACGGCGTGATCGACATGCCCTTCATGGACTCGAACTTCTTCAAGGATGAGTTCGACGTCGAGGGCAAGACCGTGCTCCTCACCTTCGGCCTGCTCTCGCCCAACAAGGGCATCGAAAAGGTCATCGAAGCCATGCCCGCCATCCTGGCGCAAAATCCCGCCGTCGTTTACCTCGTGCTCGGCGCCACGCATCCGAACCTCCTCGCCACCGAGGGCGAACGCTACCGCGAATCCCTCGAACGCCGCGCGCAGGAGCTCGGCGTCGCCGGGCAGGTGATCTTCCACAACCGCTTCGTCGCCCTCGACGAGCTCAAGGCCTTCATCGGCGCCGCCGACATCTACCTCACCCCCTACCTCAACGAGGCGCAGGTCACCTCCGGCACGCTGGCCTACGCCTTTGGCGCGGGCAAGGCGATCGTCTCCACCCCCTACTGGCATGCCCGCGAACTGCTCGACGGCGACCGCGGCGTGCTCGTGCCCTTTGCCGACGCCGAAGCCATCGCCGGCGCGGTGAACGCCATTCTCGCCGAACCCACGCGCATGACCGCCATGCGCAAACGCGCGTGGAAGCAGGGCCGCGACATGACGTGGCCCGTCGTCGCCCGCCGCTACATGGAGAGCTTTCGCCTCGCCCGCGAGAGCATGAGCGCGGTGCCGCCCGCCCCGGAGGTCGCCCCCGCCACCCCGCTGGCCCTTCCCCCGCTCCGGCTCGACCACCTCCTCACCATGAGCGACCACAGCGGGATCTTTCAGCACGCGATCTACAACGTGCCGAACTTCCACGAGGGCTACTGCACCGACGACAACGCCCGCGCCTTCATCTTCACCGTCCTGCTCGCCGAGCTGCGTCCGCCCACGCCGGAGCTCGAACGACTCGCCAGCGGCTCGCTCGCGTTCCTGTGGTATGCCTTCGACGGCAACACCTGCCGCTTCCGCAACTTCATGAGCTACTCGCGCCAGTGGCTCGAGCTCCACGGCTCGGAGGACAGCCACGCCCGCGCCCTCTGGGCCGTCGCCACCGCCCTCGGCCGCTCGCCGAACGCCGGCCATCGCAACCTCTGCGCCCTCCTCTTCCAGCGCGGCCTCCCGCCCGTCGCCCGCTTCAGCTCCCCGCGGGCCTGGGCCTTCACGCTCATCGCCATTCACGAATACCTCCGCACCCTCTCGGGCGACCGCGTCGTCGCGCAGATGCGGGAAACGCTCACCACCCTCCTCGTCGGTCTCTACCGCGCCAACGCCACGCCGGACTGGTCCTGGTTCGAGCGCATCGCGACCTACGACAACGCCAAACTCTCCCACGCCCTCATCCTCAGCGGCTACTGGACTTCGCAGGGCGAAACCCTCGCCATCGGGCTCGACTCCCTCCGCTGGCTGCTCGAGGCGCAGACCGCCCCCGACGGCCACTTCGCCCCCATCGGCTGCCACGGCTTCTGGCCGCACGGCGGCGAAAAGGCCCGCTTCGACCAGCAGCCGCTCGAGGCCCACGCGATGATTTCCGCCTGCCTTGAGGCCTTCTCCGTCACCCGCGACCCGTTCTGGCGCGTGGCCGCCCGGCGCTGCTTCGATTGGTTTCTCGGCCGCAACGATCTCGGCCAGCCGCTCTACGACGAGTCGACCGGCGGCTGCCGCGACGCGCTCCTCCAGGACCACCTCAACCAGAACCAGGGCGCGGAATCGAGCCTCGCCTACGCGCTCTCCTGGGTGGAACTCCGCCGCGCCGGGGAACCCGAGGGGGTCGCGTCATGACCACGCCGGCCGTCCACCCCACGGGCGTCAGCTTCCGCCCCGACAGCCGCCGCGTGATCGTGCGGCCCTTCATCTCGTCCGACGCCACCCGCGTGGCCCACATCATCGACCGCGCCCTTTCCCTGAGCGAGGCGGAGGTGGAGGAGCAGCTTCACCTCCTGCGCGCCGACTTTTCGCGCCGGCATCTCGACCTCGAAGCCTGCTGGCGGCGGCATTTCGCCATGGTCCGCGGCCACCTGCACGACCAGTCCCTCTCCCCCCGGCGGCAACTTTACGTGGGGGCCCTGTTCTCCGGCGAATACGCGCTGGAATCCGCCGCGCTCTTTAATCCCTCGATCGTCCCGCACCCCGATCAATCGCACCTCGCGGCGGGCGCGCTCCGGTTTGTCCTCAGCCTGCGGGCCACGGGCGAGGGACACATTTCCTCGATCGAATTCCGCTCGGGCGTGATCTCCGCCGACGGCGCGATCACGGTCGACGCGGTTTCCCCGCTGGCGGTCGTGCCCGAGGTGCGGGAAAACCCGACCTACCGCCAGGCGATCTTCCGCCACAAGCTGCGCGAGATGGGGTTTGAAAACGCGTGGTCGCGCCGCATCCTCGAGGAGCTGGCCGACGACTTCACCCACGAGGACCTCACACGCTCGATGCAGCAGGAATTTGGCGAGGACGAGCACCAGCACCACGAACTCGCCCGCACGCGCGAGTGCGTGAACTGGCTCGCCAGCTCAAACTACGAGGTGCATTTTCCGCCCGAGGTCGCGCTTTCCCAGCGGGTGATTTTTCCCGTCTCGCCGAACGAAAGCAACGGCATCGAGGACGCCCGCTTCGTGCGCTTCGTGGAGGACGACGGCACGGCCGGTTACTACGCGACCTACACGGCCTACAATGGCCGGGCGATTCTCCCGCAGCTCATCGAGACGCCGGACTTTAGGAACTTCCACGTCCGCACGCTCAACGGCGGCGCCGTGCAAAACAAGGGCATGGCGCTTTTCCCGCGCCGCGTCGGCGGGCAGTTCGCGATGGTCTCGCGCCAGGACGACGAGTGCCTCTTCCTCATGCGCTCGGACAACCTCCATTTCTGGAACGACCCGCAGCCCCTCATGCCGCCACGCGAGCCCTGGGAGTTTGTGAAGATCGGCAACTGCGGCTCGCCCATCGAAACGCCCGCCGGCTGGCTTCTGCTCACCCACGGCGTCGGGCCGATGCGTCGCTACTGCCTCGGCGCCATGCTGCTCGACCTCGAGGATCCCGCGCGGATCCTCGGGCGGCTGACGCAACCCCTGCTCGAGCCCACCGGCGAGGCCCGCGAGGGCTACGTGCCCAACGTGGTGTATTCCTGCGGTGCCCTTGTGCACGCTGGGAGGCTGATCCTGCCCTACGCGGTGAGTGACACGAGCTCGACGATCGCCACGATCGACCTCGCGGAACTGCTCGCGGCCATGCGTTGAACGGCTGGCGTTATCCGCGCGCCTCGCGTTCCGCCGCGGCGACGAGGCGGTCGAAGCGGCCGGCGGAGTTGGCGTAGGCGGGGTAGCGGGAAACGTCGCCCTGCGAGGGTTTGAAGCGCCACTGCTTGTAGGCCCAGAGCCAAAGCTCGGGCCGCGAGCGGATCGACCGCTCGATCTCGTTCCAGCAGATCTGCGTGATCTCGCTCGCCGTGGCTCCAGGGGGAATTTCCATTGGCGCGGAATAGCGCGCGACGTAGGTGCCATCGGCCTCGGGCGTGCACTCACAGAAAACAAGCCGAGCGCCGGTGCGGTCGCTCAGCGCGTGGAGAATGGGGCTGGCGGACGTCCACAGGCCGAAACAGCGGATGGCCACCGCCCCGCGCTTCGGGTCGAGGCTGAGGTCGGTGAGGGCGCCGAATTTCCCGCCGCCCATGAGATGCTTGAGCATGCGGAGGAGGGCTCGCTCCTGCGGGATGATCTCGTGGCCACTGGTCGCGCGCAGACGGCTGAACACGGGGCCGAGGAGCGGATTCTTGAACGCCTGGAAGATGATCGGGCCGGTCTGGATCGCAAAGGCCGAGGCGTGGCTGAGCCACTCCCAGTTCCCGTAGTGGGCGCAAAAGTAGATGCCGGCCCGCGCGGAATCGCCGTGGATGGGATCCGTCTCAAGGCCCTCGACGCGCAGGACGCGCTGCCCGTCCCCGGCGACGAGCCGCGGCGACCAGAACAGCGAAAGCATGGTGCGCGCGAAGTTCTGGTAGGACGCCCGAGCGATCCGGGCCCGCTCGGCGGGCGTGTAGCGGTCCCCGAAGGCGGCGCGGAGATTCTCCTGGGCGTTGCCGCGACCGCGGGCATCGATGCGGTAGGCCACCGCGCCCAGCGCGTCGGCGAGCGGCTTGAGCGCGCCGTAGGGCAGGCGCGGGATGAGCCAGGCCACGAACTCAAGGGCGGCGAGTTCCAGGCGGTAGCGCAGGGATTTGAGCGGGGACGGCGGCAAGGGCTACGAAGCGGCGGGCGTTTCGAGGCGGGGAAAAAGAGGCTCGGGAGCGCCGAGCTGGTGGGACGCGGTGAGCACGGCGGGGGCGTCGAGCGGGGCGGGAGCGAGCTGGAGCTGGGCAAGGGCGGCGTGGGCCTTGTCGGGGAGAATGGGCAGGAGGAGGGTGGCGGCGAGGTGGACGGACTCGACGAGGGCGACGAGGACCTCGTCGAGGCGGGCGGCGGCAGTGGGGTCCTTCGCGAGTTTCCACGGCGCGCTGGTGTCGACGAAGACGTTGGCGCGCGTGACGATGGCGGCAAAAGCTTCGAGGGCCTGGTGGACCTTGAAGGCGTCGAACTTTTCGCGGTAGACGGCGGCGTCGTTGAAGTTTTCCGCGCGGAGGGTCTGGACGTCCTCGCTCGGCGCGGCCACGGGCGCAAGGGCTCCGCCGCGGTAGCGCTGGGCCATGTTGAGCGTGCGGTTGAGGAGGTTGCCGAAGCCGTTGGCGAGGTCGACGTTGTAGCGCTGGATGAGGCGCTCGGGGCTGAAATCGGCGTCCTGCCCGGTGGCGATGTCGGCGACGAGGTAGTAGCGGACGGCCGCGG
Source organism: Verrucomicrobiaceae bacterium (assembly GCA_027488755.1). Classification (GTDB taxonomy): domain Bacteria; phylum Verrucomicrobiota; class Verrucomicrobiia; order Chthoniobacterales; family JAATET01; genus JAATET01. Next base: position 20,226 of record JAIYAZ010000136.1, on the reverse strand, counting down.
GGCCGAATTGGTCGGCGAGGGCGGCGGGGTCCACGACGTTGCCGACGCTTTTGCTCATTTTTTCGCCGCTGATGTTCCACCAGCCGTGCACGAGGAGGGCGGGCATTTCCTCGTCGGAGAAGCCGATGGCGCGAAGCATGATCGGCCAGTAGACGCCGTGGGCGGGAACCATGATGTCCTTGCCGATGACGTGGAGCGCGGGCCAGAGGGCGGCGAATTCCGGGTTTTGGGCTTTGGATTGGGGATCAAAGCCCGGCGCAAAGCTGATGTAGTTCACGAGGGCGTCGAACCAGACGTAGGTGACGAACTCAGGGTCGAAGGGGAATTCGATGCCCCAGGCGAGGCGGGATTTCGGGCGGGAGACGCAGAGGTCGCCGGAGAGTTTTTCGACGGCGTTGCGGAGTTCGGCGCGCCGGAAATCGGGCGTGATGAAGCCGGGGTGCGCATCAATGTAGGCGAGCAGCCAGTCGCGGTGTTCGGCGAGGCGGAAGTAGTAGTTTTCCTCTTCGAGCTCGACGACCTCACCCCACTCAGCGCCGAAGGTCCCGTCGGGGCCGCGTTCCTTTTCGGTGAGGAATTGTTCCTGGCGGACGCTGTAGAAGCCTTTCTGCGCGGCCTTGTAGAGCTGGCCTTCGTCGAAGAGGCGCTGGAGGAGGGTCTGCACCGCGGCCTTGTGGGCGGCGTCGGTGGTGGCGGCCCAGCCGTCGTAACTGATGTCGAGTTTCGTCCAGAGGGCGCGGAATTTTTCGGTGATGCCGGCAACAAATTCGGCGGGGGCCACGCCGGCCTTTTCGGCGGATTGCTGGACCTTCTGGCCGTGCTGGTCGACGCCGGTGAGAAAGAAGACCTCGCGACCGCGAAGGCGCTGGTAACGGGCCAGGACGTCGGCGAGGACCTTCTCGTAGGCGTGGCCGATGTGCGGCGCGCCGTTGGTGTAGTCGATCGCGGTGGTAATGAAAAAGGGCTTCACGGGAAATGGAATGAAACCACGAAGGGCACGAAGGACACGAAGATTCTTCGAAGGTTTCTCCTTCGTGATCTTTGTGGGCTTGGTGGTTAACTCTCCTTCGCGATCTTGCCGCCCCAGCCGAGGATGCGGGCCTTCACGCCAGCGGATTCGGCTTCCTTGATCTGGTGGTTGCGGACGTAAAACATCGAGAGGCTGGACCAGGCGAGCTGGTCGTTCGGGCGGAGCTCGGTGGCGCGGAGGCCGGCGGCGATGGCCTCCTCGTGGCGGCCGGTTTTCATGAGGGCCATGCCGAGGGCGTGCCAGCCGTCGAAGAAATCAGGCACGGCCGCGACGCAGCGGCGGTATTTGTCGATGGCGGCGTCGAGCTCGCCGATGGCGATGTCGCCGCTGGCGTCGTCGAAAAGGATTTCGATTTCGGGCGGCAGCGGCTCGGGCATCGGGCGGGGACGGGAGAGGCGGGGGGCGCGATCAGCCCTGGCCGCCGCCCGCCGCGGGGAAGGAGATGCCGGCCTGCTGCTGGGCGGCGCGGAGCCACTCGACCCAGAGGACCTGGCGGCGCTGGGCGAGGATGTTTTCGCCGAGTTCCTTGCCGAATTGGTCGGCGATTTTGGCGTCCACGGGGCCGCGTTTTTCGAGCCAGAGGATCATGGCGCCGTTCGGCGCGGGGAGGAGGGCGCTGACCTCGCCGTCGTTGAAGGGCAGGGCAGCCTGCGCGATGTCACGCTGGGCGGGGTCGGCCTTTTCGTCGAAGTAACTGGCGTTCGTGAAGGGCTGGGTCTTGAGCCCGGCGGTCGCGGTCGCGGCGGGCTGGCCGGCCTTGGCGGCGTCGCGGAGCTTCTTCACGGTGGCGGCGGCTTCCTGCTGGATGGTGCGAACGGCGGCGGCCTGCGTGAGTTGCGCGGCGATGGCGGGGCGCGCTTCGTCGAGGGTCTGCGGGCGGGCGGCGGCGACGTTCGCGAGTTCACCGACGAGGAATTCGTTTTTGCCCTCAAGCACGGGGGTGATCGGCGCCTTCGGGGTGAGGGTGAAAGCGGAGGCGGCGAAGGTTTGCGTGGGACCCCCGAGGTCCGCGGAGGAGCCAACCTGCTTTTCAAGATCGGCGCTTAGCTGGGTCTTGCCGGCCTGGTCAAACGGCAGCGTGCTCTGGACGCTTAGCCCGGCTTCCTGCGCGGCTTTTTCGAAGCCGATCTCGGTGGCGCGGGTGGCGAAGCGGTCCGCGGCGTCGGCGGCCTTTTGCTGGGCGGCAATGCGGACCTTCGGGTCGGCCTTGGGATCCTCGGCGGGAAGCTCGAAGCGGACGTAGCGGATGGTGCGGAGTTCCGGGGTGACGAAGTTCGCGGCGTTGGCCTTGAAGGTGGCGGCGATCTCGTCATCGGTCACCTTGACGCGGTCGCGGTAATCGGCGGGATCGAAGAGCACAGCGACGCCGGAGACGGGCTGGAAAATGCGGCTGAGGTAGGTGACTTCGCCGGGGGTGACGGAGGGCGCAACGTCGAGGAGCTGCTTGAGTCGGTTGAGGATGAGCGAGCTGCGGACGAGGCCCTGGATTTCGAGCTCGGTGAAGCCGCGCGGGGCGAGGGCGTTGACGACGAGCTGCTTGTATTTCTCGGGGTCGAACTGGCCGCCGGTTTGGAAAACGGGCAGGGAGGTGATGGCGGTTTTGATCTCGTCGTTCGTCGGCTGGATGCCGAGGCGGGCGCCTTCGTGGTCGATGACGAGTTTGTTGATGACGAACTCAGCGAGGCTTTCGTCGCTGCCCGAGGCGCCGAGGGAGCTGGCGTAATCGGTGAGGCCGAGCGCGAGCGCGAGCTGGAATTTGCGGGCTTCGCGCTGGAAGTCGCTCTGGGTGAGATCACGCCCGTAGACTTTCGCCACCGCTCCGGCACCGGGCGAGCCGGCGTCGTAGTAAGTGTAGAAAAAGGCGAAGGCGATGATCGTTAAAACGGTGACGACCAGCAGGATCTTGCGCTGGTGCGCGCGCATGAGATTGAACATGACAGAAAAGCGGTGATTCGGAGGTAATGGTCGTGAATAGGCGATTCCGCGCTGAAAGCAAGCCCGGCGGGCACAACGCCACCGGGCCGGTGACGCCAAAGAATGCTGGACCCGCACGAGGGGAGCGGGCGGAATGGCCGGGAATGAACGCGCCGATTGATCCAATCCTGCTGGGGGCCGCGCTGCCCGCGTGGCTGGGGGCATTCGCCGGCGTGTCGTGGAATCAGCTCTGGGTGGCCTCACCCGTGGCGTGGGCCGGCGTGCTGGAGGGCGGGATCCTCGCGGCGGGCGCAGCGGGGCAACTCCATCTGCTGCGCGCGGGGAAACGCCACCGCGCGGGCCTCGAGGCAATCCGGCGGGCGCTGGATAATGCAAACTACCAGGAGGCCTGGGAGGCCTGCCGGCGCCATGCCCCAACGAGCCTTTCGCGGCTGCTCGCGCCGAGCCTGGAAAAAATCGGTGATGGTCGGGAGTCCCTGGCGGCCGCGCTCGCTGCGGCCGCGCGGCGGGAACACCGCCGCCACAATCTCTGGCGCTTTGCGCTGCTGGCGGTGGGTTTTGCCCTGCCGACCGCGGCGGTGCTACTTGCCAGCGCGGGAATTCATGCGCTCACCCAGGCCGAAACCACGTCGTTAACCCCGCGGGAGCTCACCGAGCTCGGCGGGAGCTACGCGCTGCTGATGGCGGCGTGGTTCGCCGTCGCGGCGGGCTCGCTTTTCGCCGCATGGGCGTCCGCGCTCGCGGGTCGCCAGGAGGTGGAGGCCGCCCGCCGCGAGGTGGAGAGCCGGCTGGGCGATCTGGCCTACGAGGATCTCGCCGGCCTGCGGATCGGCCGGGATTTTGCCGCGGGCACCCTGCTCGCGCCGGAGACGCCCGAGGCTTCCACGACGGGGCGGCTGAAGGTTTCCCGCACGCTCACCAGCGCCTGCCCGCGCTGCAATGCGGCGATCAATTCGACCCACCGCCAGTGCCCGCACTGCCAGCTCGGGCTTGATTGGACGTAGCCGCGGCTACCAGAAGCCCCATTGACGCGTGGCCATGATGTAGCCGCCGAGCAGGAGATTCGTCGTGGCGTGGGCGATCACGCAGGCCTGGAGGCTCTTGGTTTTGACGGCCACCCAGCCGTAAACCGCCCCGGTGACAAGCGCGGCGGGCATGTCGGCGGTCTGGTGCACGGCCATAAAACCGGCGGCGACGGCCCAAAAACTCACCGCCGTGTATTGGCCAAACGGCACGCGGGCGAAGTTCTCCTTGATGAGGTAACGCTGGAGAAACCCGCGCCAGAAAATTTCCTCCAACAGGGGCACCACCACGACGAGCCGGAAAAAGCGCGCCGCGACGCTGAGGGCAAACAACGCGGGCGACGCCGCGAAGGTCTCGGGGTTGAAACCCTCCGTGCGCGCCGGCTGGCCCAGCAGCCATTGGGGACACGTCCACACCGCGAAGACCCCGACGCCGACGCCGACCGCCAGCGGCCAATGCCGCGCGGGGCCGAAGTCATAGTCCCTCCAGAAAACCACCAGCACCACCGCGCAGGCGATCGCCTGAAGCGGGAACACCCAATACATCGGCTCGCGCAGCCAGAGGTGCGGCGAATCCTTGCCCAGTGCCGCCAGGCCCTGAGCCAGCGCCAGCCCAACCATAAAGACGGCAAAGGGCAGCACGTAGGCCAGAAGCAGGCGACGGTCGGCGGGAGCAGCGGTGGACATGGCAGCGGCAAGGTCGCGAAAACCACCCCCACGTGGCAAGCGGGAGATTTGTGACATTTCGACGCAGGAGGCGCGCCACTGCTCGGGCAGTAAGTGCCATATTGGCACAGAAACACGCGGCTTTCTTGGGGCGGTTTTCTTTAAGTTACTGATACAGAATTGGTTAAGAATTTTGGTTCATGCCCTGCTTCATGGAGCGTCAAAGGATTCTCAACAGATGTCTAAAATTCTCGGTATCGACCTCGGCACGACCAACTCCTGCATGTCCGTCATGGAAGGCGGCGAGCCGGTGGTCCTCGAAAACTCGGAAGGCGCGCGCACGACGCCGTCCGTGGTGGCTTTTTCCAAATCGGGCGAACGGCTGGTTGGCCAGGCGGCCAAGCGGCAGGCGGTGACGAACCCCGCAAACACGATTTTCTCCGTCAAGCGCTTCATGGGCCGCAAATTCGCGGAAGTGAAGGACGAGCTCGACCGCGTGCCCTACCGGGTCGTGGCCGCGCCCAACGGCGACGCCCACGTCGAAGTGGAAGTCGGCGGCGAGAAGAAGCAATTCAGCCCGCCGGAAATCTCCGCGATGATTCTCGCGAAGCTCAAAGCCGACGCGGAAGCGAAGCTCGGCGAAAAGATCACGCAGGCCGTGATCACCGTGCCCGCGTATTTCAATGACTCGCAGCGCAACGCCACGAAAGACGCGGGCAAGATCGCCGGCCTCGAGGTGCTCCGCATCATCAACGAACCCACGGCGGCCTCGCTCGCCTACGGCCTCGACAAAAAGTCCGACGAAAAGATCGCCGTGTATGACCTCGGCGGCGGCACGTTCGACATTTCCGCGCTGGAAATCGGCGACGGCGTCTTCGAAGTGCGCGCCACCAATGGCGACACCCACCTCGGCGGCGACGACTGGGACAACCGCCTGATGGATTGGATCATCGGCGAGTTCAAGACCGAGTCCGGCATCGACCTCAGCAAGCAGCCCGACGCGGTGCAGCGCATCAAGGAAGAGGCCGAAAAGGCCAAGATCGCGCTTTCCTCGACGCAGGAATACGAGATCAACCTCCCGTTCATCACCGCCGATCAGACCGGCCCGAAGCACATCCAGAAAAAGCTCACCCGCGCCAAGCTTGAGCAGCTCTGCGATGACCTCTTCGAGCGCACGAAGAAGCCGGTGACCGCCTGCCTCGCCGACGCGAAGCTCAGCGCGAACCAGATCGACGAGCTCGTGCTCGTGGGCGGCATGACGCGCATGCCCAAGGTTGTCGAGACCGCGCGCACCCTCGTCGGCAAGGAGCCGCACAAGGGCGTGAACCCCGACGAAGTCGTGGCCATCGGCGCCGCGATCCAGGGCGGCGTGCTCCGCGGCGACGTGAAGGACGTGCTCCTGCTCGACGTGACCCCGCTCACGCTCGCCATCGAGACCGCCGGCGGCGTCGCCACGGCGATGATCCCGCGCAACACGACCATCCCCACCCGCAAGTCGCAGACCTTCTCGACCTACAGCGACAACCAGCCCGGCGTGGAGATCAAGGTCCTCCAGGGCGAGCGCCCGCTCAGCCGCGACAACAAGAATCTCGGCACCTTCCACCTGGACGGCATCCCGCCGGCCCCGCGCGGCACCCCGCAGATCGAGGTGACCTTCGACATCGACGCGAACGGCATTCTCCACGTCTCCGCCAAGGATCTTGGCAGCGGCAAGGAGCAGAAAATCTCCATCACCGGCAGCTCCGGCCTCAGCAAGGACGAGGTCGAGAAGATGCAGCGTGAGGCCGAGGCGCATGCCGCCGACGACGCGAAGGCCAAGGAGGCCATCGAGACCCGCAACGCCGCCGACAACCTCGCCTACCAGTGCGAGAAGCAGCTCAAGGAGCTCGGCGACAAGCTGGACGGTGCCGCGAAGAAGGACATCGAAGACGCCATCGCCAAGCTGCGCGAAGCCCTCAAGGGCAACGACACCGACGCGATCAAGGCCGCGCAGAGCGACCTCGAGGCGAAGTTCCAGGCCGTGAGCGCCGAGCTTTACAAGCAGGCCGCCGCCGCGGGAGCCGCCCCGGGCGGCGCCCAGCCCGGCCCGGAAGCCGCGGCCGGCGAACCCTCCGCCGCAAAGAAGGACCCCGACGTCGTCGACGCCGAGTTCGAAATGGTCGACGAGGACAAGAAGAAGTAACCCGCAGAATTTAGCCCATGGCCGGCCCCCGCCACCGCGGAGGTCGGCCGTCGTTAAACACCCAACAACCCAAACCAAAAACTAAAGCCACCATGGCCAACATCAAACCCATCGGAGATCGCGTGCTCGTGAAGCCGCTCGAAGAGAAGGAAGTCAAAAAAGGCGGGATCATCATCCCCGACTCCGCCAAGGAAAAGCCGCAGGAAGGCCAAGTCGTTGCCCTCGGCACCGGCAAGCTCGACGAGAGCGGCAAGCGGATCGAGTTCACCGTGAAGAAGGGCGACAAAGTCCTCATCAGCAAATACGGCGGAACCGAAGTCAAAATCGACGGAGACAGCTACCTGATCCTCCGCGAAGACGACATCCTCGGCATCCTCGGTTAATCCGAGCCCATCAACTCCCAACCATCAACTTTTACCACTAAGACATGCCTGCTAAACAACTCCAGTTCGACGAAGCCGCGCGCCACGCGCTGCTCCGCGGCGTCGAGAAGCTCTCGAAGGCCGTGAAAGCCACCCTCGGGCCCGCCGGCCGCAACGTCATCCTCGACAAGAAATTCGGCAGCCCCACGATCACCAAGGACGGCGTTTCCGTCGCCAAGGAGATCGAGCTCGAAGATCCCTACGAAAACATGGGCGCCCAGCTCGTCCGCGAAGTCGCCAGCAAGACCAGCGACATCGCCGGTGACGGCACCACGACGGCGACCGTTCTAGCCGAAGCCATCTACAAGGAAGGCCTCAAGAACGTGACCGCCGGCGCGAACCCCACCTCGCTCCAGCGCGGCATCAACAAGGCCGTTGAGGCCGTTGTCGCCGAGCTCGGCCGCATCGCCAAGAAGGTCAAGGACAGCTCCGAGATCGCGCAGGTCGCGACCGTTTCCGCCAACTGGGACACCACGATCGGCGGCATCATCGCCGAGGCGATGGAGAAAGTCGGCAAGGACGGCACGATCACCGTTGAGGAGAACAAGTCCATCGAAACCACCCTCGACGTCGTCGAAGGCATGCAGTTCGACAAGGGCTACCTCTCGCCCTACTTCGTGACGAACCCCGAAGACCTCGAGGCCGTGCTCGAAAACGCCTACATCCTCCTCCACGAGAAGAAGATCAGCTCCCTCAAGGACCTGCTCCCGCTCCTCGAGAAGGTGGCCAAGAGCGGCCGTCCGTTCCTCATCATCGCCGAAGACGTCGAAGGCGAAGCCCTCGCGACGCTCGTCGTCAACAAGCTCCGTGGCACGCTCCAGGTCGCGGCCGTCAAGGCCCCCGGCTTTGGTGACCGCCGCAAGGCCATGCTCGAAGACATCGCCGTCCTCAGCGGTGGCCGTCTCATCACCGACGACCTCGGCATCAAGCTCGAGAGCCTCACGCTCGACGACCTCGGCCGCGCCAAGCGCATCGTGATCGACAAGGAAAACACCACGATCATCGAAGGCGAAGGCAAGGGCAACGACATACAGGGCCGCGTGTCCCAGATTCGTCGCCAGATCGAGGAGACCACCAGCGACTACGACCGCGAGAAGCTCCAGGAGCGCCTCGCCAAGCTCGCCGGCGGTGTGGCCGTCATCAACGTCGGTGCCGCCACCGAGACCGAGATGAAGGAGAAGAAAGCCCGCGTCGAAGACGCCCTCCACGCGACACGTGCGGCCGTCGAGGAAGGCATCGTCCCCGGCGGTGGCGTGGCCCTCGTTCGCGCCCAGAAGGCGATCGACGCGCTCACCCTCGAAGGTGACGAGAAGATCGGCGCCGGCATCGTCCGTCGCGCCGTCGAGGCCCCGCTCCGCCAGCTCGCCGACAACGCGGGTCTGGAAGGCGCCCTCATCGTGCAGGAAGTCAAGAAGCGCAAGGGCAACGAAGGCTACAACGTCGCCACCGGCGAATACGTTGACCTCGTGAAGGCCGGCGTCGTTGACCCCGCGAAGGTCACCCGCAGCGCGCTGCAGAACGCGGCGTCGATCAGCGGCCTGCTCCTCACCACCGAGGCCCTCATCACCGAGGTCCCGGAGAAGGACAAGGCTCCCGCCATGCCTCCGGGCGGCGGCGGCATGGGCGGCATGGACTACTAAGTCCACCCGCACCTAAGCGCTAAACTCACAAACCGCCCCGGTCGCAAGGCCGGGGCGGTTTTTGTTTTTCCACCGCGTCCCAGCCGGAGGCGGGAATTCCTTGCGCCGTCCGCGGCCGTCCCTTACGACCGGGCCATGTCCCCCCCGAGACTTGGCCGCCTCGCGCCGTTTTTGCTTCTCCCGTTCTTTGGCCCCCTCACCGCCGCGGAGGAGCCCGCCCGGGCCCCGACCCCCGAGGCGCTGGTCACCACGCCGGCGGAACGCGATGCCCGACTGGGATGGTGGCGCGACGCGAGGTTTGGCATGTTCGTGCATTGGGGCGTCTACTCGACGCTGGCGGGCTCATGGCAAGGCCAGGCCTACGGCGGATATTCCGAACACATCCAGCGCGCGCTGAAGATTCCCATCCCGATATACTTGAAGGAGGTCGCCGGCGGCTTTCAGCCCTCGAAGTTCGATCCGGACGCCTGGATCCGCCTCGCGAAGGAGAGCGGCATGGGTTACTTCATCATCACCGCCAAGCATCACGACGGCTTCTCGATGTATGACTCGAAGGTGAGCCCGAACACCGTGGTGAAGGCCACGCCGTATGCGCGGGATCCCATGCTGGGACTGCGGGACGCGTGCCGCCGGGAGGGCCTCAAATTCGGCTTCTACTACTCGCACGCGTTCGACTGGGGCGAGGAAAACGGCCCCGGAAACGACTGGGATTACCGCAACCCCGGCGGCGACCTGCTCCTCGGCGGCGCGCAATGGTGGCAAAAGGACCCGGCGTTCCTGCTCAAAGCGCGGCGGTATGTCGACGAGAAGGCCATTCCGCAGCTGCTGGAGCTCATCCACACCTACCACCCGGACATCTTGTGGTTCGACACGCCGCACAAGCTGCCGCCGGAGGAGAATCTGCGCATCCTGGCCGCGGTGCGCCGGGCGGACCCGAACGTGGTGATCAACGGCCGCATCGTGGCCGCGGTGCTCAAAGGTTTTGCGCTCACCGATTACGAAAGCACCACCGACAAGCCGGCGGAGTTTCCCCCGAACGCGGGGGACTGGGAGGGCATCCCGACCACGAATGAATCCTACGGTTACAATCAGAACGATCTTTCCCACAAAACCCCCGCCCACTTCATCCGCCTGCTCGCCAAGGCGGCGGCGCGGGGCGGAAACATCCTGATGAACGTCGGCCCCCGCGGCGACGGCAGCATCGATCCCCCGGATGTCGCCATCCTCGAGGGCATCGGCCGGTGGTGGCAGGTGAACGGTTCGTCGATCCGCGGCACCACGCGCACTCCGTTGCCCGTGCAGGCCTGGGGGGAATCCACCCGCAAGGGCAACCGCCTTTACCTGCACGTCTTCCAGTGGCCCCGCGACAGAAAACTCGCCGTGGGCGGGTTGAAGACCCCGATCACCCGCGCTTGGCTGCTGGCCGCGCCGGAAGAATCCCTCCCCGTGGAAGGCCACACGATCTCCGTGCCGGCCACCGCGCCGGATGCCGTGGACTCCGTCATCGCCGTGGAATGCGCCGGCGAGCCCGTGGCCGATGCGCATCGGCTGCTTGTGACCAACGTCGGGACGGATACCCTTCGCACCCTCGACGCCCGGCTGGAGGGCGGCCTGCGCTACGGCTCCGGCAAGAGCACCACCGCCTGGGTGATGAACTGGACCAAAAAGACCGACGCGCTGGCCTGGCCCGTGCGGGCGGAAAAGCCGGCGACCTACGAGGCCACGCTCATCTACGACGCGCCCGCCCCGGTGAAGGCCACTCTCGTGGAAGGCGACGCGGGCAAGGAAAAGACGCGGGATCAATCGGGCGCGGGCGGGGTTTACGCCGTGACCGGTGGCGACTGGAAAATCGAGAAAACCGTGCGCACGGGAAGCAACGTGCGGGAGCCCCTCGGCCGCATCAGCCTCGATGCAGCTCCGACGGAAATTCGGATCGAGACGCTGTCCATCACGGGCGGCGAGCTCTTCCGGCCGGTCGCCCTGGAGTTGACGCCCGTCAACGCTCAATAGCGATACCGGGCGGCCGCCACAGGGCGTCGCCCGGTTTGCACGTTGCCAAACCCTCCCCCCGGCCTCAGTTTGGCGACGTCGGCAATCATCCATGCCACGGGGCTGCGGTCGAGTCGTTCGATCCCTCATGAAAAAACCACGCTCAACCCCTGCGGTTAAGCCTTCCCCGGCGGAACCACCCCCCGCCCCGGGCGCGGTGGATTTTCCCGTCGTCGGCATCGGCGCCTCCGCGGGAGGATTGGCGGCTTTTGAGGCGTTTTTTTCCGGCCTGCCGCCGAGCAAGGACCCCGACATGGCCTTCGTGCTCGTGCAGCATCTGGCCCCCGACCACAAAAGCCTGCTCACCGAATTGATCCGTCGGGCAACCCGCATGGAAGTCTTCGAGGTGGAGAACGCCCTGCCCGTGCGCCGGAATTGCGTCTACATCATCCCCCCCGGGCAGGACATGGAGCTTCGCGACGGCGCGCTGAACCTGCTCAAGCCGACGGAACCGCACGGGCGCAGGCTGCCGATTGATTTCTTCTTTCAGTCGCTCGCGCAGGAACAGGGCGATCGCGCCATCGGCATCATCCTTTCCGGCACGGGCGCCGACGGCACCCAGGGCCTTCGCGCCATCAAGGCCGCCGGCGGCATGGTCATGGCCCAGACGCTCGCTTCGACCGAGTTCGACGGCATGCCCCGCAGCGCCATCGACACGGGGCTCGTGGACTACGAGCTGGCCCCCAGCGCGATGCCCGCCCGGCTCATTGCCTACGCGAAGCGGGCCTTTGCCGCGGAGCCGCTTCCCGAGCGGAAGGAGACGCCCCGCGACAGCAATGCGCTGAAGAAAATTTTCGCCTTCCTGCGCACGCAGACCGGCCACGACTTTTCCCACTACAAACCCAGCACCATCCTTCGCCGCATCGACCGGCGCATGGCCGTGCACCAAATCGCCACCCGCGCGGATTACGCCCAGTTCCTCCAGCGCACGCCGACCGAGACCGAGGCCCTGTTCCGCGAACTGCTCATCGGCGTGACGCTGTTTTTCCGGGATCGCGAGGCCTTTGCGGAGCTGGAAACGCGGGTCATCCCCCGGCTCTTCGAGGGCCGGCCGGCGGGGTCCGTCGTGCGCGTGTGGTCGGCGGGCTGCTCCACCGGCGAGGAGGCCTATTCCCTCGCCATGCTGCTCCAGGAGCGGATGGATCGCCTGAAGAAAAGTTTCCAGGTGCAGGTGTTCGCGACGGACATCGACAGCCGGGCGATCGCCACGGCGCGGGCGGGATTCTATCCGGCAAGCATCACGGCCGACGTCTCCCCCGAGCGGATGGCGCGATTCTTCACCGCTGAGGCCGACGGCTCGGGGTTTCGCGTGAAAAAAAGCCTGCGCGACCTGCTCATTTTTTCGGAGCAGGACGTGATCAAGGATCCGCCGTTTTCCCGGCTAAACCTCATCAGTTGCCGAAATCTGCTGATCTACCTGGACGTGGAACTGCAGCGAAAACTGATCCCGCTTTTCCACTACGCCCTGCTGCCCGGCGGCGCCCTTTTTCTCGGCACGTCGGAGGGCATCGGCGACTTTGGGGACCTCTTCGCGGTTCTGGATCGCAAGGCGAAACTCTACCTCCGCAAGGACCATTACGCCGGGCTCATCCGCTCCGCCCTCGGCCGCATGCAACTGCCGACGCCTTCGATGCCCGTGCCCGCCAGCCGCCCGCACGAGGCGCTGAAACCCCGCCCGCCGGCCAAGTCCTCGCTGCGGGAGATCACCGAGCAAACCCTGCTCCAGCACCTGACGTCCGCCGGCGTGCTCGTGAACGAGCGCGGCGACATCCTCTACCTGCATGGCCGGGCCGGGCGATATCTCGAACCGGCCCCGGGCGAGACGGGCATCAGCAACGTCCTGAAAATGGCGCGCGAAGGCCTGCGCCGGGCGTTGGTCACGGGCCTGCGCCTCGCCGTGGAAACGAAGCGGCCCACGCAGGCCCCCGGGCTGCAGGTGCGGACCAACGGGCACGTGGACACCGTGCATCTGCACATCCGCCCGGTGACGGTGGTCACCGCGATTCCGCCCGAGTCGCCGCTCTATCTCATCATTCTCGACCCCGCCGGCTCGGTGGAACTGCCGCCCGCCGCCGCCGATCCCACCGTGGAGGGCGGCCCCGCCGCCGAAGCCCGCATCACCTCGCTGCTGCAGGAGCTGCGGGCGAAGGACGAGTTTCTCCAAAGCACCCTCGAGGAACTGGAAAGCTCCAACGAGGAGCTCAAATCCTCGAACGAGGAAATGCAGTCCGTCAACGAGGAGCTCCAATCCACCAACGAGGAGCTAGAAACCTCGAAGGAAGAGATGCAGTCGATCAACGAGGAACTCACCACGGTCAACGGCGAGCTCCACGCGAAGGTCGCCGACCTCTCCCGCGCGAACAACGACATGAACAACCTGCTCGCCGGCACGGGCATCGCCACCGTGTTCGTCGACCACCAGCTGCGCATCCTCCGCTTCACGCCTGCCGTCAGCAAAATCATTCCGCTGATCCCCGGCGACGTGGGCCGCCCCGTCGCGCACCTCGCCTCCAACCTCACCGTCTATGAATCCCTCGTGGCCGACGTGCAGGCCGTCCTCACCACGCTCGTGCCCAAGGAGCTGGAGGTCACCACCCTCGACGGCGCGGTTTACGCCATGCGCATCCAGCCCTACCGCACGCAGGACAACGTCATCGAAGGCGCCGTCATTTCCTTCATCGACATCTCCGAGGCCGTGCGCACCCGGGAGGCCCTCAAAAAAGCCAACGACCTCCTCCGCCTCGCCGTGGTCGTGCGCGACGCGCAGGATGCCATCACCATGCACGACCTCCAGGGCCGCACGCTCGCGTGGAATCCCGGAGCCACCCGCCTCTACGGCTGGACCGAGGCCGAAGCGCTCACGCTCAACGTCCGCGACCGCATCCCCCCCGCGCTTCGGCCGAAGGTCCGCGCCCCGTTGCTACCGCCCGGCCCGCCCGACGAACCGCTTGTCCCGGAAATCACCGAGCGGCTCACGAAAAGCGGCGCGCGGGTGAAGGTCGCCATCACCACCAGCGCCCTGCTCGACCCCGACGGGGAAATCTACGCCCTCGCCACCACCGAACGCCCGATCCCCGGAGGTGCCTGATGCCGCGAGAAACCCCCCGCGCAGACGGGCCGAATCCCCCTGACCCCGGCAAGCAATTGCTGCGGCGTCGGGCCGAGGCCGCGTTCCACACGCAGGAGAGCGCCGCCGGGGCGCACGGCGCGCCGCCGTCGCTCCAGGCCATCCAGACCGCGCTGCACGACCTCGGCGTGCACCAGATCGAGCTGGAAATGCAGAACGAAGAACTGCGCCGCACCCAGCACGAGCTCGAAGCGTCGCGCGCCCAATACTTCGACCTCTACGACCTCGCCCCCGTGGGTTACTGCACGCTCAGCCCCAGCGGGCTCATCGAGCAGGCGAATCTCACCCTCGCCACCCTGCTGGACGTCGCCCGCGCCGCGTTGATCGAGCAGCGCATTTCCACGTTCATCTTCCGCGAGGATCAGGACGTCTTTTACCTCCTGCGCCAGCGCCTGCTCGCGACCGAACGCCGGCAGACCGTGGACCTGCGCCTCGCGCGCAGCGACGGCTCCCCGCTTTGGGCCAACCTCGCCGCCACCCTCACCCCGGCGGGCGACGGCCCCCGCAACATTCGTCTCGTGCTGAGCGACATCGCCGCGCAGCGCCTGGCCGACGAACACCTCCGCGTCAGCCACGTCGCGCTCAAGGCCGTTTCCGAGGGCGTCCTCATCACCGGGCCCGATGCCCGCATCATCTTTGTCAACCACGCGTTCACCGCGATGAACGGATACGCCGAGGAGGACTTCATCGGCCGCAACTGCAACCTCCTCCAGGGCCCGCTCACCGACCCCGCGACGGTCGCGGCCATCCGCCGTGCGCTTGACGAGCGCACCGAGTTTCGCGGGGAAATCCTCAACTACCGCAAGGACGGCAGCACCTTCTGGAGCGAGCTGACGATTTCGCCGGTGATCGACGCGCAGGGGCAGCTCACCCATTTTGTCGGGATCAGCCGCGACGTCACGGCGCGCAAAATGGCCGAGCAGCAGCTCGTCCTCGCGCGGGAGATGGCCGAGTCCGCCAGCCGGGCCAAAAGCGCCTTCCTCGCGAACATGAGCCATGAGCTGCGCACCCCGCTCAACGCCATCATCGGCATGTCGGAGATTCTCAGCCTCGACCCGGACGGCCCGGATGCCGGCGAGTGCATCGAGACGATCCACGAAAACGGCGACGCGCTGCTCGCGTTGATCAGCAGCATTCTCGACCTTTCGAAAATCGAGGCCGGCCGGCTCGTGCTCGAGAACATTCCGCTGAACCTCGCCGACTGCCTGCGCTCCGCGGTGCAAAGCCTCAGCGCCGCCGCGGAGAAAAAGCAGCTTCGGCTCGATTTCTCGATCGACCCCGGGCTGCCGGCCACCCTCACCGGCGACCCGAACCGCCTGCGGCAGATTCTCCTCAACCTGCTCTCCAACGCCGTGAAGTTCACCGACCACGGGGAAATCCACCTCTCCGCGACCCGCGGGGAAACCGCGCCCGGCGAGCCGGAACGGCTGCGGATTTCCGTGCAGGACACCGGGATTGGCATCGAAGCCGAGGAGATTCCGAAACTCTTTCACAATTTCTCGCAGGTCGACGCCTCGCAAACCCGCCGCTTCGGCGGTTCCGGCCTGGGCCTGGCGGTGGACCGCCGGCTGGTCGAACTCATGGGCGGCCGCATCTGGGTGGATTCCGTGCCTGGCGAGGGCTCGACGTTTTCCTTCGAAATCCCGCTGCGCCCCTGCGCGGAGCCGCCACCCGAACGTCCTCCCTCGACGCCCACGGCCGACGCAACGCTGGCCAAGCGCTGTCCGCTCCGCATCCTCGTGGCCGAGGACAACCACGTGAACCAACGGTTGATCAGCCTCGAGCTGCGGCGTCTCGGTTACGCGCCGGACTTCGCCGACAACGGCGCGGAGGTGCTCGAACACCTCGAACACGAGCCCTGCGACCTCATCCTGATGGATGTCCAGATGCCCGTGATGGACGGTCTGGCCGCCGCGGAGGAAGTCTGCCGGCGCCACCCCGCGCCGGGTCGCCCGGAGATGGTGGCCGTCACCGCGCACGCCTTCGCCGACGATCGCGCCCGCTGCCTGGCCGCCGGCATGCAGGATTACCTTTCGAAACCTCTCCGGCTCACAAAGCTGGCGGGAGCCATCGAGGCGGCCTACGAACGCCACCGGAACCCGTAGGCGAAGCGCCACGGGTTGCGGGCAAAAAACAACCCGCCTCGAGACGAATCTCAAGGCGGGGTTGCCTTTTCGGGGAGGAAAGGTTTTTGGCAACGCGCGTGTGGCGCTACCGGGTAACCTCCAAGTTAGCCGAAAACGAAGGATTGCCAAGCAAATTTCCCGGGGAAATTGCGCGGGGTTTTTTTCGTGGCGGCTAGGCGGAGAGGGAGGGCGTTTTCTCGGACCAGGCGCGGAGCGCGTGGGGATTCGTGATGGTGATGCGGGCTCCCTGGACGGCGAGCTGCCCGGCGTCGCAGAGGTGGCGCAGGGTGCGGGAGAGGGTCTCCTGCCGCACGCCGAGCTCGCTGGCGAGAGCGCGCTTCGTGGTCTTGAGCTTGAATTTAAAGGGCTCGGCGGACTCGGGGTCGTGGCATTGGCGCAGGAGCCACTCGGTGAAGCGGGCGCCGGCGTTTTTCGAGCTGACGTCCTCGAAGGCACCGGTGAGCGTGCGGAGCTGGCGGTCCATCGCGCCGAGCAGGCTGAGGGCGAGCTCGGGGCAGTCGCGCATTTTCTGGGCGAGGGCGGCGCGGGGGATGACGATGATCTCGGTGGGCACCACGGCCACGGCGTCGGCCGGGTAGGTGGAGCCGTTCACCGCGGCGGTTTCGGCGAGGGTTTCGCCTTCGCGGTAGAAGTGGAGGACGATTTCGCGGCCGTCGTTGGCGACGTGGTGGAGATTGATGATGCCGCGCCGGACGAGGAAGAGGCCCGCCATGGGATCGGTCTGCCGGAAGAGAAACTCGCCGGGCTGGAGGCTCTTGAGGCCGGCGACTTCGGAGAGGTCGCGCAGGTCGGACTCCGTGAGCGTGTCGAAGGTGGCCGAGCGGCGCAGCGAGTAGTGGATGGCCTCCTCGCGGAGGGCGTGCAGGCGGCTCTTCGCGGGGCGGAGGCGGATGCCGGTGGGAGCCGGAGAGGGCGCAGGGTTGACGGGCCAGCGACGCACGGGGGCGACGGGCGAGGGGACGAGCTGGCTCGCGATGGGGCGCACCGGGGCGGGGCGGCGGGCCGGTTCGGGCGAGGGGCGGACGGCGAGCGGGGAGTCGCCGTGGATCTCGGTTTTTTCGAGGTAGCAGCCGGGGTCGTCGGCCCAGACGTTGCCGTGGATGTTGAGGGCGCGGACGCGGAAGCCGCCGCCGCACATTTTCACGAAGCGGCAGGATTTGCAGCGGCCGTTGAGGAGCGGGAGGCGGTCGCGGAGGCCGGCGAGGAGGGGGTCGGTGTTCTCGGTCCAGATTTCGCTGAAGCGGCGGTCGCGGACGTTGCCGAGGTTATGGGTCTGCCAGAACTGGTCGGGGTGGACGTTGCCCTGGCTGTCGATGTTGGCGATGCCGACGCCGGAGCCGTTGGCGCCACCGCCGTTCCATTCGAGGAGGCGGGCGATGTCGTCGGCGCGGTCAGGCGCGAGGTCCTTGGCGAGCATCCAGAAGTAGGCGCCGTCGGCGGGCTGGTCCACGGTGAGGACCTCGCAGGCGAAGCCCTGTTCGTTCCAGCGGATGGCGGTGCGGGCGATGAGCGCGAGGCTTTCGCGGGCGACGGTGGGATCGAGCAGGTCGAGGGCGCTGCCGCGGCCGCTGGGGACGAGGTGGTAGAAGCAGACGCGCGGGATTTTTTCGCGCTCGATGAAGGCGAGGATTTCCGGGAGCTGGCTGGCGGTCTGCGGGGTGAGGGTGAGGCGGAGCCCGGCCTTCTGCCCGACTTCGCGGCAGTTGGCGAAGGCGGCGACGACCTTGTCGAAGGTGCCGGATTTGCCGCGGAACTCGTCGTGCACGCGGCCGATGCCGTCGAGGGAGATGCCGACGTAGGCGACGCCGAGTTTTTTCAGGCGGCGGGCGTTGGCGGGGGTGACGCGGGTGCCGTTCGTCGAAATGGTGACGCGGAGGCCGATGTCGGCGGCGTGTTCGCAGTATTCGAAGAAGTGCGGGTGCATCATGGGCTCGCCGCCGGAGAAGAGCACGGCGGGAACGCCGAAGGCCTTGAGGTCATCGAGGAGGGACTTGCCTTCGGCGAGGTTGAGCTCGCCGGGGTAGGCGCAGTTTTCGGACTCGGAGTAGCAGTGGACGCACTTGAGGTTGCAGCGGCGCGTGAGGTTCCAGACGACGACGGGGCGGCGCTGGGAGGCGGAGCGGGGGGCGCCGTAGCCGGTGCCATAGCGGAGGTTGTCGGCGGGCTGCGGGGTGCCGCAGAAGAGGCGGGTGACGTTGATCATGCTGGCAGTGCGGTGGTGAGCTCCTCAGCTCGGGGTTGATAGCCGCAGGTGGGTTCCTCGGCCAAATAGTCGCGGGTGAGGGCGTAGGCGCGGGAGCGCGAGCCGCCGCAGATGGTGCGGTATTCGCAGCGGCCGCATTTGCCCTTGAGCCGGTCGGGGTCGCGCAGGGCGCGGAAGACCGGGGAGTCGCGGTAGATATCAAGCAGGGCGCGGCTTTTGACGTTGCCGCAGGCGATGGGGAGAAAGCCGCTGGGCTGCACTTCGCCGAGGTGCGAGACGAAGACGCAGCCGCGGCCGTCGTTCGTGGGGGCGGTGCGCCAGGGGCGGCCGCCGGGGTTGACGCGGGCGCCGGTTTGCAGGGCGACGCGGCGGAAGTGGGGGCCTTCGGTGGTTTTCACGGCGAGGCCGGTGGTCTCGGGGAGGCGGCAGAGATCGGTGAAGAGGGTTTCGCTCTGCGCGGGGGTGAGCATTTCCTCGACGGCGCCGCGGCCGGTGGGCACGTGCAGAAAGACATTCCAGAGCACGGGCTGGAGGAAGGACATGAGGCGGACAAACTCGGGGTATTCCTCCAAATTGCTCCGCGAAAATGTCGTATTGATCTGCACCGGAATGCCGGCCCGCCGGGCGGCGGTGAAGGCCTGGAGGGTCCAGTCCCACGTTCCGCGGAGGCCGCGAAAAGCATTATGGGTCGCGGGGCGGGCGCCGTCGAGACTTAAGGAGAGTCGCCGCACGCCGGCGCGGGCGAGTTCGTCAAAATCAAGCCGCAGCAGCCGGGGCGTCGCGCTGGGGCTGAGGGCGACGCGGAGCCCGCGGGCGTCGGCGCCGCGGATGATGTCGAGCAAGTCGGCGCGCGCGGCGGGGTCGCCGCCGGTGAGGATGAAAAATTGCGGCCCGGCTTCGGCGACCTGGTCGAGGAGATTCTCCCACTGGGAGCGGGTGAGTTCGCCGGGGTGGGCGGCCTTTTGGGCCTCGGCCCGGCAGTGGCGGCAGGCGAGCAGGCACCGGCGGGTGGCCTCCCAGATGACGATGACCGGGCGATCTTCGGCGGCGGCGGGAGCCTGCGGTTTCATGACGGGGGTCAGTTAAGCACACGCCGGCCGGGGCAACTTTGACGACGGTCAAATTTCAGGAGTATCCGATCAGCTCGGGGTCTTCGCAGCCCTGGGGCCGAAAGGGCTGCCAGCGCGAGGCGGGCAGGCCAAGCCGGTGGAGGTCAAACTGGAGGTCGTCGCGATCGGCGGGCCCCAACAGCGCGGGGTGCACGGTGGTGCGCAGCTCAAACGGCACGCGAGCGGCGCGCACGGCATCGAGCGCGAGGCGCACGGGGCGGGCGCTGGCCGGGCGGCGGGTGATGGCATCCATCCGCGCGTCGAGGGGAGCCTTCACGTCGAGGCCGACCCAATCCACGAGCGGCAGCACGCGGGCGAGGGGAACGGGGTGGATGCCCGCGGTGTGCAGTCCGACGCGGTAGCCGAGGGCGCGGACGTCACGCATGGCCTCGTCGAGTCCGGCCTGCGCGGTGGGTTCGCCGCCGCTGAAGACGACGGCTTCGAGGAGGCCGGTGCGTTCGCGGAGGAAGGTGAGCACTTCGCTCCACGCGAGGTTGCCCTCGTGAAAGGTTTGGAGGTGGGGATTGTGGCAGTAGCGGCAGCGCCAGGGGCAGCCCTGACAAAAGACGACCGCGGCCAGGAGGCCGGGATAGTCGACCGTGGAGAAACCGACGAAGCCGCCGATGCGCAGGGCGGGGGTCACGCGGCGAGCGCGCTGGGGGCGGTGAGCGGGGCCTCGCGGTAGGTTCGGCGT
>JAIYAZ010000035.1 GCA_027488755.1 Verrucomicrobiaceae bacterium | reverse complement strand
GCCAACCAGTTCACCCGCCCCGGCCACTCCAGCTACGAGTGCTCGGGCCTGCACGGCTGTTTTTCCTACATGACGATGGAGCAGCTCACCAACTGGGTGTGCTGCGCCGTGACCTACGCTGAGCACACGGGCGATCTGGCCTGGCTGCAGGCGCAGGCGCCCACGCTGCGCGACTGCGCGGAAAGCCTCGAAAACCGCGACGATCCCGATCCCGCCCGGCGCAACGGCATCCTCAAGTGGGACAGCGACCGCACGGGCGACGGCTCCGAGATCACGACCTACGACAGCCTCGACGTGAGCCTCGGGCAGGCGCGGAACAACCTTTACCTCGCCGTGAAAACCCTCGCCGCCTGGCTGCTGCTCGAGCGCGCCTTTGCGCGGCTCGGGGATGCCGAGGGAAGCGAGCGGGCCACCGCGGCCATCGCGCGGCTCACCGCGAGCCTCGTGGCGGAATTCGACACGGCGGCGCAGAGTTTCCCCGCGGTGTTCGAGGCCGGCAATGCCTCGCGCATCCTCCCGGCGGTGGAGGGGCTCGTGTTTCCGCTGGTCCTCGGCCTGGACGACGCGCTCGCCCGCGACGGCCGCCTCGGCGCGTTGCTCGAGTGCCTGGAGACGCACATGCGCAACGCCCTCCAGCCGGGCGTGTGCATCGACGAAAAAACCGGCGCATGGAAAATTTCCAGCACGAGCCGCAACACCTGGATGAGCAAGGTCGCGCTCGCGCAGTTCGTCGCCCGCCGGCTTTTCCCGGCGGCGGTCTCCCCCCTTGCGGCCGCGGCGGACCGCGTGCATACCGCGTGGCAGCAGAATCCCGGCTGCGGCGCGTTTGCCATGTGCGACCAGATCCAGAGCGAGACGGGCATCGCGATCGGCAGCAAATACTACCCGCGCATGGTCACGTCCGTGCTCTGGCTCCGCGAGTAACGCCGCCGGAGCCGGCGGCGGCCGGAAATCAGGGCAGCAGGCCGAGGGACGAACCGCCGGAGGACGATCCCTTCGGCGCGTCCTTGCAGACGGCGATGTTCGCGATGCGGCCGATCATCGGGCGGCCCGCGCCGTTGCCGCACCAGGTCGTGGACTTGATGGGAATGAGCACCGCCTTGTCGGGGAGTTCCCCGCGCGCGGTGCGGCCGTTCACCTTGAACTCCAGCTTCGATCCCACGATGGAGCCGGAGATTTTGTTCCATTTGCCGACCTTGAGGGGCAGGGAAAGGGAGGTGGCCACCTTGGTTTCGATACCGGGATACCACACGACCATCATCACGCTGTCCCGCTTCGGCGAGGCGCGGAACTCCATCACGCCAAACGCATAAATCAGGCTCTGGTCGTGGTCGGTTTTCTCCGGCTTGGCCTCCATCTCGGCGTAGATTTTGTCCTCGATTTCGAGGTTCCGCATGGCCTTGAGGGCGCCCGTCTGCCCGCCGCTGAACTCCACGGCCTTGCCACCCTCGACGTCCTTGTCGTCGACGATCTTCGCGCCGGTGCTTGCGGGCATGACGAGGTCATTCTGCGCCACCCGGTCGGGCACGCGGAGCTCGCGCGAATTTTCGGTGGCGGAGCCGGTTTTCCAAAAGGCGATGGCCTTCGGCGGCGCGGTCTGGGCGAAGCCAAGGGCGGGGGTGAGGAGCAGGGCGGCGAGGATGCGCGTCGGGTTCATGGCGGGGGTATTTTTGGCGATAAAAAAAGGGTTACGGCGCGTCCTTGCAGATGGCCATGTTCGCGATACGGCCCTGCACCGGACGCTGATTGCCGGTGCCGAAAAAGACCTGCTTCCTCACGGGCATGAGCTCGGCCTTGTCCGGGATTTCTCCGCGCACCGTGTTGTTGTTCACGGTGAGCGTGATTTTTGAGCCCTCGATGGAACCGGAGATTTTGTTCCACTTGCCGACCTTGAGCGGAGCGCGCACCGAGGTGGCCACCGTGGTCTCCGCGCCCGGATACCACACGACCATCTCGAGCTGTCCGACCTTCGGTTGGGCCCGGAACTCGAGCACCCCGTAGAAATACATCAGCGACTGCGCGTGCTCGGTCAGCTCCGGCTTGGCGTCCATTTCCGCGTAGACCTTGTTGCCCTTGATCTCCACGGGCTTGCCGGCCTTGAGCGTGGTCTGGAGATCGGTGCTCTGGCGGCCGTTGAACTCGATGGCCTTGCCGCCCTCGACGTCCTTGTCGTCAACGACCGTGGCCCCCATGTTCGCGCCCATCGTGGCGTCGTTGCCGCCGGCGCGATCCGGCACGCGGATCTCCTGCGAGTTCTGGAGGGCGCTGCCGGTTTTCCAGAATGAGATGGCCCCACGGGGCGAGCTTTGCGCGTGGGCGGCAAGCGTGAATCCGAGGACCGCAAGCGGAACGAGGAGGGCGGAGGGTTTCATAAGGTTGGAGGGGTTGGGGTGGGAAAAACCGGAAGGTGAGGGGAGGGGGCTACAGGCCGGGGGAGAATGGGGCCGGCGGGGCTGCAGGGGGCGTCTTCATGACCGCGGAATGGGGGAGTAAAGGCACTTCTCAATTAAGAGAAAATCGGCCGTTCCGAAAGCGATTATTCAAAAACTCGCGGTTTATTTTGCAGAATCATACTCCGCCCAGTCGAAGTGGGCGACGTTGCTCGAATCCTGGCCCTGCGCGGTGGCGTAAAGCCCGAGCACGGTGCCGGTGTAGCCGCCGGCGACTTCGGTGGAGAGGTAGCGGGCCGGGGCCGAGCCGACTTCTTCGCCGTTGGCGCGAAAGTGGTAGTGCGTGGGCGTGGCGTGAATCTCCAGCGTGAGCGGTCCGTCCGGCGCGGGCACGGAATGGGTCTCCACGGCGAGGTCGCCGACGCGCTGCCTCACGATGACCTGCGCCTGCCCGCCGCGTCGGGTGAGCAGAATCGCGTAATGGTGGCGGTGATCGAGGAGCACGGCGAGGCCGGCCTCCTCCTGCTCGGTTGCGGGCGCGAATTCCATCCGCGCGGAGAAGCGGGACTCCGCGTGCTGCTGGCGCCGCGCCACGAAGGCCGGCGAGGCGAGGTCGTCGAGCGTCTCCGGCGCGCAGCGCAGGCTCAGCCAGCCGGGACGGGTCGCGAGCGAAAGGTTTTCGGCGAGCGGGGCGCGCAGGGTCACCCACTCCAGTCCGAGCCGGGGGGCGTCAAAGTCATCCCGCGGAGGGCGGGCCGGCCAGGGGTGCGCGGGAGGCAGCGCCGCGCACGGAAGCTCCAGCGGCAGACGTTCGCCTTCGTTGACGACCGGCCAGCCGTCGTCCGTCCAGCGCACCGGGGCGAGGAAGGTTTCACGGCCGATATTGTGAAAATGCTCATACGGGTAGCGGATGCCGAGAAACACCGCCCACCAGTGGCCGCGCGCGTCCTCAAACAAATCCGCGTGGCCCGTGGCCTGGATGGGATTCATGAGGCTGCGGTGCGTGAGAATGGGATTGTGCGGGCAGCTCTCAAAGGGGCCCCACGGCGTCGTGGCGCGGGCGATGGTGGTCATGTGACCGTCCGCCGTGCCGCCCTCGGCGAGCGTGAGGTAATAAAATTCCCCCCGGCGGAAAAGATGCGGCGCCTCGGGATAACCTCCGCCGATGCCGGTCCACAAAAATCGCGTGTCCGTCAGGCGGCGGCCCGTGGCGATGTCGATCTCGCATTGGTAGGCCCCACGCACCGGGGCCCAGCCGGTGCCGTTCGAGGTGAAGTAGACGCGGCCATCCGCATCGAACCACAGTGAGGGGTCGATGCCGCCCTGATCCACCCACACCGGCTCGGACCACTCGCCGGCGGGGTCCTTCGTGTGAACGTAAAAGTTGCGGAATCCCGGGGCCGCCTCGCGCACCGTGGTGACCATGTAAAACGTCCCGTCGTGATACCGGATTGTCGGCGCATAAATGCCGTCCGACGGAGCCACCCCCGCGAGATTGAGCTGGCTGCGGCGCGTGAGGCAGTGGCCGATCTGGCGCCAGTTCACCAGGTCGCGGCTGTGAAAAACCGGCACGCCCGGAAAATACTCAAAGGTGCTGTTTACGAGATAAAAGTCGTCTCCCACCCGGCAGACGCTCGGGTCGGGGTAAAAACCGGGCAGGATGGGATTGCGAATCGCGGGGGCGTCGGCGGACATGGGGGATTGGGTTGTGGGGTGGGGGAGGAACGAAAATATTGAAATGTCCCGAAAAAATGGCGAGATGTTTTGCGCTTCCCCTTTTGCGAACGACAGTGGTTCGCGAATCCCCTTCATCCCCCCATGAAAACACTTCCCGTCCTTCTCGGTGCGGTCGCCCTCGCGGGCGTCGCCTCTTCCTTCGCGCAGGGTCTTGCGGCCAGCCCCACGCCCGAACCCTTGCCCAAGCCCATCGGCCGCTGGGGCTTTGACGCCATCGAATCCGGCGGCAAGCTGAAGTCCGCCATCGGGGGCGGCTCGGGCAAGGTCTCCGGCGGCAAGATCGCCGACGGCCGCGTCGGAAAGTCGCTGGAGTTTTCCTACACGGGCACCGTCGTCAGCGTGCCCGTCGGACTCAAGCGCAAGAACGCCAAGGAAATCACCGTGGGCGTGTGGGTTTATCCCGTGGGCGCGGAGACCGCCGAATACGGCCCGATCTTTGAATGCGGCCAAAATCGCGGCCTCATGATCCGCACGATGTTCGACCGCCATTACAGCCTGAACTACGCGGGCGTCTGGCACCTCAAGGCACCCAGCGTCGGCGTGAAGCCCGGGCAGACGCAACCTGCCTCGGTTGAAAAGAAGCGGTGGACATACCTCACGATGACCTACGACGGCAAGGTCGGCCGGTTCTACCTCGACGGCAAACTCGCGGAACCCGAGTGCCCGGCTCCGTTCGCGCCTCAATTCAACGACGAAGCGGTGCTCGGCCGCCTGGGCTACGGAATGATCGACAATGTCGAACTGGGCAAGGAGGAGCGCAAGGTGCAGTTTGTGGGCCGCATGGACGACCTGCAGGTCTTCGACAAGGCGCTTTCGCCCGAACAGGTCAAACTTCTCTACGAACAGGCGAAGGTGGACAAGCCGGCCGGAGGCAACAGCCTCGGGTTGCTTCCGTAGCCAAAATCCCCCCCAAAAAATCCCCCCATGAATCCCCCGTCACGACGCGGTCTCGCCGCGCTGTTGGTGTGCGCGGCCGCGCTCCCCACCGCCTTCGCCCAGCTGAGCGCCACTCCCGAGCCTTTGCCCAAGCCCATCGGCCGCTGGGGCTTTGACGCCATCGAATCCGGTGGTCGGCTGAAATCCGCCCTCGGCGGAGGCTCCGGCAAGGTCTCCGGCTCCAAGCTCAAGGTCGCCGACGGCAAGGTCGGCAAGGCCCTCGTCTTTTCGCCCGAGGGCACCGTTGTCTCGCTGCCCACCGGCCTCCAGCGACGCAACGCCCGCGCCCTCACCGTCGCGCTCTGGATGTGCCCGGAAATCAAGCAGGTCGAAGGCTATGGCCCGATCATCGACTGCGGGGGCCGGGACGGACTCTCGCTTTCCATCCAGGCGAACTTTCTCAACGTGAACTACGCGGGGGAATACCACGGCGAGCGATACGTCCCCAAGCGCATGAACATCGAGTTCGGAAAGTGGGTCTACCTCGTCGCCACGTATGATGGCCAAGTCGCCCGGGTCTACCTCGACGGCCAGCCCGTGTATGAATTTACCAAGCCTTTCACGCCGAAGTTTGGCGAGGAGGCCATTCTCGGCCGCGGCAAATACGGCGCCATCGACAACGTCGAACTCGGCAAGGAGGACCGCATGATCCAGTTCGAAGGCCGCATGGACGACGTGCAAATCTTCGACGAGGCGCTCACCCCCGCGCAGGTCAAGGTGCTCTTCGCCGAGGCGAAAACCGCCAAGCCCTCCACCGGCCTCGGCCTGCTGCCATGATCCCCCGCCGCTGGCGCCCGCTCGGGTGGGTCGCCGCCATCCTCACCGCCGCCGGGACCGCCGGAGCCAGCGAGACCGCGGCTCCGGAGCAAAGCCCGGCCGAAAAGGTCAAGCAGACCGTGCTCCTCGTGGCGGCCGAGCGTCCCGCGGATGCGGCGGATCTCGCTGCCGCCCGCGCCGTTCCGGCCGAGGACTTTCTCCGCCCCGCGACGGACGAAACCCACCTCGGCGTGCTCTTCCCCGTGGTCACCCCGCAGGACAATCCCTACATCAACCACCTCGCGGCCGGAGCCCGCGACCGCCTCAGCCGCCCCGACGTGGCCTGGCCGCCGGCCACGGACGAGCGGGTGCCCGTCGATCCCGCCCACGGCCGCGACTACGATCCGCGCCGCGTCGCGGCCGAGATGGACGCCCTCTGGTGGCTCTTCGCGAACCCCGCCAGCCCGCTCCGCGAGGACCCTGAGGTCCTCGCCTTTCTGCTCCGGCGCACGCTCGCGTATGCCGATTCCATCAACGCCCAGCCGGCCATGCGCCCGGGCAAGGGATTCTTCGACGACTTTGCGATCGCCCCGGCGCTTTACGTCCTGCGTGAGTTGCCCGCCCGCTACCCCGGGCTGCTCCTGCCCGGCCAACGCGCGGCCATCCAGCGCGCGCTGGAGACCACGGCGCCCGTGTTTGCCGAGCATGGCCGCCGCCAGCTCGAAACCCGCTTCGGCGGCTACGCGAACATCGACGTGGCGATTTCCTACGAGTTGCTCAATCTCGGCCTCGCCCTGCGGAGTGACGAATTGCTCGCCCTCAGCCGGCAGTTGTTCGACCGCCAGGCCGCCGCAAATTATCCCGACGGCGCCACCGCCTACATCGGCCACCAAAATGAATCCGCCGGCTACCACGACGTCGTGGCCATGTTTTTTGCGCGCACGCACGAGATCACCCGCGAGCCCAAGCCGCTCGATTTCCTCCGCCAGCTGGAATGGTATGGCCCGGTGAGCATCGGCCCGAAGGGCGAGTATTGGACCGCCCCGTCCTGGAAGCATACGTGGAACAGCACCCTGGCCGGCATTGTCGGCGGGGAATTCGTCGTCGGCGTGACGCGCAACCCCTACGCGCGCGGCATGCTGCGCGTGCCGCAGCCGGGCGACGATCTGCGCGATTGGACGCGCGCGCGTGAGGCGGTCGCGTGGTATCGCGCGGGCGTGCCGTCCGCCCCCCTGCCGCAGAACTACACGGTGAACGACCGGAACACCGTCGGCCCGCGCGCGTTCTACGGCCGCTTCAGCTACGCGGCCACGCTGCGCGATATTCCCGAGACTGAGCCCGGCCACGCCACGCTCATGGGCGCGCAGCTCGCCGGCCCGAACGGGGAAAATCAGGCGATTCTCATGGGCGTCTTCCCGCGGGTGCTGATCGGATCGAAACCCGAGGAGCCGGGCTCGTGGGCTTGGCTCACCTCGGGCCTCCAGGGCCGCTCGATCATCGGGCGCTCCTTCAGCCTCGTATCCGGCGCCTACGACCTCGCCGTGTGGCGCAGCTCCACCAAGGGCCCGGTGGTGGATTGGCGCGGCCAGCAGGTCTGGCTCGCGAGCCGCGATCATCTCGTCGGTTTTGTGCGAGTGATCCCGAAATCCCCCGACGAACCGCAGGGCGAGCGCGTCGAAGGGGTCGTGCGCCTCGGCACCGGAGGCACCGTGGCCGGCCCGAAGCTTCCCCTCGAAAACGCCGGCCCGAACGATTTTCGTTACGGCGAACTCACCGTGCGGATGCTGGAGGCGGAGGGCGCGGACGTCATCACGCGCGAGGCCCCCTTCCGCCTGCCGCGCTCGCCGTTCGCGGAGATCGTGGTAACGCCGTCCGGCGACGCCGAGGGCGAGGCCGCGCCGCTGCGCGAGCTGGGGTTTGCGTTCGAGCTGTATCCCACGGCCTCCGGCGAAGGCGCGCGGATCGATCCGCTGTCGGCGCCCGCGGGGGTGTTTGCCCGGCGGATCACGCTCGGGCCGCAGCGGTTCGGCGTGTGGGTGAATTTCACCGACAAGGAGGTGACCCTCAACCTGCCCGCGCTGCCTGCCGGCGCGTCCGCGAGTCTGCGCCGTTCGGGCGAGGTCGCCGTCCTGCGCCCGCCGTTTCCGCCCCGGCTCATGCTCGCGCCGAACGAAAGCGCGCTGCTCGTCGTGAGTGACGCCGCCGACGACCACCTGCCCGGCTGGAAATCCTTCACTGAACTCGTTTCCCAACCCTCCCCGCCCTGATGTCCACCCGCCTTCTCTCCCTCTCCCTCACGGCCGCGCTCGCCGCGCCGCTCCTCCTCCGCGCCGCCCCTCCCGGGCTGCCCGGCGAACTGCCGGCCGCCGACGTCCTCGACGGCAAACATCCCTTCCCACCCTCGCCCAAGGTGCCGGTTAAAGAAAGCGCCGCCGGCTTCGATGCGGCGCGCCTCGGCAAGGTCCCGGCGCCCGGCGTGCATCCGCGCATCCTCATCAGCCCGGATCAATTGCCTGACCTCCGCAAACGCCTGCGGGGCACCGAGGTCGGTCGCGTGATGCTCGAAACGCTGCGTGCCCGCGTCGCCGCCTCCATCGGCCGGCAGGGCACGTGGGAGGCCGCGCTTTACGACGCGCTCGCCGCCGGCCGCACCGACGAGGCGCTCGCCATCTTCGACCGCGGCGAGAAACCGTCGAGCGCGCCGGGGCATTATCAGCCCCACATCCTCTACGCGATGGTGCTCGAATCGCTGGATGCCTTGATCGCCGAGGATGCGAAGCGCGGCGAGAAGGCCGCCGCGGCCGTGGCCGGTTACGCGAACATGATCGCCCCGCTCGTCGAGCGTGTTCTCGCCGAGCCGCTCGCCGACGACATCTGGCGCGTGAAGCCCTCGGGCCGCGACGGCGGGAAGTGGAGCGGGACGCAGGGCGTGCGAGACCTCGTGGGGTATCAGTTGCTCGGTTACGCGTATGATTTTGCGGCGCCGTTCATGACGGATGCCCAGCGCGCCGACGTGCGCCGCGTGATTGCGCGGGTCACCTCCGGCCGCCTCTGGATGGGCGCGCGGCTGCCCGAGCATTTCCGCAACTGGAACTGGGTCGCGGTCGGCGCGAGCCAGCCGCTGCTGGCGCTCGCGATTGAGGGCGAGGAGGGCTATGACCCGCGCGTCTACCGGCTCGGCGTAGAGATTCTCCGCGATTACTTCACCTACGGCATCTCCGAGATGGGCAGCTCGACCGAGGCGGTGGGTTACACGCAGTTCGGGCTCGTCTGGGCCAATCCCTTTGCCGTCGCCGCCGCGCGACGCGGGGACAATCTTCTCACGCACGGGCATCACCGCGCGATGATGGATTGGTATCTCCAGTCGATGCAGCCGTTTGGGGGCGCGTGGGTGAGCCACGGGGACGGCGGTGACCGGGGCCCGGAGGTTTGGACCATGGCGATGTGGAAGTATTATTTCCCGCGCGACCCGAAGACGGATTTCCTCTGGCAGTCCGTGCTGCGCGCGGGCGGGCCGGATTACCTCCGCGGCCGCTACCATCTCGTCGAGCCCCTGCTTTTTGCCCAGGATCCGGACAAGGGCGCGGACGGCAAGTGGGTGGATTACCGCGCCGGCGCGACGCTCAACGCGCCGCTCACGTGGTTCGACGCCCTTCGCAGTTCGCTCATCACGCGCACGGCGTGGAATGCCGACGCCCTCGCGCTGCAGTTTGAATGCCGCACCGATTCTGTCGGCGCCTCGCACGAACACGCCGACCGCACGAACTTCACGCTCGCGGCGCTCGGCCGCAGCTGGGCGAAGGACAACTTCCGTTCCGTGGAAACGCGGCACCACAACAACATTCTCATCGACGGTCGCGGCCAGGGATTCTGGCCCGGTCCCGGCAAGTGGGTCGGCCTCGCCGAGGACGCGAATTTTGTCGTGGCCGCCGGCGACGCGAAACCCGCCTACGACTGGATGTGGCCGAAGCAGATCGCGACCGAGGACCCGGAGAGTTTTGTGCGTTTCCAGTTTGCGCGCTGGCGCGACTACCAGACCGAGGCCCGGCTGCACCGTGAAGTCTTTGGCGACCTCCGGCCGGAGCGCGACGACCGCCCGGCGGTGGTGGCGTTCTGGCAGGGATTTGAGTCGGGCGACCCCCGGCTCTGGGACGAGGATGCCTGGCCCGTCCGCTACCCGTGGAATCCTGTGCAGCGGGCCTTTCGCACCGTCGCCCTTGCTCGGGGCGAGGCTCCCTACGTGCTCGTGGTCGACGACATCCAGAAGGACGACCAGGAGCGTCTTTACGAGTGGCTGATGCAGACGGGGATGAACACCGAGGTCTTCTCGAACGAGGGCGATGACATCATTCTCGGCGATGCGACCGTGGCCCGCGATGCCGAGGGGCGGCCGCGCCCGAAAAAGGGCGACCGCGCGCTGCTGGTGCGCGTGCTGGATCGGAATGATCCGGGGCGCGCCCGGGATTACACGACGCGTCCTTCCACGCGCCTCGAAACCTACGAGCGGCGCGACACCCTGGTCGCCGTTGCGAAATCGAACGCGCTGTCCGGCGGACGTTCCTTCGGCCTCGATAAGCGGCTGGTGATCCCCAGCCGAAGTGTCGCGCCGGACTTCAAGATTCTGCTCTTCCCGCATCGCGTGGGCGACCCGCTGCCGGTGACGACATGGAACGAGGATCGCACGAAGCTCACGATCGTCATCGGGCGGCAGACGGACACCGTGACCTTTTCGCGGAATGCGGCCGGGCGCAACGAACTCGCGCTCGCCCGCGGCGGCGAAAAACCCGTGCGCCTGAATCCGTAGGTACCGCGCTTTCGCCCGCTCGATTCGCCGTCGCTTTCGGGGCCGCCCCCGCGGTATAACGCTTCGCCGGCCCCGATGAGCACGCCCTGGAAAAACGCCTTTCACCCCTCGGATCCGATTCGCAGCCGGGACCTCAACGAGGTCGTCCTCACGCTCGAATGCGCGGGCTGTCGCGTGCGCACGGACGTGTGCGGCCGCATCGTTTCCGTCGTGCGGGCCGGGCGCGAATTGCTCACGAACTTTTTTCCCGCGACGGATGATCCCGCGCAGTTTCTGGGTCGGGACCTGGTGCGTTCCCTCGAGGCGGCGGTGCGGTCGGGGGGATCGGCGGACAACGAGCGCGCCTGGTTCTAAGGAAACCGGGGGAGGGGAAGAGAGGCGGGAGCCGGAATCGAACCGGCGGATGGAGCTTTTGCAGAGCTCTGCCTTACCACTTGGCTACCCCGCCGTAACCTCTCTTCGCGGGAAACGGGTTTCCCGGGTCGGGAGGGAAATCAATACACGACAACCGGGGGCGCGACAACCGTTGTTTGCGGGTTGTTGAGGATGGTGCCCTCGGTCTGTTCCATCGATTCGACAATGCCGTCCGAGAACGTCACGGCGAGGCGGCCGACGGGGGTTTTAATGTAGGTGGTCACCGTGGAAAGCGAGCCGTCGGGGTTCCGCACGGTGGAATACTGGGGCACGGTGGCATACTTGACGTATTCCCAGACGGTCTGGTCCGCCTGGTCCTTTTGGGAGCGGGTGGTTTTTTTCTGCGGGCGGCCGAGGCTGGCCTGGACTTCCTCGGCGGTCATGCCCATCGCGATTTCCTTGGCGGCGATGAGCGCGGCCACGGCGACCCGGCGCTCCTCGGCGGTGCGCAGGGCGGTGAGGATTTCCGGGTCGAGCGGCGCGAGAAATTTCGGGTCGACCCAGCCGAGAATCTGGCCCTGCTGCGCGAGGCCCTTCACGCGATAGGGGCCGTCGGAGATGGCCTGGACTTCGACGGTCTGGGGCATGCGCAGGGTGCCGACGTAGCGTTTTCCGGCGAAGTCAAACGTCGCCGGGGCCGGCTGCCGCACCTCGAGCCGGATGGGTTTCGTGCCGAGCTCCGAGAGATAAATCGCGCCGGGCTCGCGGATGATCGGCGCGGCCGGCGCCGTGAGGGGAACCGCGGTCAGGAGAAGGAGCAGCAGGGCGGGACGCATGGGGACGCGTCCAAGCTAAACCTGCCCGGAGGAACTTTCCAGCGCGGCCCGTTTAGTCGAGCAGCTGGTAGCGGGTGGGGGCGGTTTTGTCCGCCCACGAAAACACGCGCGGCGCGTCGAGATGCAGGCGCAGGTGGGGCTGGGGCGGCAATTGCTCCAGCCAGGCGAGGGTTTCGTCGCGGTCGGCCTCGCCGATGCGACGGTCGGGGCGCGCCACGGTGAAATGCGGCAGCATGGGCCGGCTCTCGATCGGCGCCCCGACTTCGCGGCAAAGCCGGTCGCGCCAGCGGGTGATCTGGTCCTCGACTTCAAATCGCCCGCCGGCCAGCGAGAACGCCAGCGCGGAAAAGCGCCGGGGCTGCGGCAGGGCGACGAGGCGGTCGGGCGTGACGTCGATTTCCTTGATCGGCAGGCCCTTCAACAGGGAGGTCATTTTTTTGAGCAGCCAGGGCTCGTAGCGACCGAGGAAGGCGAGGGTGACGTGCACGTCGGCCGGCGCGAGGAAATGCAGGCCGCCGGGCGCGTCCTTTGCCAGGTCGGCGAGCCAGGCGTCCGCGCCGCGGACCGGCCACGCCACAAACCAGTTGGGTGTCATGGGTTTTCCATAGGCAGGAGCCGGTCTTTGAGGAAAGCTAAAGCCATGCCCCTCGACGCCGCGACGTTTGAAAAACTCGGCTCGTTCTACCTCGGTCGGGTCATTGATCCCGCCACCGGCCAGGCCAGCGAGACGCCCCTGCTCTACGACTCCCGCGATCTTGTCACCCACGCGGTCTGCGTGGGCATGACCGGCAGCGGCAAGACCGGCCTGGGCATCGGCCTGCTGGAGGAGGCCGCCATCGACGGGCTGCCCGCGCTGATCATCGATCCGAAAGGCGATCTCACGAATCTCGCGCTCCAGTTTCCGGAACTCTCGCCCGCGCAGTTTCAGCCCTGGGTCTCGGCCGACGATGCCGCCCGGGCCGGCCTTGACGCGGCGGCCTACGCCGAGCGCCAGGCCACGCAATGGCGGGAGGGCCTCGCCGGCTGGGGGCAGGATGCCGCCCGCATCGCCCGGCTGCGCGCGGCGGCCGAGGTGGCGATTTACACGCCCGGCAGCTCGGCGGGCCGGCCGCTCTCGGTGCTGAGTTCCTTCGACGCGCCGGCGGAGGCGTTGCGCGACGATGCGGAGCTGCTCGCCGAGCGGGTGGACTCCACCGCCGCGGCTTTGCTTGGTCTGGCGGGAATCACCGCCGGCGAGACCGGCAGCCGCGAGCAGACGCTCGTGGCCACGATCCTGGCGGCGGCGTGGGCGGCGGGCGAATCGCTTTCGCTGGTGGAGCTCGTGCGGCGCATCCAGAAGCCGCCGTTTGCCACCGTCGGCGTGCTCGACGTCGAGGCGTTCTACCCCGAGAAGGAGCGGTTCAAGCTCGTGCTCGCGCTGAACAATCTCCTCGCCGCGCCGGGTTTTGCGGCCTGGCAGCGCGGCGAGCCGCTCGACGTGCAGAGCCTGCTTTACACCCCGGAGGGGCGGCCGCGCCTCGCGGTGCTTTCCATCGCGCACCTCGGTGACAACGAGCGGATGTTCTTTGTCTCGCTGCTCCTGAATGCCGTCGTGTCCTGGATGCGCGCGCAACCCGGCACGACCAGCCTGCGCGCGCTGCTCTACATGGACGAGGTGTTCGGTTATTTTCCGCCGGTCGCCAACCCACCCAGCAAACGCCCGCTGCTTACGCTGCTGAAGCAGGCCCGCGCCTTCGGGCTCGGCGTGGTGCTCAGCACGCAAAACCCGGCCGACCTTGACTACAAGGGCCTCGCGAACGCGGGCACATGGTTCATCGGCCGGCTGCAAACCGAGCGCGACCGCGCGCGGTTGCTCGACGGCCTTGGCAACGCGGGCGCGGCGGACCGTGAAGCGCTCGAGGCACTGCTCATGGGGCTTGGCAAGCGACGGTTCGTGATGCGCAGCGTCCACGAGGTTGAGCCGGTGCTCTTCGAGACCCGCTGGACGCTGTCGTATTTGTGCGGTCCGCTCACGCGCGACCAGATCCGCCAGCTCGAACCGGGGCGCTCGACCCCGCCCGCACCCGCGGCCGGCACCGCGCCGAGCGAGGCCGGAGCGCCGGTGCTCAAGGGCGTGGCGCAGCGTTTCGAGCGAGGGGACTTTGCGCGGTGGGAGGCCGGTTTGCTCGTGAGCGTGGGCCTGGCGTTCCGCGACGCCCACCGGGGGATTGATGAGCAGGCGGCGGTGACGTGTTTTGTGCCGCTCGGGGAGTCCGGCCCCAACTGGGAGGCCGCCGGCGATGAGGACGCGGGCGCCTTTGACGACCGT
Source organism: Verrucomicrobiaceae bacterium (assembly GCA_027488755.1). Lineage (GTDB taxonomy): Bacteria > Verrucomicrobiota > Verrucomicrobiia > Chthoniobacterales > JAATET01 > JAATET01. The sequence continues at coordinate 13,574 of JAIYAZ010000035.1, read as the reverse complement.
CCGCGCGAGGGCGGGTTTGCTCCGTTGCCCGCGGCGGCGCGCGACGCGAAGAGCTACGCGGCCTGGGCAAAGGATGCGGCGGTGCGGCTGGCCGGGCGGGAGTTCCGGCAGGTCTGGCGCTGCGCGGAGCTGAAGTTGGAATCGACGGCGGGGGAGGGCGAGCGCGATTTCCGGGCCCGGGTCGGGCAGCTGGCGCGGGAGCGGCGCGATGCCCGCGTGGATGAGGTGCGGACGAAGTTTGCCCGGCGGCGCGAGACGCTGGCCGGCCAGGTGCAGCGGGCGGCCGACGCGGTGGCCCGCGAGGAGGCTCAGGCCGGCCAGGCCAAGTTCCAGACGGCCCTCTCGGTCGGGGCCACGCTGCTGGGGGCCTTTTTCGGGCGAAAGGCGCTGAGCGCGACCACGCTGGGCCGGGCGACCAGCGCGGCGCGCGGGGCGGGGCGCGCGCTCAAGGAGACGGGAGACGTCGGCACTGCGCAGGAGCGGCTGAAGACGGCCGAGGCTCGGCTCGCGGAGTTGGACGCCGAGGCGGATGCGGAAATCTCCGCGCTGGCCGGCTCGCTCGCGGAGCCCGGGATCGAGGCGGTGCGCATCGCGCCGGCCCGCGGCGGGGTGCGGACGCGGGAGATTGTCCTGGCCTGGCGCGGGGCGCGGGCGGGCGGAGAATTGGGTTGAGCTGGCCGGGGTTCTGCTATCGTTGAGGCCAACGTGATCCACCAGCTCCGCTCCGCCGTCGAGTTCGCCTCGCACCTGCCGCGCTACAACGAAATCATCCGCGTGCTGTTCAAATACGGCTTCGCGGATGTGCTCAAGCTGGTCGCGCTGCAGCGGTTGATGGGGTTTGAGAACGCGGTGCTCCAGACGCACGAGACCGGTCTGCTGGCCAAGCCGCCGGAGGAGCGCCTGCGCCTCGCGCTGGAGGAGCTTGGGCCGACGTTCATCAAGTTTGGGCAGATTCTGAGCGCGCGGCGCGACCTGGTGAACGACGCGTTCTACGCGGAGCTGTGCAAGCTGCAGGACGGCGTGCCGACGTTTCCCGGCCGGCAGGCGCGGGGGATTTTTTCCGAGGAGATCGGGGTGACGGTGGCGCAGGCGTTCTCGGAGTTTGACGAGGAGCCGCTGGCGGGAGCGTCGATCGCGCAGGTGCATCGCGCGGTGACCAAGGAAGGGGAGGTCGTCGCGGTCAAGGTGCAGCGGCCGGACATTCAGCCGATCATCGAGCGGGATCTGGCGATCATTCTCGATCTGGCCAAGTTTGTGGACCGGCATGTGCCGGATATCGCCGTGCTGAATCCCGTGGCGGTGGTGAGTGAGTTCTCCGAGACCCTGATGAAGGAGCTCGATTTCACGAACGAGGCGGCGAACGCCGAGCGGTTTGCGAAGCAGTTCGAGGGTAACGAAAACATCCGCGTGCCGGCGGTGTGGCGGGAGTTTTCCAGCGATAAAGTGCTCACGATGGGCTTTATGTCCGGGATCGGCGTGAGTGACGCGAAGGCCCTCGCCGAGAACGGCATCGATCCGGTGGCGCTGTCGGAGCGGATTTCGGTGCTGATTTACCAGCAGGTTTTTGAGTTCGGTTTTTTCCATGGCGATCCGCATCCGGGCAACATGACGGTGCTCGAGGGCGGGGCCATCGGCCTCTACGACTACGGCATGATGGGGACATTCTCCCCGGCGTTCCGGGCGAGCGTGGCGAACCTCATCGCGGGCCTGGCGCAGAAGGACCACCGCCAGGTCATGCGGTCGATTCTCGAAATGTCGGACGAGGGCATCGTGCCGGATGCCGACCGGATGCTCCGCGACGTGGAGGAGTTCAGCGATCAACACCTCAATCAGCCGCTGGCGGAAATCCGTCTCGGCAACGTTCTCAACAGCCTGCTCGACCTGCTGCGCCGCAACCACCTGCGCATGAAGGGCAGCTTTTACCTCGGCATCAAGGCGCTGTCGCAGGTCGAGGGCATCGGTCGCGCGCTGAATCCCCAGCTCAACTTCATCGTTCTGGGCCAGCCTTACGCGGCGAAACTCATCCAGGACAAGTATCACCCGACCCAGCTCTTCGGGCTGCTGAAGAAGCTGGCCGCGGAGTCGGTGGATTTCCTGGAGGATTTTCCCTACGAGTTCCGGGCGATGTGGGACCGGGTGCGCAAGGGCAAGCTGAGCATCCCGCTGGAGCACAAGATCGACCCGAAAGGGTTTGAGCCCCTGCGCGTGACGTTGGACTCGATCGCGAACCGGTTGACGAACGCCATTCTCGCGGCGTCGGTCCTGATATGCTCGTCCATCCTCATCCTTTCGCACATTCCGCCGCATATCTGGGGCATCCCGGTGATTGGTCTGCTTGGGTTGATCTGGGGGGCGATCATGTGCCTGCGGCTCGTGCTTTCGATCTGGAAGCACGGCGGGCTGTGATCCGCGCTTGACGGCCCCGGGCGGGCTTCCGATTCTGTGCGGCTCGTTATTCCGCGGGTTTCCCGGTCCATGGCCCTCATTGTTCAAAAATACGGCGGCACGTCCGTCGGCACGCCCGAGCGCATCCGCAATGTCGCCCAACGCATCCTCGCGACGCAGCGGGAAGGTAACTCGGTCGTGGCGGTGGTTTCCGCCATGTCGGGCGTGACCGACAACCTGCTCAAGCTGTCGCGCGATGTCTCCGAGCGTCCCACCGAGCGCGAGCTCGACGTGCTTCTGGCTACGGGCGAGCAGACCACCATCGCGCTTACGGCCATGGCGATCAATGCGCTCGGCGGCCGCGCCATTTCGCTCACCGGCGCGCAGGCCGGCATCATCACCGACGGCATTCACACGAAGGCGAAGATCGCCAACGTCACGCCGCGCCAGATTCGCAAATACCTCAACGACGGCCTCATCGTGATCGTCGCCGGCTTCCAGGGGCAGACGCTCCAGGGCAGCATCACCACGCTCGGGCGGGGCGGCTCGGACCTCACCGCCATCGCCATCGCGGCGGCGCTCAAGGCAACGAACTGCGAGATCTACACCGACGTGGACGGCGTTTACACCTGCGACCCGCGGGTGGTGCCCAATGCGCGCAAGATCGACGTGATCGCCTACGATGAACTGCTCGAAATGGCCAGCAGTGGCTCGAAGGTGATGCAGTCCCGCTCGGTCGAGTTCGCGAAGAAATTCAACGTGCCCTTTGAAGTCCGCAGCAGTTTCAACCAAAACCGAGGAACCCTCGTGAAAGAAGAAAATCCCAGTCTCGAACAGGTCGTCGTGCGCGGCGTGAGCATCGAACGCCGGCAGGCGAAAGTCACCATCACCAACGTGCCCGACACGCCCGGCACGGCCTCGCGCATCTTCACCGCGCTGGCGGACGCCAACGTCGTCATCGACGTGATCGTGCAAAACGTCTCGGTGAGCGGCACCACGGACATCTCCTTTACGCTCAGCCAGGATGAACTCGATAAACTCGGCGGCCTGCTCGACGAGGTCGTGCGCGAGATCGGGGCCGGCAGCATCGCCAAGCAGGGCGGGATCGCCAAGCTGAGCGTAGTCGGCATCGGCATGCGCACGCACTCGGGCGTGGCGGCGCGGTTGTTCGAGGCGCTCGGCAAGGGCGGCATCAACATTCAAATGATCTCCACCTCGGAGATCAAAATCGCCGTCATCATCGACGAGGCGAAAATCACCGAGGCCGCGAACCTGGCGCATGAGGCGTTCGGGCTCGCCGGCACGGTGGCGGCGTAGTGTTTTTCGGGTAGCCACGCGCGGCGTCGCGTGGAATAGTGCCGGTCCGCCGGAAAAGGATGGGTGACAGAGTGGTCGATTGTGCACGCCTGGAAAGCGTGTGAACCGCAAGGTTCCGGGGGTTCGAATCCCCCCCCATCCGCCAGCGCCGCAGGCGCGAAATCGCCGACCGGGGGATGAGAACAAGGTTCGACCGCCCCGCGCGAAGCGCGAGTTTTTGAACGCGCAGCGGAAACCGCGGGTCGTCGCGAAGCGGCGACAATCCCCCCATCCGCCAGCGGGGGTTTAGGTTCTTGCCTTGGGCTGCACGTCGAAGCCCTGGTTGATCGTCGAGAACATCTGGTAGAAGCCGGAGAGGACCACCAGCTCAAGGAATCCCTCGCGGCCATAGGTCGCCATGGCGGTTTCCTGCAACGGGGCGGGGATGTTTTGCCACGCCAGCGTGGCGGCAAGAATCTGCGCGGCAAGCGCGTAGGGGGGCGGAAATGTGCCGGTGAGGACGCCGTCGTTTTTCAGGGTCGCGATCACGTCCGCGGGAATGCCGGCGGCGCGGGCGTGCTCGACGTGGTCGGCCCATTCAAACTCCGCGTGGGTGTGTCGCGCGACGGCGAGGACCGTAAATTGATAGACCTCGCGCGCGAGGTGTCCTTCGAATTTGAGGTAGAAGCCAAGCTCCTCGATGCGCTGGCACAGCGCGGGGTGATTCATTAACGCCGCGTAGGGTCCGTCGAAGGGGGCGCCGTGCTGTCGCCGGCGTTTGAGGATGGCCTCGTAGGTCGCCCGGTCCGCGGGGCTGAGTTGGTCGGGATCAAACGGGAGGGAGGCCATGGGTGCGGCGGGGGTTATTCGTGGTAGGACCAGGCGGCGCACGCCGCCGAGAAATCGGCGACGGGGGTGCGGCAGTGTTTGTCGGCTTTGATGTCGAGGATGGTCGGGCCGGAACGCGCGAGGGCGCGGGTAAAGGCGCCGGCGAGATCGGCCGGGTCGCGCACGGTTTCGCCGGGGCACCCGAGACTGAGGCCGAAGGCGGCCCAATCGAGGTCGGGCAGGCTGGCGAGGGCGTCGGGCACCGGGCCTTCGGTGCTCGCGCGCAACCAGACGTTGCCGAGGGCGGCGTTGTTGATGACGACAAAAATGATGGGCAGTCCGTAACGCGCGGCCGTGGCGACCTCAAGGCCGTGCATGTGCATGCAACCGTCGCCGGTGATGACCGCGACCTTTTGCCCCGGCGAGGCAAACTGCACGCCGACGGCGGCGGGGATGGCCCAGCCCATGGGGCCGAGGTTCGTGGCGGAGATGTAGGTGCGCGGTTGGTAGGCGTCCCAATAGTGCCCGGCGAAGGCGCGGTGGGCGCCGGAATCCACGAGCAGGATGCCGTCGCGCGGAAAGACGGAGCGGAGTTCCGTGATGACGCGGGCGGGGTGCAACGGGACGGCGTCGCTGGCGGCGTTTTCGGGATCCTGCCGGCGCGGGGTGGCGAGGATGCCGGCGAGCCACCGGGCGCGCGGCTCAAGCGTTGCTGCCAGGGCGGGGGTGACGCGGGATTTTTGGTCGAGCAGCCATTGGAGGTAGGCGGCGCAATCCCCCACGACGCCGGGGCCGGCGGTATTCTGCCCGATGACCACGGGCGAGACATTCACCATGATCGTCTGGGCGGGAGCCAGCTTCAGCGACCAGTGCATCGTGTCGCGTTCGTTCAGGCCGGAGCCGAGAACGAGGAGGATGTCCGGCGGGGTGTCGGTCAGGGCCATGCGGGCGTGGTGCGTGCCGGCGTAGCCGAAGACGCCCAGCGAGAGCGGGTGGTCTTCGGGGAAGACGCCCTTGGCCCGGAGCGTGGTGGCGACGGGCAGGTGCCAGGTCTCGGCGACGGTGCGGAGGAGGTCGGCGGCGTTGGCGTGTTCGACCCCGGCGCCCGCGAGGATGACGATGCGAACGGGCGCGGTGCCGGCATTGGCTTCGCCCGTGAGGAGGCGCAGGGAGTTCTCGGCCGCCGGGACGGAAAGCAGCGAGGGGTGCGCGATTGAGGGGTCGATGCGAGTATGACGGGCGCTGACCTCGGCGCGCTGGACGTCCGTCGGCAGCGAAAGGTGCACGGGGCGAGAGCTTCGCCGCATTTCCAACAACGCCCGGCGGAAGAGATGGCCGAGGTTGCGCGGATTATCCACCGAGCTCGAGTAGCAGGTGAGGGGTTTGAGCACCTCGACGTCGTCGAGCGTCTGGCTGCTGGCATCCTGGAAGAGCCCGAGCCCTTCGGCGGCGGTGGCGACTTCTCCGCTGATCAGAAAAACCGGCGAGCCATCCGTGCAGGCTGCAGCCATGGGGGTGACGGTATTGCCGAGTCCGGGGCCGCCGATACACAGGATCGCGCCGAAGTTGCCGCTCGCGCGGGCGTAGCCGTCGGCCATGTAGGCGGCGCCGCCCTCGTGCGCGGCCACGACCGGTTGGATGGCGGGGAATCGCGCGAGCGCGGGGAGAAAGGGATCGACCAATCCGCCAGGGACCAGAAACAGGTGGCTGATTTCCTCGGTGGAAAAGGCGTCGAGGAGGTAATCGGTGCCGAGCATGAGTTGGTGGTTAGGGCATGCGCGGGGCCGGGTCAACCGCGCCTTTCCCGCGGGTCGAAGAGAAGGGCGAGGTTAAGCGTTGTCGGGAAACCGGTTGCGGTTTTTCCCGGCGCTGGCATGGTTCGCGCTGGCATTGCCATTACCGATGATTTTTTTCCGCCGGATTTCCTTCCTTCTTTTCGCGCTTGCCCTGGCGCTTCCGGTGATCGCGCGCGGCGACGACACCAAGGCGGATCGGGTGGAGATTCTGGTGAGCGTGGCGGATCAAAAGCTCACGGTGCTGCGCAATGGCGAGCCGCTGAAGACCTACCCGGTCTCGACCTCTCGCTTTGGGCTCGGCGACGCCTTCAACACCTACCGCACACCGACGGGGCGGTTGAAAATCTGCGAAAAAATCGGCGACGGCCTCCCGGCAGGCACGGTGATCAAGCACCGGCAGCCCACGCGCGAGGTGCTGCCCCCGAATGCGCCGGGTCGGGATCCCATCGTGTCGCGGATTCTCTGGCTTACCGGCACGGAGCCGGGTAACCGGAACGCCTTCGGCCGCTGCGTTTACATTCACGGCACGCCGGACGAGAAGCGGCTCGGGCGTCCGGTCAGCTACGGCTGCATTCGGATGCGCTCGGTCGACGTGATCGAGCTCTACGAGGTTGTGCCGGTGGGCACGCAGGTTTCCATTGTGCGGGAGCGGCTGCCTTTTGGGGGAGCGGTCGGCCTGCTGGATCGGCTGCTCACAGCCGTGCACGGGAAAAAGCCGGCGACGGTGAAACTTTAGTCCCGCCCTTGCGCCGGGGGAGATTCGGTGGTTCCTTCCCGGGCCATGAAAAAACTTCTCCTCTCCCTCGCCGCGATCTTCGTCGCGGTGTCCGCCCAGGCCGGCAGTTATCCCGACATCAGCCGGGACGACCTCAAAAAGGCCATCGCCGCCAACGAAGTCGTCGTCATCGACGTGAACGGTACGGCGTCCTACAACGACGGGCATATTCCCGGGGCGATTAATTTCGTCGCCGTGCAGGAGGATTTCGCCGCCAAGTTGCCGGCGGACAAGGGGGCCTTGATCGTGGCGTATTGCGGCAGCCCGAAATGCGGGGCCTACGCCCGCGCGGCCGATGCGGCGACGAAGCTCGGTTACACGAACGTGAAGCATTACTCCGAGGGCATCAAGGGCTGGAAGGCGGCCGGCGAGCCGACGCAGAAGGCGGAATAAACTCCGCCCGGCGGATTTTCGAAATGCCCGGCGGAGGAAACTCCAGCGGGCTTTTTTTGTGGACCGCTCTAGGCCGCGCTGCGGGCCTGCCCGGCGCGGACCTCGCGGACAAACTCCGCCATGCGCTCCATGGCGATCTTGATCTGGTCGAGGCCGGTGGCGTAGCTGCAGCGCACATGGCCCTCGCCGGAGGGGCCAAAGGCCGGGCCGGGCACGACGGCGACCCGCTTTTCGCGCAGGAGCCGCAGCGAGAATTCCTGGCTGGTGAGGCCGGTGCTCGTGATGTTCGGGAAAACGTAGAAGGCGCCCCGGGGTTTGAAGCACTCGAGGCCCATGTCGTTGAGCGCGCTGACGATGTAGTTGCGGCGCAGTTCGTATTCGCGGCGCATGCGGAGCATGGCGGGAGTGCCGCGTTCGAGGGCCTCGGTGGCGGCGTCCTGGCTCGTGATGGAGGCGCAGAGGATCGAGTATTGGTGGATCTTCATCATGGCCTCGATCACGGCGTTGGGGCCGCAGGCGTAGCCGATGCGGAAACCCGTCATGGCATAGGCCTTTGACAGGCCGTGCAGGTAGATCGTGCGCTCCTTCATGCCGGGGACGCTGACGATGCTGAAGTGCTCGCGCCCGTCGTAGGTGAGCTCGCTGTAGATTTCGTCGGTGAGGACGACGAGTTGATGGCGGAGGCAGACTTCGGCGATGGCCTCGATCTGCGCACGGTCCATCGTGGCGCCGGTTGGGTTGGTCGGGAAGTTGAGCATCACCGCTTTCGTGCGCGGCCCGATGGCGGCCTCGAGGTCCGCGGCGGTGAGCGCGAACTCGGCGGCCGCGCGGGTGGGGATGGGGCGGGCAACGCCGAACGCGAGGGCGACGCTGGGATTGTAGGAAACGTAGCAGGGCTCGTGGTAGAGGACCTCGTCGCCGGGGTTGAGGATGGCGCGCAGGGCGGCGTCGATGGCCTCGGAGACACCGACGGAAACGAGCACTTCGCTGAGCGGATCGTAGCGCACGCCGGTGGCGCGGTGCACGGTGTCGGAGATGGCGCGGCGCAGGCGCGGCAGGCCGAGATTCGAGGTGTAGCCGGTGCGGCCTTTTTCGAGCGAGTAGATCGCGGCCTCGCGGATGTGCCAGGGGGTGACGAAGTCCGGCTCGCCGATGCCGAGCGAAATGACGTCGGCCATCGATTGAACAATCTCGAAAAAATCGCGGATGCCCGAGCGCGGGATGTCGCGAACGTGGTCGGCGATCGGAATGCTCATGGGGAGACGGACAGGCGCTCGGGCGTGACGTCGAAGTGGTGGAAGGCGCCGTTTTCCTTGTAGGTCTTGAGGCGGAAGCGGGTGGCGGTGGAGACGACGGCCTCGATGGTGCTGAGCTTTTCGGAGACGAAGGTGGCGACCTGGCGAAGCGTGTCGGCCTCGACGAGGACGAGGAGATCGTAGCCGCCGCTCATGAGGTAGCAGCTTTGCACCTCGTCAAACTTGGAGATGCGCGAGGCGATGCGGTCGAAGCCGCCGTCGCGCTCGGGGGTGATTTTCACCTCGATGAGGGCGGAGACGGTGTCGGGGTTCCATTTCTCGCGGTTGATGACGGCCTGGTAGCCGATGATGACGCCTTCGCGTTCCAGGGCGTCGATGCGGGCGTTGACCTCGTCGACGGTGAGGCCCAGCAGGCGGGCGACATCCTCCCGCGCCATGAGCGGGTTGTGTTTGAGCAGGTCGATGAGGGCGTCCATGGAAACCGGGAATGATGGCCGCCGGGTGCCGGCTTGGCAAGCGGGCGGATGAACGCCCGGGGGCGGAAAAAGGAGGTGTTGTCGCGGCGAAAGCGGACTAGGTTGTTGGCATGGCCACCGCAAAAAAGAAACCCACCGCCAAGAAGCCCGCCGCGAAGTCCACGGCCAAAAAACCGGCCGCCGCCAAGCCCGCGGCGACGAAGACCACGATTCCCGCCGGCCGCGAGGCCAAGCTCGCCGAGCAGGCGCTAAAGCTCGTGGACGAGGCCGCCTCGGTCCTGCGTTCGGGCATCCGCGAGGGGGCCGCGACGACGGCGAAGTCCCGCATCGCCGCGAAGAAGAAGGCGCACAACCTGTTGAGCAAGGCCTCCGACAATTTGTCGAAGGCGATTGGCGACGGCGCCTCGGTTCTCCAGGGGCTGATCGGCAAGCTCTAAGCGGCCGGTTTCCGCCGGGCGAAGTTTACGCCTCCAGCGCGCGCCGCACGGAGTCGAGGTCGGCCTCGGCTTCGATGGGCGCGTAGTTCCGTCCGCGCATGGCGGTGTCGGAATCCTTGAGTCCGTGGCCGGTGACCGTGCAGACGATGGTGCCGCCCTCCGGAACGCGGGGGTGCGGGCAGGTGGCGCAGGGGCTGGCCACGCATTTGAACAGGCCGGCGATGGAGGCGGCGCTGGCGGGCTCGACGAAGATGCCCTCGTTGCGGGCGAGCCAGGCCTGGGCGGCGAGAATTTCCTCGTCGGTGACGATGTCGATGCCGCCGCCGGAGGTGGTGATGGCGTCGGTGGCGCCGCTCCAGCTGGCGGGATTCCCGATGCGGATGGCGCTGGCGGCGGTCTCGGGTTTTTCGACGACCTGGCCGAAGTAGATGGGGGCGGAGCCGGCGGCCTGGAAGCCGAGCATGCGCGGGAGGCGGGTGCTGCGGCCGAGGGCGTGGAACTCGCGGTAGCCTTTCCAGTAGGCGGTGATGTTGCCGGCGTTGCCGACGGGGAGGATGTGGAGGTCGGGGGCGTCGCCGAGTTCGTCGATGATTTCGAAAGAGGCGGTTTTCTGGCCCTCGATGCGGTGGGGGTTGATCGAGTTGACGATGGCGACGGAGCCGTCGGCTCCGAGTTCGCGCACGAGGCGGAGGGCGTCGTCGAAGTTGCCGCGGATGGCGACGACGGTGGCGCCGTAGACGAAGGCCTGCACGAGCTTGCCCATGGCGATTTTGCCGGCGGGCAGGATGACGGCGCATTTGAGCCCGCCGCGCGAGGCGTAGGCGGCGGCGGCGGCGGAGGTGTTGCCGGTGGAGGCGCAGACGACGGTGTGCGCGCCGTCTTCGGCGGCCTTGGACATGGCCATGGTCATGCCGCGGTCCTTGAAGGAGCCGGTGGGATTGAGGCCTTCGTATTTGATGAAGACGCGCCGGCCGGTGCGCTCGCTCAGGCGGGGCGAGTAGATGAGCGGCGTGGAGCCTTCGTTGAGGGAGATGACGGGCGTGGCCGGGGTGAGCGGCAGAAATTCGCGGTAGCGGGAGATGACGCCGCGGTCGTGGGGCTGGAAATTCATCGGAACGATCAATGGAAGTGCTCGACGGGCAGCAGGGCCGGGGCGGCTTTGACGCAGGCGAGGGCGCCGATGCGTTCGGCGGCTTCGCGCATGCGGCCGAAGCTGGCGTCGTGGATCATGAGCACGAGGGGGAGGGGGCCGGGTTCGTGCGATTCGGGCTGGATGACGGAGGAGATGCCGATGTTGGCGGCGGCGAGAATGCCGGCGATCTGGGCGAGGACGCCCGGCGTGTCGTCTACGAGGAGGCGCAGGTAAAATTGCGCGACGGCCTCGTCGAGCGGCTTGAGGCGGCCGTAGAGGTCATGTGAGGTGAAGCCGTAGCAGCGGCGGGGCGAGGCGAGGGCGGCGGCGGCGTCGGCGAGATCGGCAATGACGGAGCTGGCGGTGGGGTCCTGGCCGGCGCCGCGCCCGTAGAACAGGGCGTCGCCGACCACATCGCCGCGCAGCCAGACGGCGTTGAACACGCCGTTGACCGAGGCGAGGACGTGGGTTTTCGGGATGAGCGTCGGGCAGAGGCGCACTTCGACGGCGGCCTGTTCGTCGGCCTTGATGGTGGCGAGAAGTTTGATCGAGTAGCCGAGCTGGTCGGCGAAGCGGATGTCGTCGCGGGTGAGGGAATCGATGCCAGCAACGTGGATGTCTTCGGCGCGGATCCAGAATCCGTAGGCCAGCGAGGCGAGGATGATGGCCTTGTGCGCGGCGTCCCAGCCGTTCACGTCGAGGGCGGGGTCGGCCTCGGCGTAACCGAGGGCCTGGGCCTCGGCGAGCGCGGTGGCGAAGTCGAGGCCGGCAGCGGTCATGCGGGTAAGGATGTAGTTGCTCGTGCCGTTGAGGATGCCGTGGATGGACTCGAACCGGTTCGCGATGAAGGCTTCGCGGGTGGTCTTGATGATGGGGATGCCGCCGGCGACGGCCGCCTCGTAGAAGATGGGCACGCGGCGTTCGCTCGCGAGGGCAAAGAGCTCGGCGCCGTGCTCGGCGAGGAGGGCCTTGTTGCCGGTGATGACGATTTTTCCGGCCTCGAGGGCGGCGCGGACGAAGCGGAGGGCGTGGTCGGTGCCGCCGATGAGCTCGACGACGATCTGGATTTCCGGGTCCTGCAGCAGCGAGTCGAGGTCCGTGGTGAAGAGCTCGGCGGGAGCCTCCACGGTGCGGGGGCGGGTGAGGTCGCGCACGGCGATGCGCCGCACGTTAAATTCCACCCCGAGGCGCTGGGTAAGCAGCGCGCGGTTGGCGGCGAGGTTTTTATAAACCCCGGCGCCGACGGTTCCAAATCCCGCGAGTCCGATGCCGATCGATTCCATGTAAGCCGGAAAGATTCTCCGACCGGCTGGCGCGGGTAAAGGCGAACTTGCGCCGGGATTTTGGGCCGGAGCGGAGAACGGCCGCTCCGGCCACACCAACTCAGGGAACCGCGACGGGGGCGGTCAGGGGTTCCACTTCACGCCGAGGACGTGGCGCCAGCAGCTGCGAAGCTCGGCGGCGGGCTCGACCGACCAGTCGATGAGCTCGCGGGCGGCGGCCGTCTGACCGGCGGCGTCCAGTTCCAAGGCGAGGTGGGTCGCGGCGCGCACGGTCGAGCCGTGGGCCTCGGTGCGGTTGCCCTGGCGCAGGAAGGCGAAGCCTGCCTCCTTGATCCAGCGGGTGAGCTGGGCGCCGGCGCGGGGGTTCACGCCCCGCCGCTCTTCAAGGGCGCGGTAGGCGGCGAGGGCCTCGGTGGCGCCGGGGGTGGCGTTCCGAAGTTCAAAGCCGTCCCAGTCCGCGCTGGCGAGCGCGATGGTGCCACAGGGGCGGAGCACGCGGCGGATTTCCGCCAGGGCGTCCAGCGGGCGTTCGAGGTGCTCAAACAGGGCGTGGGCGAACACGAGGTCAAAGGACGCATCGGCAAACGGCAGGGCTTCCGCGTCGGCGGTGGTGAAGCGCACGTTGGTGAGTTCGAGCCCCTCGGCGAGGCGGGTGGCGCGGGCGATGGCCTGCGGGTCGCGATCCACGGCGGTCACGCGGCCGGGCAGCACGCGTTCGGCGAGGCCCTGGGTGATGGCGCCAAAGCCGCAGCCGACGTCGAGCACCTCGAGGCCGCGCTCGAGGAACGGGAGGACGAAGCCGGCGTGGGTTTCAAACGAGCGGTTGGCCGGGAAGGCGGGCGTGGGGCGCGTTCGCGGCGGGCGCGGGGTGGCCGTCGCGGGCAGGCGGGGCTGCTCGGTGGGCGGGGCGGGGATGGTTCTCATTGGTCGGGTTTGTTGGGTTGGTGCCCCCCGGCCTTTGGCGATCCGCGGAAATAAAAATCCCACGGCCGCTTCAGCCGTGGGTTTCTTCGGTTTTGGAGTTTTTAGTTGGGCACTATTCCAAACGAAGCTGACCCGCGGCGTGGTCGCGCTTGGCGACGACGGCGGAGACCGCTACGAGAATGGACATGTGCTTCAACACTGCTGAGGAGTTTGCGCCGGCGCGGCGGTCTTGTCAAGGTGCGGGGACGATGCGCGGAGGGGAACGGCCATGAAACCGGCGGAGTTATCGGTCGCGTTTTTTCTGCAGATGGCGGTGATTCTGATCGTCTGCCGGCTCGTGGGTTTGCTGGCGCGGCGGTTTGGGCAGCCGCAGGTGGTGGGGGAGATGATTGCGGGGGTGCTGCTCGGGCCCTCGTTGCTGGGGTATTTTTTTCCGGGCGTGCAGGCGGCGCTGTTTCCGAAGGATTCGCTGGGCGTGTTGTTTGTCGGCGCGCAGCTCGGGGTGGGGCTCTACATGTTTCTGGTGGGCGTGGAGTTCTCCACCGAGCATTTCCGCGGGCGGCTCCGGGGCGCTCTGGCCGTGTCGATCGCGG
>JAIYAZ010000159.1 GCA_027488755.1 Verrucomicrobiaceae bacterium | reverse complement strand
GTAAGCGTGAGCGTCCCCGAGGCGTTGTTAAGGTCCACCGATGCCGCCGTGGCCGCCGTGTCCACGTTCAACGTCCCGGTCCCCGTCAGAATCGCCGCCGTGCTGGAGTTCGGCACCCCCGCACTCCACGTCGCGTTGCCCAGCCAGTTCGTTCCCGTTCCCGACCACGTTGTCTGCGCTTGCAGCGGGGCGCCGACCAAGATCGCCGCTGCCGTGAGGCCCAGCAAATGGGCGGAATGGAGGGAACGAGACGTCGGGAGACGCGGGGTCTTGGAGGCAGATGAGGAGATGATCATGACTGGGGAGATCAGGGTAATTTTTCGGGGCAAAATTTCAGGCGAAGCTGGAAATTACGGATCCCAAAGATGATCGTCAAGCAACAATTTACAACATTTATTGTGAGAAAGCATTTGCAACCTTCCAAAGGCAGGGTGGACCCAAGAATCCGGGGGCGCGGATCTCAGCCCGAACGTCTGGGCCTACCGGCTCGCCCGCGCGGAATTATCCCGATGGGTCACCCGCCAGGCGCGAGGACTTATCCCGAACGCACGCTTAAATTCCGCATGCAGGTGGGGTCCATGAGAGAAGCCGGTCTCGCGGGCAATCTCGGCAATCGTCTCGAATCCCGTGGCGAGTCGTTGACAAACCGCTTGGAGCCGAAGGCGCATGACCGCCGCGTGGAGCGAACAGCCAAGGTCCCGACGAAAGGCCACTTCGAGCGAACGCCGCGACACCCCGCTGACCGAGGCAATCTGATCACTGGTCAGGCGAGTCACCAGATTTGCCTTGATGTAAGTAAGAGCGCTGCGCACCGAGGGATGACTGGCGGGTATCGCTTCCGTGCTGGCGCGCATAGCCACACCGCGCGGGGCGATCAAACGCATCGGCGCGGGAGCGGGCTCCCCATCCATCAGCCCCTGGAGAAGGGCCGCCCCCTCGTAACCGATCCGCTCGAGGTCAAGCCGCACACTGGAGAGTGGAACCGGCTGGGTATTCACCACAATCTCGTTGTCATCCACGCCGAGAATCCCCACGTCGTCTGGCACCCGAAGTCCCGCGTCGATGCAGGCATCCTCCACGAAAGCGGCGTCATAGTCATTAAAGGCGAAGACGGCAAAGGGCCGCGGCAGCGCCCGTAAATCCCGGGATAATGCGGCCCGGAGGAGGTCCCATGGCGGGGCCGGGGCCGGCCCGGAATACTCGGGAGCCAGGACCGTCATGGACGCCCCCGCCCCGGTCGCGATCGCCCGAAAACCGGCCATCCGTTGCCGGGCGACGCGATGATGCTCGCGCGAAAACCAGGCCAGGCGCCGCCACCCCCGGGCCAGCAGGTGTTCCGCCGCCTGGCGGCCGACGAGTTCGTGGTCCGCCACGACTCGCGGCACCTCGACCTCCGGTCGCATGGCGTAAATGTCCACCACCGGGATTTTCCGCGCCAGCTCCGCAACAAACGCAACGGGCTCGTCCCACTCCCCAAGACCGGAAATCACCCCATCGCCTCGCCATCCGTAGGGCACCAAGGGCAAGCGCGCCATGTCCGCATGGAGACGCCAACCGCGCTCCGCAGCGAACCGGGCGATCCCTCGGTGAGCGGCCGGGCTGTAGGGACCCAGTACCATCAAAACGGAGGGACGCCGAGTCAACGAAACGTCCTTTTGGGTTCGGAACTTGCGCATTCTTGCACACATTGTCCAAAATATATTTGTTTGCGCCACAACAAAATGCAGCTATTATCAATTAATGCTCTCCCCATGTTCGGCCTGTGGTCGTGCCCCCAGACCAGTCACCTTATCCTCCCGCCCAATTCGTTGTCGCCTCGCCGGGCGCACGACGCTTCTCGGCGCGCTGCTGGCCCTCATCTTACCGCTTGCTCCTGCGGCGAAATCCTCCGAAGCAACGCCGCCGCCCGAGCCCGCGACGTTCGCCCGCTTTGTTCCCGAGCGAGCGGATGATTTTGCGTGGGAGAATGACATGGTGGCGTTCCGCGCCTACGGGCCGAAGCTGCGGAGCGGAGCGGAGGACAGCGGGTTCGACGCGTGGCTGAAGCGAGTCCCGTATCCGATCGTCGACCGCTGGTATGCCGGAAACGCCAAGGGCGTGAGCTACCACGAAGACCACGGCGAGGGTTACGATCCCTACAAAGTCGGGTCTTCCCGCGGCGCGGGCGGACTGGCCCTGTGGGTGGATGGCCGGATGGTAACGTCGGACACGTTCGTCGCCCACCGCATGGTGGAACAAACGAAGGATAAGACGGTCTTCGAGCTGGATTACGAATATCCCGCCCTGGCGGGCGAGGCCCCGGTGAAAGAAACGAAGCGCATCACGATCGGACTCGGCGAGCCGTTTTTCCGGTCCGACTCCACGTTCACCCGCGACGGGAAGCCGGTCGCCGGTCTGCCGGTGGCCATCGGGATCACGACGCACGAGGGCAAGGCGAAAGCGACGTTCGATCCCGAGAAGCGCTGGATGTCGTGCTGGGAGGTCATCGATGGCAACGGACTCGGCACGGGCGTGGTGCTTGGCGAGGACTTCGAGGCCGAGTTTCAGGAGGTGCCGAAATCGGGGCCGGATACCGGCCATGCCCTGGCCGTGACGAAGACCAACGCCGAGGGCGTGGTGAGCTACTGGGCAGGCTACGGCTGGGAACGCGCCGGGCACTTCAAGACGGCCGCCGACTGGGAAACCGCTCTCACCCAAAAAAGCAAATGATCACCATCCGCAACACCCACTCGCCGGAAGCCGTCGCGCGCATGACGACGGCGGAACTCCGCGCCGCCTTTCTCATCGACACGCTCTTCCAGCCGGGGGCACTGGATCTGACCTATTGGGAGGTGGACCGCACGATTATTGGCTCGGCCACGCCGACCGCTGGGCCCCTCGCGCTGGTGGCGGATCCGAAATTGCTGGCGGCCGAGTTTTTCCTCGAGCGCCGCGAACTCGGCGTGCTGAACATCGGCGGTCGCGGCACGGTCACTGCAGATGGCACGGCGTTTTCGATGGAGAAAACTGACGCCCTCTACGTCGGCCGCGGAACCCGGCAGGTGGAATTCGCGAGTGCCGACCCGGCGAACCCTGCCCGGTTTTTCCTGACGAGCTATCCGGCACATGCGGAGCATCCGACGACGCTCGCTCCGGCGGCGACAGCTAAGCAGGTGCCGCTCGGCGCGCCGGAGAAAGCGAACGTGCGGACGATCAGCCAGCAGATCCATGAGGGCGGCGTGCGGAGCTGCCAGCTCGTGATGGGCCACACCACGATGGGGCCCGGCGGCGTTTGGAACACCTTCCCTCCCCATACCCACCTGCGCCGCTCGGAGGTGTATCTTTATTTTGACCTCAGACCCGACGACGCCGTCATGCACTTCATGGGCACCGGGCAAGAGACCCGCCACCTTGTTCTCCGCGACGGCCAGGCCGTGCTCTCGCCCGCGTGGAGCATCCACTCCGGCTGCGGCACGAGCGCCTACCGCTTCATCTGGGCCATGGGCGGCGAAAATCAGCTTTTCGACGACATGGATCCCCTCCCCGTTCGCGACCTCCTATGATTCTCGACCAATTCCGACTGGATGGAAAAACCGCCCTCGTCACCGGCTGCAAACGGGGCATCGGGCTTGCGATGGCCGCCGGACTCGCGGAGGCCGGCGCCGACATTATCGGCGTGAGCGCCACCCTAGAGAGCACGGGCAGCGAGGTGGAAAAAGCGGTGCTCGCCGCCGGGCGAAAGTTCACCGCTTACCAGTGCGATTTCGCGGACCGCGAATCGGTCGCGGATTTTCTCACGACGCTGCGCGCGAACCATTCCGCCATCGACATCCTCGTCAACAACGCGGGCTCGATCCGCCGCGCGCCGGCCGCACAGCATTCCGACGAATTCTGGGATGAGATCCTGGAGATCAACCTCCGCACGCCTTTCATCCTCAGCCGCGAGATCGGCCGCGACATGGTCGCCCGCGGGGGAGGCAAGATCATCTTCACCGCGTCCTTGCTCACCTTCCAGGGCGGGATCACGGTGCCGGGCTACACCGCGAGCAAGGGCGGGATCGGCCAGCTCACCAAGGCGCTCGCCAATGAATGGGCCGGCCAGGGCGTTTGCGTGAATGCCATCGCCCCCGGCTACATCGCGACCGACAACACCGAGGCCCTGCGCAACGACCCCACGCGCCAACAGCAGATCCTCGCCCGCATCCCCGCCGGCCGCTGGGGCGAGGCGACCGACCTCGTGGGAGCCACGGTTTTTCTCGCGTCCCCCGCCTCCAACTACGTAAACGGCCACATCCTCGTCGTCGATGGAGGGTGGATGGGGCGTTGACGGTTTTTCCCCGTGAAGTTCCTCCCCGCACTCCTTGTCGTCTCTTTCGTCCTGGCCAGCGTCCAGGCAAAGGACGCCGCACCGACGGGCCCCGCCGCCGACCGCGCCTACCTCGTCGAAGTTCTCACCAAAACCTCGCGCCCCGTGCTTCAAGGCATTGCTGACGGGAACTTCTTCGAGAAGCTCCCGAAGCGCGACTGGGAATCCGGCCGCCGGAACGCCGCGTACGCCGAGGCGCTCGGGCGCACCCTCGCGGGCATCGCCCCGTGGCTCGCTCTGCCTCCCGACGACACGCCCGAGGGCAAACTGCGCGCCGAATTCGCGGACCTCGCCCGTCGTGCCCTGATCGCCGCCGCCGATCCGGCGAACAAGGATTACAAACGCTTCACGATGAGCGAGGGCAAGGAAACCAACCGCCAGTTCCTCGTCGAGACCGCCTACATCGCCCAGGCCATGCTGCGCGCGCCGAACGTATTCTGGGAACCCCTC
>JAIYAZ010000156.1 GCA_027488755.1 Verrucomicrobiaceae bacterium | reverse complement strand
TCCACGAGGTCGACGCCGGTGACTTCCTCGGTGACGCAGTGCTCGACCTGGAGGCGGGTGTTGACTTCGAGGAAGTAGAACTGCTCGGCGTCGGCGTCATACATGAACTCGCACGTGCCGGCGGAGCGGTATTTGGCGGCCTCGCCGAGGCGGCGGGCGGCGGCGTGGAGGGCGGTGCGGACGGCGTCGGGGAGGTTGGGGGCGGGGGTTTCCTCGAGGATCTTCTGGTTGCGGCGCTGGGCGGAGCAGTCGCGCTCGCCGAGGACGGTGATGTGGCCGTGGCCGTCGCCGAAGATCTGGACTTCGACGTGGCGGGCGCGGGCGATGAATTTTTCGAGGAAGAGGCCGGCGGCCTTGAAGTTGTTCGTGGCGAGGCGCTGGACGCTGGCGAATTTCTCGGCGAGTTCGTCGGGGGTGCGGACGAGCTGCATGCCGATGCCGCCGCCGCCGGCGGTGGATTTGATCATCACCGGGTAGCCGATGCGCGCGGCGGCCGCGGCGGCGGCTTCGACGGTGTCGAGGAGGTCGGTGCCGGGGGAGACGGGGACGTCGCTGGCGATGGCGAGGGCACGGGCGGTGTGCTTGAGGCCGAAGTCGCGCATGTTCTGCGCGGTGGGTCCGATGAAGGCGATGCCGGCGGCTTCGCACGCGGCGGCGAAGTCGGCGTTTTCGCTGAGGAAACCGTAGCCGGGGTGGATGCCCTGCGCGCCGGTGGCCTGGGCGGCGGCGAGGATTTTGTCGGCAAGGAGGTAGCTCTGCGCGGCGGGGGCGGGCCCGAGGAGAATGGCCTCATCGGCTTCGCGGACGTGGCGGGCGTGGGCGTCGGCCTCGGAGTAGACGGCAACGGATTGCACGCCGAGGCGGCGGAGGGTGCGGATGATGCGGCAGGCGATTTCGCCGCGGTTCGCGATGAGGACTTTGGTGAACATCAGGTCATTGGGTTTTGGTCATTGGTCATTGGGGGGGCGGAAAGGGGCGCGGGTTTTGTTCCCAATGACCTATAACGAATGACCAATGACTCCCCACGCCCGCGCATGAGCTTCAGTTCCACACGAGCACCTCGACGGGCGTGGGGTTGTAGGCGTTGCAGGGGTTGTTGAGTTGCGGGCAGTTGGAGAGGAGGCACCAGACGTCCATCTCGGCGCGCATTTCGACGTATTTGCCGGGTTCGGAGACGCCGTCGGCAAAACGGAGGCCGCCCTCGGGGGTGACGGGGACGTTCATGAAAAAGTTGATGTTGTGGGCGAGGTCGCGCTTGGTGAGCGGGAGGCCGCTGAGGGCGATCTGGAGGAGGAAGGTGTCGCGGCAGTTGTGCATGAAGCGCTTTTCGAGCGCGTAGCGGACCATGTTGCTTTCGGCGGCGCAGGCTCCGCCAAGGGTGTCGTGGCGGCCGCAGGTGTCGGCGGTGATGGTGAGCAGGGGGCGCACGCGGTTCGACATGAGGCGGGTGCCGGTGGTGAGGTAGATGGCGCCCTGCTCGCGGATGGTGTCCTGCGCGCTGTAGCGCTCGCTGAGGTCGGCGGCGTTGTAAAACAGCGTGTCGGCGGCCTGGTTGCCCTCTAGGTCGAGGATGCGCAGGGTCTGGCCGGCGGTGAGGCGGTGCATCCAGCCGTCGCCGGCGGGGATGATGTGGCGGTAGGTCGCGTGCTCGGGAAGGAGGGGGCTTTCGACGTAGTTGAGCGTGCTCATGGGAAATGGGGAAATTCGGAAAGGCTGAGATTCTGAAATGGGGTGAGGGGACGCGCTTTTGCGGATTTTTGTTTTTCAGGATTTCAGCGTTTTAGATTTTCAAAGGTAGTGTCGTTCGGTGAGGGCGAGGGCACGGGCGCATTCGGGGCGGAAGTTGCGGCAGAAGTCGTCCGCGGCGGCGGGGGTGGTGGGTTCGATGGTGACGGTGACGCGGGCGCGGGGGTATTCGCCGGCGGGGGCGAGGGGGTGCGGGGTGTTCGAGAGGATGAGGAGGACTTCCGCGTCGGTGCGGAGGGCGATGCTCGCGCCGGCGGGGGCGTGATTCTCGGTGAAGGCGAGGCGGCCCGCGTCGTCGGCGGTGACGCGGCTGAAGACGTTCACGTTGGCGACGAGGTCGCGGAGGCCGAGGCCGTGTTTGGCGAGTTCGACGAGGAAGTTGTCGTGGGCGTTGCGGTGCCAATCGTTGCGGAAGTCCTGGTAGGAGTGGCCGCCGAACTTCGCGGCGACCTGCTCGCGGGTGATGTGGCCGGCGAGCGGGTCGTGCCAGCCGAGGGTGTCCTCCACGATGCTCGCGAGCGAGAGGCCCATGTCGCTCATGAGGACGTGGCCGCGCGTGAGCTTGGCGGTGTGGAGGGCTTTGAGGGTGTCGGGGACGTTGAGGCGGTCGAGCGGCTGGTCGGCGCGGTAGAGGAGGGCGGAGACGTTGGCGTTCGCGTCGAGCGCGGTAAGGCGGACGAGGCGGTGGCGCGGGATGCGCATGGACCACATCGCGCCGGCGGGCAGGGTTTCTTCGTAGAGGGGCTTTGGGCTCATTTCGGCGGGAGCGGGTGAAGGGGTGGGATGATGATGCTGGTGAGCGTGAGTTTGCCGGAGCGGACGCCCTTGCAGCCGAGGAGGCGGTCGGCGATGCGGCGGAGCGTGCTGGCGGGGCCCTGGACGAGGATGACCTCCATGCGGTGGTTGTTCTCGAGCTGGACGTGGAGGGAGCTGATGACTTCGTCGATGTGCTCGCGCTCGATCTCGGCGAGGCGCTGGAGGAGCGGGCCCTTGGCTTCGTCGTAGATGAGCGTGATGGTGCCGGCCATGATTTGGTCGCCCTTGTCCTCCTGGTGCTCGATGACGGCGTTCGTGATGAGCTCGGTGATGAGCTTGGAGCGGCTCTCGATGCCGCGCTCGGAGATCATTTCATCCAGCTCGCGGTAGACCGCGTCGGGCAGGGAAATGCTGATCCGCTGGACGGGGGCGCGGGAGGGTTCGGCGGCGGGCATGGCGTATTACCGAAAATCAAAACGGTAATACTGTGTCAAGCAAGGCGTGTGCCGGGATGCGGGCGGGCTAGGGGGCGGCGGGCGTTTCAGCCTGCCAGCGGGTGAATTCCCCGGCGAGATGGCGTGCGGTCCAGACGTTGAGGTCCCAGAGGTCGGCGACGGGTTTGCGGGTGAAGGGCTCGCATTGGAGGTAGCCGTCGGGGCCGAACTCGGGGGTCATGGTGAGGGTGGTGAAGCCGCGATCCCGCTGGCTTTCCCAGACGGCGCGCCACCAGCGGAGGTGGGCGTCGACGGCGGGGGCGTATTCGGGGGCGCGGGGGTCGGGCACCTGGGCGCCCTGGTCGTAGCCGATGCGGGGCTGGACGTGGAGGGCGCGGGAGGCGGCGAGGGCGAGGACGTCGGGGAGTTCGTCGAGAACGAGCCGCTCGGTGACGACGCACCAGTGGCTGAAGTCGAGGGTGAGTTCGAGGTCGGCGGGGAGCTCGGCGAGGAGTTCGGCGGTGCGGACGGGGTGGTAGAGGCTGCGGCTGCGGTGGGTTTCGAAGCCGCAGCGGATGCCGCGGTCGCGGGCGATGGCGTGGGCGCGGGCGAGGAAGTCCACGCTTTCGCCAAAGGACCAGAGGTCGCTGCCGGCCATGGTCGAAACAAAGCGGGGGCCGGCGGGCAGGCTGCGGTCGAGGATGCGGGCGAAGGCGTCGAGATGGTCCGCGACGGTGCTGCCGGGATCGGGCACGGCGTAACCGGTGGTGGAAATCTCGGCGATGTAGGCGAGGTCGTATTCGGCGAGGGCTTCGAGGAATTCGCGGGCGCGTTCGGGTTCGGCGGGAAACGCGCCTTCGAGGCCGCAGAAGCCGGCGGCGTGCGCGGCGGCGGCGGCGGGGCGGAACGGGCCGGTGTGGCCCCAGAGGGTTTTGAAGAATTCGAGGGTCATGCGGGTCGAACTAAACAGGATGATGCAGGATTTTGGGGATTAACGGGACGGGGAGGAGGAGAGAAGAGGCGTTCATGGCTTTCCGGTAAATCCGGTAAATCTTGTTAATCCTGTTTCATTCGAAGAGTCGGCGGCGAGGCGGAAGCCGACGTTGTCGCGGCGGGCGCTGGGGGGCAGGGAATCGCGCCAGCTGACGCGGAGGAGGCGGGGCAGGTAATCCCAGGCGCCGCCGCGGAGGACGCGGCGGTCGGGTTCGGCGGGGGCGTCGTAGCGGGGGCGCCAGGGGTCGGCGCACCATTCGGCGACGTTGCCGAGGAGGTCGTGGAGGCCGAAGGCGCTTGGCGGGTAGGTGCCCTGCGGCGTGCGGTGGCCGGGGCCGACTTTTTCGGCGTGCTCGGAGTAGAGGTAGTTTGCGTCGGCGGGGGCGAGAATTTCGCCGTGCGGGTAGGGCGTGGGGGAGCCGGCGCGGGCGGCGTATTCCCATTCGGCTTCGGTGGGCAGGCGACCGCCGCGCCAGGCGCAGTAGGCGGCGGCGTCGTCCCACGAGACGAGGGTGACGGGCCAGTCGGGGGCTCCGGGGTCCGGGTGGTCCGGGCGGAATTCCCGGAACTCGGCGACGGTGACCGGGAAGGCCCCGAGCCGGAAGGCGGAGACGGTGACGCGGTGGCGGGGGCGCTCGGTGTCGTTGGCGAATTTGTCGTTCGCGTTTTCGCCCATCCAGAATTCTCCGGCGGGCACGGGCACGAGGTTCATTGCTGGCCGGGGGCGGCGGGGCGGTCGAGCGTGGGGTAGGTGCCCCGGGCGCGGGCGGCGAGGTAGCGCTGGATGAGCCAGATGGGCATTTCGAGGTGGCTGAGGCGGCCGCGCTGGTAGCCGGTCGCGAAGAAACCGCGCTGGACGGCGATGCAGACCTCCATGTCCTCCATGTGGAAGTCGACGAGCATTTGGTCGGCGAGGGCGAGCTTCTGCGCGTAGTCCGGATCGGCGAGCGCGGTTTCCGGAAGGAGCATCATGGTGTGCAGGCGCGAGCGGTCGGGGCCGAGGGGTTCGATGCGATACCAGAAGAGGCGGTCGGGGCCGCTGAAGAGGAGGAAGCTGGGGTGGCCGAGGAAGACGGCCATTTGCGCGTGGTGTTCGGGGTCGAGCGTGGGGATGGGCTCGAAATCAGCCTCGCCGGGCGGCGGCTGGTTTTTGAACGGGAGGTTGACGCGGACGGAGTGGGCGCGCTCGGCCTCAGTCCACGTGTTTTTCGCGGGCATGAGGGGCTGGAGCGTTTTGCAGTGCGCGCCAAGGTGATGGTAGGCCTCCATGAAGTTTTCCACGAGGACCTTCCAATTGAACGGGCAGTCCCATTCGCGGTGGAGGGCGAGTTTCATGGTCTCGGGTTTCCAGCCGGCGATGTCGGCGGAGAGTTCGGTGAATTGCTCGGCGAGGGGCGGCGCGTCGCCGGAGAGGTTCACGAAGATCCAGCCGCGCCAGGTTTCGGCGCGGAAGGTTTTGAGGCCGACGTCGTCGCGGCAGAAGCCTTCGGCCTGCTGCATTTCGGGGCAGGCCTTGAGGCGGCCGTCGAGTTCGAAGCTCCAGTGGTGGTAGGGGCAGAGGAAGAGGCGCGTGTGGCCGCAGCCGGGCACGCCTTCGCGGCGGTCGCCGAGGCCGTGCTGGTGGCCGTCGTAGCCGAAGCCGGGGGGCATGATGTCCATCGCGCGGTGGGGGCAGACGCGGGAGAGCACGCGGAGGACGCCGTCCTTGCCGTGCACGACGATGAGGGGCTCGCCGAGGACGTCGAGGTTGAGGAAGTCGCCGGGCTGGGGAATCTGCGAGATGTGGGCGAGGCAGAGCCAGGCGGGGCGCAGGACGTGGTCGAGCTCCCAGTCGAAGTAGGCTTCGTCGGTGTAGACCTCCGCGGGAAGGGTGCGGGCCTGCGCGAGCGGGAGTTCGGCGGTGGCCTGGAGCTCGGCGAGGATGGCGTCGAGCGGCGCGGGCTTGCGGGCGCGGCGGAAGAGCGGGAATTCCTCGCCGGTGGCCCCGACGCCGGCGGCGGGGGGCGCGCCGGCTTTGACGGTGGTTTCTTCGTAGAGCGTGGACATGGTGGGAGAGGGAAGTTTGGAGATGGGAGATGGCTACTTGGAGATCGTGGTGATCGGGGCGAAGGCGATGCCTTCCTCGATCTTCGGGTCGCCTTTGACGAGGCCGAATTTTTTCCACCATTCGAGAGTGAGGGCCCAGTGGTCCTTGATCTGGCCGTTCTTGAGGCCGATGGGGCCGGGGCCTTCCTTCACGCCCATGAAGCGGGCGGCGTCTTCCTGGTCGAAGGCGTAGATGCCGCCCTTGAGCCACTGGCCGTCGCTGCCGATGACGTCGGCGAC
Source organism: Verrucomicrobiaceae bacterium (assembly GCA_027488755.1). Taxonomy (GTDB): domain Bacteria; phylum Verrucomicrobiota; class Verrucomicrobiia; order Chthoniobacterales; family JAATET01; genus JAATET01. The sequence goes on along the minus strand of JAIYAZ010000156.1, from coordinate 4,794 downwards.
TTCCTTTTCGGAGAAGTTGAGGCCCTTGGCGATGATGGCGTTGCCTTCCTTGGGGTTCTTTTTCCACCAGGCGACGGCGTCGAAGTAGGCCTTGAGCGTCTTGGCGGCGAGCTCGGGTTTTTTGGTGAGGAAGGCGTCGGACATATACATGCCGTCGCCGAGGAGGGCGGTTTCGAGCCAGTAGGGTTCGAGCGAGTTGGTGACGGCGCGGGAGCCCTTGAGGGTTTCGAGGACCTTGCCGCCGAAGGGTTCCCAGAATTCGCCAGCGGCGACCTTGCCGCTGACCATGGCGGCGACGGCGTCGTCCATGATGACGTTGGTGTATTTCACCTCGTCGAATTTCACGCCGTTTTTCTCGAGCCAGATGCCCATGAAGATCTGGGTGAGGCCGCCTTCGAGGACGGCGACGGATTTGCCCTTGAGGTCCTTGGGCTCCTTGATGTCGGGGGCGAGGATGATTTTATCCGTGCCGGTGGAGGGGTTGGTGTAGGTGACGAGTTTGACGGGCACGTCGGTGTCGGCGGCGATGGGGCCGTATTCGACGGTGCTGGAGGTGACGTCGAGTTTGCCGGCGGCCATCTGGGCAAAGCTTTCGTAGGGGTCCTCGATGATCTGGATGTCCCAGTCGATGTCGGGCGCGAGGTTTTTCTCCTTCGCGATGAACCAGAACCCGTAGCCGGGCCAGGAGAAGAGCGAGACGCGGACTTTTTCGGCGGCCTGCGCGGGAAGCGCGAGCAGCACGGCGGCGGCGAGGATGAGGAGGCGTTTCATGGTGCGGTGTTGGGTTGGGTGATGGTTTAGTTGCGGAGATAGGGGAAGGCGGCGCGGCGCAGGCCGCGGAGGAGGAGGTCGGAGGCGAGGCCGAGGAGGCCGATGGTGAGGATGCCGGCCATGACGATGTCCATGCGGACGAGGCGGCGGGCGCGCATCATGACGGCGCCGATGCCGTCGGTGGAGGCGACGATTTCGGCGATGACGAGATAGGTCCAGCTGACGGCGAGCATCTGGCGCATAGTGTCCATGAAGAACGGGAGCGCGGCGGGGAGGAGGACGGCGAAGAGGCCGCGCCAGCGGCCAGCGCCGAGGGTGCGGGCGCATTCGAGGAATTCGAGCGGGACACGCTTGGTGTCGTCCATGATGAGGCTGATGAGAAACCAGACGACGCCGATGACGAGGAGGGCGATCTTTTGCTCTTCGCCGGTGCCGAGCCAGACCAGCAGGAGCGGGAGGAACGAGGGGGCGGGCAGGTAGCGGAAGGGGGAGACGAGGGGGTTAAGGAAGGCCTCGATGGCGGGGAAGGCGCCCATGAGGAGGCCGAGGGGCAGGGCGATCGCGCAGGCGATGAGGAAGCTGAGGCCGATGCGGCGGAGGCTGGCGAGGACGTCCTGGAGGTAATCCTTTTCGGTGAAGAGTTCGCCGAGGGTGGCGGCCACGCGGGAGGGCGGGGGGAAGAGGGTGGCGAGCTCGGGCGAGCGGGGGAAGAATTGCCAGAGGCCGAGGAAGAGGATCCACGCGGCGAGCGCGAGGAGGAGGCGGGTGCGGGGAGGGAGGGACGCGAGGAAGTCGAACCCGCGTCCCGGCCGACGCGGGGCGGCGGGGAATGGCGGAGCGGGGATCGTCGCGGCGGCGGGCATTCGGCTCAGATGAACGTGAGGCGCTTGCGGAGGTGGGCTTCGTTGATGGCGTAGAAGCCTTCGTCCCATTCGCGGAGTTTTTGGCGGAAGTAGATGTCGCGGAACTCGGGGCCGAAGGTGCGCTCGATGAGGGGGTCGGTCTCGAAGGCCTCGAGGGCGTGGAGGAGGGTGCGGGGGAGAAGCTGGACGCCGGCTTCGCGGAGCTGGGCGCGGGTGAGGGCGTAGCAGTTTGCGTTGATGGGCGGGCCGGGATCCATTTCCTGCTCGATGCCGTCGAGGCCGGCGGCGAGCTGGACGGCGGCGGCGAGGTAGGGGTTGCAGGCGATGTCGGGTGTGCGGTTTTCGATGCAGTAGCGGTTGGGGGGGAAGCGGAGCATCGCGGAGCGGTTGTTCTGGCCCCAGCTCATCATGACGGGGGCCCAGGACATGTCGGGCATGTCGCCCTGGGCGAGGAGGCCCTGGTAGCTGTTGTAGGTGGGGGCGGTGACGGCGAGGATGGCGGGCGCGTGGCGGAGGATGCCGGCGGCGAAGTGGTAGGCGAGTTTCGAGAGCGGGCTGCCGTATTTCGCGGCGAGGGCGTTGCCGGCGGGCTCGGGGGCGAAGAGATTTTCGCCGGTGGCGAGGCTGGCGAGCGACATGTTGAAGTGGTTGCCGGAGCGGAAGTCGTTCGCGAAGGGCTTCGGGACGAACGTGGCGGTGGTCCCGATTTTTTCGGCGACCTGCTTGGCCATGAGGCGGAGGAAGACGAAGCGGTCGCATTGGGTGAGGACGTCGCTGTAGCCGCAGTCGAACTCGAACTGGCTGTGGCCGCCCTCCTGGTCGCACGAGTAGAGGCCCCAGCCGAGGGTGCGGAGGTGGTCGGCCATGGGCTCGAGGAAGTCGAGTGCGCCGAGGGTGAGGTTCACGTCGTAGGCGGGGCAGGTGCCCATGTAGCGGTCGCGCTGGAGGAGGCGGCGTTCGCCGGTGGCGGGGTCGACGTAGAGCACGTAGAACTCGGGCTCCATGCCGAGGTTCATTTTGAAACCCATGGCGGCGGCGCGGTCGATCTGGCGCTTGAGGAGGACGCGGGCGTCGTGGGGGTAGGGCGCGCCGTGGTAGTAGAGGTCGCCGAAGAAGTAGGCGAGGCGGGAGTCCCACGGGCAGGGGATGAGCGTGTCGAGGTCAGGCACGGCGGCGCATTCGTCCTCTTGCGGTCCGATGAGGCCCATGCCCTCCATCGCGCCGACGGTAAAGAGCTCGGAGCCGAGAGCCATTTTCTCGAAGGCGTCGAGCGGGGTGGCCTTGGCCTTCGGCACGCCGTGGATGTCGACGTAGGTGGCGAAGCAGAACTTGATGCCGGCGGCTTCGAGGCGGGAGCGGGCGGCGGCGAGTTTGGCGGGGTCAACGGTGAACCCCTCGGGAACGGCAAAGGTGGGAGTGGCACTCACGCGAAAACTAGGTCGCAGGGGGCGTGCCGGGTGAATGAGAAGGGTGTCTTAGGGAAAAGCGGAAAACGGAAATTCGGAAATTCGGAAATTCGGAAAGGGGGGTCAGCGGGTGGCGAGGGCGGCGGCGGTGCGGTTTTCGACGCCGAGTTTGGCGAAGATGTGGCTGAGGTGGTTTTTGACGGTGTGGGCGCTGATGCCGAGGATGGTGGCGATGTCCTCGTTGGATTTGCCGGCGACGAGCCAGTGGTGGATTTCGCGTTCGCGGGAGGTGAGAACGCGGAGCGGGTCGGCGGAACCGAGGGGGCGGACAATGGGGGCGGTGATGCGGCGGGGCGCGGTCTGGGGGCTGGTGGCGGGGGCGTCCACGCCGACGACGCCGACGCAGCGGCCGTTTTCGAGGAGGGGGACGATTTCGCTGCGGATGCGCAGAAGGCGGCCGCCGACGGAATACCAGTAGTCGTCGACCTGGCAGCAGGTGGCTTCGCGTTTGGGCACCCAATACCAGTCGCCGAGGCCGGCGTGTTCGTAGTTGTTGACGGGGTCGAGCTTCGGGCTGCCGTAGGCGCGGTGCCAGTAGGGGACGAAGCGGCCGGTGGCGTCGTGGCCGGGGGCGAAGCGGAACTCGGCGTCGCGGCCGTCGAAGGAATCGGGCTCCCAGACGGTCCAGGCGCCGACCGAGGTTTCGTCGGCCTCGAGGGCGCGGCGGAGGATTTCGGAGTAGGTCTCGCGGTGGGTGATGCCGAGGCGGCGGAGGTTCGTGAACGCGGCGGCCAGAAGTTCGACGGGACGATCCATGCCGCCCGGGGGTAGCAGGATGCGGGCCGAGTGGCGGATCAGACCGGTGGCAGGGCGTTCCAGTGGTCGGGGGGGAGCGGGGGTTCGTCGGTTTGGGCGCGGGTGACGAGGTCGGTGAGGGCGGTGCCAATGGTGGCGAAGAGGGCGGCTCCGTCCGCGGCGGTGGCGCGGCTGGGGAAGCCGGTGACGCCGTTGAGGCTGGTCTGCGCGACGGGGTAGCTGAAGACGGTGGCGGCGGTGCGGTCGGGGTCGTCGGCGGCAGGAATCTGGTCGGCGCGGACGAGTTCGGGGGCGAGGTGAAGGAGGAGGTCGGTTTCGGCTTTGTTGGCGTGGAGGTCGTCGGCGTCGGCGACGAAGGCCTGCCAGATGGCGGGGGTGAGGTTGTAGGTGTTGCGGACGGCGACCTGGAGGTGGCCGAGGTGGGCGAGGCGGATTTGATCCACGGCGACGCGGGCGGAGGCGTCGTTGCCGAAGTGGGAGTTGACGAGCAGGAGGCGGCGCCAGCCGGTGGCGGCGGCCCAGGCGGCGATTTCGCGAAGGGCGGCGATGAAGGTTTCGTGGCGGAGCGAGAAGGTGCCGGGCCATTTGGTGGTGTGGCCGGCGGAGACGGTGATGGCGAGGGGCGGGAGGATCCGCACGCCGGTGCGGGCGGAGGCGTAGGCGCAGGCGGATTCCGCGAGCAGGGTGTCGGTGCCGATGGGGAGGTGGGGGCCGTGTTGCTCGGTGGCGCCGAGGGGGAGCAGGAGAAGGCCGCCGTGCTGCGCGCGGAGTTGGCCGGCTTCGGTCCAGGGCAGGTGTTCGAGGTAGACGGGGTCGGCGCCGGCGAGGGTGGTGATGCGTTCGAGGGTGCGGATGGGAAGCATGGTTGGAAAAGGTTGAGAGGATGAGGGGATGAAAGGTTGAGGGGACGGAAAGGGGTCAGGGCCAGACGGTGCCGG
>JAIYAZ010000101.1 GCA_027488755.1 Verrucomicrobiaceae bacterium | reverse complement strand
GTCGGCAAAAGCAGCCTCCTCGCCTGCCTCGCCGGCCTCCTTGCCCCCGCCCACGGCACCGTGAGCGTGCGCGACCTGCACGGCAACGCGCACGCCCCCTGGGCCCGCCGCCGCCACCTCGGCTTCATCTTCCAGCACCTCCGACTCGCCCCCAACGTCTCCGCCCGCACCAACGTCCTCTGCGGCCTCCTCGGCCAGCGCCCCTGGTGGCGCACGCTCGCCGGCTTCCCCCGTGCGGACCGCACCGAAGCCGCGGCCTGGCTTGAGCGGCTCGAACTCTCCCCGCACGCCGCCGCCCCCGCGTCCCGCCTCTCCGGCGGCGAACGCCAGCGCCTCGCCCTCGCCCGCGCCCTCATCGGGAAACCCGAAGTCATCCTCGCCGACGAACCCGTCTCCGCCCTCGACCCCCGGCTCGCCCGCCTCGCCCTCAACCTCCTCCGCGACGAAACCCGCACCCGCGGTGCCACCGTCTTCTGCGTGCTGCACGACGCGGACCACGCCGCCGCCTTCGCCGACCTCACGCTTTCGCTTCACCGCGAAGACCCCGGCGCCTGGACCCTCACCGCGTCATGAAACCGCCGCGCCTCGACGCCCTCCGCCTCACCCTCATCCTCTTCGCGCTCGCGGTCGTCTTCTCCCTCCCGGCTCTGCGCGGCTCCGGCCGCGACCTCGATTACCTCGCCAACTTCCAGCGCTTCGCCGCCCGCTTCTGGCCGCCGGATTTTTCCGTCTGGCCGCAGATTTTTCCCGCCCTGCTTGAGACCCTCCAGATCGCCGTGCTCGGCACCCTCTTTGCCGCCCTTCTCTCGCTGGTCCTCGCCCTCGCCGCCGCCGGCACCATCTCGCCCCGTCCCGTCGTGCTCGCCGCCCGGTTCAGCCTCAACGCCATCCGCTCCATCCCCAGCCTCGTCTGGGCCCTCCTCGCCGTCGCCATCGTCGGCGCCAACAGCCTCGCTGGCGTGCTTGCCCTCACGGCCTACAGCGTCGGTTACCTCGGGAAGTTTTTCAGCGACGCCTACGAGAGCGTGGATCCCGGCGTGGCCGAGGGCCTCCGCGCCGTGGGCGCCGGCCGCGTGCAAAGTTTTCAATACGGCATCTGGCCCCACGCCCAACCGCTCGTCTGGAGCCACACGCTCTGGATGCTCGAATACAACATCCGCGCCGCCGCCATCATCGGTTACGTCGGGGCCGGCGGCATCGGCGTGTGGCTGCACACGTATCAGGAATTCTCGCAGTGGGACCGCTTCGCCGCCGTGCTGGTTGTCATCCTCGGCGTCGTCATCCTGCTCGACTTCGCCGGCGGCCGCATCCGGCGGCAGTTCACGCCCGCGACCTAGAGCCCGAGCGCCCGCAGCGTCGCCTCGGCGCCCGCATGATCGCGAAAGTCATACGTCAACCCGCGCAGCCCCGCCCGCTCCGCGGCGGCAATGTTGTCCGGCAGATCATCGATGAACAAAGTCGCCCCCGGCTCCACGCCGAACTGCGCCAGCGCGATCTCGTAAATGCGCGGCTCCGGCTTGAGCGAGCCGGCGCGGTAGGAAAACACGCCGTCGCGGAAGGTTTGGAACACGGGATACGTGCGAAAGATAAACTCGTGATGGATGCACGAGATGTTCGACAGCAAATAAGTCGGCACCCCGCGCGCGGCCAGGTCCGCGGCGAAGCGGGTCATCGGCAGGTTTTCCTCGAAGATATCCTCCCACATCGCGAGGAATTCCGCGTCGCTCCCCGAGTGGGAAAATTCCGGCCGCACGAGCCGCAGAAACTCCGCCCGGTCGATACGCCCGCCCTCCAGCGCCTCCTTGGCGGCGACGACGCGGGTGCGATCCGGAAGTTCGGTCAGGCCGTTGTGGGCCATCAACCGGCGCGCGGCGAGCAGGTAGTCGAAACGCAGCAGCACGTTGCCAATGTCAAAAATCACCGCGGAGATCACGACTCAAGACTTCCGCAGCGCGCGCGAAACGCGAAGCGAAATCACGCGGGATCTTGCGCGGGGCAGCCCGCCACCATCCACGCCGCGATCCCCGCCGAGGCCCCGGGCCGGCCCAACGCGGCCACCGCCGCCCGCCAGCCAAGCCATTCCTGTCCGTCCCCGGCGAAACCGGCGCGCACGGCCTCCAGGATCGCCTCCGGCGTCACGGCGATCACCCCCGCGCCGCCCTCGGCCACCAGACGGGCATTGCCCTCTTCCTGACCGGGCACCACCTGACTCACGATCATCGGCGTGCCCGCCGCGAGGCATTCCTGCACCGTGGCCCCGCCGGCCTTGCTCACGACCACGTGGGCCTCGGCGACCAACCGGGGCAGCTCGGAGGTCCACCCGTAAACCTCCAGCCCGCCAAGCGCCCGAATCCGCGCCTCCAGCGCCTCGTCGCGACCGACTGTCACGGTGAGCGCCACGTTTTCGAGGGTGCGCAGGGCCCGCACCGCCTCGACGGCGATGCGTTTGCCGGAGTTCACCATGAAAAGCACGCGCCACTTCTGCCCCGGGCCCGGCACGGCCTTTTCGCGCGGCGTGGCAAAATACGCCGGCGTCGGAAATCCCTCCACGCGCAGCTTCGCGGCGGGCACGCCCTGCCCGCGCATCACCTCGGCGGTCGGCTCGTTGGGCACGAGATACCAGTCGCTGTGCCCCGTGTGCCACACGCGGTTGACGGTGAGCGAGTCGGTCACAATGGTCACCTGCACAAACGGCCGCGGCGGCTGCCCCGCATACAGGTGGTC
>JAIYAZ010000064.1 GCA_027488755.1 Verrucomicrobiaceae bacterium | reverse complement strand
CTCCTGGATCGGCAAATCCTCGATGAAGTAGGCAATCGCCGCCCGGCCCACCGCGTAGGTTCCCGCTCCCGCGACGATGCCGGAAATCGCGTTGCCCCAAATCGGAAACACCTTCAACAGCGCCCGGGCCCCCTCGCGAAACGCAAACCCCGCACCCACGCTCACGCCCAGCGCGCCGGCAAACTCCGCCACCAGCCGCGCGCTCGCCGGTCGCCCGCTCACGTAAATCACCATGCCGACCAGCAGCGACTGAAGCGTGGTTAAAATCGGCATGTCCGCCAGCGGAATCGGCTGCACGCCGATCACCCCGCACACCGCCGTAAACGACTTCAACAGCGACGTCGCGATCTGCACCTGCGCGCCGCGCGCCTGCGTCAGCCGGGCAAACTCCAACCGCGCCGCGTTGGGCAGCAACCCGCACAGCGCCTCCGCAATCGCCCCCGCCGCCGCGGGCTCCGCGGCAAACACCGGCAGCGCCCGCTCCGCAAACTCCCGCCGCGCCTGCAGCCGCGCGCTCAACCGCGCCCGCGCCGCCTCGCCCTCCTCCGCGCCCATCGCCAGCGCCACCATTCCCAGCTTCGCGCCGTCGCCCGACTCCGCGAGCGCCAGCCGCTCGGCCGCCAGCCCCAGCACGGCCTCGAACTCAGCCGCGTCCTCATCCGCCTGCCCACGCAGAAAAACCACCGCATCCGGCCGCGCGCCCGCCAGCGCCGCCGCGACCACCGCCGCCGGACAATCCGCCCGCGCATCGAGCACCTGGATCGCCCCGCGCTCCGGCACGCGGTAGGTGCGCCAGCCCTCTTCGGCGGCTCCCGTTTCCACCGGCACCCCGGCGAGGAAATGCAGCAGCGCCGGCACCGTCGTCGACCCCGCCGCGCCCAGCACCATCACCCGCGCCGGCCGCTGCTCCAGGAACAGCTCCCGCATCGGCACAAGCTCCCGCAGGATCGGCCGCTGCACGCCCTCGGGCAGTTTCTCCACGAGCGACGTCAGCCGGTCGTAGAGCTTCAACACGCTGTCACGGTTCAAAATTTGCAAGGTCTTCGAGGAGGATGTTGGCGTGATCCGCAGGCTTCACCCGGCGGAACACCGATTTGATGCGGCCGTCGGGGCGGATGACAAACGTCGACCGCTCCGTGCCAAAATACGTTTTGCCATACATGCTTTTTTCCACCCACACGCCGTAGGCGCGCACGATGGCCTGCTCCTCGTCACTCAACAGCGGGAAGGGCAGGGAATGCTTCGCGATGAACTTCCGGTGGCTCGCCGGGGAATCCACGCTCACGCCGAAAAACACCGCATCCGGACGCCGCACCTCGGCCCAGCGATCGCGCAGGTCGCAGGCCTGCGTCGTGCAACCGGGCGTATCGTCCTTCGGGTAGAAATACAGCACCACGGTCTTCCCCGCGAAATCCTCGAGCCGCACCCGCCGGCCCGCCTCGCCGTAATCGCCCCCCACCGCCAGCGCCTCAAAGTCCGGCGCCAGATCCCCCGGCTCCAGGTCCGCGCTCATCGCGTCCGCGCCTCCAGCCAGTCCAGGGCCTTCACGTAACTCTGCCGCTCGAGGTAATGCCGCAGCATCGGATCCGCGTCCCGCGGCAGTTCCCCCGTGAGGCGGTCGAGGTCCTCGGAGGCCGCGACCAGCCGGGCCAGATGGGCCTGCGGATCGCGGGCATAAAGCTCGCGATCGGCCACGACCTCAAGGCGATGCCTGACGGCATCCCGCAACCGCGAAAAATCGACCAGCGTCATGGGCCAAGCATATCGCAGCGAATTCCCGCCCGCGCAAGAGCCCGCGGCAAATTCGATGCCCGGCCGGAAATTCATCATTGAAATTCCCGCCCGCGGGTGTTTTCCTCTTTGACCCTGGAGTTGTGATTCCTGAGTAGCTCAGTGGTAGAGCGATCGGCTGTTAACCGATTGGTCGTAGGTTCGAGTCCTACCTCAGGAGCCATTTTCTTGGAGTCGCGAAATCCCTGCCGATTCGGTTAACGGACAGCCTGTAGGCGCACGTTGATCCCGGAAGCTTTCCGTTCGTTGATTGTAGGCGTGTAGGCGCTCGTTGATCCTTGTGCGTTTCTTTCCGGATATTCGTGGAAACACCCCCTCGATTCTTCCGTTGATCTTTGTTCATCGCCCGCCAACCAAGGAAACAAGGGCATCTCGCGGGAGGGGCGCGTTTCGACCCGCTCATGAATCAACAAGAATTCCGCCCATTTCCGACCCGATCCACGCGAATTGATCGCGTGTTTTAGCTCGTTCGGGGGGGGGAATTCTCGTTGATCCTTGGGTAGCTCGTCGTTGATTCCGGACGGCCTCCGTTCGTTGATTCTGAAAGATCCGACTGTAGGCGCACGTTGATCCCGAAAGCATTCCGTTCGGTGATTCTGAAAAATCGCCCGTTTTCTGAACGTTGATTCTGGAAGCAACTCCGCCAAGGCCCGCGAAATCAGCGCCTTGGAGCATTTGGATGAATTTCCCCTTCTTCCGGATTCAACGAAAAATCCTCCCAAATTCGGATTCTTCACGAGGAAATGAGCTTCGGTTTTACGTGGATTCCGAAAGAACGTTTTCGTTGATTCTGTTCACGAGAACCGTGGGCGACCAGCGGCGATGATCTCGTCCCTCAGAGGCTTCGCTTCCTTGATGAGCTTTTCGCGGTCCTCGTCACTGAGTGCCTCGAAAGCCTTTTTCCCGATGACAACGACGTCGAGGATCACGACATCTTCGAACTCAGCCCGGATCGGATCGAGGACTTTAGTTTCACCGGTATATTTCGCGGTCAAATCGAGGCGACCGAATAGGTGCTTCATGCGGGCGTATATACGCGCCTTGAGGGCAGGAGCCCAGCGACGGGGGGCGGAAAGCGCAGCCAACTTCGCCGCGGATTCCACAGAAATGCGAGTAATCCCCCAAGCACTCACCCCTGGGAGATCTGGATAACCCCCAGATTTCGGATTTGGCCTCAGGTTCGGGCGCCGAACTTGGTGGGTCTTCGGCCCGATTTTCCGGAACAGAAATTGAGGCGGCGGCGCAACCCATTCGGATTCCTTAACCTCCCCATGCCTTTGCAGGAATTCCAGCGCCAACTCAAAGTCCGCCGGGCACGCCCACCGCAACCGCGTGTGCCAGCTGAGAATCTGATCCGTGTAAAGGCCTTTAACGGCGATATACACTGCTGCGCATTCGACAAGGCGCTCCGGAGAGGCCCACTTCTGAATATTGGATGAAATGTTCACCCAATTCAGGGGACGTACAGCGCCCTTTTTGTCAACCGACGCACCCTTTGCGCGGCCTCATCGAAGCGAGCCCAAAGCTTTTCTCTGTGAATCGGCCCAACGGGATGGCAACCCCCAACGCGAAGGATCGTCCCGCCTCTCAATTCGGGTAAGCCGCCTAGCTTGCGCGCCAGCTAAGACGAACCGCAGAGAGACCTCCCTGTGCGTGTAGTGAGTCGAAAAAGGGTGTTCAATTTTTCATGGCGGACCTTGCACGGCGGCATCAACAGGCTCGTCTCACCGTTTCGCTCAACGTTTAGGACTCGACGGATTAAAGCCCCTTGTCGACGCGCCTTGCGACTTCAGCGGTGAACACAGCAGTCTGAAGCCACGCAAGAAATGGGATCGGCGGGCCGAACGGACCTTCGGCAATTGACCGCGCCGTCTATGGAAAACGTGCGACTGGGCTCGTCATTCCGGATTCAGCCCACAGCGACAAATGCTACGCGCTTGGTCGAAACCCTCAGCCGCGAATCGCCAAAGTGCGTCCATATTCTGGAGGGTGTTTGATCCGGTGGGATAAAACTTTCAGTCCTCTTCAGGATTTTTTCTCAGAGTTGTGATTAAAGTCGGGATGCACACAGGAAAATAGCCATAAACAACAGATGTAATTCCATTGCATAAATGTCTTTCCTCCCATTATCTCTCTTTAAAAAATCACGTCGCCTTGGACCGTATTTGTCTCATGCCTCTGGATAGAAACTAGCGCATGACTCCGCTCAACCGCCGCGATTTCCTATGCGCGCTTCCTGCCGTGGGGGCTTGGCTCGGCCTTGTCTCAAGACAGCTCGAAGCGCCCGATCCCTTTCGCGACCCCGCCTGGATTGCCCGCTGGAAACAGGCTCCCCGCCGTCCCGTATGGGAATCCCCCGACCCGCGCGAGCAATGCCTTTTGGCAGCCATCGCCCGCGGCGAAACCCTGCGCATCCGCTACGCCGGAGGCCGCCAACCTGGGTCCACCCGCACCATCAGCCCCTCGCTCCTCTTTGAAAGCGAAGGCTACGTAGGCCGCTACCTCGCCGCCCATTGCCACGCCCGCCAGGCCCCCCGCACCTTCGCGGTGAAATTGCTCTCCCTTGCCTGACGTCGTGAATTTCTACGCCCACACCGATCCCAAGTCTTCAAATCCCGCCGACTGGGAGCCGCTGTTCACGCCGTTTGGGGATGGCGAGGAGGAGTGCGCTGGCCATTCCTGCAAAAAATGCGCCCGCCTGGAGCGCAACCACGGCCACCTCAACAAAGTCGCCTGGTGGACCGCGAAGTTTGCCGAGGAGATGTTTCCCGTTCAGAGCGCGGAGGCGAAAGCCGCTCGTGAATGGGGCTGGGTGGCCGGGCTCTGGCACGACCTCGGTAAGTTCGCGCCCACATGGCAGACCTACCTTGCCGCAAAAGCCGACGCGCACAACGACGAGGTGACCGGGCGGATGGATCACTCCACCGCCGGTGCCATCCATGCGGCTTCGCGACTTCCTTATGGTCCGTTGCTCGCCTACGCGATTGCCGGGCATCATGCCGGCCTGGGTGATGGCCCGCGTCTGCGGGAGCGACTGGCAAAACTCGTGCACCTAGATGAGGTCCGATCGGCGGCCCGTGATCTCCGCCTGCCGCTCGAAGCGGCCCTGCCGCCACCTCCCGTAAAGCGACGCGCGAGCCCGGCCGAGAATGCCTTCGCGCTGGCCGCCTTCGCACGGATGATATTTTCCGCCCTCGTTGATGCCGACTTCTTGGCGACCGAGGCCTTTATGGATCCATCCCGTGCGGCCAGCCGCCCTTTCTGGCCGGACGAAACGCTTGCTCGCATGGAGGCGAGCCTCGGCGCTTGCTTGAAGCGGAAGGAGAGGGAAGCGGGTGACGATTCCGTCAATCGCCAGCGGCGAGCCGTGCGGGAGGCCTGTCACTCCGCGGCGGAGGAAACTCCTGGCATGTTCTCGCTTACCGTGCCCACGGGCGGCGGGAAGACCCTCTCCTCGCTGGTCTTCGCTTTGCGCCACGCCCGTCGGCACGCCCTGCGACGCGTGATCTACGTCATTCCCTACACTTCGATCATCGAGCAAAATGCCGCCGAGTTCCGGGCCGTCTTTGCGGCGCTGTCCGCGGAGATGGGCGGCGAAGTCGTTCTTGAACACCATTCCAATCTCGACCCCGACCGGGAGACCATCGGCAATCGCCTGACAGCCGAGAATTGGGACGTCCCTCTCATTGTCACGACGAACGTCCAGTTCTTCGAGTCCCTCTTTGCGGCCAAGACCTCACGGTGCCGAAAACTCCACCGCATTGCCCGTTCCGTCGTCATCTTCGACGAGGCGCAGTCCCTCCCGGTGTCGCTGCTCGCGCCCTGCCTCGCCGCCATGCAGGGACTCTCTCGGGATTTTGGCACCACGCTTGTGCTGTGCACCGCCACCCAGCCGGCGCTCGGCCAGCGCGACAATTTTCCGATCGGCTTTGCCGACGCCGAGGTGCGCGAAATCATCCCCGGGCGCGAGGCGCTTTTCTCCGCCCTTGCCCGCACCCGCATTGAGTCGCTCGGTGCGCGCACGGATGCCGAGCTCGCGACGCACTTCGAGGGGCAGCGATCTAGCTCCGCTCTCTTCATCGTCAATCTCCGCCGTCACGCCCGCGCCCTCTTCGAGACATTCAGCGACCGTCCGGGGGCTCATCACCTCTCGGCGCAAATGTGCGCCGAGCATCGTTCCGCCGTGCTCGCGACCGTCCGGCGGCGGCTTGCTGCCCGCGAGCCCGTGCTCCTCGTCTCCACGCGCGTCGTCGAGGCTGGCGTCGATGTGAGTTTCCCTTTGCTCTATCGGGCGGAGGGCGGGCTCGACTCGCTGGCCCAGGCCGCCGGCCGGTGCAATCGCCATGGCGAGCTACGCGACGCGGAGGGTCGCCCCGCCCTCGGGCGCGTGTTTTCCTTCTCCGCGCGGGACTTTCCGCTCCCGCCTGTCCTCAAGGACATGCGCGAGGCCGCCAGCGCCGCCGGCCAGCTCGAGGAAAAGCACCGCGCCGTTCCGCTCTCGCTGGCGGCCATCGAGGAGTATTTTCAGCTCCATTACTGGCAGCGCCGCGAACAAACGAACGGCTGGGATCAACCCCCGGGAAACCTCCCCGCCATTCTCTCGCAGTTCAACCTCGGCACGACCGCGGACGGACTGTTTCTCAGCCTGAATTTCGCCGCCGTCGCGGAAGCTTTCCGACTAATCGACAGCCCAATGAAGCCCGTTGTCATCCCCTGGGGCGAAAAAGGCGAGTCGCTGTGGCAGCGACTGCGATCCAGCGAGATGGGCCAGCGGAGCCCCACGCACGCCGACTTCCGCCTCGCCCAGCGCCTCACCGTGCAAATCCCCCTCGGCGCGTGGGACCAACTCCACGCCGCCGGCCAGCTCTACCTCTTCGCGGACGGGGCTCTCCCCATGCTCATCAACGCTCGCCTTTACGACGACCAATTTGGCCTCGACTTCGACTTAAACCCAACACCGCTGGTTTGCTGACAACCGAGAAAAAAGCTGCCGCTGGCATAAAGCGAGCGGCAGCCAATTTTACTTTAAAGGCTAAATAATCAACCTTGTTTCAATCCTCATATGCCATGCAAATGACGTTTAAACTTAGATTGTCTGCATCTCGTTATCGCACTCGGCGGAGGGAATCGAACCCACGCAAAACCCATCCTGGGAACCTGCTTTACCCGCAGACAATCTAAGCTTGCGAAGAACATACATTAATCTACCTTGAAGTAAATGAAGAATTTTGGCATCACCCTCCACATCATCGGCGATCTCGCCTGCTTCAGCCGCCCCGAGCTTCGGGTCGAACGCCTGTCCTACGACGTCATCACCCCTTCCGCCGCCCGGGGCATCCTCGAGGCCATCTACTGGAAACCGCAGATCGCTTGGCGCATCGACCGCATCCACGTGCTTGAGCCCATCCGCTTCACCACGGTTCGCCGCAACGAGGTCGCCGTGAAGGCCTCTGAGCGCACTGCCCGCACCGCGATGAATGCCGGCAGCGGCGATGTCGGCATCTTGGTAGAGGATCACCGCCAGCAACGCGCCGCCACGCTGCTGCGCGATGTCGGCTACATCATCGAGGCGCATTTCGACGTTCTCGACCGACGCTTCGAGCGCGGGGGAAGCGAGATGCCCGAGCGGGAAGCCGCCGGCAAGCACCTCGACATGTTCAACCGGCGGGCGCGCGCCGGGCAGTGCTTCCAACAACCCTACTTTGGCACCCGCGAATTCCCCGCGCGCTTCGCGCTCGTCGAAGGCGATTGGCCCGCCTCCCGGCTTCCCGAGGACCAGCGCAACCGCGACCTCGGCCTCATGCTCCACGACATCCTCTACATCCCGGACCCGAAAGGCTCCATCGTCGAGTCGAACCAACGCCGCCGCGTGCGAGCCGAACCCCGCTTTTTCCGCGCCGCCTTGAAGGATGGTGTTCTCGAAGTCCCGCCTCTCGCGGAAACCCTGGCCTGAACCTCGCCGCCATGATTCTCCAAGCCCTCCAAGCCTATTACGATCGCGCCGCCAATGATCCCGCCAGCGGCATCGCCCGGCCGGGATACAGCGAACAGCAGATCACCTTCATCGTCGTTCTGAACCCCGATGGCTCGCTGCACGACATCAAGGATGGCCGCCGGGAGGAGGTCATCACGCTCAAGACCGGCAAACACAAGACGAACCTCCGCGCGACTCCCATGATCGTGCCGGGCGGCGCGAAGCCTCCCGGCTCGGGTCTCAATCCGGGCTTTCTTTGGGACAACACTGGCTACCTGCTCGGCTTCAAACCAGAGGATCAAAATCCCGACCGCACACGCGAGAGCTTCGAGGCCTTCCGCACCCGCCATCGGGAGTTGGAACCCGCCATCAACGACCCGGCGTTCACGGCTGTCTGCCGTTTTCTCGAAAGCTGGAATCCGAACCAAGCGGCCGATCACGCCTTGCTCGCGGAAATCACGACTGGCTTCGGGATTTTCAAAATCATCAGCGAGCAGGAATACGTTCACGACCGCCCGGTAATCCGGGCGTGGTGGGAAGCGCAGCGGGCCGCCGAGGCCCCGGGCGAGACAGGATATTGTCTCATCACCGGACAGGTTGCTCCGCTGGCCGTCCTACACGAACCAGCCATCAAGGGCGTCGCCGGCGCCCAATCCAGCGGGGCGAAACTCGTCTCCTTCAACTGCGACGCCTTCACCTCCCACGGCAAGGAACAAGGTGCCAACGCTCCGGTGAGCGAAGCCGCCGCGTTCGCCTATTGCAACGCCCTCAATCTCCTTCTCGGCCGCGACCGGCAGCGGCTGCAGATCGGTGACGCGACGACGGTTTTCTGGACCGATCAGCCAAAGGCCTCGCCCGCCGGGGCCGCGCCCGCCGACGAGTTCATCAGCTTCCTCCTCGACGCCGCGCAGCAGCAACCGCAGGACCCGGAATTGAAGGACCGCGTCCAGGCCGTGCTCGCAAAAGCCGCGAACGGCCAACTCGCGCCGGACGACCTGGGAAATCCCGCGACTCCGTTTTACATCCTCGGCCTCTCACCGAATGCCGCCCGTCTCTCCGTGCGGTTCTGGTTACAAAGCACCCTCGGCGAGATCACCAAGCGGCTCCAGCGGCACATCCACGAGCTCGCCATCGTGCGCCAGTGGGACGACACCGCGAAGAACCCCGACCCACTGATCCCGTCCATCTGGCAACTTCTCCGCCAGACCGCGCGCGAGTCGAAGGACATCCCGCCTTTGCTGGGCGGCGCGCTCATGCAAGCCATCCTCGGCGGCAGCGCTTACCCCGACGCGCTAGCCTCCGCCATTCTCCGCCGCATCAAAGCCGACCGCGACATCAACTACCTCCGCGCCAGCGCCCTCAAAGCCTGGCTCGTCCGCAACCACCACCAACCCATCCAGACCATGCTCGACGAAACCAACCACCAACCCGGCTACCTCCTCGGCCGCCTCTTCTCCGCCCTCGAAAAAACCCAGCTCGACGCCCTCGGCCAGGTCAACGCCAGCATCCGCGACCGTTATTATTCCAGCGCCTCCTCCACGCCGCGCGCCGTCTTCCCGCGCTTGCTGAAAACCTACGGCCACCACCTCGCCAAGCTCGACGCCGGGCAAAAAATCACCCGCGAAAAACTCGTGCAGGATCTGCTCGCCCCCATCCAGACCTTCCCCGCGCACCTCACGCTCGAGCAACAGGGCCTCTTCGCCCTCGGCTACTACCACCAGCAGAAAGCCTTCTACACCCGTAAACCCGTCGAAGAAGCCACCGCCACCGCCTGATTTTTCAACCCATCACCCAAACCTCAAATCCAGCCCATCCACCGACCATGAACCGCTACGATTTCATCTATCTCTTCGACGCCCACGACGCGAATCCCAACGGTGACCCCGACGCCGGCAACCTGCCCCGCGTGGATACGGAAACCGGCCACGGCCTCGTGACCGACGTCTGCCTCAAACGCAAAATCCGCAATTTCGTGCAGCTAACCAAGCCGGAGTCCCAGGATCAGGATGGTCCCGGCTACGATATTTACGTGCGCGAAAAAGCCGTCCTCAACCACCAGCATGACCGCGCTTACAAGGCGCTCGGCCTCGACCCGAAAAAAGCCAAACAACCCGAGGTCGAAAAGACGCGCGACTGGATGTGCAAAAACTTCTTCGATATCCGCACCTTCGGCGCGGTGATGTCCACCGAGGTGAACTGCGGCCAAGTCCGCGGCCCCGTGCAGCTGTCCTTTTCCCGGTCCATCGATCCGGTCGTCACCAGCGAGTTCTCCGTCACGCGCTGCGCGGTGACGACCGAGAAAGAGGCCGAGAAACAATCCGGCGACAACCGCACCATGGGTCGAAAATTCACCGTGCCCTACGCGCTCTATCGCGCCCACGGCTTCATCAATCCCTTCCTCGCCGCGCAGACCGGCTTCTCCGACGGGGATCGTGAGTTACTTTTTACGGCGCTCGAAAACGCCTTCCAGTTCGACCAATCCGCCGCCCGCCCCGCCGGTAGCATGGCCCCGCGTGGTCTGCTCATCTTCGAGCACAGCTCCCCGCTCGGCAACGCCCCCAGCCACGCGCTCTTCGACGCGGTGAAAGTCATAAAAAAGCCGGACGTCGATACCCCCCGCGCCTTTTCCGACTACGACATCGTCATCGACGAATCCGCTCTCCCCGCAGGCGTGACCCTCATTCGTCGCATCTGAGACTCCCTTGGTTTCCTCCGTGTGCTTCGTGGTTTCAAATTGAAGTCCCCTTTTTCGTGCATGATTCGTGCATGGCTGCGAAGACTATCACCCTCGAACTCGACGCCTACGAAAAGCTCCGCCGGGCCAAACGCCCGGGGGAGTCGCTTCCAGCGGTCGTGCGGCGGGCCGAAATCCCCGGCGGCGGCATCACCGCCGGAGAGTTGCTCGCCTATTAAAAAACAGGCGCCCATTTTCGCCGAAGCAGAGCTGGATGCCATCGAGGAAGCCCGGCGTCTCGACGCTCCCCCCCGATGAACCCTGGGCTGAACGATGATCCTCGATTCGAAATTTCTGATCGATCTGCAACGCGAGCTTGATCGGCGCCGGCCGGCCGGAGCTCATACCTTTCTCGCGAAAAACGAAGACGTTAGGCGCTCTCTTGCGCTTATTTCCGAGGGGGAGTTTGCGTGCGGGATCGGCGATGACCACCAGCATGCCGTGGCGGCTTTTCTGCGGCAGCATCCCATCCTGCGCTACACGAGCGAGACCGCGTGGATCTACAGTCGCATCCAGCGCCAACTCAAGCGCCAGGTCCAACTCATCGGCACGAACGACCTCTGGGTCGCGGCCACCGCCGTTGCGCACGGTCTCCCCGTCGTCGCCTGTAATGCGGACGACTTCCGGCGCGTGCCCCGACTCACGGTCTATCAATACTAAGGCGCACGCGGTTAACTATGGACACCCTGCCCATTTCCGCGCTCCAGCACCTCCTCTACTGCGAACGGCAGTGCGCCCTAATCCATATCGAACGGGAATGGAGCGAAAACCGCTTCACCGCCGAGGGGCGGGTGCTGCACGAGCATGCGCACGACGGGCCCGATGAATCGCGACCGGGCGTGCGCATCACGCGGGGCCTGCCCGTGCGCGGCGAACGCATTGGTCTCCACGGCGTGTGCGACGTGGTCGAGTTCCACCGCGACGGCCGCGTCGTTCCGGTTGAATACAAGCGGGGCAAACCCAAGACCCACCGCGCCGACGAGGTTCAGGTCTGCGCCCAAGCCCTCTGCCTCGAAGAAACCCTTGGGCTCTCCATCCCCGAGGCCCACTTGTTTTACGGCTCCCCCCGCCGCCGAACCCTTGTGAAGCTCGACGAACCGCTGCGCCAGCTCACCCGCGATCTCACCGCCCGTCTCGCCACCCTCCTCAGCGCAACCGCGCTGCCCCCTGCCAGCTACGAACGCCGCAAATGCAGTGCCTGCTCTCTGCTGGACGTCTGCCAACCCCGCGCGAACCGCTCCGCCGCCGCCTGGTTCCACCGCACCCTCACGCAGGAAATCCCATCCGAACCCTGAACTTCCTCCCACGATGCGCCAGCACCTCAATACCCTGTTCGTCACCCGCGAAGGTGCCTACCTCGCCAAGGACGGTGCCGCCGTCGACGTCCGCCACGCCGGCCAGTCCCTCCTGCGCGTCCCGCTGCACAACCTCGACGGCATCGTGGCCTTGGGTTGGGATATCGGAGCCAGCGCCGCCCTCATGGCCGCCTGCGCGGAGGCCGGCGTTACCCTCTCCTTTTGCACGCCCCACGGACGCTTTCAGGCGGCCGTTCGCGGCTTCACCCCGGGCAACGTCCTCCTCCGCCGCGCACAATACCGCGCCAGCGACGACGCCGACGCGGCAACCGCCCTCGCCCGCCCCATGATCTGCGCCAAGATTGCCAACGCGCGCCTCCTCATCCTGCGAGCCCTCCGCGACCACGGAGCGAATCCCGCCCTCGAAACCGCCACCCGCGCTCTCGACCGCTCCACTCGCGAAGCCGCCGCGGCCACCAACCTCGACGCCCTTCGCGGCATCGAAGGCGACGCGGCCAGCGTGTATTTCGCCGCATTTGGCCTCCTCGTTCGAGCCCCCGGCTTTGAGTTTTCCGGCCGCATCCGCCGTCCCCCCACCGACCGCGTCAACGCCCTACTCTCCTTCTGCTACAGCCTTCTGGCCCACGATTGCCGCTCCGCCCTGGAATCCGTCGGCCTTGATGCCGCCGTCGGTTTCCTGCATCGCGACCGCCCCGGCCGGCCCTCACTGGCCCTCGATCTCATGGAAGAATTCCGGCCCGTGCTCGCCGACCGCTGCGTCCTCAGCCTCATTAACCGCCGCCAGATTCAATCGTCCGACTTTGTTGCCCGCGAGACCGGAG
This sequence comes from Verrucomicrobiaceae bacterium, assembly GCA_027488755.1. Classification (GTDB taxonomy): domain Bacteria; phylum Verrucomicrobiota; class Verrucomicrobiia; order Chthoniobacterales; family JAATET01; genus JAATET01. The sequence continues at coordinate 1,139 of JAIYAZ010000064.1, read as the reverse complement.
CCATGGAACTCAGTGACAACGCCCGCAAACGCGTGCTCACCGCGTGGCAGGAGCGGAAGCAGGACCACCTGCAGCACCCCTTTCTGGAGGAACCCCTGAGACTTGGCCTCCTTCCGTTCATCCAGGCCCGCCTGCTGGCCCGCCACCTCCGCGGCGATCTTGACGGCTACCCCGCCTTCCTGGCCCGATAGCCCCTGTCCGCTTCAGCCCATGCATCTCCTGATCACCTACGATGTTGCTACCAGCACACCCGGCGGACAACGCCGACTCCGCCGAGTCGCCAAGATTTGCCTCGATTACGGCCAGCGCGTGCAATTTTCGGTGTTTGAGTGCAAGGTTGATCCCGCGCAGGCCGTTCACCTCAAGCAACGGCTTAGCGGAGAAATTGATCCCACCTCGGATTCGTTGCGATTTTACAACCTCGGCGCGGACTGGAACGCACGCGTGGAACACATTGGGGCCAATACGACTTACGACCCCGGTGGCGGGCTCATTGTGTAGCTCCGCGAACCTTCAGTGCGCATTGCCCCCCGCATCGGTTCGCGCTCCACGCAACCGCATGGAGATCAGGGATCTTTGACATATGGGATAAAAAATAACCCTGCCGGTTGAACAAGCGGCGAAATGTTCGCGCCTTTGGGGATACTTGTCACACGGCATCAAGATGTTACGAGTTAGCAGTCGCGCCCCACGCGGGCGCGCGGATTGAAACGCTGCATTACCTCGATGGCCGCGTGAAGGCCGGCGTCGCGCCCCACGCGGGCGCGCGGATTGAAACCCGGCGAGAATGCCAAGCCCGAGGAAGTGGCCGGTCGCGCCCCACGCGGGCGCGCGGATTGAAACTACGTTGGTTGCCCGCAGGAGTCTGACAAGGTGGTCGCGCCCCACGCGGGCGCGCGGATTGAAACAACAAGCAAAAGTTTGATGCTGAAGCTGCTTCCCGTCGCGCCCCACGCGGGCGCGCGGATTGAAACTTCTTGGCACATAAAGGGTTTAGCGACGCGCGATGTCGCGCCCCACGCGGGCGCGCGGATTGAAACGCTGCCTATCTTACCATCCTATGCGTCGTCATGGTCGCGCCTCACGCGGGCGCGCGGATTGAAACAGCAACTCTGTTGTCGCATCTGTCAATGGAGCGG
>JAIYAZ010000085.1 GCA_027488755.1 Verrucomicrobiaceae bacterium | reverse complement strand
GTCCCATTCGGAGGATTCGTCGGGCATGGCGGCTAGAGGAAGTTGCGCGGCACGGTGATGACGTCCCCGGGGCGGAGGAGGAGGTTCTGCGAAAGGTTTTCGCCGCGCAGCATTTCGCGCAGGTCGAGATGGTAGACCTCGACCTCGCCGGCGTTTTGGCGGATGAGTTTGACGCGGCGTTTGTTGGCGAGCGGGGTGAAGCCGTTGGCGGCGGCGATGCCGTCCATCACGCGCATGGGGGTGCCGCCCATGCTGGTGTGGATCTGGTGGAAGACCTCACCGAGGATGGTGATCTCGTCGGGGTAAAATTCGATGACCTCGATTTTGACCGCTGTAGGGAAAGCGCGACGGACGACGGCGACGAAGCGGGCCTTGGACCAGCCGCGCACGAACAGTTCCTCCTCCGGCAGGAAGATGCGGCCGCTTTGGTCGACTTCGACGATCTCGCGGCGGCCGTCGGCAAAATCAATCTCCGCCCGGTCGAGCGCGCCGACTTCGTAGGGCACGGTGGAGCGGGAGACGGGGGCGGGGGAGCCGTCGGGGCGGGTCGGCGGGGGAGGCTGGTGGGCGCAGCCCGCGAGGAGAAGCGCGGCGACGCCGAGGCTGAAGATTAACCGGGGCACTGCGCGGAGCCTAACGAGCTTAGGGGCCGGCATCAATACTTCCAGTTGCAGCCAACCGAGACGCGGAATTGCTCGATGGGTTCGCCTTCGCCGCGGATGGTGTTCGAGCTTTGGTAGCCGAATTTGACGAAGACGCGGCTTTGGTTCGGCAGGCTGTCGCTGGGCAGCGCGTAGGAGAGTTCGATTTCGGGCCGCCATTGGAGGATGAGCCGGTGCGAGGTTTCGAATTCATCGAGGGCCACGCCGAGGTAGGGGGTGAGGTAGTAGTTGCCGCCGAGGAAGAACTCGTTGCGAAACTGGATGAGCGTGGAGACGTAGTTGTCGTTGGCGTCGATTTCGTTGAAGGCGTATTCGCGGTCGTAGCGGAACGTGGGGCGGAAGCGCGGGCCCCAGTCGAAGGTCGTGTAGCCGTCGAAGCGGAGGCCGGAGAGGTTTTTGCGGCCGGGCACGTTGCCCTGCATGTCGAGGAATCCCCAGCCGATATGGAGCTCGGTGTAGATGCGCGGGTCAGGCTGCCCCTGCCAGCCGGGGCCGACGGTGAGCTCGCCGCCGGCAAAGCCGCGGTCGGGCCAGGTGTAGCGGTATTGGGCCCAGACGAGGGCCTTGGCGGCCTTGAGGAAGCGGTAGGCGATTTCCTGTCGCGTCGTGAAGGAGGTGAAATTGATGTAGGTGGGGTCAGGGTGCTCGAAGACGCCGAAGTTAAAGGTCTGCCGTGCGCTGGTGAGCTCGGTGAAGCGGTATTCGCCGGCGAAGCCTGTGTTCAGGCGGATGCGGCGGGTGCGGTCCATGAGTTCGACCATGAGGAGGTTGCTGCCGGTGAGGTCGCTGAAGGAGAGGTAGGGCCGCCAGATGGCCGCGGACCGGCCGATGCGCCCGCTGAGTTCGAGCCGCTGGTTGTATGCGCTCAGCTCGGGGTGGAGGTAAAAGATGTCGGCGAATCCCTCGTAGGTGCCGTGCAGGGCGAGGATGCTGTCGTAGCCGTCGGTGTAGATCGAGTCGGGCGAGCCGAGCTGAAACTCCAGCGTCATCTTCGGCGTGACGTAGAAGTCGCGAATGGGGTTCGTGGGGGTGAGGTTGACGTTGGAGTCGAAGGACTGGGAGATGCCGGCCGAGACGTAGAGTTCGAAGAGCCCCGGGCGATAGATGCGCGGCTGGAGGCCGAGCAGGGGCCGGTAGATGATGACGGGGCGGAACGTGGCGGGGTCCGGGTTTTCCATTTCCCGCGGCGGGCGGGTGGAAAAGAGGCTGTCGTAATACGGGCGCGTGAGCCGGTAGAGCGGCGAGTAATCGACGGGCGGCTGCTCGGGCGGGCGCAGCGGCGGGATGGCGCGCTCGGTGAGCCCGGGGTTTACCGTGCCGGTGAGGCGTTCGTCGGGGGAGACCGGCTCGAAGCTGGGGGCGTCGGGGAGCGGGTCTTCGAGGAGGGATTGCGCCGCCACCGGCCCGCCCGTGAGCAGGCCGACGAGGAGAATCGCCAGCAGCGGAGGAAGTGCCGGGGGCCGCGGGCTACGCTGGCGTGCCGGGCGGCTCATCCAAATACTTCTTCTTGGCCTCGACGAGGCTTTGGCGGAGTTCCTGGATGCTCAGGGGCTTTTCGAGCACGCGCAGCACGCCGAGGGCGCGGGCGCGTTTCGTGTCAATGAGGTCGTGCCAGCCGCTGAAGAGGATGATCGGGATGTTGATGCCGCGCTGCCGGAGGTCGGCGATGACGGTGAGGCCGTTGCGGTCGGACCGGGGATTGCCGTCGATCGCGTAGTCGATGAGCAGCACGCTGACGTTTTCAGCCTGGATGATTTCGTGCAGGCGCTCGGGTGAGACGGTGTGAATGGCATCCCAGCCGCTTTGCTGCGCGATGCGGCTGATGATTTCTCCGACGGGCCCCTGATCATCAACAACGAGCAGCTTCATGGGAGGTTCCGTAGCACGGTCCAGATTTTTAGTAGGCATTTTTTGGGGGGGCAAGCGTCATGAAGATGATCTTGCAGTCGAGCAACATACTCCAATTCTCGACGTAGAAGAGATCATATTCGATCCGCTCCTCGATGGAGGTGTCGCCGCGCAGGCCGTGCACGGCGGCCCAGCCGGTGATGCCGGGTTTGCAGGCGTGGCGCAGATTGTAGTAGCGGATGGTGTCGCGGAACTCGGTGACGAACTCCGGCTGCTCGGGGCGGGGCCCGACGAGGCTCATCTCGCCCTTGAGCACGTTCCAGAACTGGGGCAGCTCGTCGAGGTTCCACCGGCGCATGAAGGTCCCGATTTTCAGGCGGCGCGGGTCGTTTTCCACCGTCCAGCCGGGAGCGGCGTCCGGCGCGGAGGCGATCTTCATGGAGCGCAGTTTGATGATCTGGAACGGCCGGCCGTTCAGCCCGAGGCGCGTCTGGCGGTAGAAGACGGGGCCGGGCGACTCGCGCTTGATGAGGACGGCCAGCACGGCAATCGCCGGAGCCGCCAGCGTGAGGCCGACGATCGCGCCGGCGAGGTCCATCGAGCGCTTCATGAGCCGGTTCGTGAAGTGGTCGTGCTGGAGGTCGTTGATGCCGATGAGGGGGATGCCCGCGACGACGCGCAGATTCAGGCGGCTGGCCCAGATGTCAAAGGCCGAGGGAATCATGCGCAGGGTCACAAAACGGTCCGCCGCGATGTCCGCGATGAGGCGCATGTCCTTCGGCGAGACATTGGATTGATCGACGACGAGCATCGAGATGCGCTGCTGCTTGAGGATGTCGCTGAGATCGCTGAGCGAGCCGAGCACGGGATGGTTGTGGCCGGGTTGCGGGTCGAGGTTCGCGCCTTCGGCAATGCAGCCCACGACCTTTTGATACTGCCGCATTTCCTTCACCAGCGCCCGCAGCACGGTTTCCAGCCGGGAACTCCAGCCGACGAAGGCGATGCGCTCGAAGGCTTCGTTCAGCAGCAGGCGCGGGAAGGCCGCGCGCATCGCCATGCGCAGTCCGAAGATGATGCCGTAGGCGAAGACGAGATTCGTGAGAAACCACAGGCCCGCGTAAAACGGCGCCGTTGGCGCGACGAACAAACGAATCAAGCCCACCGCCACGCCGGCCATGATCATCGCCACCGCGAGCCGGAACATGAGCGTGTGCCGGCTGATGAAACACTGCCACGCGTAGAGACCCGACTTTTGGAAGGCGACAAGCTCCGCGATCGCGTAAAAAATGCAGCTTAGCAGTGTGGCCCAGGAGATGGGCACGGGATCGCGTTCCCCCCACCACAGCGGCGCAAAGTGATTCCAGAACGGCAGGCTCAGGCCGAGGGCGAGGACGACACCCGCGATGTCAATGATGCGAAGGGCAAAACGCCAGTCAAACCGCTCAATCTTGCCGTGATACATTCCGAGTGCCGATTTCGATTCGGGCCCGAGTGGGCCGGCGACCTTTATTTTCGACTTGTCGGCTCGTTGCCAGCATATTCGCAGCCTGAATGTCGGGCCGCTTGACTCATCCTTTCCCCCTGTTGACGGCGCGGTTGCCGGTGCAAGTCGCGCTGGGGGTCCTCATCGTGCTCGCGCCGCTGGTGGTTTGGGGGCGGGGGGCGAGCCCGGCGCTGTTTGGCGTGCCGGCGGATAGTCCGTGGATTCCGTGGCTCGCGGGGACGCTGGGCGCGCTGCTCTTTTTGCTGCCGGTGGCCTGGATCCTTGCCTCGCGCATCGTGGACCTGCTCGCCCTCGCGCTGGCCCAACAGGCACTGATTCTCGCGGGATACTTTTTCCTGAACACCACGGCGTGGAAACTCACCGGCCAGGGCTGGGGCATTCTCCACAGCGCACCGCTCGTGGTCGTCTTCAACGCCGTGGGTTTTGCCGTGTTTCTCACCAGTCTCGGCGTCACCTATCTCTTCGCCGTGCTCACCCACGCCCGGCTCGGGGCGTTGAATGCCCCGCCCGCGGCCTACGACGCGCGGCTCCGGGGGTTGCTGCTCGCGGTGGGTTTGCTGGCCGGCGCGGTGATCGCCCTGCCCATGGCGGTGAGCGGCACGATTCCCATGCTCGCGGCGGACCCCGTGGCTGCCCGGTTTGCGATGATCCAATCCGACGCCGCGCGCGCCCTCTACCACATGGGCACGGCGCTGCTGCCCTTTGTCGTCGGCGGGCTGGCGGTCTTCATTCTGCGCGAGCCGACCCGCGCCTTCTCCATCGAGGGCATGCTCTCGGGCGGCATCGTGGTCCTGCAAATCCTCACCTCAAACCGTCTGCCGCTCGCCATCACGCTGCTCGTCACCGCCACCCTCCTCTGCATGGAGCGCCGCTTCCCGCGCTGGCTGCTGCTCGTGACCTTCGCCGGTTACATCGTGCTCTTCGCCGGGCTGAGCGGCTTCACCTCCATCCTTCGGCAGGACCGCAGCGCCCTTGAGGGGCGCAACGTCGTGGAGGCGAGCCTTTCCGAGGCGTTTCTGGGCGACAACCTCATCGACCTGCGCGACGCGGCCTGGGTGTTCAGCCACTGGGACGGCGACCCGCTGCTCGGCCGCACCTACCTCGGCGGCCTGGTCGCGATGGTCCCGAGCGGCGTTTTTCCGCTCAAAAAGGAATGGCATCTCGGCCTCACCGGCGTGCGCATCGTCGGCTGGGATCCCGAGAAACACTTCGGCCTGCGCATCACGTTCTTTGGCGAGGCCTTTCTCAACTTCGGCTGGCTGGGCGTGATCGGCCTCGGCGTCATCATGGGCTGCCTCTTCGGCGTGCTGCTGCGCCGCCTGCACCTCGCCTCCCGCAAGCGCCCGTGCTGCCTCACAAAAAACTTCGAGACCGTCCTCTTCATGCAAATGGCCCTGCCGCTCGCCAACACGAGCGACGCCTTCACCACCTGGTCCATGCTCGCGCTACTGGCGGGCGTCTGGATCTGGGTCGAACTCCCCCTCCGACTCCGTCCAATGGCCGCCGCCCGCCCCGCCTTCCTCCCCTCCCATGGCTAAAATCGCCCTCAACGGCCGCTTCTCCGGCACGCCGCAGCCCACCGGCACGCAAACCGTCGCCCACGCCCTCTTCGACGCCATCATCCGCTCCCCCGCGCGGCGCCACGAGATCGTCGCCTACGCCGATCCCCGCTTCGGGTCCGTCGCCGCGTGGCGCGAGGTCCCGGGCGTCACGCTCGTCGAGGTGCCGTTTCAGGACTGGTCCCGCGGGAGCGCGCAGCTTTGGGAGCAATTCGTCTTTCCGCTGCGCGCCCGCGCCGCCGGCTGCGGGATCGGGCATCACCCCATCATGACCTCGCCGGTTTGGAAAAACGGCCTGCGCAGCGTCGTCACGCTCCACGACCTGAATTTCTGGCATCACCCCGAGTGGTTCTCGCGCAGCATCCGCGGCGTTTTTGCTGTGACCGCCGTGCCCGGCCTGCGCCGCGCCGAGCGCGTGGTCGTCATCTCCGACTACGTTGAGCGCGATGCCGCCCGCACGCTGCGCCTGCCCGTCGACCGCCTGCGCCGCGTTTACAACGGCGTGAAACCCCTCGCGCTCTCGCCCGGACCCGTGCCCCCCGGCCCGCGATACCTCCTCTGCGTCGGCTCGCTCCAGCCGCACAAAAATCTCGCCCGCCTCATCCGCGCCTTCCAGGCCGTGCGCGACGAATTCCCCGGGCTCGAACTCCACGTCGTCGGCCGCCCGCAGCCCCGCTTTTCCGGCGACCCCGCGCTGCCCGGCCTGCTCGCCTCCCCCGGCGTCCGCATCCTCGGTTACCTCTCCGAGCAGGAACTCGGTGACGCCTACCGCGCGGCGGCCCTCTTCTGCTACCCCTCGCTCGAGGAAGGCTTCGGCCTGCCCCTCCTCGAGGCCATGACCGCCGGCACCCTCACCCTCACGTCCAACGCCTCCTGCCTGCCCGAGATCGCCGGTGGCCACTCCATCCTCGTCGACCCGCTCTCCGTCGAGTCGCTCGCCGAGGGCCTCCGCGCCGGCCTCCGCCTCAACGAAACCGAACGCGCCGCCCGCCTGGCCCCCGCCCGCGAATGGGCCGCCTGCTTCACCTGGGCCGCCGCCGCCGAGGCCTACCTCGCCCTCTACGACGAACTCGCATGAGCCCCCTCACGCGCATCCTTTTCGTCAGTGAGCCCGGTAAAAACGGCGTCTTCGTCGTCGTCCGCGACCTCATCCGCCACCTCCACCAGCGTCATCCCGAAATCACCGTCGACCTCGCCTGGTCCAGCCGCCGCCAGCTCGGCGAGGCCGACGTCCTCGCCGCCGAAGTCCGCGCCAACGGGGGCGAAACCCTCGACCTCCACGTCAGCAACGCGCCCGAGGCCGGCGACCTCCCCGCCGCCTTCGCCCTCTGGCGGCTCATCCGCCGCCGCCGCCCGCAAATCATCCACGCCCACAGCTCGAAGGCCGGCGCGCTCGTCCGCCTCCTCGCGCTGCTCCCCGGCATGCCGCCCGTGTTTTACACCCCGCACGCCTACTACGGCGTTGCCCGCGCCGGTGGCCGCAAGGAGGCGGTTTACAACGCGCTCGAAGCCGCATTCGGCCGCATCGGCACCACGCTGTGCTGCTCCGAGGACGAACGCGACTTCGCCCGCGACGTGCTCCGGCTCCCCGCCCGGCAGTTGGAGATTTTCCTCAACGGCATCAACACCGACACCTTCTCGCCCGCCTCCCCGGAGGAGCGCGCCGCCCTTCGTGCCCGCCTCGGCCTGCCCGCCGACGCCCGCATCCTCGCCACCATCGGCCGCGACACCCCGCAGAAAAACTACGGTCCGCTCTACGCCGCCCTCGACCGCGGATTTGCCGCCGGCTGGGACTTTCACTTTGCCCACGCCGGCGAAGGCTCGCCCGCCCTGGTCGGCGCCCTCGCGGACCCCGCCCGCGGCCACGCCTACGAGCACCTCGACGCGCCCGCCGATCTCCTCCGCGCCGCCGACGGCTTCATCCTCCCCAGTCGCTACGAGGGCCTCGCCCTCACCATGCTTGAGGCGCTCGCCTGCGGCCTGCCCTGCCTCCTCAGCGACGCGCCGGGTTTCCAGGGCCTCCGCCACGTTGGGCTGAACGGCATTCGCTGGCTGCCCGCGCCCGCCGCGCCGGATTTCGAGGCCGGCATCGAACGCGCCATCGCCGACTGGCTGACCTCCCCGCCCGGCCCCTTGCTGGAACAGGTCGCGCAGACCCGCCGGATCTTCGACCGCCGCCACCAGCTCGATCAACTGATCGCTCTCTACCGCGCCGCCGTCCGGTGAGGACTTCCGCTTTGCGCCGCCTCGTGTAGCGTTGCCGGCATGGAAGTCGTTCTCGGCCTCGTTGCCCTTGCCCTGGCGGTCGCCTGCGTCGTCCTCGCGCTCCGCCTCGCCCGCGAAATCGCCGCCCGCGCCGGCCTCGAGGCCCGCCTTGCTTCCGAGCAGACCGCCGCCGCCGAAAAGCTCGCCCTCGTCGAGGCCGCCCACGCCCGGCTCGGCGAGGAATTCAAGGCCCTCTCGCTCGCCGCCCTCCACGAAAACAACCAGCGCTTCCTCGACCTCGCCCGCGGCGACTTCGAACACCGCCGCGAGGCCGTCGACGGCCTCGTGAAGCCCATGCGCGAGCAGTTGGAAAAATTCGACGCCGCCGTTCGCGCGATGGAAACCGAGCGCGCCTCCGCCTACGCCGCCCTCCGCCAGCAGGTCGGCACCATGGCCGAAACCCAGCTCCGCCTCCAAACCGAGACCGCGAACCTCGTCCGCGCCCTGCACGCCCCCTCCACGCGCGGCCGCTGGGGCGAAATTTCCCTCCGACGCGTCGTCGAACTCGTCGGCATGCAGGAGCACTGCGACTTCACCCAGCAGACCAGCGTGGACACCGACGCCGGCCGCCTCCGCCCCGACATGGTCGTGAACCTCCCCGGCGGCAAAACCGTCGTCGTCGACTCCAAGGTCGCCCTCGAAGCGTATCTGAATGCGATCGAGGCCACCGATGATGCCGCCCGCGCCCTCCACCTCAAAAACCACGCCCGCCAGGTCCGCAACCACATCGAGGCCCTCGCCAACAAAAGCTACTGGGCGCAGTTCGAGAACTCGCCCGAGATCGTCGTGATGTTCATGCCGCTCGAGACCGCCTTCACCGCCGCCGTCGAGAAGGACCCTGCCCTGCTCGAATGGGCCGTCGAGCGCCGCGTGATTCCCGCCTCGCCCATGACCCTCATCGCCCTCCTCCAGGCCGTCCACTACGGCTGGAAGCAGGAGCGCATGAGCGAGAACGCCCGCCGCATCAGCGACGTCGGCCGGGACCTGCACGACCGCATCGTCACCTACGCCGAGCACTTCGCGAAGATCGGCCGCGGCCTCGGCACCGCCACCGAGGCCTACAACAAAGCCGTCGGCAGCCTGGAGCGCATGGTTCTCTCCAAGGCCCGCGAGCTGAAAAAACTCGGCGCCGCCTCCGGGGGCAGCGAAGTCGAAACGCCGCCGGAACTCGACGTCGCCCCGCGCCCGCTGCTCGATGAAGCCCGCGACGCTTAGCCTCGCTCTTGCCGTCCTCGTCCTCGCCGCCCCGCTGCGCGCCGCGGAGGAATGGAGCCTCGCCCTGCCCGGCTGGCGCTACGAATTCCCCCGCGACCACGGCAACCACCCCGGCTTCAAGACCGAGTGGTGGTATTTCACCGGCAACCTCCGCGCCGCCGACGGCCGCGACTTCGGCTACCAGCTCACGTTCTTCCGCCAGGGCATCATTCCCCTCGCCGAACGTCAGCCCGGCCGCTCCCGCTTCGTCACGCCCGACCTCGCCTTCGCCCACTTTGCGATCTCCGACCTCTCCCGCGGCCGCTTCCACTTCGGACAAATCCTCGCCCGCGGCGCGTTCGGCGAGGCCGGTTTCAACGACGGCGCGCGCCTCGCGTGGATCGAGGACTGCTCCCTTACGCTCCAGCCCGACGGCTCGTTCCGCCTCGTCGGCCGCGACGGCGACCGCGCGCTCGACCTCATCCTCCGCTCCGCCAAGCCGCCCGTATTTCATGGCGCGGACGGCGTGAGCCCGAAGGCCGACGGCCCCGGCCGCGCCTCGCACTACTACTCGCTCACGCGGCTGGAATCCTCGGGCACCCTCACCGTCGAGGGCAAAACCCACGCCGTGCGCGGCCTCAGCTGGTTCGACCACGAGTGGGCCACAAACCAGCTCGCCGCCCACCAGGTCGGGTGGGATTGGTTCAGCCTCCAATTCACCGACGGCACCGAGCTCATGCTCTTCCAGCTCCGCACGAAGGACGGCGGGCGCGACCGCTGGTCCGGCGGCACGTGGATCGCCGCCGACGGCACCACGACGCGCATTGAAAACGCCGACTTCACCCTCGAACCGCTCGCCACCTGGGCCAGCCCGTCCGGCAAGGGCGCCTACCCCATCCGCTGGCGCGTGCGCATCCCGAAGGTCGGCGTGGACCTCACCGTGAAGGCGCGCATGCCCGATCAGGAACTCCGCCTCGACCCCGTCGCCTACTGGGAGGGCGCGATAGCCGCCGAGGGCAGCCACACCGGCACCGGCTACCTCGAAATGACCGGCTACACCGGCCGCATCGTCGGCCTCCAGGCCGGCGAGGAAAACTAGCGCGACGCGCCGGGCGGCAGCAGCGAGATCACCTCGCCGGGGCGGATGCGGTGGCTCGTCTCCACGTAATCGAGCCCGGCCATCACGATCAATTCCTCCGTCTGCGCCGCGGCGCAGCGGGTGCGCACGGCGGCGATCACCTCCGCGACGGTGGCCCCGTCGGGCAGCGAAAACTCGAGCTCGTGGGCGCCGACGACCTCGCGCAACGCGCCGAAGAATTCCACGCGCGTCGTCATGCCGGTTTCGCGCCGCGCTGAATGGCGGCCTCGTTGAGCACGCCGACGAACGGCAGGTTGCGGTAGTTCTCGTTGTAATCGAGGCCGTAGCCGACGACGAACTCGTTGGGAATGTCGAAGGCCACGTAGTCCGCGTCGACCTCGCGCTCGCGCTCCACGCGTTTGCGCAGCAGCACGCAGGTGCGCAGGCTCAGGGCGCCGCCTTCGCTCAGGCGCGTGCCGATGGCGTGCAGCGTGTGCCCGCTGTCGAGAATGTCGTCGAGCAGGAGCACGTGGCGGTTGCGGAAGTCGGCCAGCGTCGTCTGGCGGAAGTTCACCTGCCCGGTCGTGCGTGTGCCGTGGTAGCTCGACACGCTCAGGCACTCGACCTGGAGCGGGAGCGGGACGCGGCGCAGGAGGTCGGCCATGAACACGAAACTCCCGTTGAGAATCGCGATGACCGTGAGGTCCTTCCCGCGGTAGTCGGTGGTGATCTCATGCGCCAGCTCGTCGAGCCGGCTGAGGATCGTCGATTCGTGGAAGAGGACTTTCTCGATGTCTTCGAGCATGGCGCGCAGGCTACGGCAACCCGCGCCCGGCGGAAAGCGCGAAGGCAACCGACCGGGAAGTCACCCCGCCGTCGCCTCCCGCGTGGAGATTTGGCGCCTCCGCACTTGCCTGCGCGAAGAGTGCTACTAAAATACTACTTCATGCGGACGGAACTCGTTACCACGCTCAAGCGGAAGGCCACCGAAATCATCGCTGACCTCGAGTCCGAACAATCCCCGGTGCTCATCACGCAGCACGGGAAGCCGGCGGCGTATCTCATGGCGGTGGACGCGTTTGAGGCCCAGCAGCGTAGACTCGGCATTCTTGAGGGGATTGCCCGCGGCGAGCGCGCCATCGACGAGGGCCGGGTCGTGACCCACGCCGAGGCCAGGAAACGCATGGCGCGATGGCTCAAGTAATCTGGACCGAACCCGCCCTCCATGACCTCGACGCCATCGCCGACTACATTGCGCTCGACGATCCGCCGGCGGCGCGTGGACTTGTGCAGCGGGTTTTCCGGCATGTCGAGCAGTTGGAGAAACATCCCGAGAGCGGCTCCCGTCCCCCGGAGATGCGGCGGTCGCGCTACCGGCAGATTGTCGAAACCCCCTGCCGCATCTTCTACCGCTACGACGGCGTGCGGGTGTTTGTGCTGCACGTGATGCGCGGCGAGATGCGCCTCCGCAAGGCGCGGATTCGCCAGCGTGACCGGGGTAAGGGAAACGCCTGACCGCCGCTTGTTCTGCAACGGACGACCGCGTAGTCATTGTGGTCGAACCCCCATCTTGCCATGCCCAAAAAGACCGCTTCAACCGCCGGGGGTTCCCCGGGGAACGATCCCGCCAGCCTGCTCGCGACGTTGCGGGCGCGCTTTGAGGCTCATCTCCAACGCCACAAGGACATGGATTGGGCCGACGTGGAGGCGCGGCTGGAGGCGGTTCCCGCGCGGCTCAAGGCCCTGCTCGCGATGGAGGCCACCGGCGGGGAGCCCGACGTGGTGGGGCGGGACGCGGCGACGGGGGAGATTTTGTTTTTTGACTGCGCGCCGGAGAGCCCGGCCGCGCGGCAGAGCCTGTGCTACGACCGCGCCGCGCTCGACGCGCGCAAGGAGCACAAGCCGCGATCCAGCGCCGTGGACATGGCGGCGGAGCTGGGCGTCGAGCTGCTCACCGAGGCGCAATACCTCGCGCTCCAGCGGCTGGGCGAGTTTGACCAAAAGACCTCGAGCTGGCTGCGGACGCCGCCGGAGGTGCGTGCCCTTGGCGGGGCGATCTTCGGCGATCGGCGGTTTGGCCGCGTGTTCGTTTACCACAACGGCGCGCAGTCCTATTACACCGGCCGGGGATTTCGCGGCGCGCTGCGCGTTTAATTCTCCGCGAACGCCCCGACGGCCCGCAGGCCCTGCGGGGTGAGGCGGAAGAGTTCGCGGCTCACGCGTTCGCCGGAGAGCTGGTAGTCGCGTTGGACGAGTTCCGCGGTGTCGGCGTAGCCCTGGTCGAGCGCGGGGTAGACGTAGACGCGGTAGCGGTTCGGGATGGCGACGAGGAGGTCGGGGCCGAGCGTGTCCTTGAAGAGCGCGGCGAACTCGGGCGTGAGCACCATGCCGGCGGCGGTGGGGCGCGGGCTGTCGAGCCGGGCGAAAAGAATCACGCCGTTGCGGTCGCGCACATATTCGGGCTGGAGCGTGGCGAGGTCGGCGGCGGCGTTGGCGAGCGCGAGGCGGCGGGCGGCGGTGAGGTCGAGCTTGAGGCGGGCGGCGTCGTCCTTGTTCAGATAAGCGACGGCGCCGTCGCGGAGCAGGCCGGGGGCGATGACGGTGGTCTTCGAGCCGGGCACGGGCTCGGCGAAGGCCGGGCGCATGAACTTCGGCTCGACGAGGAGGAGCCAGGTGGTTTCCCCGGCGCGGGCGGCGCCGCTTATGACAAGGAGGAGCGCGGCGAGGATGCCGGCGGGTTTGAGTTTCCGCCGGGGTCTGCTAGTCGTGGGCGAACAAAGGATGATCACGTTTCTCGAAGGAAAGTTGGAGGAGGCGCTGCCGACCCAGATTGTCGTCAATGTGCGCGGGGTCGGCTACCAAGTTCTTATCCCGCTTTCGAGCTTCGACCGGTTGCCGGCGCCGGGCGCGGAGATGCTCATTCACACGCAGCTCGTCGTGCGCGAGGACGAGCATTTGCTCATCGGGTTCATGACGCGGGCCGAGCGGGACCTTTACCGGCTGCTCGTGCATCACGTGACCGGCGTCGGGCCGAAGCTCGCGCTCGCGATTCTGAGCGGGATGAGCGTGGAGATGTTCAAGGCGGCGGTGGTGGTGGGCGACACGGCGGCGATCTCGAAGATCAGCGGCGTGGGCAAAAAAACCGCCGAGCGCGTCGTGCTGGAGCTGAAGGACAAGCTGGGCGTGGCCGCGGAATGGGAGGCCTCAAGCGCGAAGCATGCGCCGACGCCGGGCGAGACCGCGATTCACGACGCCGTGCTGGCGCTGATCACGCTGGGTTACAAGCAGGTGGATGCGCACAAGGCGGTGAAGCGCGCGGCCGAGGCGGAGCCGGCGATCGAGAGCGAGGCGCTGGTGCGGGCGGCGCTGCAAATCCTCACGCGATGAGCGGCGACGATCTGG
>JAIYAZ010000120.1 GCA_027488755.1 Verrucomicrobiaceae bacterium | reverse complement strand
GGATCACCCGCTCGTGAACGCCGCCGATGTCGCCGCGCTCAAGACCACGATCCTCGCCTCCGGCCTCACCGTCGCCGAGCTCGTTGCCACGGCCTGGGCCTCCGCCTCGACCTTCCGCGGCTCCGACAAACGCGGCGGCGCAAACGGCGCCCGCCTCCGCCTCGCCCCGCAGAAATTCTGGGCGGTCAACGACCCCGCCTCGCTCGCGAAGGTTCTCGCCGCGCTCGAGAAGATCCAGGCCGACTTCAACGCCGCGCCGAACGACGGCCGCAAAATCTCGCTCGCCGACCTCATCGTCCTCGCGGGCACCGCGGCGGTCGAGAAAGCGGCGGCCGACGCCGGACATCCCATCGAGGTGGCCTTCGCCCCGGGTCGCACGGACGCCACGCCCGAGCAGACCGACGTCGCGTCGTTTGCCGCGCTCGAGCCCTTCGCCGACGGCTTCCGCAACTACCTCAAGGCGCCCTCCGCGGTTCCGGCCGAGCATCTGCTGATCGACCGCGCGCAGCTCCTCACGCTCACCGCGCCGGAGATGACCGTGCTCCTTGGCGGCCTGCGCGTGCTCGGGGCCAACACCGGCGGCTCCGTTCACGGCGTCTTCACCGCGCGCCCGGGCGTGCTCTCGAACGACTTCTTCGTCAACCTCCTCGACATGGAGACCGAGTGGCGGCCCGCCGCGCCGGATTCCTCGGCCTTCGAGGGGCTCGACCGCGCCACCGGGGCCGTAGAATGGACCGGCACTCGCGCCGACCTCGTCTTCGGTTCGAACTCCGTCCTCCGCGCCCTCGCCGAGGTCTACGCCGAGAGCGGCAACGAGGCGAAGTTCGTGGCGGATTTCGCCGCCGCGTGGACGAAGGTCATGAATCTCGACCGGTTCGACCTCGCCTGAATCACTCCCGGGCCCGGCGGGAGCGCGGTTCCTCCGCTCCCGCCGCCTGCGCCCGGAACTGCTGCGGGCTCAGGCCCGTCCAGGTCTTGAACGCCTTGGAAAACGCCGGCAGGTCCACGTAGCCGCAACGCTCGCCGATGGCCTGCACCGCCAGCGTCGACGTCCGCAGCAATTGCTCGGCGCGCTCGCGTCGCAGCTCGCGAATCCACGTCGCCGGGCTCATGCCCTGCTCGCGCTGCATCGCCTGCTCGAAGCTGCGGCGCGACATGCCGGCCACCCGCGCGAGTTCGCCCACCGGCAGGGCCTCGCCGAGCCGGCTGCGCGCAAACGCCAGCGCGCGGTCCACCGCCGAGCCCCGCCGACGGCTGCTCGCGCGCTCGTGCAGCACGCCGGCGGGAATCGCGATGAGCCGGGCCGGTTCATCCGCGCCCTCGCGCAGGCGCACGAGGGTTTCCGCCGCGCGGCGGCCCAGATCGCGCCCCGGCAGCTCGAAGCTGGAGATCGCCACGGGCGCGCGGAGGGATTCCAGCCGGTCGTTGCCCGTGCCGATGATGGCCAGATCCTCCGGGCACCGCCAATCAAGCGCCGCCGCCGCTTCGAGCGTCTGGCGAGCCAGTCGGTCCGTCGCTGCAAACAGCCCCACCGGCGGCGCGAAGCCGCGGAGGAACTCGCGGAGATTCACCGTGGAAACCGCGCGGGCCGTCCGCGCGGTCATGCCGCCGGCCGCCGCCGCCGCGACGAACGCAGTCTCCATTTGCGCGCTGGCAAACTGCCCGGGCAGCCCGACGAAGCCGAGGGCCGCGCAGCCGTTGGCGCGCAGGCTCGCGACCGCGCGGCGGGCCATGTCCGCGTAGTCCGGCGCGACGTTCACCCGGCCCTCGAGGTGCGAAATCTGCGCGATCTGCACCCAGCATCCCGCCTGGCTCGCGAGGGAATCCATCCACGCGCTGCTCACAAAATCCCCGATGGCGCCCAGCAATTGCCCGGCCTCCGCGAGCGTGCGCAGCGGCGCTTCGTAACCCTCGGGCAGCACCACGAGATTCCAGCCGCGCCGCGCGTTGAGCACCTCGCGTACGCCGTCGATCACCGCCAGATCATTCTCCGTGACCGACCCCAGGGCCAAAACCACCACCCCATCCTCGCGGGAAAAACGCTCCATGCGCGAAATAACAACCATAAATTGCGTAAATGCGCAAAGACACCCTTGTAAAGGGCTGCCATTGTGGTGACGTGAAAAAAGCACTGATTACCGGCATCACCGGGCAGGACGGCTCCTACCTCGCGGAGTTCCTGCTCGAAAAAGGCTACGAAGTTCACGGCATCATCCGCCGCGCCTCGACGTTCAACACCTCGCGGATCGACCACCTTTACAACGATCCGCACGTGCACGGCACCCGCCTCTTCCTGCACTACGGCGACCTCGCCGACTCCCTCCAGCTCGTGAAGCTGCTCTACCAGCTCAAGCCGGATGAAGTTTACAACCTCGGCGCGCAGAGCCACGTCCGCGTGTCCTTCGACGTGCCGGAATACACGGGCGACGTCACCGGTCTGAGCACGGTGCGCATTCTCGACGCGATCCGCGAGGCGGGCCTTACGCAGGACGTGCGGTTCTACCAGGCGTCCTCCTCGGAAATGTTCGGCAAGGTCCACGAGGTCCCGCAGAGCGAGACGACGCCCTTTCACCCGCGCTCGCCCTACGGCTGCGCGAAGGTGTTCGCCTACTGGCTCACGGTGAACTTCCGCGAGGCCTACAATCTCCACGCCAGCAACGGCATCCTCTTCAACCACGAGAGCCCGCGCCGCGGCGAAACCTTCGTCACGCGCAAAATCACCCGCGCCGCCACCCGCATCAAGATGGGGCTCCAGGACTCGCTCTTCCTCGGCAACCTCGAGGCCAAGCGCGACTGGGGTTACGCGAAGGAATACGTCGAGGTCATGTGGCTCATGCTCCAGCAGGACCAGCCCGATGACTTCGTGTGCGCGACCGGCGAGACCCACACCGTGCGCGAATTCTGCGAGGAATGCTTCGGCCTGCTTGGCCTCGACTGGCGGGAATACGTGAAATACGACGACCGCTACGAGCGCCCGAGCGAGGTGGACCTGCTGGTCGGCGATCCGTCGAAGATGAAGCGCCAGCTCAACTGGGAGCCGAAGGTGAAGTTCAAGGAACTCGTGCGCATCATGACCGAGGCCGACCTCGAGCTGGCGCGGCGCGAACTCGCCTTCAACCAAACGGCGTCGAAGCTTTAACGGGGCGCGGGGAATGAAACCGGACGATCGCATCTACATCGCCGGGCACACCGGCATGGTCGGCGCCGCCCTCGTGCGGCACCTGCAGGCGCAGGGTTACCCGCATCTGCTC
>JAIYAZ010000110.1 GCA_027488755.1 Verrucomicrobiaceae bacterium | reverse complement strand
TGTCGCAGCCGCTCCTCGCACCCGAGCTGCGGCAGGAAATGCGTCGGCGTGTTGAAATACACGTTCTCGCTGTAATACCCGTCCAGCAAATCCCGGAAATGCTCCACGCTCCACGTGAGATCATAGCGCCCGGAAAACGCCGCCAGCTTCTTGAACAAATGCGGATGCCGGAACGCGATGTTCGCCGCGTGAAACGCCCCCAGGCTGCACCCGTGCGCAATCACGCAGGGATTCGGATTCTTCGCCGTCATCAGCGGCATCACCTCATGCAGCACGTAGTCCTCGTATTGGTTATGCCGGCCGATCCGGCCCGAGGGATGCGCCCAAAAGCAGTAGAAGCTCTCGGTATCGACGCTGTCCAGGCACCACACCTGCAGCTGCCCCGACTCGATCTTCGGCCGCAGCACCTCGACCATGCGCAGGTTCTCATACTCAAAAAACCGCCCGCCCCGCGTCGGGAAAACGAGCATCTTCGCCCCGGCATGACCGAAGACCAGCAGCTCCATCTCCCGCCCGAGACGCTCGCTCCACCACTTGTGATATTCCCGATTCATCGCCGCACCCGCGATTCCTCCGGAAGCCCGCTTCACAAGTCCCGGAAAAATTCGTCAATTTTTCGTAGCAATTCCTGTTCCTCTTTTTGCTGCTCCGGATACGCGTGATGCCCCGCCGTGAGCGGAAACAGCGTCTTCGGCCCCGCCAGCGCGTTGAAAATCGCGTATTGCCCGGCCGGCGCCACCCCGGGATCAAACCCCGCGCACGCCGCCAGCGTCGGCTGCCGCAGAAACCGCGCCGCCGTCGCCGCGTCAAAAAACCGCAGCGTCTCCGCCACCAAGGGATGCTTCGCCGCGAACCGCTGCACACTCGCCGCGCTCCCCGTCGACGGCAGCCGCAACCGCAGCGGCTGGTGCCCGAAGGTCGGCACGTTCAGATGCACCCGGGCCACCCGCTCGTCCCACGGCAGCGCGAGCGCGCCCACCCCCCCGCTGAAGCTGATCCCAAGGTATCCCACGTGACCGCGCACCTCTGGGCAAATCCGCAGCAGCGCGCTCACGCCCGTCCAGAGATCGTCCGCACACCCGCCCAGCACGTAGCGGTTGCGGTCGTGAATGTCGTGCAGCACATGCCACTGCGGATCGCTGGAAATCGTCCCGTGCCGCGTCAACCCAAGCCCGCGCGCGCAGAAAAACAGCAGCGCGGCGTCGGGGAACGGCAGGTGCAGGTCCGGGCCCGTGCGCCCCGAATACCCGTGCCCCACCACGAACCCCCGCCGCGGCGCACCGTCCCGCGGCAGCAGCAAACAGCCCTTCACGCGCACCCGGTCCGTCGAGGAATAGGAAATTTCAAACACCCGCCAGCTCGCGGCATCCGTCCCCGTGTCCCGCAGCTTCACGCGCGGATTCACCCGCAGCGCCCGCGCGTGGCGCGCCCGCCAGAACTCCGCAAACCCCTCCGGCGGCTCCGGGGCCTCCACCGCCAGCAACTGCGCGGCCGAATACCCGTGCGTCGGGTCAAACCCGTAGGTCACCGCGCTCACCGCGTCGCCCGTTCCAGAAACCGGCCGCGCCCCACCGTGCCGACAAAGACGCCGTCGCGCACGGCCACCTCGCCGCGCACCGTCACCACGGCCGGCCGCCCCGCGATTTCCCAGCCTTCGAAGGCGTTGTAGTCCACGGCGTGGATCTGCGTCGCCTTCGACAGCACGCCGCGATACGCGGGGTCATACACGACAAGATCCGTGTCCGCCCCCGGCTGAATCGCCCCCTTGCGCGGAAACAGCCCGAATTGCTTCGCCGCGTTCGTGCTCGCAACCGCGACAAACGTCTGGAGGTCGATCCGCCCGGCCGCGACGCCGTGCGTGTAAAGCAGGTTCACCCGCTCCTCGAGCGAGGGGATGCCGTTGGGGATTTTCGTGAAATCGTCGAGCCCCATCGGCTTCTGCCCCGCAAAGTCAAACGGTGCGTGGTCGGTCGCCACCGTCTGCACCAGCCCGCTGCGCAGCCCGTCCCAGAGCACATCCTGATTGGCCGCGTCGCGCAATGGCGGCGACATCACGTATTTGGCCGCCTCGAAGCCGCCGCGCTCCGCGTAAGTTCGGTCGAGCACGAGATACTGGATGAGGGTCTCCACCGCGACCTCCACGCCCCGCAGCCGCGCCGCCACGGCCTCGCGCAGGGCTTCCACGCAGCTCAGGTGCACGATGTAGGTGCGCGCCCCGGTCATCTCGGCAAAGGTCATCAGGTGGTGGACGCCCTCGGCCTCCACGCTCGGCGGCCGGCTCAGGTAATGCCCCTCGGGTCCCGTGATCCCCTCCGCCAGTAGCTCGCGCTGCCGCTCGGCGACGAGCGTCTCGTTTTCGCAGTGCGCGCAAACGACGACGCCCAATTCGCGGGCAAGCTTGAGCGTGCGGTAAAGCTCCGGGTCGTCGATGCCGAACGCACCCTTGTAGGCCAGGAAGATTTTGAAGGACTGCACGCCCCGCGCCACGATCTCGCGGAGCTGCGCCTCGCTGCCCGCGTCGAACTTCGTCACGCCCATGTGGAACGAATAGTCGCAGGCGGATTTCCCCTCGCTCTGCGCCCGCCAGGTTTCAAACCCGGCCATCGGCTCCTCGGCCCGCGACGGGCAGCACATGTCGAAAAGCGTCGTCGTTCCGCCCACCAGCGCCGCCTTGCTCGCGGTCTCGTAGGTGTCGCGCGAATACGTGCCCATGAACGGCAGGTAGATGTGCGTGTGCGGGTCGATGAATCCCGGAAAGACGAACTTGCCGGTCGCGTCGATCACCTCTGCGCCCGGCGGCGGCGCGATGTCGCGGTCAATGCGCGTAATGGTCTCCCCCTCACACCAGATGTCCGCCACGTAGCGGGCGTCGGGGGTCACGATCTCGCCGTTTTTGATCAGCAGGCTCATACGGGTTTTTTAAACACGGAGGACACGGAGAGCACGGAGGTAATGACGGTTTTCTTCCGACTCCGTGCTCTCTGTGTTCTCCGGGTTTCCATCATTTCGCCCACACGTCGCCTTCGCCCGGGGCGAACCAGCGCGAGGTGGTCACCTTCTGCTGGGTGTAAAACGCGACACCCTCGCGGCCCTGGAGGTGCAGATCGCCAAAGAACGACTCGTTCCACCCGCTGAACGGGAAGAACGCCATGGGCGCCGGCACGGCGACGTTGATACCGACCATGCCGGCGTTGATGCGGTGCTTGAACTCACGCGCCGCGCGGCCCGAGTTCGTAAAGATGGCCGCGCCGTTGCCGTATGCCGAGCGGTTGGCCATCTCGATGGCGGAATCAAGGTCGTCCATGTGAACCACCCCGAGCACCGGCCCGAAGATTTCCTCCCGCAGGAGCGAGGCGTCCGGCGCAAGCCCGTCGAGCACGGTCGGGCCGACGTAAAATCCATTCGGCGCGTCGGCGACCCGCACGCTCCGGCCGTCCGCGGCCACGCGCGCGCCCTCGGCTTCGCCCACGCCGATCAACGTCTCCACGCGGTCGCGGTGCTGCGCGGTGATCACCGGACCCATGCCCGCGCTGGCGTCGCGAAACGCCGCGCCGACGCGAATGCTCTTCGCCGCCGCCACGAGCTCGGGAATCACGCTGTCCTTCGCCTTGCCGATGGCGATGGCCGTCGAACCCGCCATGCACCGCTCGCCCGCACAGCCAAAGGCCGCCTCGACGAGCCCGCGCACGGACTCCGTGACCGTCGCGTCGGGCATCACGAGAATGAAATTCTTGGCGCCGCCCGCCGCCTGCACGCGTTTGCCGTGCCTGGTGCCGGTGTCAAAAATGTGCCGCGCCACGGGCGTCGACCCGACAAACGAAATGGCCCGCACCAGCGGATGCACTAGCAGCGCATCCACGACGGCGCGTCCCCCGTTCACGACGTTGAACACGCCCTTCGGCAACCCCGCCGCATCGAGCAACTCGGCCAGCCGTGTCGCCGTGAGCGGCACCTTCTCGCTCGGTTTGAGGATGAAGGTGTTTCCGCACGCCAGGGCGAGCGGGAACATCCAGAGCGGCACCATCGCGGGAAAATTGAATGGCACGATGCCCGCGCAGACGCCCAGCGGCTGGCGGATCACGTCGCAGTCAATGCCGCGCGCAATGTTTTCCAGCGACTCGCCCATGAGGAGCGTCGGCGCCCCGCAGGCGTATTCCACCATTTGGATGCCGCGCCTCAGGTCGCCACGCGCCTCGCCGAGCGTCTTGCCGTGCTCCGTGGAAATAATCAGCGCGATCGCCTCAAACTCCGCCTCCAGCAGCGCCTTGTAGCGGAACAGAATGTTCGCGCGGTCCACCGCGGGCGTCTCGCGCCAGCCGGGGAAGGCCGCCTGCGCGGCCTGCGCCGCCGCATCCACCAGCGCGGCATCAGCCAGCGGCACCTCGGCGATGATCTCGCCCAGGGCCGGATTGAACACGGGCGCGGACTCGGTTGCCGTCACCGACACCCATTCGCCGCCGATAAAACTTTTGCAGATATTCATGAATCAAACACGGAGCGAACGGAGAGGAATGATCAAGCTCCGTTTCCTCCGCGCCCTCCGGGTTCAAATCACCCCCGCGAAAGCGCGTCGGATTGCGCGACGAATTCGTCGCCGCTCCATTCACCGTCGGCCTTGACCATCTTCTTGGCCTCGGCCTGGGCGGCCTTGCGCTCCTTCTGCATGCGCACCAGCTCGGTGTGCGTGGTGAAATACGGGAGGCTCGCACCCTTGAAGTCGTCGAGGGTTTCGAAGCCGTGCTTTTCCATAAAGGCGAGCAACTGCTCGCACATCGGCTTCACGGACTCATAACCGAACTTCATCACGCCGGTGCAAACCTGCACCGTGTCCGCCCCGAGCAGGATGAACTGCGCGGCGTCCTCGCCGGTCTCGATGCCGCCAAGGCCGGACAACGTGCGGCCGGGGAACTC
>JAIYAZ010000091.1 GCA_027488755.1 Verrucomicrobiaceae bacterium | reverse complement strand
CGCCTTCGTGGTTAGGTGGGCGCGCGCCGCCGGTGTGGCGAAATGGCAGACGCATGGGACTTAAAATCCCTTGGGGAGCGATCCCCGTGCGGGTTCGAGTCCCGCCACCGGCAATTCTCCGCGGCTAGAACGGACCGCGCTCGACGGGGGCGGTCTTCGGTTCGCACACGCGAACGACGGCGCGCATGACGCCCTGGACGCTGAGGCCGTGGAGCGGGAGGAGATCGGGGTAGAGCGGGTTCTCCGCGTGGAGGTAGAATTCCCCGTCCTGCGCGACGAGGCGCTTGAGCGTGGTTTCGCCGTCGATGACGGCCGCGACAATGTCGCCCGCCCGGGCCTCGCGGACCTCAATGATGACGATGTCGCCGTCGCGAATCTGCGCGTTGATCATCGAATCGCCGCGCACCCGCAGCGCAAAGGTTTTCGCCGTCGGCCGGATGCGCAGGGCATTCAGGTCGACCGGAACCGAGCCGAGATTCACCGGTTCCGTGGCGTCGCCCAATCCGGCCGGGATGGCCCCAAGAAGCGGCACGAGCGAAAAGCGATCGGCGGCTAGGGCAAGGAGCGGGGAGCGCCGGGACGGGCGGCAATTGAACTGCGCCAGCAGCTCGGCCGTCGCCGGCAGCTTCCCGTTTTCGGCCGCGGTTTGCAGCAGCCGAAAGACGCGGCTTTTGCGGTCTAAGTTCCCCGGACGCATGCTTCGGCTTAAATCCGCCGCCGTCCTCATGCAAGGCTTTCCCGGCACTTGCGCCGGAAAAACCGCGCCGCCATGCTGCCGAAATGAACCCGACGGCCCTGGCTCTCCTGGAACAGCTCCGCGCGGCCGGACACGAGGCTTACCTCGCGGGCGGCTGCGTGCGGGATCGTTTGCTGGGCCTGCCGTCCGAGGACCAGGACATCGCGACCAGCGCGCGGCCCGAGGAGGTGCAGAGGCTTTTCCCGCGCACCGTGGCGGTCGGGGCGCAGTTCGGCGTCATTGTGGTGATGGTGAGCGAAGAGGCGTTCGAAGTCGCCACCTTCCGCGCGGACGGGGCCTACCGCGATGGTCGGCGGCCGGAATCGGTCACCTTCTCCGACGCCGAGGGCGACGCGCGGCGGCGGGACTTTACGATCAATGGTCTGTTTGAGGATCCGGTGTCTGGCCGGGTGCTCGACTACGTCGGCGGACGCGCGGACCTCGCGGCCGGCATCGTGCGGGCCATCGGCGTGCCCGCGGAGCGCTTCGCCGAGGACCGGTTGCGCGTGCTGCGGGGCGTGCGCTTCGCGGCGCGCTTCGGGTTTCAAATCGAGGAGCTGACGTGGGCGGCCATCGTCGCGGGGGCGCCGGAGATTCACGCCGTGAGCGCGGAGCGGATTCGCGATGAGCTGATCCGGATTCTCCTGCACCCCTCGCGGGTACGCGGCTTTGATTTGCTGGACGCCAGCGGCCTGCTGCGGGAAATCCTGCCCGAGGTCGCCGCGCTCAAGGGCTGCGAACAACCGGCCGAGTTCCACCCCGAGGGCGATGTGTTTGTGCACACCCGCATCATGCTCGCGATGCTGCCGCCCGAGGCGTCGCTGCCGCTGGTTTTCGGCGTCCTCTTTCACGACATCGGCAAACCCCCGACCTTCCAGCGCGACGAGACCGGCCGCATCCGTTTCAACGGCCACGAACACGTCAGCGCGGCGATGACGCGGGAAATCATGACCCGGCTGCGCTTTTCCAACGCCGAACTCGAAGCGACCGAGGTGCTGGTGCGAAACCACATGGCCTTCAAGGACGTCCAGCACATGCGCGTGGCGAAGCTCAAGCGCTTCCTCGCCCGCCCGACGATGGACGACGAACTCGAACTACACCGCGTCGATTGCGCCTCCAGCCACGGCATGCTCGACAACCACGCCTTCCTGCTCTCCCGGCGGGAGGAGTTCGCAAGCGCGCCGCTCATTCCGGAACCGCTTCTCACCGGCCACGACCTCATCGCCCGCGGCGCCCGGCCCGGCCCCCGTTTCAAGGAACTCCTCGACGAGGCCCAAACCCTCCAGCTCGAAGGCACCCTCGCGGATCGCGAGGCCGCGCTGGCCTGGCTCAATGAGCAGCTCGCGCGGGAAAATGGTGGGCAGTGAGGGGATCGAACCCCCGACCAACTCGGTGTAAACGAGCCGCTCTACCGCTGAGCTAACTGCCCCCTGGTACGAGGAAAAATCTCGCGGATCCGTCCGCCGCTGCCAACCCTGAATTTGCCGGCCCGCTCCCGCCGCGGAACTACCGCCGCACGATCACGATTTGCTGGCTGGCGGATTGCAGCCCGATGTTCGCTTTGGCCCGTAGGGTGACCACGTTTCTCCCGCGCTTCAATCCCACCACCCGAATCCGCCAGTCCGTCGATCCGGGGACCGTCTTCACCGCGCCGTTGGAGCCGATCTGCCACTCGATCGTGTCCACCCCGCGCGACGCCTTTCCGTTGATCGCGAGTACGGCGATGTTGGTTTGCCGCTGCCTGCTTCCGGTAATCTTAAGCGTCGGCGGCGGCAGCACATAAACGTCGGAAAAGATCAATGTCGAGACCGTCAAAGCATTGCCCAACTGCGGAAACTCGCGGAAGTCGAGGCCAAATGGGAACAGGCGATCATACACGCCCGGGCCGCTCGCCGGCTTGATCGGAAAGCGGCTTTTGAAGACTTCGAGCACCTCCCAGCCGGCCTTGACCCGACCAAAAACCGTGAAGCCTTCGTTCTGCAAATCGAGGTTCCCCTCCGTCGCGTTGCCGGTGTTGTTGTCCTTAAGGTTGATGAACCAACTGCTTGTCGCCGAGTCCGGCTTGCCTTCCACCTTCGCCATCGTGATCGTCCCGTAGGCGTTGGTGTAAAGCGGGTCGCCGTTGAACTCGTTCTGAATCGCCGGCTTCGCCGTCACGGGGTCAATATTTGTGCTGTTCGACGTCACCGTCAGCCGGTGAGCGCCTCCCTGCACGACGAAGTTGGGCACCAGTCGGTGAATGACCCCGTCCTTGTAGCTGCCATCCCGCACGTAGCTCAGAAAGTTCGCCACGGTGACCGGCCGGGCCTCGTCAAACAGCTCAAGGTCGATGTTCCCCACCGTCGTCGCGATGCGCACGTTAGTGCCGGCCCAGGCCGACATCGTCAGCACCAGCCCTGTCATTAATCCTTGCAGCAGTCGGCAGAAATTCATCAAAGCCATCAACCTACCGAAAACGGCCCGCCTGGCAAATCCCCCGCCGATAAACGTCTCCGCCCTCCGACCGTTCCGGCAAATTCTCCCTTGCGGGAGTCCCCGCCCGCGGGAAGATATCGCCTCCCCGCATGTTGCGCCGCCTAATCCTCCTGCTCCTGTCCGCCACCGCGTTCCCCGCCGTGGCCGCAACCATCGTGGAAATGCGCACGCCCATGGGCACCCTCGGCCTCGAACTCTACGACGCCGACAAACCGATCACCGTCCAGAACTTCCTGAATTACCTCACCTCGGGTCGCTACGAAAACAGCTTCGTCCACCGCATGGCCGCCACGCAGCTCGGGCAGCCCTTCGTGATGCAGGGCGGCGGGTTTACGCTCAGCGGGAACCTGGTCACGGCCGTCCCCACTGATGCCCCTATTCTCAACGAGTATTCCGCCGGCACGATTTACAGCAACACCTACGGCACCATCGCCATGGCGCGCGTAGGCGGTAGCGTGAACTCCGCCACCTCGCAGTGGTTCATCAATCTGAACGACAACTCCGGCCTCGACGCGGTGGACGAAGGTTTCACGGTCTTCGGGCACGTCATCTACGGCCTCGATTCGCTCAATGCGATCGCCACGGAATTCTACGACGCCGACACTTCGCTCAACGGCATCTATGACGCCTCGTCCCTACTCGGTCCCACGTTTGGCGAACTCCCCCTCCACACCGCCAACCTCACCGCAGACAACCTCCTCTTCACCACCCTAGTCGTCGTCCCCGAGCCCGCCGTCCCCGCTCTCCTCGGCACCGCCGCGCTGCTTTTCGTTGTCTCGCGGGTGACTTCCCGACGTAAAGTGCGGGCTGCATGATTCCGACCGAGCACACCGATCCCCTCAACGCCCGCATCCTCGCGATCTCCGAAGACCAGATCCGCGGCTTTGTCCGGGAACCCTTCGCCGAAATCGCGCGCCTCTCCGG
>JAIYAZ010000089.1 GCA_027488755.1 Verrucomicrobiaceae bacterium | reverse complement strand
GACGATCAACGGCACGCGAAAACGCGCGAAGAAGCCGGGCTCCTCCTCGTCGTCGTCGAATTGCGGATGATTCGGGGTGGCCATTCGGGGCGTTATTTTTTCGGGGCCTGGGTGGCGAGACCGATTTTGGTGATGCCGACGCGGCCGGAGACGTCGAGGACGTCCATGATGACCTGGTATTGGGTGCGACTGTCGCCTTTGACGACGAGGGGCACTTCGGGGTTCTTGGCCTTGGCCTCGCCGAGGCGCTGCTCGAGTTCCTGGAGGTTGACGGGGACGGTGTTGAGGAAGATTTTGCCCTCGTTGTTGACGGTGATGGCGATCGTCTTCGACTCGGCGAGGGAGGGCGACTTGCTGGCGCGAGGGAGGTCCACCTTGAGCCCCTGGACGCTGGCCGTCGTCATGATGATGAAGATCAGCAGGAGGACCAGGTAGAGGTCCACCATCGGGGTGACGTTGATGTCGTCGTAGGATTTGTTGTCGCCGGCCTGCATGGTCGTGGGTGCGTGGGGGGGCTAGTGGCCGCCCTTGGCAGCCTGGTGTTCCTCGTGATTGCCCGGCTGCGGGTAGAACTCGGCCATCTTCGTGACGAACTCGTCGATGAAGATCTGCATGTTCGTCATCACGTCCTTGATGAGCGAACTGAGGTAGGAATACATGAAGAGCGCGGGGATCGCGACGAGGAGACCGAAGACGGTGGCGAGGAGCGCGCTGGCGATGCCGGGGGCGATGGAGTTCACGTCCACCTCGCCGGATTTGGCGATGACGGCGAAGGTGATCATGACGCCGACGACGGTGCCGAGGAGGCCGACGTAGGGACCGCCGGCGATGCTGATGGTGAGGAAGACGAGCTTGTCGTTGAGGCGGGTGACCTCGCGGGTGAGGCCGGCTTCGAGGCTGGCGCGGATGGCCTGGATGGAGCGGCCGGAGAGGCCGTTGAAGGGCACGCCGTCCTTGCGTTCGAGGCGGTGGCGGATCTCCTCGGAGCCGACGTGGTAGACGTGGTAGAGGGGCGACTCTTTCATGAGGCGCATGATTTTGGGGTTGGCGTTGCCGCCCATGCTTTTCACGCTGTCCGCATCGCGGTGGTCGATGGCGGTGAGGTCGGTCGAGACCGAGGCCCACTGGCGGAGGAACTCCTCGTTGCCCTTTTTGATTTTGTTGAGGTAGAGGAATTTTTGGACGGCGACGCCCCAGCCGACCACCATCATGAGGACGCAGACGCCGACGGCGATCCAGCCGTCGAACATCATGTTCTTGGCGATGTCGCCGAAGAGCATAACGTGCTCGAGCGCGGCGCTGTGCCCGCCGCCGTGACCGCCCTCGGCCTCGCCAAACTGGAGGAGTTTCTCAGCGGGCGAGCCACCGGCCTGGGCGAGGGCGGCGAGCTGGATGGCGCCGGCGGGGAGGGCGGCGCGGACGATCTGGAAGGCGTCGATTTCGCCGACGAAGCGCGGGACGCTGGCGTCGGCCCCGCCGCCGAGGGTGGCGGGGGTGTTCAGCGCGGGGAGGGTGGCGTTGAGGACGGCGGCGCTCTTGCCGTTCACGTAGAGGGTGGCGGTGCTGCCTTCGACGACGACGGCGAGGTTCGCCCAGGCGTTGAGGGCGAGGGGCTCCTTCGCGTCGGCGCGCTGGGCGCGGCCGCCGTTGGTGATTTCGAGGTAGGGGACGGCGTTGGCGAGGCCGATGCGGAAGCCGGCGGCTCCGTCGCGACGGTCGAAGATAACCTGGTTCGCGCCGGTGAGGGTTTGTTTGACCCAGGCGGACCAGGTGAGGGAGCCGCCGTCAGTGAAGGCGAGGGAGGGCGTGGCGGGGAGGGTGACGACCTTGTCGCCGAGGAGGCGGAGGCCGGGGCCGATGAGGGCGCCTTCGGTGTTGTCAGCGCCGGTTTCGGCGTTGTTTTTCTGGCCGGAGACGTCGGCGGGCGCGCCGGGGCGCTCAAACTGGTAGACGACGGCGGCCTCGGGGTCGTAGGGCGGCTTGGCGTCCTTCTCGGGCTCGGCTTCGGCGTTGCCGGAGTAAAGCCAGACGGTGGTCTGCGCGCCGGGTTTCACGTCGGGGAGGCGCACCCAGACGAGGGCTTCGTTGAGGAGGGTGTCGAGCTTCTCGACCTGGCTGGGGAGGACGGTCTTGTCGTCCTCGGTGACGAAGCGGAGGTCGGAGGCGTCCTCCTTGATGGTGGTGAAGTCGAAGTTGCCCTCGTGGAGGCGGATCAGGACGGTCGCGCCGCCGATGGGGCCGGCGATTTCCGTGCCGGTGGCGGCGGAGGTGTCGACGGTGATTTTTTTGCGGGCGGTCCAGTCCTTGTTCCACCAGGCGTGGGCGGATTGCCCGGCGAGAGCGAGGATGAGGAGGAAGAGGAGCGGAGCGTGGCGTTTCATGGGACGAAGGGGCGTTGGGTTAAAAGTCTCCCCAGATGCGGAAGGTGAGGCGGGCGTCGCCCGACGGGGAATCGGTTTGGCTGATGAGGGGCACGCCGAGGTCGAGCGAGCCGTTGAAGTGTTTGAGGAAGCGGATGCGGCTGCCGGCGCCGACGCTGGCGAGGTCGAAGCGGGAGGTTTGCTCGGGGAGCGGGTCGTTGATGGTGAGCGAGCCGCCTTCGGTGAAGCCGTAGATGCGCCATTCGTCGATGCCGAAGACCTTCGGGAGCGAGGGACTGCGGAGCTCGAAGGAGCCGACGAGGGCGTTGTCGCCGAGGACCTGGCTTTCGAGGTAACCGCGGACCGTGTCGAGGCCGCCACCGGCAAATTGCTCGCTGTCGACGAGCGGTTCGCCGCTGACCTGGCCCTGGACCTGCCCGTAGGCCTGGAAGCCGAGGGGAAGCTCGTGGGTGTGGGCGAGGTTGCCGCGGAGGTAGAAGAAGCTGCCGTCGGAGTTGTAGCGGCGGTTGTCGAACTCGATGCCGTCGCTGCCGTTGAGGGCGCCGGCGCTGAAGACGATGCTGGCGCCGAGCTCGGTGGTGGATTGCTCGGTGGCGAGCGCGGCGTTGTAGTCGAGGGAGAAGGGGAGGTATTGGATCGGCGTGCCGATGGTGGCTCCGGCGATGGTGAGGTCCTGCTCGAAGTCCTTGTAGTCGAGGCCGACGCTGAGGGAGTGGTAGAAGCCGGTGGTGTTCGGCGCGGGGAGGGTGAAGAGGAGCCGGACGCCGACCATCTCGCCGTTGCCGGCGGAGGCGCC
The DNA here is from genome assembly GCA_027488755.1 of Verrucomicrobiaceae bacterium. Taxonomy (GTDB): domain Bacteria; phylum Verrucomicrobiota; class Verrucomicrobiia; order Chthoniobacterales; family JAATET01; genus JAATET01. The sequence goes on along the minus strand of JAIYAZ010000089.1, from coordinate 3,421 downwards.
GCCGCCGAGGGTGGAGACGTTGGAGTTCTGCCGCGTGCCCTGGATCATGAGGCCGAACCAGTCCACGCCGGGGATGCGGGCGATGTAGTAGCCGGAGTAGACCACGGCGTCGTCGAGGTTTTCCGGCGCGATCTGGAAGCTGAAGCCGATGGTGTGGCCGAGCTGCCAGAGGTTCGTGTAGCTGATGGCACCGTTGAGGCGGAGCGGGGTGGTGTTCGCGCTGTAGCGGTTATTGAGTTCGAGGCTGCCGTGGAGGGGGAAGGTGTCCTTCACTTCGAGGTCGACGTCGACGGTGCCGGGCTCGACGCCGGGGCGGAGCGTGGGCGTGATGCGGCGGTCGTTCATCTGGTTGAGCGAGACGATGTCGCGGGCGACGTCGTTGAAATTGGGCACCTTGCCCTCGGCGAGGGAGGGGGCGCCGCGCTTGATCTGGTCGATGGAGAAGTAGCGCGAGCCCTTGACGCGGAGGCGGCCGACCTTGTTTTCGGTGACCTGGAGGAAGACGACGCCGCCACGGACGTCCTGCGGCGGAATCTCGACCGAGACGGTCTGGTATCCCTTGTCCTGATACGCCTTCTCGAGGGCGGCGCGGGCCTTTTCGACGTCGTCGGCGGTGCGCGCCGGGCCGAGGTAGGGATAGACGGCCTCCTCAACCTGGATGGGCGGGAGCTGCTTCGCGCCCTTCACGCGATACTCGCGGATGAAGGTGGAGTCAGCCGCCGCGGCCGCCGCGGCCGGGGCCTGGTCGGCGGCGGGCGCGGATTCGTTCGCGAGGAGCGGGCCCTGCGTGCAGGCGAGGATCAGCGCGAGCGAAAACGCCACGAGGCGACGCGCCTGGCTCCGGGAAGGTTTTTCCGGCGGAGGGAGGCGGAGACCGAAGAGGATTCGGACGTTCGCGAACACGGGTGCGGCTTCGGGTGAATTTGGGCGTCGGGTAACTAAAGGATGCCCTCCTTGGGGTGAGGGCCGAAATTGTGACAATGTCGTTACGAAATGGTAACACGAGCGATTTGGTGGATATTTCACGGGCAGTTGGCTGTCAACGAAAACCCGAACCGCTTGCGGCCGGGACGTGAAGAGGGGCGGAGCGCCGGGGCAGAGCGGGAGCGGAGGGCGCCCCGGGCGACGGGGTTACGCCATCATTCGATATACGTCTTTTTCGGTCGTTTTTTGTTGACGGCTTACACGGGCCTCGTTAAAGACCTTAAGACGATCTTATTGATCGTATATTTTATCCGTGTCTTCGTCGACTGCACCGAGGGAGGGGAAAAGCGGATGAGCCGGTAAAACCCAAACACCTGAAAAACAATGAAACTGAAACATTTGACGGTCGTGGCCATCCTCGCAGCGGGAGTGGCGGCGTCCTTGACCTCTTCCGCCCGCGCGGCGCTCACCTACACGGCCGGGGATCTTTTCCTCGGCTTTCGTGGCACCTCCGCCACGAGTGATTACCTCGTCAACCTCGGCAACATCTCGCAGTTCAGCCAGTTGAATGGCTCGAGCTTCACGGTGGCGCTCGGGGGTGACATCAGTGGGGATCTGATCTCCGCGTTCACCGCCAGCTGGAACACAAGCAGCACGGTCTCGTGGGGGGCCATCGGCACCACCTTTGACGGCACCCCGTCCTCCGTGGAAACGATCTACGCCACCCGCGGACGGAATGCGCTGAACATCAACACGCAGACCCTGCCGATCGTGGGCAAATCCCCGAGCACGCAGGCGGGCATCACCACGGACATCAACGCCCTCGCCGGAAAATACGTCACCGACGGCGTGGCGACCGCCAACAGCACGAAGGGCACGCTCCAGACCGCCTCGCAGGCGAACACCTGGGCCCAGCTCACCAAAAACAGCACCGACTTCAACCTTGGCGTGAACATCGACTCGGCCACCTTCAGCACGAGCGGGGGACGCCTCGGGACCGCGACTTCCGTGCTCGACCTGTATCGGGTCGATCCGGTCTTCGGTCAGGAAGGCACCTATCTCGGCAAGTTCACGATCAACGACAACGCCATCGTGACCTTCACCTCGGCGGTGCCGGAGCCCTCCACCTACGGCCTGCTCATCGGGGCGGCCCTTGCCTTTGTGGCCTTCCGTCGCCTCCGCCAGCGCAAAGTCAGCGCTTAACTCTCAACCCCATCACCACCCTTAATCACCAAAAACCATTCGTAACATGAAAACCATCCCGACCCTTCTGCTCGGTGCCGCCGGTCTCGTCCTGGCGCACTCTGCCTCCGCCGCTCTGCCCTCCGTCGTCCGCATTGTCGGCTCGAACGGTGACCGCGTGGCCACCACGCAGGCCGTCCTGAACCTCCTCAGCAATGCCACCTACACGGCCGGCATCGCGGGGAGTGCCACCGCGTCGAACTTCTCGAACATCACCGGCACCTACGCCGGCCAGACGATCACCGTCCAGACCTCCTTTATTGGAGCGACGGGCGGCATCAAGGCCGTCGCGGGCGCCGAAGAGGTGCGCTTCCTCCCCCTTTCGGCCACCGGCACGTCGAACGCAAACCCGCAGACCTCCAGCAACCCGAGCCAGTATCTCTCGGCGGTGCCGGATTTCGGCGTCTCGACGAACTTCCAGAGCACCTCGCCCTACCTCGGTGAGTATCAGGGCAAGAACTACATCGAGCTCAAGGAGACGCTCACCGGCGTCGTGGCGCTGAACTTCCTCGGCAGCTTTGGCTTCCCGGGGGACAACTTCACCACAGCCCAGGCCCAGACGCTCTACAAGAACGGCCGCGTTCCGCTCGCGTTCTTCACGGGCAATTCCACCGACCGCAACAAAACCGTCTTCGCGGTCGGTCGAAATTTCGACGCGGGCCAACGTTACGGCTCGCTGGCCGAGTTCGGCCTTGGCGTGAACGCCGTCACGAAACATTACCAGCCGGTCATCGCCGGGAATGGGACCGTGACCTCTCACGCGCTCTGGCCGATTGAAACGATCAGCGGCGAGAGCAGCCTGTTCCTCGGAAACAGCGGCTACAACTCGGGCGCGAACCTCGTTGCCGCTTTGAACACCGTGCTCAGCTCGGCCGCCTACACCGTGGGCAACCCCAGCGCGACCGCCGGTTATTACATCGGCTACCTCACCCCGAACGACGCCGCCACCGCCACGAACCATGGGACCCGCCCGGCAAAGTTGCTCAAGTGGAACGGCATCACCTACTCACCGGCCGCGCTCAAGGAGGGTCAATACACCGCCTGGGTCTACACCCGCGTGATCTACGACCCCGCGATCGAGGGCACCGACGTGGGTGATTTCGCCGACGCCATCGCCAACGAGGTGAGCACCACGACGATCGCCCTGCCGTCCTCCGGCGGCATCAAGCTCAGCGAGCTGGCCGTCAGCCGCTCGGCCGAAGGAGCTCCCGTCACGGCGAACTACTTCTAGACTTCGGCGCTTCGGAATCCGGCG
>JAIYAZ010000166.1 GCA_027488755.1 Verrucomicrobiaceae bacterium | reverse complement strand
CGGAGCCGATCAGGTTGAAGGCGTATTTGAGCAGGTTGGGCACGCCATCACCAGCGGGAGTGAGCAGATCCTGGGAGCCATTCGCCGCCAGGCCGGTGGTGCTGCGGAAGGTGGCGAGGGCGGAACTGTCCGTGAAGGGGGTGACGGCGGCGTAGGTCGTGCCTAGGCGCAACTCATCCATCGTCATGGCACCGAGCACATCGGGGCGGAAGTTGAGCTGCTTGAAGGTCCAGTCGGCTCCGATGGTCAGGGTGGCATCGGGGGTGGGCGGGAGGGTGCCCCCGAGGGGTGGGTTGACCCAAAGGCTGGCGGTGTCGGCGATTCCGGCGGCGAAGGTGAAGCGCAGAACCAGCAGGGCGGTGGTGTTGGCGCTGAAGACGCCCGTGGAGGCGACGGCACCGCCGGAGTTGTCATCCAGCGACCATTTGCCGGCGCCGTTGTTGACGAGAAAGAGGTTGCGCGAGCCACTTCCCAACGCCAATCGAAACGCGCGCAGGGTCGAACTGGAACTGCGGCCCAGGCAGGAAACGTAGAGGGTTTGCCCATCGACTCCGAAGTTGCCGTTGGTCACGCCTCCGACGCGGCTGGCGAGGTGAGGGTCGGTGGTCATGTTGCGGTAAATGAAAACGTCGGTGCCCCAGGTGGCGTTGTTGGGCGCGGCCGAACCGCCGGTTGTGACGAGGGCCTTGGTGTTCTGCGCGTAGGTGAGGCCGGCGGCGACGCCCAAGGTCGCGCCGTAGTTGCCGTAGAAGCCGGTGCCCGTGCCGGCGGGAGAACCCCCGACGTTGGTCGCGGGCAGGCCGTTGCCGCTGTTTGCGCCGCCGTCAGGGTCCGGGCTGGTGGAACCGACGGTGTAGGTAAAGGGTTCATGCCCGATCAACAAGCCGTCGGTGATCGTGAGGGTGACCACGACGGCGGGAGACGTGCCGGCGGCATTGGTGGCGGTGAAGCCGGGGGTGTAGCTGCCGACGGCGGTGGGGGTGCCGGAGAGGAGGCCGGTGGCGGGGTTGAGGGCGATGCCGGAAGGGAGGCTGCCGGAGACGAGGGCGTAGCTGGTGGGGGTGTTGCTTGCGGCGATCGCGTAGCTGAGAGCGTTGCCCAGGCTGCCCCCGGCGGATTGGCCGGCGGTGATGACGGGCGCGATCACGACGGGCGGCGGGGGGAGCGCGGCCTGGCTGTAGGTGGAGGCGATACGGATTTCGTCGATGGACTGGCCAAGGGCGGAGTCCGCCCCGGAGATATCAATGACTCCGGCAAACACGGAGTTGCCCAAAAAATTGGGGCCATTGGGGACACGAAGCCCCCCGGTAACGGGTTCCGAAAGCGGCGGCAATGTATTGGCCGGGTAAACCCAGAGGCGCGATTCGCGCTGCTCGGCTCCATCGGTCGCATTGCCGTTGGTGTCGGTGACCGTGGTTTTCACCAACACGAAATAACTGGTGTTTGGGGCGATGGAGTTGGGCGGGGACGTGTAATTGAACGAAGGTCCGGTGAGTTCGTATTTTCCGTCGTAGCCGAGGCGAACGCCCAGCGCCCCGAGGGAGAGGCCGATTCCCCGATTGGGATCGAGGGAACTCGCGGTGCGATAGGTGCAACTCAGCCAGAAGGTGCCGCTTCCGTTCGCGGGAGGGTTGACCAGATTCTTCACCGCGGGGGTTAGGGCGGCGACCACCCCGGCCCCATTGTTGGCGGTGCCGCTGACGCCAGGGAGCTGGAGCCGGTTGCCCAGACCGGGGATGCGCCCGGCCTCGATGTTGCCGGAATAGAGCCGTTCCCCCGCTTGGTAAAAAGGGGATAGGGTGTAGTTGCCGGAGATGCCAGTGCCGGAACCGGGGCGGCCGATGAGCGTGGCCGGGCTGAGGCTATGGCTGAAGGGTTCGTAGAACTCGGCGGGTTGGTAGGCGGAGGCGAGGGCGGTGACTTCGGCGGCGTAGTCGGATTGGGCGAGGGCGTTGATGGCACGGACGCGGTAGTAGTAGCGGGTGCCGTTGGAGACGCTGGTATCGGTGTAGGTGGTGGCGTTGGCGGCGGCGGTGCCGATCTGGGTGAACCCGCTGCCGCTGGTGGTGCTGCGTTCGATGGCGTAGGCGGTCTCGTTGGCGGCGTTGTCGCGCCATTCCATGATGATGGCGGTGGGGCTGGTGCTGGTGATGTAGAATTCGTCGGGCGGGGTGAGCGGCGTGATGCCGGCGACGGGCGTGGTGTAAGCGGAGTTGCCCAGACCGTTGATGGCGCGGGTGCGGTAGTAGTAGCGGGTGCCGTCGGGTAGGTTGGAGTCAATGTAACCGATGGCTCCGGCCCCGAGGGTGGTGAGCAGGGTGAAGCCGGAAGCGGCGGAGGTGCTGCGTTCGATCTGGTAGCCGGTTTCGTTGTGGGCGGCGTCCGACCAAGTGAACTGGATTTGGGTGGTGAAGAGACCCACCGCGGCGGCGTTGGTGGGGGCGAGAGGCAGACTGGTGAGGGTGGTGGAGACGAAAGCCGATGGGGTGTAGGCGGAGGCGGCGTTGTCGGCCGAGCGCACGGCGCGGATGCGGTAGGCGTAACTAACGCCGTCGAGGAGACCGGTGTGGCTGTAAGTGGTGGTGTTGGCGGGGACGGTGGCGAGGGGGGTCCAGGTCGAGCTGGAGCCGACGCGCATGTCGATCTGGTAGCCGGTTTCGTCGTTGGCGTTATCGGTCCAGGCGAGGTTGGCCTGGGTGTTGCCGTCGAGGGTGGCGGTGAGGCCGGTGGGAGTGGCGGGGGGCGGCGCGGTGCCGACGAGGGCACCGGTGAATTGCGTGCCGGTGAAGCTGGCGGAGGCGGCGACAGTGGCGGACCCGGAGTTGATGAAAAACCCGTAGTGCATCCGCGAGTCGAGCAAGGCGGGGGATTTGAAGTTCGTCGGAGGGTCGAGGTAGAGATCCACGGTAGCGAGGACGGTCCAGTCGGCTTCGGTGGCGGGGTTGGCGACGGTGGAGCGGGAGGCGGTGAAGACGGTGCCGGTGCGTTTGAGGCGGAGCCAGCAGGGGACGATCCGGGTGCCAGCGGACGCACGTTCGGTCGGAACGCCGTTGCCGAGGCCATTTTGGGCGTCGTTGCTGGAAGAATAGACGCGGCCGTTGGGTTCGACCCAGATGAAGTCGGTGAGGGTGGCCTCGTCGTCGGCGATCATGAGGCCGACCTGCTGCTCGCCACTGGCGGCGGTGATGCGGGCGCGGATTTCTCCGTCGCCGTCGAGGGTGCGATAAACGAAACGGCGACCGCTGCGGGCGAGGCTGCCGTGGAAGGTTTCGGTTTTCAGACCCCCGCCGGTGATGGCCCAGGTGTCCGTGCCGACGGCGTAGGACTGGTTGCCGGCGACGGTGACCTGGCCGTAGTTGCCGGCCTTCCAGCCGGTGGGCAGGCCGACCGGCGTGACGGGCCATTTGTTGCCGCCGAAGTTGGGTTGCGCGAGATCCTGGTCGAGGACGGCGACCTTTTCGGTGTCGGAGAGCAGGCCGGAGGCGGTGGCGGTGAGGGTGATGGTTTGTTCGCCGGAGACGTTGGTGCCGGTGACGGTGAACGTGGCGGCGGGCTCGCCGGCCGGAATGGTGACGCTGGTGGGGACGGAGAGACCGGCCGGGCTGGCGGAGAGGTTCACCGTGAGGGCGGCGGTGGTAGAGGATTTGACGCGGACGACGGTGAAGTCGGTGGTGCCTCCGGTATCGCTGACGGTGCGACGGTCGCCGGCGAGCACGAGGCGGGCGGTGGCGGCGTTGGTTTTTTGCCAGTCGTAGATGGAGGCGACCTCCGGCGTGGTGGTGGCGGCGGGGGTGGTGGCCGGGGAGAAAAAGCGGTTGTTGTGAGCGATAGCGGGGGCGGAGTCGCCTTCGTAGAGGTAGCCGTTGGTGCCGTAGAACTGGTTATCGGTCACGTTCCAGCCGGTGCAGGTGCCTTCGGCGAGGGTGATGGCAGGGATGGTGCCGATGGCTTGGAAAATATTGCCGCGCACGATCATGTCGAAGGTGCGGTCCATGGCCATGATGGCGGGCAGAGCCTCGGTGTCGTCGGTTTTGAGAATGCGGTTGTAGGCGAAGATGAAGCCTTCGCTGGTGCCGCCAAAGTCGGAGGTGCCCATGCCGGAGAGGACGCGGTTATTGTAGAAGACGATGCGTGGGCCGTTGGCCCCGTGGAAGAGCGAGGTGGCCTGATCGGCACCAAAGGCGGTGATGCCCCGGGTGCTGCCGCTGCCGTCGGCGGCGCGGGTGTCGAAGGTGCTGCCCTCGAGAAGATTTTCGTGGGGAAAACGGCCGTGGAGCTGCGGAGATTGCACGGATTTGCCCGTGAACGTGCAGCCGCGGATAACGCTGCGGTTGGCCAGCATGAAGATGGCCATGTGGCGCAGGTCGCTGGCCTGGCAGTTGTCCATCAGGACGTCGGTGACGCCCTCGGTCCATCCGTAGTAGGCGACGCCCCCACCCTGCTGGAGGGCGGTCCAGGTGCCGAGGAACTGGCTGTCGCGCAGCTCGAAGCGGGCGCTGGTGGCGATGATGATGGGCCAGCTTTTGGCCTTCACGGTCTTGATATTTTTGATCCAGGAGTTGGCGGTGTATTCGAAACGGACGGGGTCGATGGTGGCGGTGGCGGCGAGGGTCTCGATGGCGAGATCCTGCACGCCGCAATTCTCGGCCATCGAGACGCGGCGGACTTGGGGCGACTCGTTGATGAAATAATCGTGGGTGAAGGTGCGGTCGAGGGTGACGGTTTTCGAGCCGCTGTTGAGGGCGGTGACCTTGGCAAAGAGGATGCGACCCAGGTGGTAGTAGGCGTCGCCGAAGACAACGTGGTTGTCGGGGTTGCTGTAACGGTCGGAGACGGTGGTGCCGGCGCCGGAGACGGTGGGGGCGAGGCGCACCCAGGAGCCGACGCTGTAGCCGTTGACGGCGGGGTCGGAGTTGAGGGTGAGGGTGTTGCCGCCGCGCGGGACGAGGGTGGTGGCGGTGAGGTAGCCGGCGAAGGCGGGGTCGCGTTTGATCGTGAAGAGTGCGCCGGATTGGCCGACTTCGGTCTGGAGTTTGATGATGGTCGAGGCAGGACCGTCGCCATCGATCACGGCGTTGTTTTGGGAAAAAACGACGGGGGCGGAGAGGTAGTAGGTTCCGGCGGGAAAGTAGAGGATGGCCTTGTTGGCAGGGTTGGCGTTGAGGAACGAACGCATGGCGGCCGCGGCGGCCTCCACGTTGAGGGTGTCGCTCACGGCATCGGAGCCGTTGGCCCCGTAGGTGGTGACGTTAAAAACGCTGTAGCCGGCGCGGACGGTGGAATTATTGATGTCAGGAATCCCGCCGGTGACGCCGACCCCGGTGAAATCGGGGTAGACGATGCCATCCGGCCCGACAACATCCGCGGCGGTCAGGCGCGAGGCCTCCCATGGGCGGATGGTGTATTGCGAGGGCCAGGTGGTGAGGTCGGCGGCGCAGAGGTTTGCGGCGACGCAAAGGGTGGCAAGCCTCAGGATGCGATACTTCATGGCGAAGTCACCTTCACGCGGGCGAAGCGCTTGGCGGGTGCGGGGAGGGAATCGGTGACGGTGACGCGCTCGAAGGTGGCGTCGAGGGAGGTGACGCTTTCGGTGGCGGAAGCG